>NZ_JCASIO010000001.1:0-802401 GCF_059685955.1 Telluria sp. LT2P80 | reverse complement strand
GTGGCGCCCCCCCCCCCCCCCCCGCCCCCGCGGGGGCCCGGCCCCCCCCCCCCCCCCGGGGGGGGGCCAGGTCTGACATTCGGACACGATCTGGACAGTCGGGCCAGTCGGAATTAGCTGGCAGCGGGCCATGCTAATACCATGTGAGAGATCATTGGAAGTTGCTAAGGCTGAGGCCGTGTCTGAATGTCAGACCTGACCCCGGCTGTGCGGCTGTGTTTAAAGTCGCTAAGGCTGAGGTCGTGTCCGAATGTCAGACCTGACCCCAGCTGTGTTCACTGTGCTTAGCGCATGCCTTCGATCATCACCTTCAGCTTGATCGAATCGGCCACGAACGCGCGGATGCCTTCGGCCAGCTTTTCGGTCGCCATCGCATCTTCATTGAGCATGAAGCGGAACGTCTTTTCGTCGATCGCGATCTTCTCGATATCGGCGCTGTCGTCCTTGACCAGCTTCCGCTCGAATGGTGCGTCGCTGTCGGCCAGCTTTTGCAGCAGGTCCGGCGAGATCGTGAGCAGGTCGCAACCGGCCAGTTCGAGGATCTGCGACGTGTTGCGGAAGCTTGCGCCCATCACTTCGGTGGCGTAGCCGAACTTGCGGTAGTACTGGTAGATGCCCTTGACCGACTGCACGCCCGGATCGTCGGCGCCCTGGTAATCGGTGCCGGTCGACTTCTTGTACCAGTCGTATATACGGCCGACGAACGGCGAAATCAGCTTGACGCCCGCTTCGGCGCAGGCCACGGCCTGGCACAGCGAGAACAGCAGCGTCAGATTGCAGTGGATGCCGTCTTTTTCCAGGATCTCGGCGGCGCGGATGCCTTCCCAGGTCGAGGCGATCTTGATCAGCACACGCTCGCGCGACACGCCGGCCGCTTCGTACAGCGCGATCAGTTCGCGGCCCTTGGCCACCGTGGCCTCGGTATCGAACGACAGCGCGGCGTCGATCTCGGTCGACACGCGGCCCGGCACGAACTTGAGGATTTCCACGCCAAAGGCGATCAACAGGCTGTCGATGATGCCGTCGATCGACGCGTCGGGCGCGTTGGCGATGGCTTTTTCGAGCAGCGGACGGTATTCCGGCTTTTGCACGGCCTTCAGGATCAGCGACGGGTTGGTGGTCGCATCCTGCGGCGTGTACGCCTTGATCGACTGGAAGTCGCCGGTATCGGCGACGACGGTGGTGAATTGCTTGAGCTGTTCGAGTTGGTTCATGGTGGTCTCTTGAATATGCTTAGAAATCGGTGCCCGCGACAAACGCGGCCAGCATGGCTTCCAGGCCGGCGCGGTCTTCGTCGCTGAAGCGCTCGAGCTTCGGGCTGTCGATATCGAACACGCCGATCAGCCGGTCATCCTTGAGCACCGGGATCACGATCTCGGACGCCGACGCCGAATCGCAGGCGATGTGGCCCGGGAATGCATGCACGTCGGCGACCACGATGGTCTCGCGTTTGACGGCCGTGGCGCCGCACACGCCGCGCCCGAACGGGATGCGCGCGCAGGCGGGCTTGCCCTGGAACGGGCCGACCAGCAGATCGTTGCCTTCGCCTTTTTTGGACGGCACGGTGAAGTAGAAGCCAGCCCAGTTCAGGTCGGCGATGGTGTCGTAGACGAGGGCCGAGAACTGCGACGCATTGGCCGTCAGGTCGCGTTCACCTTCGAGGATGCTCGTGACCTGGCGTACCAGCAGGTCGTAATCGGGGCGGTCGCTGCGTTCTGGATTGATGTGCATGGCGTTGCCATTTGGCGGTCAATAAAGGAACTATTTTAGCCCAATGGCTTCGCTTGCGGTTGCGTGCACCCCGGGTTCAGCGCCTGAACGTGGCCAGCGCCCGTTGAAGGACCGGATCAGTGCCGGCGCGGACCGACTTCACGGTCGGGAAGGCTTCGATGTCCGGCGCCAGGCCGCGGCCCACCAGCTTGCCCCCGTCAGGCAGCAGATCGCGCTTGTAGCAAATGCGTCCCCACCCGCCGCCCGGCAACTTGATCCCGATCGGCTGCCCGGTGCTGCCGGCGGTCGTGGCGCCGATCGTCGTGCCGCGTTCGAGCGCGTTGAAGGCAAGGACGAAGTCCTCGGCAGCCGAAAAGGTTTGCTCGCTCGTCAGCACGACGACGGGGCCGGCGAAGATCTTGCCGAACCGGTTGCGCGCGGGTGCTATCGCCGGCATGGGTTCCCACGTCAGTGTGCGTGACGATTCCGTGCTGGCGATGCTGGGGCCGCGCACGAAACTGAGCGCGCGTGGAATCGGCTGGTTGGTCAGGCGCTGCAGGATCGACTCGCCATGGGCGGTGGAGCCGCCGCCATTGCCACGCACGTCCAGGATCAGCCCTTTGGCACGCATGATCTGCGGCGCGTGCATCGCGAACGCGATCACGCCACCGTCGCTTTCGAAGTGGTCGAGCGAGAGATAGGCGATGTCGCCAGCGAGCATGCGAAACGCGAACGGTTCACGCTTGCCAGGGGCGTCTGCGCTGCCGCGCGCGATGGTTTCTTCGCGCTGGCGTCCGGTGCCGTCACGCAGCGTCAAGCGCACCGGCACCCCGGCGTCGCCCGTCAGGAGCTGATAGGAATACATGCGCAGCGCGCGGTCCTGCGCGGTCGAACTGCTGACGTACGGCGCGACTTTTTGCTCGGCATACTGTTTGACCGGCATGCCGTCGATGGCGACGATTTCATCGCCGACGCGCAAGCCCCCAGCCAGTGCGGGATCGTGTACGGCGATGACCAGGACCGCATCCTTCACCAGCGCCGTCATGATCGGCGGACGCGCGTACAGCCGGTCCTTCAACTGATCGGGCGGGAAGATATTGGTGTGGCCGTCGCGCAGCAGCGGCGCAAACTGCATCAGCACCTGGTAATACGCGGCGGTGGTGTCGGCCGCGATCACCTTGGGCAAAAATTCCAGGTAAGCCTGGTTCCAGTCGAGAGTGGGCGCATTGTCGAAGTGGACGAAGTACTGCCTGGCGTCGGCCCAGAATTGGGTGAGGCCGGCGATGCGTTCTTCGACCGTGAGCCGTTCGCGGTAGGTCGAGCCGGCGCCGAAGTCCTTCAGCATGCGCAGAGGCGTCGACCATGTCGCCCGGATGGCTTGAAAGCGCGGCTCTTCCCGCAAGGCTGCAAACGCCTCATCGGCCAGTATCGGCTTGGTGGCGTCGCCAAGCCAGCCATAGCGTCCCATGGTTTCCAGCGCATCGAGCGCTTTGTCGGTCTGGCCCAGCCGGGCGTAGACCACGGCCAGGTCGCGCTGGACATCGAGGCCGCGGAAATACAGATAGCGCGAGCCGGTGCCCAGATCGCGCGTCAGCGGCGTGTCGAGCCAGTCGACCAATCCTTCGAGCCGTTGCGCCGCCTGCTCGAGGGCGACCCGGTCCGATTTGTCCTTGAGCTGCGTGCTTACTTCGTTGCGCACCGTCTGGGCGTAGTCGTAGCCGGCTTGCGCCGGCGACGGTGCGGCGCGGTCGTCAGCGCCGGCAGGCAGCGCGAGGCAGGCGCACAGCAGGGCGGCGAGGGACAAACGTGGCATGCGATTCCTTGTGACGGCGGGCGAGCCGGCCAGTCTACAAGGGTGAAAGGGGGGAAAGGCTCACCCATTATCACGTGAGGGCGCTTAGCCAATAAACGAATCGAACTGCATGTCGAACTCCTGCAGCGCCTTCTGGGCGTTCTGCATTTTCTTGCGAAACTCCGGCCCGCGCCGCAGCGCCAGGCCCACTGCCAGCACGTCGATCACGACCAGGTAGGCCAGGCGCGCCGAGATCGGCGTGTACGGGTCGGTCGCAAACACCAGGTCGATCGGGATCAGTAGCGTGGCCATCTCGGCCAGCGGGGTCCCCGATGGCGCCAGCACGATCACCTGCGCGCCGCCCGCCTTGGCCAGCTTGGCCGACCGGGTCAGTGCCGGGTTGTTGCCGCGCTGCGAAATGGCGACCACCGCATCGCCTTCGCGCAGCAGGGCCGCGGCGATCGAGTGAATCGCCGGGTCGGTGTAGGCCACCGTCGGCACGCCCGAGCGGAAGAACTTGTGCTGCGCATCGGCTGCCACGAAGCCGGACGTGCCCTGGCCGTAGAACTCGATCTTGTTGGCGCGCGCCAGGATTTCGAGGGCCTGCTGCACCAGCTCCGGCTTGAGGTTGTTGCGCAGGTCGAGCAGCGTGTTGATCGAGCGGCTGCAGATCTTGTTGATCAGGTCCGACGCCAGGTCGTCCTGGTGCGGCGCCTCGTTGGCGCCGGGCAGGGCCAGCGCCAGGCCTTGCGCCAGCTTCAGCTTGAACTCGTGCCAGCCGTCGTAACCGAGCGTGCGGCAAAAGCGCACGACGGTCGGCTCCGATACGCCCGCGTTGCGCGCGAGCGCCGTGATGTTCTGGCTCACGGTGCCCGATGGCGCGGCCAGCACTGCGAGCGCCACCTTGCGCTCCGATTTGGAGAGCGTGTCGAGCTGGGTGCGGATCGAGTCGAGCAGCATGGGTTGGCCTCAGTCTTCGGGCAGCGATTCTTCGCGCCATTGCAAGCCGTCGCGCCCGATCAGGGCGCTGGCCGCAGCCGGGCCCCAGGTGCCGGACGTGTACGGGGCGGGGGAGGTGTCGTCCTGCTCCCAGTGTTCCAGGATCGGTTCGACCCATTCCCACGCCGCTTCCAGCTCGTCGCCGCGCATGAACAGCGTCAGTTGGCCGCGCAGCACGTCGAGCAGCAGGCGCTCGTACGCTTCCATGCGAGGCGACGTGAACTGCTCGCGGAAATCGAGTTCGAGTTCGGCCTGTTTCAGGCGCATCGAATCGCCCGGCGTCTTGGCCATCAGATTCATCGACAGTCCTTCATCGGGCTGCAGGCGAATCACCAGGCTGTTGGGCTGGAAGCTCGACGTCGGCTGGTTGAAGATCGAATGCGGGATCGGCTTGAAGCGCACGACGATTTCGGCCAGGCGGTCGGACATGCGCTTGCCGGTGCGCAGATAGAACGGCACGCCGGCCCAGCGCCAGGTGTCGATTTCGGCCTTCATCGCCACGAAGGTCTCGGTGCGCGAACTCTTTGGCGCATCCGGTTCGTCGCGGTAGCCGGGCACCGGCTGGCCGTCGATATAGCCCGAGCGGTACTGGCCGCGCACGATATTGTGGGTCAGCGTCGTCGGCGTGAAGCGTTTCAGCGAGCGCAGTACCTGCAGCTTGGCGTCGCGCACCGCGTCCGGCGCGATCGAGGCCGGCGGCTCCATCGCCACGATGCACAGCAGCTGCAGCAGGTGGTTCTGCAGCATGTCGCGCAGCGCGCCCGAGTTGTCGTAGTAACCCATGCGGTTGCCCACGCCGATCTTCTCGGCGATGGTGATCTGCACGTCCGAAATCCATTCGCGGCGCCACAGCGGCTCGAACAGGATGTTCCCGAAGCGCAGGGCCAGCAGGTTCTGCACGGTCTCCTTGCCCAGGTAATGGTCGATGCGGTAGATCTGCGATTCGGCGAACACCTTGCCCACGTCCAGGTTGATCTGCTTGGCCGAGGCCAGGTCGCGGCCCAGCGGTTTTTCGAGCACCACGCGCGAATTGGGCGTGGCCAGGCCCGTGGCGGCCAGGTTGTCGCAGATCTTGGCGAAGATCTGCGGCGGCGTGGCCAGGTAGTACACGCGCGTGAGCGACGCATCGGCGCGCAGGGCCGCGACCAGGTCGCCGAAGGTGCTCGCGTCGGTGGCGTTCAGTGCCACATAGGTGATGCGGCCGAGGAATTTGTCCCAGTTGGCACCAGACGGCGCTTCCTTGATGTGCGGCTTCGAGTTGGTCTCGACCATGTGCAGGAATTCTTCCTGCGTGGCGTCGTCGCGCCCGACGCAGATGATGCGGGCACTGGCCGGCAGGTCGCCGGCCACGTCGCGCGCGAACATGGCAGGCAACAGCTTGCGCATCGCAAGGTCGCCACTGCCGCCAAAGAATACGAGGTCGAAATCGGGAATCGCCATAATGGGTCGGATCTGCGTCAGTAAAAGGGTTTTGTAAATTTACTACATAATTTATGTAGTATCAAGAAAATCTACTACGTTCGCGCCCTATGACGACCTATGGTGCCATATTCGCCGCGCGCGCAGCGCAGGCAGGCGTGTCACCCGCGGGGCAGGGGTACCTGCCATGTACTTTGCTGCGCATGCACCTGCTGGCCCAGCCAGTCGGCGAACGCGCGCACGGTCGAGGCCAGATGCCGGTCTTGCGGATAAATCAGTGACAGCGGAACGGGCGGCCCCTGGACTGCCGGCAGGACGCGCACCAGGCGGCCGGCTTTCAGGTGCGGCATCGCCACGTAACTGGCGACCCGGATCAGCCCCAGCCCTTCCAGGCCGCAGCCCAGATAGGCGTCGGTGTCATTGACGATGAGCCGCGCGCCGGCCGCAATCGTTCGCTCGGCGCCATCGACCGTGAAGCGCCAGTCGGTCGCGCGGCCGGTGGCGGCTGACTGGTAGCCGATGATGTCATGCCCATCGAGCGCATCGAGCGAGTGCGGCGTGCCGCAGCGTGCCAGGTAATCCGGCGAGGCGCAGGTGATCCAGTCGAAGCTGCCGAGATGACGCGCCACCAGCAGCGCCGATGACGCCGGCGTGCCGGCCCGCACCACGCAATCGACGCCTTCCTGAACCAGTTCGACCGGGCGGTCGCCCAGCGTCAGGGTCAGGTCGATGGCCGGATACCGGGTCTGGAATTCGCGCAGGACCGGCAGCACAACGGCCCGTGCAAACGAGGAGGTCATGTCGATGCGCAGCCGTCCGCGCGGTGCGGCCGTGCCGTCGGACAGCGCTGCCTCCACCCCTTCGATGGCACTCAGGATGCGCTGGCAGTGGTCGTAATACAGGCTGCCGTTGGGCGTGACGTGCAGGGTGCGCGTCGTGCGCTGCAGCAGCCGCACGCCCAGGGACGCCTCGAGTTCCTGGATCGCGCGGCTGATCGTCGAGCGCGGCACTGCCAGGATGTTGGCGGCGCCGGCAAAACTGCGTGCTTCGACGACGCGCGAAAAAATCTGCATTGCCCGTAACTTGTCCATCGTTCCTGCCTCGCTGATCTGCCCCGATCGTCGATTATCCCACCCATCACAATTCTGAAATGCCGGCGGGCGGGCTTACGCGCGGGAGGGCAGGTGACCATACTTCACGCCTTTGATCACGACAGGAGCTCGCATGACGACCCACGACAATGCAAACAATGCCCCGCACACGCTGGTGCTTGGCGCCGGTGAACTCGGCATGGCCATCCTGCGCCATCTGGCGCCGCGCCAGAAGGCTGCGGGGCGCGCGCTGGCCGTTCTGGTCACGCCCGGCTCGATCGACGCGCCAACCGCGCGCCAGCGGCAGGATCACGCCACGCTACGCGCGCTGGATGTGGCACTGGTGCCGTTCGACCTCGCACAGCGCAGCGAAGAAGAACTCGTCGCCTTGCTGCGCCCGTTCGACACCGTCATCAACTGTACCGGCTTCGTCGCCGGCCCGGGCACCCAGCTGCGGCTGACCCGGGCGGTGCTGGCTGCCGGCGTGCGGCGGCATATTCCATGGCAGTTCGGGGTCGATTACGACATTGTCGGCAAGGGCAGTGGCCAGCCCGTATTCGACGAGCAGTTCGACGTGCGCGGCATGCTGCGCGGGCAGGACCGGACCGAGTGGATCATCATCTCGACCGGCATGTTCACCAGTTTCCTGTTCGAGAAGACGGCCGGCATCGTCGACCTGGATGCCGGCATCGTGCGCGGCCTGGGTAGCTGGGCCACGCAGGTGACGGTCACCACGCCCGATGACATCGGCCGGTGTACCGCCGCGATCCTGTTCGAGATGCCCCGCATCGCGAACCAGGTCGTGTATCTGGCCAGCGACACCGTCTCGTACGGGCAGCTGGCGGACATCGTCGAGCAGGTGACCGAGCGCGCCGTCGAACGTACCTTGCTGACCCGCGAAGCGCTGCAGGCCGGTCTCGCTGCACAGCCAGACGACGCAAAGGCGCGCTACCGCCTCGCCTTCGCGCGCGGCGACGGGCTGGCCTGGAGCAAACAGAATACCTACAACGAGCAGCATGGTATCCCGACCTCGGACATCCGCACCTGGCTCACGCAGTTGTCGCGCCGCGCAGACAATCAGCCCTCTGGCATCCATGATGAATGACAGCCCGGTCGAATGGGACTATAGTTTCCACAGGTAAATACCGCAGCCGTTCGAGCTGAGTACGAGGGAGACATGATGGGGTGGATGCAAAGTCTGGGACGGGCGCTGTCGCCGTTCGGTGGACGGGCCGTGGGTGGCAGCGTTGGCGGCAGCATGCGCGCGCTGGTGGTCAAGGCCCGCGATGGCAGCATCCGCACGGCGATCAATGCCGCGCGCCTGCGCAAGGAAGTCGATCAGGCGCAGGCCCAGGCCGCGCGCCAGCACCAGGCGGCCGGCGCGCTGGCCGCCGCAGCGCGCGAAGTCACCGACCTGTCGGCCGATGTCAATGCCGGTACGCTGCGCATCGCCGACACCGCCCAGCGCAACCTGCACACGGCGCGCGAGTCGATGGATGAACTGACACGCCTCGAAGCGCGCATGCGCACCATCGAGGCGCAGGTGCATGGTTTTTCGGACACCGTCTCGCAACTGGTCGGGCACCTGCACGAGATCGGGGAATTCGGCACCGTCATCGAGAACGTCGCCAACCAGACCAATCTGCTGGCGATCAATGCCGCGATCGAGGCGGCGCGCGCCGGCCCGGCCGGGCGCGGGTTCGCCGTGGTGGCGTCCGAAGTGCGGCGCCTGTCGCAGGTGGTCAACGCGGAAGCCGTCAAGATCGCGACCGCCAGCAGTGCGATGCGCGGGCTGGTGGCATCGACCTCCAGCGCGACGGCAAATATCCTCGATGGCGTGAACGTCTCGGCGCGCGAAGCCGGCAGCGCGGCGAGCCACCTGACGACGTTCGTGGCCGATTTTGAGCGCATGACCGCGACCGTGGACCAGATGGCGCTGGCGATGCAGTCGCTCGATGGCGTCAACCAGCAGATCGGGGCGCGCGTCGGCGAGGTGGCGAGCAACGCATCCGGGGCGGCGGCAACGATGCAGGATGCGTCGCGCCGGGTGGACGAGGTGCGGCTGGCCACCGAGGAGCTGCAAGGCGTGCTGGCGGGTTTCCGCACCGGCGGCACGCCGTTCGACGCGCTGGTCGACGCAACCACCGTGCTGCGCGAAGAGGTGCTGGCCTGTCTGAAGCGGCATGCCGCGGGCGGCGCCAACGTGTTCGACCAGAATTACCAGCCGATCGCGCAGTCCGATCCGCCACGCTTCACCACGTCGTACGACCGCATTGTCGAGCGCGACCTGCAAATCCTGTTCGACCGCGTGCTGACCGATTTGCCGGGCGCCGCCTACGCGCTGGCCGTGGACAACCGCGGCTTCGCGCCGACCCACAACACCAAGTTCTCGCGCCCGCCCAACGGGCAGCGCGAGCACGACCTGGTGTATTGCCGCAACAAGCGGATCTTCGACGATCCGGTGGGTATCCGGCTGGCGAAGAACCGCGAGCCGTTCCTGCTGCAGACCTATCTCCGCGATACGGGTGAGGTGATCAACGATCTGTCGATGCCCATCGTAATCGACGGGAAGCACTGGGGTGCGGTGCGGATCGGCTACGATTCGGCCCGCATGATGGGCTGAGGGGGGGCTGCTTCTATCTGCCGGTTCGCGATATAAGCATAGGCAAAATCGATATTGGCAACGTAATTGGAGGTTTGTTAAGCTTCGCGTCCCTTCGGCGGTCGAGGTACCGCCGTCACCGACCAGAAGAAGAGAAGCCCCCATGAGCTGCAAGCACCATCACGCCAACCCGCATCGCGCGGTCCTGATCCTGAGCCTGATCGCGACCCTCGCACCGACCGCCGCGCTGGCCCAGGAGACGCCGCCGCCGGCGCCGGCCGCCCAGGACGTGCAGACGATCGTCGTCACCGGCACCCGTTCACTGAACCGCCGCACGCTCGATTCGGAGTCGCCCGTCGACGTCATCGGCAACAAGGAACTGCTCAGCACCGGCTCGGGCGAGCTGGCCACCGTGCTGTCGCGCCTGCTGCCATCGATGAATTTTCCGCGTCCGAGCGGCGCCGACGCCAGCGACGCGGTGCGCCCGGCGCAGCTGCGCGGCCTGTCGCCCGACCAGACACTGGTGCTGGTCAACGGCAAGCGCCGCCACACATCGGCCGTCGTCAACGTCAACGGTACGCTGGGCCGCGGCTCGGCCCCGGTCGACCTGAATGCGATTCCGCTGGCGGCGATCGAGCGCATCGAAGTGCTGCGCGACGGCGCCGCGGCCCAATACGGCTCGGACGCCATCGCCGGCGTGGTCAACATCATCCTGAAGCGCGGCGCCAAGGGCGGCGAAGCGGAAGTGGTGTATGGCCAGTATGACGCGGGCGACGGCGAGCAGGCCACCGTGCGCGGTTCGGCCGGCTTCGACCTGGGCCAGGATGGCTGGGTGCGCATCGCCGTCGAAGCGGCCGACCGCAACGCCACCAACCGCTCGTTCGCCGATCCGAGGCCGTCCGCCGGTCCACGCCAGGGCCTGAGAACCCAGCGCTACGGCGACCCGGACAGCCGCCCGCGCACGCTGTTCGTCAACAGCGAAGTGCGCATCAACGACGACGTCGACTGGTACGCCTTTGCAAGCTACGGCGAGCGCGACACCTCGTCGGCGGCGACCTTCCGCACCGCGTTCACCGACAACACCCGCACCACGCTGCGCTCGCCCCTGTACCCGGAAGGCTTCCAGCCGCTGCTGGGCAGCACCTCGGTCGATGCCTCGATCGTGACGGGCCTGCGCGGCGTGGCCGCCGGCTGGCGCTGGGATGCGAGCCTGAACCACGGCCGCAACCGCTTCACGCTCGACGTGAATGACACGGTCAACTACAGCCTGGGCGCGGCCAGTCCTACCAGCTTCTATGCGGGCGAACTGACCTCGAAGCAAAGTCTGGCCAACCTGGACGTGGCGCGCGAGATTCCCGTGTCGTTCATGAGCGGCCCGCTGACGGTGGCCCTGGGCCTGGAAGCGCGCCATGAATCGTACGAAATCGGCGCGGGCGAAGCCGGTTCGTACTTCGGTTCCGGCGCGCAGGGCTATTCGGGCTTCCGCCCTGAGAATGCAGGCGAAAACAGCCGCAACAACAAATCGGTGTACCTGAACCTGGAAGGCGACATCACGAGCGCACTGTCGGGCGCCCTGGCGCTGCGCCATGAACGTTACAGCGATTTCGGCAGCACGAATTCGGCCAAGGCATCGGCACGCTATGCGTTCACGCCAGCCTTCGCGCTGCGCGGCACGGCATCGAACGGTTTCCGCGCGCCGTCGCTGGCGCAGTCGTTCTACACGATCACCACCACCAATACGCTGCTCGTGAACGGCGCCAGCGCGCTGGTGGAGACGGGCACGTTCCCGGTCGGCAGCGCTGCCGCCCGTGCACTGGGCGCGCAGCCGCTCAAGGCCGAAAAGGCGCGCAACCTGAGCATCGGTGCGCAGTGGCAGCCAACCCGCAACTGGACCACGACGGTCGACCTGTACCGCATCGATATCGATGACCGCATCGTGTTCTCGTCGAACCTGCAACTGGCCAATGCACCGGCGCTGTCACGCGCGCTTGCGGCCCAGGGCGTGTTCGTCGGCGCGGCGCGCTACTTCACCAACGCGGTCGACACGCGCACCAAGGGTGTCGACGTGGTCAGCACCTACCGCCTGAACTTCGCGCAGGGCGCGCGCGCCGACCTGACGCTGGCCTACAACCATAACGACAATGAGGTGCAGGGTGTGGCGGCGTCGCCAGCCGTGCTGTCGGGGCAGGGATTGTCGCTGGTGGACCGCCAGAGCATCAACCGCCTGACGGTGGGTTCGCCGAAGGACAAGCTGGGCCTGACGGGTGACTTTACGCAGGGTGCGTGGAATGGCCGCGCCGTCGTGACGCGTTACGGCGAATTCACGGTGCCGCAGAACGATCCGGCGCTGGACCAGAACTACGATCCGCAGTGGGTGCTCGATCTGGCAACGAGCGTGCGCCTGAACCAGTGGCGCCTGACGGCCGGCATCGACAATGTGACCAACCGCTATCCTGCGCAGGTCACGTCGCGGGCCAACCTGAACGTGAACGGCACCCAGCCGTACAGCGTGTGGGCGCCGAACGGCTTCAATGGCCGCTACTTCTATGTGAAGGCCGGCTACACCTGGTAAGCAGGTGCGGGCCCGGGTTCAGATAGCGTACTCGGGCTCTTCGCGGCCGGCGACATCGAGCCGCACCGACAGTACCTTGCCAGTGTGCGGATACTGCGCGATTTCTTCGCTCGACCGGCCCTGGCTGGCGCTGGTGATGTACAGCATGCGCAGGTCGGGCCCGCCGAAGCAGACCGACGTCGGGCAGCGCACGGGCAGTTTGATCTCACGCAGGATCTCGCCGGTTGGCGAGATGCGCAGCACGCGACCGCCTTCGAACATCGCGACCCAGTACATGCCTTCAGAGTCGATTGTCGCGCCATCGGGCCGGCCGCCGTAGTCCGGCGCCGTTTTATCGGTCGGGAAGGTGAGGATCGTGCGGCGGTTGCTGTGCTCACCGGTGGCCACATCGAAGTCGTAGCAGTCGATGCGGTGCGTGGTGGTATCGGCATGGAACATCGTGCGGCCGTCCAGGCTCCAGGCCAGGCCGTTCGAGTTGGTCATGCCGCCGCGCCAGGCGCAGCGCAGGTTGTCGCGCGCGAGTACGTACATCTCGGCGGCCGGCTGGTCGCGCGGCTCGTACATGGTGCCGATCCAGAACCGGCCCGCCGGGTCGACGCGGCCATCATTGAAGCGCACCTTCGACGTATCGTAGGGCGCGTCGGCGATCGGGGTTTCCGCGCCGTCGGTCGTGTTCAGGCGCAGCAGGCGCTCGCGTGTGGCCACGACCAGGAAATTGTTGTCGTCGATGGCCAGCGCCGACGGGTTCGACCCCATCTTCCAAGAGCTGAATTTGCCGCTGGCCGCGTGCAGGCGGTTGACGGTCAGGCCTTCGATGTCAACCCAGTACAGGGCCGACTCGACTTCGTGCCAGATCGCCGATTCGCCCACCAGCATCGGCGCATCGTGTACCACTTCAAATTTTTCGGTTGCCATAGTCTTCTTTCGCGTCGCAGGTGCTTCAGCCGGCGTAGGGTGGACGGCTATGCCGTCCACGCGTTCAAATCAAGCTGATTTTGTGGTGTACCAAAGATCGTTGAACGCGTGGACGGGGAACCCGTCCACCCTACAGGATTACGATCAGACGGCGGCTTTCGCGCGCGCGATCAAGCCGTTGGTGGAACTGTCGTGCAGGTTGGGTAGCGGCTCGCCCGCCAGCTCGGCCTCGATCTTCTTGGCCAATACCTTGCCCAGCTCGACGCCCCATTGGTCGAAACTGTTCACGTCCCACAGCACGCCCTGGACGAACGTCTTGTGCTCGTACAGCGCGATCAGGGCGCCCAACGTGGTGGGCGTCAGGCGCTCCATCAGGATCGTGTTGCTCGGGCGGTTGCCGGGGAAGGTCTTGTGCGGCGTGAGGCGCTCGACTTCGTCTGCCGGCAAGCCTTGCGCCATCAGGTCGGTGCGCACTTCGTCGGCGGTCTTGCCCTTCATGAAGGCTTCAGACTGCGCGAAGCAGTTCGCCAGCAGGGCAGTGTGGTGGTGGTCCATCTCGTGCGCCGGACGCAGGGCCGCGATGAAGTCCATCGGCGTCACGTCGGTGCCCTGGTGCAGCAGCTGGAAGTAGGCGTGCTGGCCATTGGTGCCGCACTCGCCCCAGATCGCCGGGCAGGTTGGCGTGTCGACGGGCTGGCCGTCGCGCGTGACGCGCTTGCCGTTGCTTTCCATGTCGAGCTGCTGCAGGTAGGCCGGGAAGCGGTTCAGGTCCTGGTGGTACGGCGCGATCGAGACCGAGCCGCACTCGAGGAACTGGCGGTTCCAGAAGCCGATCAGGCCCAGGAGCGCCGGCAGGTTCTGCTCGAGCGGCGCGCTGCGGAAGTGTTCATCCATGTCGTGGGCGCCGGCCAGGAAGTCCTTGAAGTAGCCGAAGCCCACGGCCAGCGCGACCGGCAGGCCGATCGCCGACCATACTGAATAGCGCCCGCCAACCCAGTCCCAGAACGGGAACATATTGGCCGGGTCGATGCCGAAGGCCTTGATCGCCTCTGTGTTGGTCGATGCGGCGACGAAGTGTTTCGCCAACGCCTCTTCAGGCGCGTGCGCCAGGAACCAGCGGCGCGCGGTCTGCGCGTTCATCATCGTCTCGGTGGTGGTGAAGGTTTTCGAGGCGACGATGAAGAGCGTCGTTTCGGGATCGACCTGGCTCAGGGCGGCGTCCATGTCGTGACCATCGACGTTCGAGACGAAATGCATGCGCAGACGCGGATGCGCGTAATGGCGCAGGGCCAGCACGACCATCTTCGGGCCAAGATCCGAGCCACCGATGCCGATATTGACGATGTCCGTGATCGGTCTGCCGGTGTGGCCCAGCCATTCGCCGCTGCGCACCGCGTCGGTGAAGGTCTTGATGCGATCGAGCACGGCGTGGATGTCGGCATTGATGTCCACGCCGTCGACGACGTGCGACGCACCGCGCGGGGCGCGCAAGGCGGTGTGCAGCACGGCGCGGCCTTCGGTGTTGTTGATGCGCGCGCCCAGGAACATCGCATCGCGCCGCGCTTCGACGCCGCGCTCGCGCGCCAGCTGCATCAGCAGTTCAAGCGTGCGCCCGTCGAGGCGATTTTTTGAATAGTCTAGGAACAGGCCTGCAGCCTCGTCACTGAATCGCTCGAAGCGCTGCGGGTCGGCGGCAAACAGATCGCGCATCTGCCACGTGGTGGCAATGTCGGCGTGCTGGGCGAGGGCCTGGAAGCTGGCGGTACTGGTCAAGGATGGCTGGCGCATGGGGTCCGGGGTGCGTGGCACAATGTTGTCGTTAACAGATTATCGAATAATACAATTATCTGCGCGTAAATTCACTACATAAAAGCGCGTGTGCGCCGCCAGGATACCAACGAACGGCGCTTTTCGGCACGCGCCTCCACGCTCATCCATACAGCATCGGGCATCGCTGAAGAGCGCAGCGGTCCAAATTGTAGTAAAATTTCAGATACTAAATTCAGGAAGGAACGAACATGGCGCTCCACCCCGTAGTCGAACAGGTTACCAATCGCATCATCAAGCGCAGCGGCCCGTCGCGCGCAGCCTATCTGGCGCACCTCGAGGCGGCCCGCATCCAGGGCGTGCAGCGCGGCGCGCTGTCGTGCACGAACCTCGCCCACGGGTTCGCCGCGTTCCCGGCTAACGACAAACTGAAGCTGCGTGAAGTCAAGCAGCCGTCGGTGGCGATCGTTTCTTCCTACAACGACATGCTGTCGGCGCACCAGCCGTTCGAGAGCTATCCGACCATCATCAAGGACGCCGTGCGCGAGATCGGCGCCGTGGCCCAGTTTGCCGGCGGCGTGCCCGCCATGTGCGATGGCGTCACGCAGGGCCAGCCGGGCATGGAACTGTCGCTGTTCTCGCGCGACACCATTGCCATGGCCACCGCCGTCGGCCTGTCGCACAATATGTTCGACGCCAGCCTGTACCTGGGCATCTGCGACAAGATCGTGCCGGGCCTCCTGATCGGCGCGCTGCACTTCGGTCACATTCCGGGCATCTTCGTGCCGGGCGGCCCGATGACGTCGGGTCTGTCGAACAAAGAGAAAGCGCGCGTGCGCCAGCTCTACGCGCAGGGCAAGGCCACGCGCGAAGAACTGATGGAATGCGAAGCCGCGTCGTACCACGACGCCGGCACCTGTACCTTCTACGGCACCGCCAACAGCAACCAGATGCTGATGGAAGTCATGGGCCTGCACCTGCCGGGCGCCGCGTTCATCACGCCGGGCACCGAACTGCGCGATGCGCTGACCAGGAGCGCAGCGCGCCAGGCAGTGGCGATCTCGCAGCAGGGTGGCACCTACATGCCGATCGGCCGCATCGTCGACGAGAAATGCATCGTCAACGCCATCGCCGCGCTGCACGCGACGGGTGGCTCGACCAACCATACGCTGCACCTGGTGGCGATCGCACGCGCGGCCGGTATCGTGATCGACTGGGACGACTTCGACCAGCTGTCGAAGGTCGTGCCGCTGCTCACGCGCATCTACCCGAACGGCGAAGCGGACGTGAACCACTTCCAGGCCGCCGGCGGCCCGGGCTTCATCATCCGCGAACTGCTGGACGCTGGGCTGGCGCACGAAGACGTTAATACGGTGCTGGGCCACGGCCTGCGCGCCCACTGCAAGGAGCCGTTCCTGGGCGAAGATGGCAAGACCATCTGGCGCGACACGCCGGCCCAGAGCGGCGACGAGACCGTGCTGCGCCCTGCATCGAACCCGTTCAGCCCCAACGGCGGCATGGTGCTGGTGCAGGGTAATCTGGGCCGCGCCGTGATGAAGATCTCGGCCGTCAAGCACGACTACCACGTGATCGAAGCACCGGCGATCACGTTCGATTCGCAGGAAGATTTCATGGGCGCCTACAAGGCCGGCCAGCTCAATCGCGATTTCGTCGCCGTGGTGCGGTTCCAGGGCCCGCGCGCCAACGGCATGCCGGAACTGCACGCCCTGACGCCAGCCCTGTCGAACCTGCAGGATGCCGGCTTCAAGGTGGCGATGGTGACCGATGGCCGCATGTCGGGCGCGTCGGGCAAGGTGCCGGCCGCGATCCACGTGTCGCCGGAAATCCTGGCCGGCGGTCCGCTGGGCCTCGTGCGCGACGGCGACATCATTCGCGTCGACGCCACCACCGGCACGCTGCAGGCGCTGGTGCCGGCGGACGAGTGGGCTGCGCGCAAGCAGGCCACGACCGATTTGAGCAAGAGCCACATCGGCATGGGCCGCGAACTGTTTACGATGTTCCGCGCCTCGATCAGCGCCGCGGAGCAGGGCGCGGCGACGTTCCCGCTGCCGTCGCCGATCCCCACCATCGTGCCGCTGCACGAAGGCCTGGACGCCAATGAGGTCGTGCCGGGTTCAGACGAAGACTTTCTCTTTAGGACGCAGAAATGACCTTACTTGAAATTATGCGCTCGGCGAGCGTGATCCCTGTCATCGCCATCGACGATCCGGCCCACGCCGTGCCATTGGCCAGGGCGCTCGTCGCCGGCGGCATCCGCGTGCTCGAAGTCACGCTGCGCACGGAGCACGGCCTGGGCGCGATCCGCGCCATGAGCGAAGTCGAAGGCGCCATCGTGGGCGTTGGCACGCTGACGTCGCCCGAAGAATTCGTCGCCTCGCGCGACGCCGGCGCCGTATTCGGCGTCTCGCCAGGCCTGACGCCAGCGCTGATCGCCGCCGCCAAATCGAGCGGCCTGCCACTGCTGCCGGGCGTCATGACGCCATCCGAAGTGATGGCCGCGCGCGAAGCGGGCTTCCGCCAGGTCAAGCTGTTCCCGGCCATGCAGGCAGGTGGCGTGGGCATGCTCAATGCGATCCGCGGCCCGCTGTCGGACATGACGTTCTGCCCGACCGGCGGCATCACGATCGAGACCGCCCCGGCCTTCCTGGCCTGCAAGAACGTCGCCTGTGTCGGCGGTTCGTGGCTCACGCCGAAGGACGCGATCGAGGCCGGCGACTGGGCCCACATCACCGCGCTGGCCAAAGCCGCCGCGGCGCTGCGCGCCAGCTGAGCGGCGGCGGGCGACACATCGTGCGCTCGTCCTTTCGCCCCCTGAGCGAAGGTGAAATCAGATTGGCGTCGCTGCTGTTCGGCGACGCCATCGATGTCACCCGCGTGCGGATCCACAACCGCCGCTACATGCCGTTCCAGCCACGGAACTGCTGCATGACGCCCAACGGCAGCATGTATTTTCACCATTCCTGTTTTCTCCCCGACTACGCACGCGGCGATCCGCCTGCGATCCACTGGTTCGTGCACGAGATGGTGCACGTCTGGCAGCACCAGCTCGGGTATCCGGTGCGCCTGCGCGGGGCATTCCGGATCGGGCTATCCTATGGCTACACGCTGACCGAAGATGCGACGCTGGAGGACTTCAATATGGAAGCGCAGGGGGATTTGCTGGCGGATTACTTCGTGCTCAGGCACTTGCGCCGGCCGGAGGCGATGCGGCAGCAGCGCTACCGCGACAGCCTGGCGTTGTACGAGAAGGTACTGGCGCTGTTTCTGGCCGATCCCGCCAGCCGCGCCAGTTTGCCCCGTGGGCCGGCGCGCTGGCTGGCGGCATGATGCGCCCATTTTCCTTGGGCGCGATGCTGGCCGCCACGGTCCTGTGCGCGCCCGCGCTGGCCAGCACCTGCTTCGGTAATAACGGGGCAGGGCGCATCGAAGGCGCGGTCGCCTTGCCGCTTGCGGGCGCCATCTTCGCGGCCTACTCGGAACTCGGTCTCAAGCTTGGCCGCACCTGGGTTCATGCGCAGGTAAGTGATGTGGTGCTGGGCGCGTATTCGACACTTTCCCGTAGCACGCCGGACGTGCAGTACGTCTACGGCGAGACCGGCCTGCGCAACGGCGGCCCGATGCCGCCCCATCGCACGCACGAGAACGGGACATCGGTGGACTTCATGGTGCCGGTGCGCGGCCGGGATGGGCGGCCAGCGCCGTTGCCGCGTACCGCGCACAACCACTATGGGTACGATCTGGAATTTGACGACGCAGGCCAGCTTGCGGACTTGCGCATCGACTTCGCCGCCATTGCCGCGCATCTGGCGCAGCTGGATCTGGAAGCACGGCGCCATGGCTTCGGTATCGCGCGCGTCATTCTGGAGCCGGCCTACATCCCGCGTGTACTCGCCACACCTGCAGGCCAGCGTCTCAAGTCGCTGCCGTTCATGAAGACCAGGCCCTGGGTTCGGCATGACGAGCATTACCATGTCGATTTTGCGGTCAAGTGCGTCGGGTAGATCGACGGCGGGAGCTACCGTTGCCAGTTGCGCCATCGAACCGCTCGCCAGCCTGCCTCGCTCAGAACGTATGCCGCAAACCGATATTGAAAGCCCTGTCGCCTGAGCCAGTCTCGGCATTGTTACCCACCGTATAACCAGCCCCGTTCCGGTTGTCGATCATGCCGTACGAGGTATACGCACTGGTGCGCTTGGACAACGCATGCACATAACCCACCGCATACTGCGCTGCATCCTGGTTCAGCGCGGTCTTGTCATTCTTGCGGATATACGAGGTCATGATGGTGCCGGCTGGGCCAACGGGGATGGTGACGCCGACCAGCGTGTCGTCGCCGCGCAGGCTCGGTCGGAACACCTTGCCGTAGGGGAGTGGCGTTGCATTGTTCAGTGGCGCGCTGTTGAGCCCTTTGTCGTTGCTGTAGGCAAAGAAAACCTTGACCACCTTGAAGTCGACGTTGGCCACGAACAGGGTGTTGCGACCGCTGTCGGTACCGGTGAGGGTGGCGCTGTCGTTGTTGCGATGGTTGTGCGCCAGCCGGGCGTTGACCGGCCCCTTGGCATAGTTGATGCTGACGTTGTACTGGCTGCCGGCTTCGCTGTCGCCGGCGGTCTCGCCCAGCGAGTACAGCAGTCCTGCGCTGAAGCCATTCTTCACCGGCGTCGTGTAGATGATCGAGTTGTTCGCGCGCAGATTGGCACCCGCGACCGGGAACAGGTTCTTGGCGCTGCCCGACAGGCCGCTGCCGAATGGATCGCCGACCTGACCGAGGGCGTTGTAGGTCAGCGTGTACTGGCGCCCGACCGTCAGACTGCCGGCGTCCTTGCTGGCAAGTCCCACGAAGGACTGGCGGTTGAAGGCCTGGGTGGACGAGGCCAGCGCACCGGTGTCGATCGAGATCCCGGCCTCGAGCACGAACAGCGCCGAGACGCCGGCGCCCAGTTCTTCCGATCCCTTGAACCCCAGACGTGAGGCGGACGCGACGCCGCTGCTGACTTTGGTGACGTTGCCGGCTGCGCCGCCGCGTTCGGACACGATGCCGGCGTCGGCGATGCCATAGATCGTGATATTGGATTGGGCCGTGGCTGCGCCGCTGGCAGCAAGCAGCATGACGATTGGCATCGCCGAGAATGGTTTCATGTTTGTCTCCGTGTATTTTTATGGGGTACAGCGTGGCGGCTCAGTCGAGTTCCATATCGAGCAGCATTGAGCTGAGCGATTTGCCATGCGCGTCCAGGGCCAGCGAGCGCGTCACGCCCCCGCCCAGCGCCTGCTGCATGACGAAATTCATGGCGCCCAGTTGCGGCAGCAGGTAGCGGGTCACCTCGCCGTGCACGATGCCGGCAAAATGCAGGCGTACCCGTTCGGCGGTGACCTGCTGTTCCAGCAGCGCGTAATCGGCCGCGTGAAACGCGATCAGCGACAGGTTGGAAATGTCGCCCTTGTCGCCGGCGCGCGAATGCGCGATGTCGCGTAGTTTCATGTCAGGTTTCCTCGAAGTGGATCGTCGCGCTGACCTGCGCGGCAGGCAGCAGCGTGGAGCGGATCGCGATCACCTCGCGCGCCGACCGGGTGGCGCCGCCGCCGCCCGCCGGCCCGCAGGTGTACAGGGTTTCGACTTCGTTGCCGATGCGGATCGCTTGCTGCAGGCTGTCGGTACGGCCGATGACGCGCAGCCGCACCTCGCGCGGTTCGGCATCATGGGGCCCGTCGCGGTCGCCATGCAGCGCATTCACGCCGATCAGGTCATAGCGCACTTCGGTCAGTGCGACGCCCGTCAGTGCGAACCGTTCGGCGACAATTGCCTGCGCCAGGCGCGCGCGCGCCAGTGCGCCTGGTCCCGCATACGAGATCTGGCCTTCGCCGATGTAGCTGTCGATGTAGCCGATCGATACTTTCAGCATGCCGCTGCACGGATGGCCGCTGGCGCCCTGCAGGCTGACGCGGTCCGGTGCGCACTCGGTGATCGTCACCGCCGAGAAATCGGCCACGACGTCCGGCGTCTGGTACGCAGCCGGGTCGTGGATTTCGTACAGCAGTTGCTCGGTGCAGGTGGCGCGCGTCACGTAGCCGCCCGAACCGGCCACCTTGGTGATGTCGACGCTGCCGTCCTCGCCGATCACGGCGAGCGGGAAACCCAGCCGCGCCAGGCTTGGTACGTCCTTGACGCCGGGGTCGGCGAAGTAGCCGCCGCACACCTGGCCGGCGCATTCGAGCAGGTGCCCTGCGAGCGTGCCCTGGCCCAGGCGCTGCCAGTCGTCCATCGCCCAGCCGAAGGCGTGGATGGCCGGTGCGAGCACCAGCGCCGGGTCGGCGATACGGCCGGTGATGACGATGTCGGCGCCTTGCGCCAGCGCGTCGACCAGTGGCTGCGCGCCCAGATACGCGTTGGCCGACAGCAGCCGGCTGCCCAATGCCGCCACCGGTTCGCCGGTGTCGTCGAGGTAGTCGCCCTGGCGCAGCTGCTCGAGGACGTCGTCGCCCGTGATGGCGGCGATTTTCAGGTGGCCAAGGCCGAGCGAGACAGCGATCTGCCTGGTTTTGGCGGCCGCCGCGAGCGGATTGGCCGCGCCCATGTTCGTGATGATCCTGATGCCCCTGTCTGCGCAGGGCTTCAGTACTGCCAGCATGCGCGCTTCGAGCAGTGGGTCGTAACCGAGCGCCGGATCTTTCATCCGGGCTTGCTGGGCGAGGGCGATGGTGCGTTCGGCCAGGCATTCGAACACGAGGTAATCGAGGTCGCCATGCTCGGCCAGTTCGAGCGCCGGTTCGATGCGGTCGCCCGAATAGCCGGCGCCGCAGCCGATGCGTAGGGTTTTCATGGTGCAGTCTTTCGAAAGGGTCAGTGGGTTCGTCAGAACGGGAACAGCCCGATCAGCGCGGCGACGCAGGTCATGAATACCGTGGTAGCGAACAGGTAGGGAATCGTGAAGCGCTGGTGTTCCCCGAGGTCGATGCCGACCAGTCCGACCAGCAGGAACGTGGCCGGCGTCAGGGGGCTGACCGGGAAGCCGGTGGTCATCTGGCCCATCAGCGCGGCCTGCGCCAGCTGCACCGGCGGCACGCCGAGCGCCGTGCCGGCCTCGGCCAGTACGGGCAGCACGCCGAAGTAGAACGAATCCGGATCGAAGATCAGGCTCAGTGGCATCGACACCAGGCCGGTGACGAACGGCAGGTGGCTGGCCAGGCTGGCCGGGATGCTGGCAGCGAGCAGCTGGGCCATGGCGGTGAGCATGCCGGTGCCTTTCATGATGCCGGTGAAGACGCCGGCCGCGAACAGGATGCTTGCCATCATCAGGGCCGCCTTGGCATGCGCATCGACGCGGTTACGCTGTTCGGCGACGTCAGGGTAGTTGATCAACAGGGCCAGCACGGTGCCGAACATGAAGCAGGCCACCGGATCGAGCACGTTGGAGATCATCGTGCCCAGAACGACAATCACGAGCAACACGTTGGGGATGAAGCGGCCCGGCCGGCGCAGCTTCAGCTGGGCTTCGTCGATTTCCTGCACATGATAGTCGGGGGCGCCGGAGCCAGAGCCCGCACTGGCCAGCATGGCGCCGGTCAGGCCCAGGCGCCGCTGTTCGCGCACACCCATCATCCAGGCGCAGCCAAAAACGAACAGCATTCCCGCGATCTGCACCGGCACCATCGGCAGGTAGAGTTCGGACATCGGCAGATGCAGCGCCGCCGAAGCGCGCAGTGTCGGGCCGCCCCACGGCAGCGCATTGGCCACGCCGGCCGACATGGCGACGACGCAGGCCAGGATGCGCTTGTCCATCTGGAGCTTGATGTACAGCGGCAGCATCGCGGGCACCACGACCAGGAAGGTCACCGCGCCGGAGCCGTCGAGGTGGACGATTGCCGCCAGCACGGCGGTGCCGAGCGTGATGCGGGCCGGGTGGTTGCCGACGATCTTCAGGATGCGGTTGACGATCGGATCGAGCATGCCGGCGTCGGTCAGCACGCCGAAGAACAGGATGGCAAACACCAGCATGCCGGCGATCGGCGCGATGGCCTTGATGCCATTGGTGATGTACGTGCCGATCTCGGCGCCGAAACCGCCGATGAGCGCGGTGAGCACCGGGATCGCAATCAGCGCGACAAGGGCGGACATCTTCCTGCCAAGGATGACGAACAGCAGGGCGAAAATAGTAAGAAAGCCGAGGAAGGCCAGCATGAAAGTCTCCAATTTATTGTATGTGCTGATCGATGCAGCACTTGAGGCCATTCTGGGGGGCGTTGGTTTTTGTTGTAAAATGGATTTTTCCGATTGATTGTGCGGCTTTTTCGATGAGTGGCCTGTGCGATGCTTCCAAATATCTCCACCAAGCAGTTGCAGGCGTTTCTGGCACTCGAGCAGCACCGGCATTTCACCCAGGCGGCCGAGCGTTGCCACCTGTCGCAATCGGCGTTCAGCGCGGTGATCCAGAAGCTCGAAGCGACCGTCGGCGCCAAGCTGGTCCAGCGCGACACGCGCAACGTCACCCTGACCACCGAAGGCGAACTGTTCGTGGAAGTGGCGCGCGCCTTGCTGGCCGACCTCGACGCGGCCTTCACCGACATGGGCGACTTCATTGCGCGGCGCAAGGGCAGGGTGGCGCTGGCCGTGCTGCCATCGCTGGCGGCCAATGGCATACCCGAGGTCATCGCGCACTACAAGGCCACCTATCCCGGCATCACGGTGCAGCTGTTCGATGCATTGTCGGACCAGTGCCTGCACCTGCTGCGCCAGGGCAGGGTCGATCTGGCGCTGACGGCGCCCGGTGCGAATCTGGCTGAATTTTCAACCCGCACCCTGTGCAGTGATCCGTTTTTCTTCGTCTGCCGGCGCGACCATCCACTCGCGCGCAAGCGCAAAATCCGGATGCCGGATCTGGTGGGCTGCGAACTGATTCACCTTGCGCCATCGACCAGCGTGCGCCAGCACGTCGACCAGCTGACGCGCGGTCTGGATGTGCGCCATTCCGGTCTTGAGGTCGAGCACCTGGCCACGGTGGCGGGTTTGATCGGGCAGGGACTCGGGGTGAGCCTGGTGCCGGAACTGACGCTGTTCCAGTTCCGCAGCCTGGACCTGATCGCCATTCCACTCGATGCGGCGGCCGTGGTGCGCCCGATCCTGATCGTCCAGCGCAAGGACCGGGCGTTATCGCATGCCGCCCAGGGCATGCTTGAATTGATCGAAGCGCGGCTGTCTGCCAATGGCAGGCAGCGTGGTGCGAAGCCGGTCGATGCGGGGTTGCGACTCTAGCCAACGCGCCGCGGCAAGCCAGGGCGGCTTGCCGCGGCAGACGCCATCAGGCGATGGCGACTTCGTGTTCCTTGATCAGCTTGGCACCGGCACGTGCCGGCGTTGGCGCACGCAGCACCAGCGAGCGGCTACCATCAGCGCGCGGCGCGTCGCCATGCCCCACATTGAACACGCTGACCAGTTGCGCCAGCGCTGTCGCCTGCTCCTGCAACGCCGCCGCCGCCGCTGCTGCCTCTTCGACCAGCGCCGCATTCTGCTGCGTGACGCCATCCATCTGCGTGATGGCTTCGTTGACTTGTTCGATGCCAGTGGTCTGCTCGGCACTGGCCGACGCGATGTCGGCCATGATGTCGGTCACACGCCCGATGCCCTGCACGATTTCCTGCATCGTCACGCCGGCTTCGTCGACCAGGTGCCCACCGGCCTCGACCTTCGTGACCGAGTCGCTGATCAGGCCGCGGATTTCTTTCGCTGCAGCGGCCGAGCGCTGCGCGAGGTTGCGCACTTCGCTCGCCACCACCGCAAAACCACGACCCTGTTCGCCAGCACGCGCCGCTTCGACGGCGGCATTCAGGGCCAGAATATTGGTCTGGAACGCGATGCCGTCGATGACGGCGATGATGTCGCCGATCTTCTTTGATGACGCGTTGATCGACGCCATCGTGGACACCACCTGCGACACCACCTCGCCGCCATGCGCGGCGATCTGGGAGGCGTTCCTGGCCAAGACATTGGCCTGGCGTGCATTGTCGGCGTTCTGGCGCACGGTGCTGGTGAGCTCTTCCATCGAGGACGCGGTTTCTTCCAGCGAGCTGGCTTGCTGTTCGGTACGGGAAGACAGGTCCATATTGCCGGATGCGATCTGGCGCGATGCGGTGACGATGTTTTCAGTACCGGCGCGCACTTCGGTGACGGTCTTGTGCAGGCTCCCGTTCATCGTCCGGAGTGCGTCCAGCAGGTCGCCGATTTCATCGCGTGAATCGACCCGGATATCGGCCGTCAGGTCGCCGGAAGCAACCCGGCGCGCCAGCCCCACGGCGCGAACGAGCGGAATGGTGATGCTTCGCGCCAGCAGCACACCCAGCACGATACTGACGATCAGTGCGACCAGGGCCAGTCCGATCAGGAAGCGTTGCGCTGACTGGTCAAGCAAATTGATGCGATCATTGGCTGCCTGGAACAGGCTCTGCTGGTAGGCAGCGACTTTCAGGACGCTGTCGAGATAGGCGCGCATCTCGGGCATCACTTTCTGTTCGAAATGCGCCTGAGACTGCGGATTGTCCTGACCCAGCTCATGCTTCAACTTGAAAGCGGTGTTGCGTGCCGCGAGATATGCGGCGCGGCGCGTTGCGACGGCGGTAATCAGTGTCTTGCCTTCGGCACTGTCCACGAGCGATTCCAGTTCTTCCTGCACCTTGCTCACATTGGTGCTGACCACCTTCATTTCCTGTTCATGGTACTTCTCGTCTTCAGCAGAAGGGCTCCTGAACCGGGCAATGGTGCTGACCCGGTTGACTGCAACACCCTGGCTCCAGTCCTTGGCCAGCATGTATTTGTGCGAGGCTTCCGCCATGTCGACTTTGGCATCCTTGATTCGAGATAGTTGCCAGACTGCGTTTCCTGCCATCGTGATCATGAGGCTCACGATGATGGCCAATGTAATACCCAGACGCGTTGAAATCTTGAGATCGTTGATTTTCATTTTTTTATTCCATTCCTGACGATAGGAGACACGATCCAGGTTGCGCTTGCGTATATTTTTGTAAATACGCTGCAACCGTGTCACAGGATAGGCTCAGTGCTTGTCGTAAAACAGGAATGAGGAAAAAATGGATAGAATTGTTGCTGTAAGTAAACGAAACAATGTGTGAGTATTACGCTTTCCGTCGCAATGCCCATGCTGGCGTTGTCGAAAAATACATAACTGGATCACCGCCAGGCACGGGATGCCACGCACAATCGCCGCAGCAAGCCAGGGCGGCTTGCTGCGGCAGACACCATCAGGCGATGGCGCCTTCGTGTTCCTTGATGAGCTTGGCCCCGGCACGTGCCGGCGCCGGCGCACGCAGCGCCAGTGAGCGGCTGGTGCCAACGCGCGGTGCGTCGCCGTGTCCCAGATTGAACACGCTGACCAGCTCGGCCAGCGATGTCGCCTGCTCCTGCAGCGCCGCCGCCGCGGCTGCCGCTTCCTCGACCAGCCCCGCATTCTGCTGCGTCACGCCGTCCATCTGCGTGATGGCTTCGTTGACCTGCTCGATGCCGGTCGTTTGTTCGGCGCTGGCCGACGCGATCTCGGCCATGATGTCGGTCACGCGCCCGATGCCCTGCACGATTTCCTGCATCGTCGTGCCTGCCTCACCGACCAGGCGGCCACCGGCATCGACCTTCGCGACCGAGTCGCTGATCAGGCCCCGGATTTCCTTCGCCGCAGCGGCCGAGCGCTGCGCAAGGTTGCGCACTTCGCTGGCCACGACCGCAAAGCCGCGACCCTGTTCACCGGCGCGCGCCGCTTCCACGGCGGCATTCAGGGCCAGGATATTGGTCTGGAAGGCGATGCCGTCGATGACGGCGATGATGTCGCCGATCTTCTTCGACGAGGCGTTGATCGACGCCATCGTGGACACCACCTGCGACACCACGTCACCGCCATGCAGCGCGATCTGCGAGGCGTTCTTGGCCAGCACATTGGCCTGACGCGCGTTGTCGGCATTCTGGCGCACGGTGCTGGTAATTTCTTCCATCGACGACGCCGTTTCCTCCAGCGAGCTGGCCTGCTGCTCGGTGCGCGAAGACAGGTCCATATTGCCCGACGCGATCTGGCGCGATGCGGTGACGATGGTTTCCGTACCAGCGCGCACTTCGGTCACGGTCTTGTGCAGGCTCGCGCTCATCGTCTTGAGGGCGTCCAGCAGGTCACCGACCTCATCACGGGACTCGGTGCGGATTTCGGTGGTCAGGTCGCCGGCGGCAACCTGACGCGCCAGGCTCACGGCACGTTTGAGTGGCGTGGTGATGCTGCGCGCCAGCATTATCCCGAGCACGATACTGACGACCAGCGCGACCGCAGCCAGTACGATCAGCGAGCGTCGTGCAGCCTGGTCGAGAACCTCGATATGATCATTGGCGCTCTTGAACAGCATCTGCTGGAAGGCCGCGACTTTATTGACGCTCTCGGTGTAGGCGAGCATCGCCGGCATCACTTTTTGTTCAAAGTATGTCTGGACCTGCGGATTGTCCGGGCCCAGTTCTCGCTTGAGCTTGTAAGCCGCATTGCGCGCGTCGATGTAGGCGGTGCGGCGGGTTGCCACGGTAGCGATCAATGCCTTGCCTTCGTCACTTTTGATCAGCGATTCCAGTTCGTCCTGTACCTTGCTGACGTTGGCGCTGACCGCCTTCATTTCCTTCTCGTGGTAGGTCTCGTCTTCGGGGGAGGTGCTCTTGAAGCGGGCAATGGTGCTGACCCGGTTGACCGCTACACCCTGGCGCCATTCCGTGGCCAGCATGAATTTTTCAGAGGCCTCGGACATCTCTGTTTTCGCATTTGAAATCTGGAAGAGTTGCCATAGTGCGATGCCCGCCATGAGAGCCATGAGGCCCACGATGATGGCGAGCGTCGCACCCAGACGGGTACCAATCTTGAGGTCCTTGATGTTCATTTCTATTCCATTCCTGACAATAGGGGAGACGATCGTGGGGCCTTCAAGTAATCGTACTTACAGGCAACCCTTGTTGCAGAATAATCTCGGATTGAGGGGAATTGTCAGCGGGAATGAAAAATTCGTTGAATGTGTTGCTGGGAGTAAACGAAATAATATGTGAACATTACCTTGGGGCAGGTAACACGCATAATAACGTTGTAAAGATGATTATTTCAGGCGCCACAACGGGCCAGGGCGGCCCGTTGTGGCAGACACCATCAGGCGATGGCGTCTTCTTCGTCCTCGATCCGCTCCACATCGGCGCGCGATGGCGCGGCGCGGCGTACAGCCAATGAACGCCCGGCCACTGCCGGCTGCGCAGCCTGGCGCACATCCCCCGGCCTGCCATTGCCGACATTGAACACGCTGACCAGCTGTGCCAGTGTCATCGCCTGCTCCTGCAGCGATGCGGCGGCAGCGGCGGCTTCCTCCACCAGCGCCGCATTCTGCTGCGTCACGCCATCCATCTGCGTGATCGCTTCGTTGACCTGCTCGATGCCGGTCGACTGTTCGGCGCTGGCCGACGTGATGTCCGCCATGATGTCCGTCACGCGCCCGATGCCCTGGACGATTTCCTGCATCGTCACACCGGCCTCATCGACCAGGCGGCCACTGGCCTCGACCTTCGTGACCGAGTCGCTGATCAGGCCGCGGATTTCCTTGGCCGCCGCGGCCGAGCGCTGCGCGAGGTTGCGCACTTCGCTCGCCACCACCGCAAAGCCGCGACCCTGCTCACCGGCGCGCGCTGCTTCGACCGCTGCATTCAGGGCCAGGATGTTCGTCTGGAACGCGATGCCGTCGATAACGGCGATGATGTCGCCGATCTTCTTCGATGACGCGTTGATCGACGCCATCGTGGCCACCACCTGCGACACGACTTCGCCGCCATGCGCCGCGATCTGCGAGGCATTCTTGGCCAGCACATTGGCCTGGCGTGCATTGTCGGCGTTCTGGCGCACGGTGCTGGTCAGTTCTTCCATCGACGATGCCGTTTCTTCGAGCGAGCTGGCTTGCTGCTCGGTGCGCGACGACAGGTCGAGATTGCCCGAGGCGATCTGCTGCGATGCCGTG
The DNA here is from genome assembly GCF_059685955.1 of Telluria sp. LT2P80. NCBI lineage: Bacteria > Pseudomonadati > Pseudomonadota > Betaproteobacteria > Burkholderiales > Oxalobacteraceae > Telluria > Telluria sp. LT2P80. The sequence goes on along the minus strand of NZ_JCASIO010000001.1, from coordinate 773,494 downwards.
ACGATGGTCTCGGTGCCGGCGCGCACTTCGGTCACGGTCTTGAGCAGGTTGTCATTCATGGCCTTGAGCGCCAGCACCAGGTCGCCCACTTCGTCACGCGATTCGGCGCGGATATCCGCCGTCAGGTCACCCGAGGCCACCTGGCGCGCCAGGCCCACCGCGTGTGCCAGCGGTCGCGTGATGCTGCGGGTAAGCAACCAGCCGCAGGCCGCACCGATGGCCAGCGCCGCGATGCCCAGGCCGATCAGGATATGCGTTGCCGACACGACGATGGCGTCGATGCTGGTGTCCGCATCAGTGAACAACTGCTCCTGGTAGGCCGCGAGTTTTTCGATGGTGGCAACGTAGATGCGCATTTCTGGGATGACTTTGGTCTCGAAGAACGCCTTGACTTCGGCGCTGTCGGCGCCAAGCGCGCTCTTCATCTTGAAGCCTTCGTTGCGCATCGCCGAATACTTGGCGCGTTCGGTCGCGATTTCCGCCAGCAGCGCCTTGCCCTGGTCGCTCTGGACGAGGGATTCGAGCTCTTTCTGCAGCTTGCCGGCCCTGTCGCTGATGACTTTCATCTGCGCGTCGTGGTACTTCTCGTCAGCCGGATCGATGCTCTTGTATTTGGCAACGGTGCTGACACTGTTGGTGACGGTGCCCTGGCTCCATTCCTTGGCCAGCTTGGCGCGGTAGGACGTTTGCGCCATGGTCTGCTTGGCGTCGGCGATCCGTTCGAGCTGCCAGAAGGCGACGCCCAGCATCAGGACCATCAGGGCGAGCACGGCGGCAAAAGCGCCGCCGAGGCGGACGCCTATTTTGAGATCGTTGATTTTCATAGTATCCGTTCAGGTAGCAAGTGAGGCCCCGACAACCTGGTGAAGCCGGGGCGTGCATCGTGCCGGGAACGCAAGTGCACAGTGGCAAGCGTAAACGCAGGCAAGCTGATTGGACATCAAAAAATCCGGCAATATCGATAATTGTTGCTTGTGCGAAACAATATGATACTTGGTTGTTATTATCCGATAACGATTGCATATTGGAGTTGTCGACGAGCCAATGCTGATGGATCGACCGGCCATAACGCGGGGCTATGGCAGGGCGATCTGTTCACTGCGCCGCCTTGGCTGCCGCGTCCAGTACACGCAGCAGATTGCCGCTCCACAGCTTGCCGAGATCTTCGTCCGACATGCCGCCCACCTTGAGCCGCGCCGTGATGCGCGGTAGCAGCGACACATCGGCCAGCCCCGGGAAACCGCCGCCCCCGTCGAAGTCCGCGCCCATGCACACGTGATCGATGCCGGCGACGTCGATCAGGTGCCGCAGCGAGGCCATGTATTGGTCGAAGCTCGTACTCCACATCGGCGTGGCCGCTTCGAGCGCGAGCCACTCCTTGCCCAGCGCCGCCTGCTGCGCCGGGGTCATGCCGCCGATGTGATCGATCTGGTCGAACAGTTCGCCCCGTCGTGGACTCATGCGCATCGTGCCCAGGTAGATGGTCGACGCGCAGACCGCGCCGCCGGCCGCAGCGATGCGGCGGATGCGCGCATCGTCCAGGTTGCGCGGATGGTCGAAGCTCGTGCGCGAACTGGTGTGCGACAGCAGCAGCGGGGCGCGCGACAGGTCCAGCAACTGATCGACGACGGCATCGGACGCATGGCTCGCGTCGATCACCATCCCGAGCCGGTTCATCTCGGCCACCCAGTCGCGCCCCAGCGGGCTCAGACCATTCCAGCGCGGCTTGTCAGTCGACGAATCGGCAAACTGGTTGTTCAGGCTATGCACCACGCCGACCAGGCGCACGTCCTGGCGCTGGAATTGCGCCAGCGCAGTCACGCTCTCGCCGAGGGGATAGCTGTTCTCGATGCTCTTGAATGCCACCAGCTTGCCGGTCGCGTCGAGGCGGCGTGCTTCGTGCGCGCTCGTGGCCACGCCGATGCGGTCCGCATGGCGCGCGAGCGTGGTGTCGATCAGCGCCGAACGTGCCAGCGCGTGACGGCGCGCGGCGGCAAAGCCGTCCGCCGTCAGCGGCCCCTGTTCGGTATAGATCACGAAGAAACCGCCATCGAGGCTGCCGTCGGCCATGCGGGGCAGGTCGAGTTGCGCGATCTCGGTGGCCGGATCGTGACGCGCGCCAAAATCCCAGCCGGCGCGGCCGAAATGCACGGGCGTGTCGAGGTGCGCGTCGAGTGTCAGCAGCTTGCGGTGTGTCGGATCGATTGGACCCGGCGTCGGCACTGGCGTGGCGCAGCCGGCCAGCAGTGCGCAGGCCAGTGCCATGGTGGACGTCATGGTGCGGTTCATTCGGGCGCCTTGATCGGGGTGAAATTCAGGTCCGCGTAATCCCAGCTGAAATCGGCAATGGGCGAGACGGGCTTGAGGCTGATGCGTTCGACCTTGCCGTCCTGGTCGAATGCAAAGCTCAGGTACGCAGGCTCAATGGTCTCGTCGTCGAAGCGCGCGATCCAGGTATCGTATTGCCAGTGCACGAGCGGGCCCGCCATGCGCGGCGTCGAGCCGAAGTCGACCCGCAAACCATTCTTCGCTGCCGCGATGGTGATCTTGCCATACCACGGGTCGGCATACGTTCCCGCCAACGCCGCTGGCGCCACCAGTGGCGTTGAACGCACCGGTTTGGCAGCGCTGCTTTTGAACAGCGCGACGCCTTCCGCGATCTTCTTTGCCTTGTAGGCTTCGAACGCGGCCGGCCAGTCGGCCTTTGGCTTGGCCAGGTAGTGGTCGGCCAGCTCGTACATCAGGCCCCGCACCAGCTCCCCGTCTTCGCTGTTGATCGCAATCGCAAAGCCCACCTTCTGCTCGGGCAGCATCACCACGGCCGTACCGAAGCCCAGCACCGCGCCGCCATGCCATACCATGCGCGCGCCGCGGTAGTCCACCAGGTCCCAGCCCAGGCCATAGTTGGCGAAGGTCGACTCGATGAGTTTCAGTTCCGGCGGCATCTCGTCGAGCGGCACGGTCATCGACGGCGCCCACATCTGCGCGTGCGTGGCCTTGCTGAAGACGCGCTTGCCATCTGGCGCGACGCCGCCGGCCAGCTGCGTGTGCAGCCACGCCGCCAGGTCGTTGGCGCTGCTGGCCACGCCGCCGGCGGGCGCCGCGTTGCGGCCCAGGTCATCGCGTTCGTCCAGGCGCACCTGGGTGCCGGCGCCACGCAGCCCGCCGTCCATCCGCGCGTGCGGGAAGGCGCGGTTGGCGGTGGCGAAGTTGTCGACGTTGTCGGTGGTGGACAGTCGCATGCCGCTCGGGCGCAGCACGTGCTCGCGCGCATAGGCCTCCCACGGCTGGCCGCTCACTTGCTCGATCAGCTGGCCCGCCACGACATACATCAGGTTTGAATACGCGTAGGTGCTGCGAAAGCTGGTGGCCGGCTTCAGGTAGCGCACGCGGCGCACGGTCTCGGCGCGCGACAGGTTCGTGCGCGGCACGAACAGGAGGTCGCCCGCGCCGTAGCCCAGGCCGGCGCGGTGTGTCAGCAGGTCGCGGATCGTGAGTTCGCGCGTGACCCACGGGTCGTACATCTGGAAGGCGGGCAGGTGGTCGGTTACCTTGTCATCCCATGTGAGCTTGCCGGCATCGACCAGCGTGGCCAGTGCGGCCGTCGTCATCGCCTTGGTGGTCGAGCCGATCGGGAACAGCGTGTCGCCGTCGACGGGCGCCGGCGCGCCCAGCTGACGCACGCCGAAGCCGCGCGCCAGCGTCGTCTTGCCGTCTTCGACGATGGCAATGGCCAGGCCCGGCGTGCCCACGCGCTGGCGCAGCGTCTCGACGCGGGCCTCGAAGCCGGCCGGCGGCGCGGCCAGCGCAGGAGTGCAGGCAAGCGCCAACAGGATGGAAGGAACAAGGCGAGGGCAGTTCATGGCATCTCCAGGCAAGCATCGAGCAGGCGCTCGAAATCGGCGCCGCCGCGCATCGGGTCGGCAACAGGGTACGGCAAACGGCGGGCATGTGCCTCGATGGCGGCCTGCGCGGCGATGGCGTCCATGCCGCCGGTATTGAGCGCGATGCCGATGCAGCGGATCGCCGGATTGGTCACGCGGCCGAGCACGATCGTCTGTTCGATGACGGTCTCGATCGACGGCAATGGCGAACCCGGATACCCAAGCTGGTGGCTGCGCGCCGGGTCGTGGCAGACCACGAACATGTCGGGCTGGCTGCCATGCAGCAGGCCGAGCGAGACACCGGCAAATGCGGGATGAAACAGCGAGCCCTGGCCCTCGATCACGTCGATGTGTCCGGGCGCCGCAGCTGGACTGAGGATCTCGGCCGCGCCGGCCACGAAATCCGACACCACCGCGTCGATCGGCATCCCGCTGCCGGCGATCATGATGCCGGTCTGGCCGGTGGCGCGAAAGGTCACGTCCAGGCTGCGTGCGGCGAGGCCGCGACTGAGCGCGAGCGCCGTGTATTTCTTGCCCAGTGCGCAGTCGGTGCCGACCGTGAGGATGCGCCGGCCCGCGCGTGGCCGCCCGCTGGCGATGGGGATGTCGGCGGGCGGCGTGCGCACGTCGATCAGGCGCCGGCCGTGGCGCGCTGCGGCGTCCTTCAGCACGGCGAACTGGTCGAGGCGTACGTGCATGCCCGAGACGATGTCCAGGCCTGCCGCCAGCGCCTCGGCCAGCGCCGGCACCCAGCTTGCGGGGATCGTGCCGCCCGGCGCTGCCACGCCGATGACCATGGCGGTTGCTCCTTTCGCCGCGGCCTGTCTGGCGGTCAGCGCGGGCAGGCCGGTGGTCACCGTGGCACCTGGCAGGCGCAGTTCGCCCACGCAGCGCTCACCGGCCCAGTCGCGCAGCCCGAAGGCAGTCTTGGCGAAACCGGATTCGGTCACGTCGCCGAGAAACAGCAGGCAGCGGCCAACGGCGCGTGCGTCGTTCGGTGCGGGCGCCATCAATACTCCCTGGTCAGCGTGAAGCCGAGCGTGCGCGGCGCGATCACGCCGGTGCCGAGTGCGCCATTCGGATAGACGAAGCCGCCGTTGGCCAGCAACGATGCGGTGGACGTCCTGCCGTCGATGTTGCCCAGGTTCTTGCCGTACAGTTCAACCGTCCAAGTGCCCAGTTCGACGCCGGCATGGGCATCGAACACGTTATAAGACGGGATCTCGCGCTGGCGGCCATTGGCCGTGCGGTAGTCGAAGTCGAACGATGCGAACTGCCCCGCGATGCGGCGCACCGAGACGCCGGCGTAGGCGGGCGTGGTGTCGCGGATCGTCCAGCGATAGTCGGCCAGCAGCGCGGCCGTGTACTTCGGCGAGAAGGGCAGGCGGTCGCCCTTGAAACCGCCCACCAGTGGATCGGTCGCACCATCGAGGCGCGCCTTGTTCCAGGCGCCGTTGGCCGACAGGCGCAGGCCGCGCATCGGGCGGAAGCCCGCGCTGATCTCGACGCCGTCAGCGGTGGCGCCGGCCCCATTGGTGTTCACGCCAAACCCGTTGACCACCGCCAGCAGCTGGATGTCCTTCCATTTGATGTGGAAGGCCGACAGGTCGAGGGACCACATGCCGTCCACCGTCTGGGTCTTGATGCCGGCCTCGTAGCTCATCACGCTGTCCGAATCATAGGTGGCGGGCGTGCCGGGTCCGGGATTGGGCGGCAGCACGTTCGGCCCGCCGGGCCGGAAGCCCTTGGCCGCGCGCGCATACACGGCGCTGCGTTCGCTGAACTTGCGCTTGAGCGCCACGGCATAGGTAAACACGCCTTCGGACGAATCGGCGCGGTTGTCGGCCGGGCCGCCGGCCAGGGCGCCGTCGCCGATCTGGCGGGCGTCCTGCTTGTTGTGGCTATAGCGCCCGCCGACATCGAGGTCGTAGACGGGCGTGAGGTGAATGGTCGTGTTGGCAAACGCCGCCACCTCGCGGTAGTTCGAGCGCAGGCGGATGTCGGCCAGCAGCGGCAGGCCGGTTGCCGGTGTCATCGAGCCTGGCACGACAGCGTGGTAGCGCTGCGCAATCGCGCCTTTTTCATCGGTGTAGTACAGACCGGCCAGCCAGTCGAACGTCTTGCCGGCGTTGGAACTCAGGCGCAGCTCCTGCGTGAATTTTTTCAGTTCGGTTTCCTGGCCCAGATAGAGCTCATTGGGTACGCCGAACACACCTTCGACCAGCTCGCTCAGGTTGAAGCTGACGTCTTCGCGCGCGAACTGCTTTTGCGTGCTGTAGCTGGTCGACGAGGTCAGGCTGGCTGCGCCCAGGTTCCAGTTGGCGGTGCCATTGAAGACGCGGTAGTGGATGTCGCGCATGTGCGGTATGAACTGCGATTGCGTCGGGCGGCCATACAGCGTCTCGAGCGTGTCCGCGTCGCTCTCCACGGTGCCGGGTGCATCGGTGGCGATGTTCTGCGCCACGGCGCTCAGGCGCAGGTCGAATGTGGTACTCGGCTTGTACAGCAGCGACGCGCGGCCCCCGTAGTTGCGGGCGCCATTGATGTTGCGTTCGATGTCCGAGCCGGCGGTGCCGATCGAATCGATGAAGCCCGGCTCCTTCTGGTACGAGCCGGACATGCGCAGCGCCACCGTGTCGCTGAGCGGCGTATTGACCACCAGGTTCGAGCGGTACGACACCTTGCCGCCGTCGACGGTCGCCGCGCCCAGCCGCGCGCGCAGTGCAAAGCCATTCAGGTCTGGTGCATTGGTCACGAACTTGACCAGGCCACCGAGCGAGCTGGCGCCGTACAGCGCGCCCTGCGGGCCGCGCAAGACCTCGATGCGGGCCAGGTCGAACGTGTCGAAGTCGCCCGCCAGGATCGCGCCATTGGCCAGGCCACTGCTCGAACCGAACGGCGTTTCGTCGAGATAGACCGCGACGGTGGACGCCACGCCGCCCGTGTCCAGCCCGCGCAGCACCAGCCGGCCTTCGCCGGGCGTGCTTTGCACCAGCTGCAGGCTGGGCACGAGTTTCAGGTAATCGGCAAAGCCGGTGGCCTGGTGCTTGTCGAGCGTGTCGCCGCCCACCACCGACATCGACTGCGGCACGTCGACCATCGTCTGTGCGCGTTTTTGCGCCGTCACGACGACTTGCTGGACGTCGTCCTGCGGCGCGGCCTGGTCTGCGGCGAAGGCGTCCGATAAGGCACTCGATATGGCCAGCGCCATGGAAGTCACTGCGATGCGGCCTGCTACTGTTGCCATGAATTTCTCCCGGTAGTCGTTGTGATTAGGGTGCGGATGGTGCGGGCGTCATTGCGTGCAGCCGGTCCGCCGCCTGCATCGGCTGGTGCAGACGCCACAGCAGGCCGGCGGCGATCGCCGACAGCAGCGCGAGCAGGGCGAAGAACGCGCCAGGGGTGAAGCGGCTCCACAGGCTGCCCACCAGGCCGGCCGCCAGGCTGCCGGAGAAGGTGACGAGGAACCACGCCGCCACCGTCGTGCTGCCCAGATGGCGCGGCGCCAGGCGGGCAAACAGGCCCAGGCCAGTCGGCAGGATGAACAGCTCGCCGATCGTCAGCACCAAAAAGAACAGCACGAGCCAGATCCAGCCCGTAACCTGGCCATTGGCGGTCCAGCCCACCGCCGCCAGCAGCAGATAGGCCAGCGCCACGATCAGCGCGCCACACGCCATGCGCCGCAGCGGTGCCTGGTCGATGCCGGCCGCCGCCCGGCGGTGCCAGTAGGCCAGCAGGGGCGGCGTGAGCAGCATCACGAACAGCGGATTGAGCGACTGGAACCAGGTCATCGGAATCAGAAAGCCCCCGGCCGCACGATCGACGCCGCTGTCGGCCCATAGCGCGACCGTGTTGCCGACCTGCTCGTAGGCGGCGCGAAACACGGTGACGGCCAGGCCGATCCCGATCAGCACCAGGATTGTTTCGCGACCCAGGCCGCGCGGTGCGTCGGTCGTCGCGGTGGACCTGGCGGGCAGGGTCTCGGACGGCAGGTAGCGCGCCCCGCCGACATAGATGGCAAGGCCGAGCAGCATGCCGATGCCGGCCAGGCCGAAGCCGTAGTGCCAGCCATACAGCTCGCCCACCGTGCCGCAGATCAGCGGCGCGAGGAAGCCGCCGATATTGATCCCGACGTAATACACGTTGAAGGCCCAGCCACGGCGCGCATCGCCGCGCGCATACAGGTCGCCGACCTGGCTTGGCAGCGTGGGCAGGAACAGCCCGTTACCGAGCGCGATGGTGGCCAGCGCCAGGTAGAACAGGGCGTCGAAGGTCATCATGAAGTGGCCGGCCGCCATGACCGAGGCGCCAATGATGATGGCGCGCCGCTTGCCCAGGACGCGGTCGGCCAGCATGCCGCCGAGGATCGGCGTGAAATAGGCGGCGGCCGTGTAGGCGCCGTAGATGAACGAGGCGTGGGCCTGGCCGAACAGCAGTTCCTTGGTCATGAAGTAGACCAGCAGCGCGCGCATGCCGTAGTACGAGAACTGTTCCCACATATTCGTCAGGAACAGCACCGTCAGGCCGCGCGGATGGCCGAACCACGTGGGCTGGATCTGTGTGCCGGTCATGCCGTGGCCTTTGCCGTGCTACCGCCCCAGACGTCGGGACCTGACCAGACATTGCCGGCAACGTACTCGACGCCCGGACGGCGATCGGCCGCCAGGAAGATCGGGCCATCCAGGTCGACGATGTCGCATTCCTGGCCCAGCACGAAGCTCGGGGCCATCGCGAGGCTCGAGCCGCCCATATTACCGACCATGACCTGCAGGCCCAGGCGTCGCGCTTCCTGCGCCATCAGCAGGCCCTCGGTCAGGCCGCCGCATTTGTCGAGCTTGATGTTGACGATGTCGTAGCGCCCGACGCTGGCGGCGATGTCGTCCAGCGACTGGATGCTTTCGTCACCCGCGAGGGGAATCGGCGAGCGCAGGCCTTCCAGGCTGGCTTCGTCACCGCGCGCCAGCGGCTGTTCGAGCAGGGCCACGTCCTGTTCCACGAGGCCGGTAATCAGCGCATCGAGCTGGCCTACCGTAAAACCCTGATTGCCGTCGACGCCGAGCCAGACCTCGGGCCGCGCGGCGCGGATCGCCGCCACGCGCGCCAGGTCGAGTGCCAGGTCGCCCGTCAGCTTGATCTTGATCGAGCGTGCCTGCGCGTGGCGCTGCGCAGTGGTGGCCATCGCCGACGGCGTGTCGGCGCCCAGCGTGAAGGTCGTGCGCAGCGGCCGTGGCGCGGTTTTGCCGGCCAGCTGCCAGACCGGCACACCGGCGCGCGCTGCTTCGAGCTCCCACAGCGCGCAGTCGACGGCATTGCGCGCGCCGCCAGGTGGCAGGATCGCGCGCAATGCGTCGCGCGTCGGGCCGGCGGCGATCGCGGCGCTGGCGCCCTCGAGCTGCGCCAGCATGTGCGGCACGTCGTCGCCCAGGTAGTACACGCCGCCGCCTTCGCCGCGCCCGCTGTGGCGGCCATCGCCCAGCGTCACGACGACGACGTTAAACGCGTCGAACAGATAGCCCGAGATGCGAAACGGCGTGGTCAAGCGCAGCTTCTCGACGGCGACCGTCACGGTGAGGCGGGCCATCAGTAGGCCACCGTCATGGACAGCAGGCCAAAGCGCAGGCAGACATAAGCGATCAGCAGTGCGGAGGCCAGGAACAGCACGCTCCACACGCGGCGCAGGCGCCCCTGGCCAGGTGCGAACGCCAGTTGCAGATTGCGCGCGCCGGCCAGCAGCGCCGCCACGAAGGCCAGCAAGCCGCCGATCTGCAGGAGCCACAGCCACGGGTCGAGCGAGGCGGTGGCATATTTGAGGCTGATATCGAACACCGACACGATGCCGACCCAGCCTGCCAGCACCGCCAGGCAGGCCGCAGCCGCAATGCGCGTGGCCAGCGCCGCCTTGCGCGCTGGTCCCGTCAACGCATGCTGCAGCTTGAAGCGGCGGCGCACGATCCAGCCGGCCGGCATGGCCAGCACCGCGAACACGAACACGGCCAGCGCCACGTACAGTGCAGGCAGCAGCCAGGCGCCGTTCTTCCCGGCCGGGACGGGTTCCATGACCATGAACGGCGACATGAAGTCCATGCTCCAGCGGACCACGCGATCGTTGACCACATGCGCCGCGAGACGGTCTTCGCCATTGCGGTCGCGCCAGACGAACGGCGCGATCTCGACCCATTCGCGGGGCCGGCCATTGGTCCCCACCATGGCCGGGATGACGAGCGCGCCCTTGTCGTCAACGGTCACCTTGACCTGGCCGAGCAGGTCGAACACGGCGAAGAAGTTGGTCTCGGCGCGGCGGCTGCTTTCCCACGAGCCGGTCATCATCCGTGCGTGCTGCGCGGCGAGCTTGGCGTCGACGCGGCCATCGGGCGGCAGGGTAGAGGGGAAGTAACGGTCCGAGAAGTCCTGGAACACGGCGCTGCGCAGCGGGTTGGAGCCGCCTTCGCGCCCGCCGCTGTTGACCGACAGGTACAGGCCGACGCCATCGTCCATGTACAGGTGCAGCGACGTGTGGAACGCTTCGGTGTCGCCCAGGTGGGCGATCACGCTGCGGCCATTGACGTTGGTTTCGAAAAAGCCCAGTTCCATGCGGTTGAGCGGTGGCAGCAGGGACGCGGGGTTGACCTTGTCCAGCGAACTGCTGTGCATCGCGTTGGCGGTGGCCTCGGACAGGATGCGGGCGCCATTGAACTGGCCTTTCTGCAGGTGCGCGATCATGAAGTTGGCCATGTCGGTGCCGCTGGCCGACAGCCCCCCGGCCGGCGCCGAGTTGACGACCTCGAAGCCTAGCGACGGTTCGCCTGGCTTGCTGTAGCCGGTGGCCGCCAGCGGCGCCAGTGCAGGCGGCAGTGGCTGGCGGAAGCTCGCGGTGCGCATGTTCAGCGGCGCGAAGATGCGCTGCTCGACGTAATCGTCGAACGACATGCCGGCGATGCGGCCGACGATGTAGCCGGCCAGCGACGTGGCGTAGTTGGAGTAGGCGGGCGTGGTGCCGGCGTCAAAGATGCGCGCCGGGACGCGTTCCTTGAGCAGTTCGCCGAGCGGGCGGATGTCCGCCTTGTCGTAGACGATCAGGTATTTCACCGACTCTTCGAAGCCGGCTGTGTGGGTCATGATCTGGCGCATCGTGACAGGCTTGCCGGCGCGCGGGGCGATCTTGAAATCGAGGTATCCGTTGATGTCGGCATCCAGATCGAGCTTGCCCTGTTCGACCAGTTGCATGACAGCGGTCCAGGTCACGAGCTTGGAGACCGAGCCGGGCCGGAACAGCGCGCGCTCGGGGTCGACCGGCGTGCGCTTGTCGACATCGGCGTAACCGAAACCGCGCGCGGTGAGAATCTGGCCGTCCTTGACCACGACAACCACCGCGCCGGGGATGTCGCTCTTGTTCAGCGCAAACGGCATGTAGCCGTCGAGCCAGGTGTCGACATCCGTCTTGTCGAGCGTTTTGCCATTGCCGGCACGCGGCGCCGCAACCAGCGTTGGCGGCGGCCCGGATGGCGGCGTCGCCGCCGGCTTGGTGCCAGCAGGCGAGGGCGGCACGGCCGGGGCCTGGGGCGCCTGCTGCGCGGCGGCGCCGGCGCTCCAGCAGGCAACGCTCATCAAGACCATCTTCAGAAATCTCATCAAGGCTCCCTATCCATACGGTTGATTGCGGTCGATCGGGCCAGCCTATAAAATAAAGCTTGATCCGAGTATTTTTCTCTGATTAGAGAAATATCTACCCAATCGGAAACCATGTCAACACTTTATGAATGCCGTCCATGACCTCTGAATCCCCGACCCTTGGCGCGTTGATCCGCGGCCTGCGCAGCCGCAAGGGGTGGACGCTGAAAGAAATGAGCACAAACAGCGGCATCCCGGTCTCCACGCTGTCGAAGGTGGAGCACGGCCAGCTGACGCTCAGCTACGACAAGCTGTACCAACTGAGCCAAAAGCTCGGCATGCGCATGTCCGAGTTATTTGCCGAAGAAGACAAGGGGGCAGACACGCCAGTGACGGCGCGGCGCAGCATCGGCGATCTGGCCAGCGCGGTGCGGGTGGAGACGCCCAACTACGACTACCACTACCTGTGCGCGGAGCTGCGCCGCAAGCGGATGATTCCCGTGATCGCGCGCATCCGCGCCAAGTCGGTCAAGCAGTTCGGGCAGCTGGTGCATCACTCGGGCGAAGAATTCACGTACGTGCTCAAGGGCGCGGTCGTGCTGCACAGCGAGTTCTACGATCCGGTGGTGCTCAGGGAAGGGCAGTCGATCTACTTCGACTCGAGCATGGGGCACGCGTACCTGGCGCCGGAAGGGTGCGACGAGGCCGAGGTGCTGACCGTGATGTCGAGCGAGGATGAGGAGCAGATGCAGGCGATCATGTCGTCGCACGTGCACGAGAACACGCACACCCCGGCGCAGTCGACGACCGACAGCGCGCCAGCGGTGGCGGCAAAGCCGGTCAAGCCCCGCAAGCGCAGCAGGCAGGATGGGTAGCCTGCTGCGCTGCGGTCATTCGTAGCGCAGGCAATCCACCGGCAGCAGGCGCGAGGCGCGCCGGGCCGGATAAAAGCCGAAGAACACGCCCACCGCCGTGGCAAACCCGCACGCCACCATCACCGCGCTGATGGTGAGATAGACCTCAAAGTCGGCAAACTTCGTGATCAGCGCCGCGCCGCCGGCCGCGATCGCGATGCCGACCAGGCCACCGGCCAGGCAGATCACCACTGCCTCGGCCAGGAACTGCATCAGCACGTCGTTGGGGCGCGCGCCGATCGCCATGCGGATGCCGATTTCGCGCGTGCGCTCGGTCACCGACACCAGCATGATGTTCATGATGCCGATGCCGCCGACCAGCAGCGAGATCGCGCCGATCAGGCCAAGCAGCAGCGCCACGCCGGCCGTGATCTTGTTGGCCGTTTCGGCGATCGTGTTCAGGTTCTGCACCCGGAAGTCGTCAGGATCGTCGACGCGGATCCGGTGCCGGCTGCGGATGACTTCCTTGATGTCCTCGATGGCGTCCGTCATCGCCACCCCGGGCCGCCCCTGCGCATTGATGTAGTGGACGTTCTGCGGAAACGGCGACTTGACCAGGTTGGCGCTGGCCGCCGTGATCGGCACGAGGATCTGTTCGGCCAGGTCGGTGCCGTCGGTCTGGCGACCTTCGCCGGCCAGCACGCCCACCACCTGGAACGCGACGTTCTCGATGCGCAGAAACTGGCCGAGCGGGTCGGCGCGGTAAAAGAACTGGTCCGCCACCTTCTGCCCGATCACCACCAGGCGCGCGCTGGCGCGCACGTCGCTTTCGCTGAACAGCGTGCCCTGGTCGACTTTCCAGTTGCGGATCGTGAACATCGCCGGCGTCACGCCCATGACCATGCTGCTGGCGTTCTCGTTGCCGGCGGTGACCTTGAAGCTGCCCTGCAGCGCCGGCGCGGCGCCGGTCAGGCTGGGTAGCGCATTGAGTGCTTCGGCATCGTCCAGCGTCAGCACCGCGACCTTGCCTTCACGGGCACGCTGGGCGGCCGTGCGGTCCCCCCCCGGCATCACGTAGACCATATTCGTGCCCAGCATCTGCAATTGCTTGCCGATGAAGCGCTGCATGCTGTCGCCCAGTGCCAGCAGCAGCACGACCGACGCGATGCCGATCACGATGCCCAGCATCGTCAGGGCAGTGCGCAGCCGGTTGGCTGCCATCGAACGGAACGACTCGATCAGGACCTGGACCAGGTTCATCGCGCTACTCCGGCGTGGCTGCTTGCCAGTTGCAGGCCTTCGGCCGCCGGGCCGTCGTACAGCACGCGGCCATCCTTCAGGCGCACCAGACGCCGGCTGTAGGCAGCGACATCGGGTTCGTGCGTCACCAGCACGATCGTGATGCCGCGCTCGCGGTTCAGGGTGCCGAAGCTGGTCATGATGTCGTCGCTCGTATGGGTGTCGAGGTTGCCGGTGGGTTCATCGGCCAGCAGCAGCGGTGGATCGGTCACCAGTGCGCGCGCGATCGCCACGCGCTGCTGCTGGCCGCCCGATAGCTGGCTTGGCGTGCGTTTGGCAAATTCGCCCAGGCCCACGCGCTCGAGTTCCTGCACCGCGCGCGCCTGCGCCTTGGCGCGGCCCATGCCACCATAGATCAGGGGCAGGGCGACGTTCTCGGCCACGCTCATGCGCTTGATGAGATTGAAGCTCTGGAACACGAAGCCGATCGTGCGGTTGCGGATGTCGGCCAGTTCGGCACGGCCCAGCGTGCGCGTGTCGACGCCATTGAGCAGGTAGGTGCCGCCGGTGGCCTGGTCGAGGCACCCGAGGATGTTCATCAGCGTCGATTTGCCGGAACCCGACTGGCCCATGACCGAGACGAAGTCGCCGTGCTCCACGCGCAGGTCGACGCCGTGCAGTACCGGGGTTTCGACTGCGCCGCTCAGGTAGGTCTTGACCACGCCGCGGATGTCGATCAGCGGCCCTGTCATGGATTCTCCGGTGTGACCAGCGAGCGGGTGACGACGCGGTCGCCCGGCTTCAGGTCGCCCGACACGACTTCGGTATAGCGGAAGTTCGACAGGCCGGCGCGGATGTCGACGGGCTGCGGGTGGTTCATCGCGTCCAGCTTGTAAATCTTGAACATGCGCGTGGTGTCGCTCGCGCTGCGGAATGCGACGTCGTCGTCCTTGACCGGCGCTGGGGTGGCCGCAACGGCGGCCGGCTTGGCGTCCTTGTTGCGCTTGCGCTCGGCCTCCTGCTCTTCTTCCGACAGCCGGAAGCGCAGCGCGGTGGTCGGGATGCGCAGCACGTCCGGGCGGTTTGCCACCACCAGCCGCACCTGCGCCGTCATGCCGGGCTTGAGCAGTTCGTCGACGTTGTCGACGTCGAGCACCACGTTGTACGTGACGACGTTCTGCACGACGTTCGGCGCGAGGCGGAACTGGCGCATGGTGGCGGCGAACTCGCGGTCGGAATAGGCATCGACGACGAAGCGCGCCGGCAGGCCGTCCTTGAGCTGGCCGACGTCGGCTTCGGATACGCTGGTATCGATCTGCATCTTGGTCAGGTCTTGCGCGATCTGGAACAGGTTCGGCGTGTTGAACGACGCCGCCAGGGTCTGGCCCAGGTCGATCGTGCGCTTGATGACGACGCCGTCGATCGGCGAGCGGATCACGCTGTTGTTCAGGTCCGCCCTGGCGCGGTCGTGCTGCGCCTGCGCCAGCGTCAGATTCGCCTGGGCGACCTGCATCTCGCGCTTGGACTGGTCGAGCGCGAGGCCGGACAGGAAGTTCTGCGCCACCAGCTGCTCGTTGCGCTCGAACGTGGCCTGGGCCAGGCGCAGGCTGGCGCGCGCCGACGCGATATTCGCTTCGGCCTGGCGCACCTGGGCATTGAAAATGGTCGGCTCGAGCTTGAGCAGCACCTGGCCTTTTTTCACGCGGTCGTTGAAGTCGGCATTCAGCTCAGCCACGGTGCCCGACACCTGCGAGCCGACATTGATCAGCGCGACCGGATTGATGGTGCCGGTGGCGGTGACGGTCTGGTTGATGGCGCCGCGATCGACGACGGTGCTGCGGTATTGGGATGGTGGTACGGCGTCGTCCTTGCGCTTGACTACGGCAACGGCGACGGCGACAGCGGCGAGGACGGCAACGGCGATGACAACGCGCTTCCTGGTGAAGATGTTCATTGTATGTATGCCAGATAAATACCAAGTAAAGGCCGAGTTTGATGCACCGGTGCGCGAATGGCAATGCATGGCGCATTGGCAGGCCTGAATTTGGCGGCGAAGCCCCGCCAATTTTGGAAAAAGGAGGGCGCCGATCCGCTAGAATGACGTATTCCCTTTTTACCGAAGCATCATGACTCAAGACGAACTGAAACAAGCCGTAGCGCGCGCCGCCATCGATTACGTGGTCGAGGGTGAAATCATCGGCGTGGGCACCGGCTCGACCGCCAACTTCTTCATCGACGAACTGGCGAAGATCAAGGACCGCATCAAGGGCACCGTTGCGTCGTCCGAAGCCACGGCAAGCCGCCTGCGCGGCCACGGCATCCCGGTGTTCGACCTGAATGACGTCGAATCGATGGCGGTCTACATCGACGGCGCCGACGAAATCAACGCGCAGGGCGCGATGATCAAGGGCGGCGGCGCCGCGCTCACGCGCGAAAAGATCGTCGCGTCGGTGGCCAAAAAATTCGTCTGCATCGCCGACGGCTCCAAGCTGGTCGAGACGCTGGGTGCATTCGCGCTGCCGGTCGAAGTGATCCCGATGGCGCGCGCGTCGGTGATGCGCCAGCTGGCGGCACTGGGTGGCCAGCCGAAGCTGCGCCTCAAGGCCGGTACCGATCAGGCGTTCATCACCGACAACGGCGGTGAACTGATCGATGTGGCGGGTCTGAAGATTACCGATCCGGTGGCGCTGGAAGAAAAAATCAACCAGATCGTCGGCGTGATCGCCGTTGGCCTGTTCGCCAAAGCCGGCGCCGATGTCTGCCTGCTCGGCACGGCGGACGGCGTCAAGACCCTGTCGCTGTAACCGGAAACCCGACCATGAATCATGCGCTGCTGCTGTCCGCTCCTTCGCTCGCTGCCTTGCTGGCAGGTTGCTCTGTCTTTGGCAGTTCGATCAATTTGTCCGAGCCTGCCGTTGTGGCGCCGGCGGCGTCGACCGACGTGACAGCAATCCAGCGTACGCCGTTCAAGGTCGGAGAATCGTCGCACACGGTCGAGAAGCTGGCCAAGGCGCAGGCCTGCACCAGCATGCAGGGCGCGGGGCTGGTGACCGAGCCGGGACCGATCGAGGTCTACCGGATGCAGTGCCAGAATGGCCAGGTGTTCATGGCGCGCTGCGAGCTGCGCCAGTGCAAAAAGATGTAAGACACCAGGCGTAAAAAATCCCGCTCGCGGCCAATGCCCCGAGCGGGATTTTTTTTACGTACAGCGCGCGGGGTGCTTACACCGGTGGCGGCACGTAGCCCATCGCCTGGTCGGCGCCTTCGCCAAAGAAATGCTTCTCCAGTTGCGTCGCCAGGTACTTGCGCGCGCGGTCGTCGGCCAGGTTCAGGCGGTTTTCGTTGATCAGCATGGTCTGATGCTTGAGCCATGCCTGCCAGGCTTCTTTCGACACCTGCAGGTACAGCTTCTTGCCCATCTCGCCGGGGACCGGTGGGTAATCCAGGCCTTCGGCTTCCTTGTTCAGTTTGATGCAGTGGACGGTGCGGGCCATCGAGTACTCCTGTTATTCGTTCGGTGATTCGGTCGTTAAGACGCGTATTATAAAGTCTTGATCAAGACCTGTGAGCGGCGCTGCCAGTTGTACATGTGCTGCCGGTCTTTCGGCAGGTCGTCCACCGTGGCCGGCACGAAGCCGCGCTTCTTGAACCAGTGCGACGTGCGCGTGGTCAGCACGAACAGCTTGGTCAGGCCAGCCGCGCGGGCGCGGTTTTCCATGTGCTTGAGGATGCGCTCACCGTCGCCCTGCGTCTGCGCGTCCTGGCTCACGGTCAGGCAGGCCATCTCGCCCATCTTCGATTCGGGGAACGGATACAGCGCGGCGCAGCCGAAGATCACGCCATCGTGGTCGATGACGGAGAACTGGTCGATCTCGCGTTCGATCAGCTCGCGGCCGCGATACACCAGCGTGCCGTCGGCTTCGAGTGGCTCGATGAGCTTGATAATTCCGCCAACGTCCTCAATTGTGGCCTGACGCAGGCTTTCGAGGTTCTCGTGGCTGATCATCGTGCCCACGCCATCGTGCGTGAAGACCTCGAGCAGCGCCGAGCCGTCCATTTCGAACGGAATGATGTGGGCGCGATCGACGCCGGCATTGCAGGCCTTGATCGCATGCTCCATGTAGAACGCGGCCGAGTCGGATAAAAAGCCCGCCTGCAGCACGGCTTCGGCCATGTGCGACGACAGCTCGCGGATCTCGGTGCCGGCCGCGTCGACGATCATCGGCGTTTCGGTAATGAAGATCAGCTTGTCGGCGTGCAGCGCGATGGCGGCCGATGCGGCAACGTCTTCCAGCGTCAGGTTGAAGATTTCGCCGGTGGGCGAGAAACCCAGCGGCGAGAGCAGCACCAGGTTGTCTTCGGTCTGCAGGATCGGGTGGATTTTTTCAGCGGCGATCTTGCGCGTGACGCCCGTGAGTTCGAAGTCGACGCCGTCGATCACGCCAAGCGGGCGGGCGACGACGAAGTTGCCCGAGACGATGCTGATCTGGGCATTGGACATCGGCGTGTTGGGCAGGCCCTGGCTGAAGGCGGCTTCGATATCGAGACGCAGTTCGCCGGCGGCTTCTTTCGCGCATTCGAGGGCGGCGGTGTCGGTGACGCGCACGCCGTTGTGAAAGCGCCCCTCGACGTTACGCAGTTCGAGCTGTTCGGCCACCTGTGGACGCGAGCCGTGCACCAGCACGATCCGGATGCCCAGGCCAACCAGCAGTGACAAGTCCTGCGCCAGTACTGGTAGTGCGCCGGCAGCAACGAGCTCGCCGGGGAAGGCGACCACGAAGGTCTTGCCGCCGAATGCGTGAATGTACGGCGCGACCGAGCGCAGCCACTGGACGAATTGGGTAGGAGTTTCCATTTGCCGCATTATAATTCGCTGCGCGATGTGCGCACCAAAACCTTGTAAAAATCAATGTCTGAACAGAGTAACAAGCCTTCGCAACGACCGGCGCGCGCCGTAGACGCCACTTCCAATGCCACTGCGGCCCCTGCACCTGCCCAGCCACGTCCACGCCGCGCGCGTGGCGAGGGGCAGCCACGCCAGCAGCGGCCGCACCGCGAGGATGTGCCACGCGAGCGCAATCCGCTGCCGCCGATTACCTTTCCCGAAGACTTGCCAGTCTCGGGCCGGCGCGCTGAAATCGCCAGGGCGATCCAGGAAAACCAGGTCGTCATCGTCTCGGGCGAAACCGGTTCGGGCAAGACGACCCAGCTGCCGAAGATCTGCCTGGAGCTGGGCCGCGGCAGCAATGGCCTGATCGGCCACACGCAGCCACGACGGATCGCCGCGTCGTCCACCGCCAAGCGCATCGCGCAGGAACTGGGGACGCCACTGGGCGAGCACGTGGGCTTCAAGGTGCGCTTCAACGACACGCTGCAAAAGGGCGCGTCGGTCAAGCTGATGACCGACGGTATCCTGCTGGCCGAAACGCAGACCGATCCGCTGCTGCGCAACTACGACACGATCATCATCGACGAGGCGCACGAGCGCAGTCTGAACATCGACTTCTTGCTCGGCTACCTGAAGCAGCTGATGCCGCGCCGGCCGGACCTGAAGATCATCATTACGTCGGCGACGATCGACGCCGAGCGCTTCGCGCGCCACTTCGGCAAGGGCGATGGCGCCGACTTGAAACCGGCGCCGGTGATCGAAGTATCGGGTCGCCTGTATGCTGTGGAGGTACGTTATCGCGCGGTCGATCGTGATCCGGTCGTGGGTGTTAATACGCCCAAGCCCGGCGAGACGCCGAATCTCGCGCCAAAGGCACAAGCCGCGCGCGACAAACGCGACCTGATGGATGCGGTGGTCGACGGCGTCGATGAAGTGTGCCGCCTGGGGCAGGGCGACGTGCTCGTGTTCCTGCCGGGCGAGCGCGAAATCCGCGATTGCGCCGAGGCGCTGCGCAAGCACCATCCGCCGCATGTCGAGATCCTGCCGCTGTTCGCGCGCCTGTCGGTCGAAGAGCAGGATCGCGTGTTCCGCACGACGAATGCGCGCCGCATCGTGTTGTCGACCAACGTGGCCGAGACGTCGCTGACCGTGCCGGGCATTCGCTATGTGGTCGACACGGGTCTGGCGCGTGTAAAGCGCTACAGCTTCAGGAACAAGGTCGAGCAGTTGCAGGTCGAGCCGATCGCGCAGTCGGCCGCCAACCAGCGCGCGGGCCGTTGCGGCCGCGTGGCCGATGGCGTCTGCATCCGCCTGTTCGAAGAAGACGATTTCCTCAAGCGTCCCAAATTTACCGAACCCGAAATCCTGCGCTCGTCGCTGGCCGCCGTCATCCTGCGCATGAAGGCGCTGCGCCTGACGGACGTGGAGACCTTCCCGTTCATCGAGGCGCCGCAGGGCCGCGCGATCGCTGACGGCTACCAGCTGCTGCAAGAGGTTGGTGCGGTCGACGACACCAATGAACTGACGCCACTGGGCCGCAAACTGGCCAAGCTGCCGCTCGACCCGCGTGTGGGCCGCATGATTCTCGCCGCGCTCGACAACGGCTGCCTGACCGAGATGCTGATCGTGGCCTCGGCTTTGTCAACGCAGGACCCGCGCGACCGTCCCATCGAGTACCAGCAGCAGGCCGACGAGAAGCACAAGAAGTTCGCCGACGAGCGCTCGGAGTTTCTGAGCTACCTGAAGATCTGGGCCTGGTTCGAAGACGCGATCGAGCACAAGAAAACCAATCGCCAGTTGCAGGAAAACTGCCGCGCCAACTTCCTGTCGCAGGTGCGCCTGCGCGAGTGGCGCGATGTGCATTCACAGCTGCTGACGATCGTGCGCGAGCAGGGCTGGCGCCTGAACGAGTCGCCGGCGACGTACGAACAGCTGCACATCTCGCTGCTCACCGGCCTGCTGGGCAATATCGGTTTCAAGGCCGAGGACGAGCAGGCCGGCATCTATCTGGGCGCACGCGGCATCAAGTTCCACATCTGGCCCGGCTCGACGCTGGGCAAGAAGGCAGGGCGCTGGATCATGGCGGCCGAACTGGTCGAAACGACGCGCCTGTATGCGCGCACGATCGCGCAGATCCAGCCGGAGTGGGTCGAGAAGGTCGGCGCGCACCTGCTGAAAAAATCGTGGGGCGAGCCGCGCTGGGAGAAAAAGCAGGCGCAGGTCACGGCGCTCGAACGCGCGACGCTGCACGGCATCGTCATCTACGGCGCGCGCCGCATCAACTACGGCCAGCGCAATCCGACCGAGGCGCGCGAGATCTTCATTCGCGACGCGCTGGTCGCGGGTGACTATGAAACGCGCCTGCCGTTCTACATCCACAACCACAAGCTGGTGAAGGACATCGAGAACCTCGAGCACAAGTCGCGCCGCCAGGACGTGCTGGTGGACGACCAGCTGATCGCGGCCTTCTACGACAGCGAGATCCCGCGCGACATCGTCAATGGCGCCGGCTTCGAGAAGTGGTACAAGGACGTCGCGCGCGAGAACCCGAAGCTGCTGTACCTGAACCGCGAAGAACTGATGCGGCACGAAGCGGCCGGCATCACCACCGAGTTGTTCCCGAAGACGATGACCGTCACCGGCATCGAGATGGGGCTGTCGTACCACTTCGAGCCGGGCAGCGTGCGCGATGGCGTCACGCTCGCCGTGCCGCTGTTCGCGCTGAACCAGATTCCGCAGGAGCGCGCGGCGTGGCTGGTGCCGGGCATGATCAAGGAAAAGGTGCATCTGCTGCTCAAGTCGTTGCCGCAAAAGCTGCGCCGTCACTGCGTGCCGCTGCCGGACTATGCGGCCAAGTTCGTCGAGCGCATCCACGCGGCCGGCACGTTCGGACGGGGCGACCTGATCGACGTGCTGATCGCCGACGTGCGCGCGCAGACCGGCACGCTGGTGCTGACGGCTGACTTCAAGATCGAGACGCTGCCAGCGCACATGTTCATGAACTTCAAGGTGATCGACGAGCATAGTCGCCAGCTGGACATGGGCCGCAACCTGGCCACGCTGCAGGCCGAGTTGGGCGGGCAGGCGCGCGAGAGTTTCCAGAAGATGGCCGAGTCGGCGCCGGCATCGAGCAGTTCGCTCGCGCGGCTGGCGCGGCCTGGCGCAATTGGTTCCGGCGCAGCGGCTACTGCTTCTGCTGCACCCGCCGCGGCGCCAACGGCCAAGGGCAAGGGCGCCCAGCCGGCCGCGCCGGCGGTGGCCTCGGCCAAAGGTGCATCGACGAGCAGCCAGCACACGGGCCTGACCGCCTGGACGTTTGGCGACTTGCCCGAGCTCCTGGAGATCAACCAGGGCAAGCTGACGCTGATCGGCTTCCCGGCGCTGGTCGACAAGATCACGCACTGCGATCTGGAAGTCTTCGACGACCCGAACGTGGCGGCGCGTACGCACCGCGTGGGCCTGCGCCGTCTGTTCGCGCTGCAGTTCAAGGAGCAGCTCAAGTTCGCCGAGAAGAACATCCCCGGCCTGCAGGGCATGGGCATGCAGTTCATGAGCCTGGGTTCGCAGGAAGACTTGCGCGACCAGATCGTGGCCAAGGCGATCGACATCGCCTGCCTGCAGGATCCGCTGCCGCTCAATGCGGCGCAGTTCAACGCGCGCCGTGACCAGGGCAAGGGCCGCATTGGCCTCTTGATCAACGAGGTGGCGCGCCTGGCGGGCCAGGTGCTGGCCGAATTCCACGGCATGCCCAAGCGCGTGCAGACCCTGCCGCAGGCAGTGTCGGCGGACATCATGGGGCAGTTGCAGGCGCTCGTGCACAAGCGCTTCATCGCGGACAACGAGTACAGCCAGCTGGCGCACTTCCCGCGCTACCTGAAGGGGATCAACGTGCGGCTGGAGAAGCTGCGCGGTAATCCGACGCGCGATGCGCAGCTGATGGCGGAGTGGCAGTCGGCAGCAGCGCAGTTCCAGCGCACACTGAAAAACATGGGGTCGAAGAACAACGATCCGCGCATGATCGAGTTCCGCTGGATGCTGGAAGAGTTGCGGGTGTCGCTGTTCGCGCAGGAGCTGAGAACGCCGATGCCGGTGTCGGCCAAGCGCTTGCAGAAGGTGTGGGAGTCGATGCAGCGGTAATGACGGTGCATGGTTGACAGCTTGGTTGACAGCTTGGTTGTCAGCCTGGCGCAGCCATGCAGCGTCGTCGTTCAGTTACCCGATATTGCTGCCCCGGATCCGGCTCAGATCGTCGTCGTCGCCCAGGTTGCCGGCGCGTGGATCCAGGCTTGCGCCCGAGCCCTGATTGAGCGACGAGTTGCTCATGCTGCTGCCCGATCCGGCAACACTCGCCGAACCGGTCGATCCTGCGCCCATGCTCGAGCCCATTGCGCCGCCGGCGTAGGTGCTGCTGCCGGTGGCCGCGCCGCCCATGCCAGCCGTTGGCACACCCGGGCCCATGGTTGGTGCGCCCGAACGCTGCGGGTCGGTGCCATAGAAATCGTGGACGTCGCCGGCCCAGATCGAGTCAGCCATGTCGGGCCACGCGTCCTTGTCGAAACCGGGCGCGGATTTCAGGCGGTCTTTTTCGATGCCCAGCACGAAACGTTTGTTGACCGTGTCGAGGTGCAGCGCCTGCCATGGCACGGCGAACAGTTTTTCGCCCATGCCCAAAAAGCCGCCGAAGGCCAGCACGGCGTAGGCGACCTGACCGGTCTGCATGTCGAGCATGATTTCCTTGATCTCACCAAGGTCTTCTTCGTTGGCATTGACAACATTTTCGCCAATCAAGGTATCAGCCCCCATCAGCGATGGTCCCGGACCTGCGATGGAGCTGTCCTTGTACATGCCATATTTGTCGCGATCTGCGTAGCCCATATGTTCCTCCATGTGACGTTGTGAACAGTGCCCGCGGCCAACCCGATCTGGACCAACCGTCGCCCTGTCACGCCATGGTAGGACGCTATTGGATTGGGGCGCGCGCGCCAGCGCTTCGGGCCGGGTGCATTCTCTGGCGATGGCAAAATGCAACAAACAATACTAATGCGTTGCGGAAATACTATTTTTACCGGTTTGCCCTGGAACGATCGGCTACATTGACGGATCGACAGGAATACGTTAATGGCAATTCTCATCCCATCACTCAGCGCCTGCACGGCGCGCATGACCTCTGGTGAACGGCGCTTCGCTGTGCGCCTCGAAGACAAACTCGAAGATGACTATCTGTGCTGGTATGACGTGAGCATCGGCGCGCGCAACCAGCATCCCGACTTCATCGTGTTTCATCCTGCACGCGGCTTGCTGGTGCTGGAAGTAAAGGACTGGCGCCTCGGCACCCTGGTCAGTATCGACAAGCAGCACGCCGTGATCGTTACCGATGCGGGTACCAGGCAGGTCTTGAATCCACTGGAGCAGGCGCGCCAGTATCTGTACGCCGTCACCAACAAGCTGGAAGGCGATCCGATGCTGATCTGGCCATCGGGTAGCTTGAAAGGGAAATTCTTCTTTCCCTATGGTTGTGGGGTCGTGCTGAGCAATATCACGCGCAAGCAATTTGACGATGGCGCGTTGGGCGAGGTTCTTCCGGCGCACCTCGTTATTTGCCAGGACGAGATGACGGAGAGTGTGGACGACGAAGCGTTCCAGGCGCGGTTATGGGGGATGTTCCCGATCAAGTTCAAGATGAAGCTGTCGTTGCCGCAAATTGACCGTGTGCGCTGGCATATGTTTCCTGAAGTGCGTATTGGCGTTCAGGCCGATCCGTGCGAAGAACACGGCCAGATCAGTACGGAAATCCCGGACCTCATCCGTGTCATGGACCTGCAGCAAGAGCAGCTGGCGCGCAGCCTGGGTGAAGGGCATCGCGTGATTCACGGCGTGGCGGGTTCGGGCAAAACGCTGATCCTGGGTTATCGCGCCGAGCACCTCGCAAAGCTGAGCCAGCGGCCGATTGCGATCCTTTGCTACAACAAGACCCTGGCAGCCAAGCTGGCCGCCATGATCGAGCAAAAAGGGTTGGGCGATAAAATCGTGGCCATCAATTTCCACGCGTGGTGCATGCGCCAGCTTGACACCTATCACGTCGACAAGCCCGCTAAATCAGCCGATCTGGATGCTTATTTCGAGGCGTGCATCGATAGCGTGATCCGGGGCGTGGACAGCGATCTGATTCCCCGGGGGCAGTACGACGCCGTACTGATCGACGAGGGGCATGACTTCAAACCGGCCTGGTTCAAGCTGATCGTTCAAATGGTCAATCCTGAAACCAAATCGCTGCTGGTCTTGTACGACGATGCACAGTCGATTTATCACACGGCAAAGAAGCTGAAATTCTCGTTCTCGAGTGTTGGCGTGCATGCAGCAGGGCGCACCACCATCCTGAAACTCAATTATCGGAACACGGCTGAAATCCTGGCGGTGGCGCGCGCCTTTGCCGCCGAGCTGCTCACCGCGCACAATACCGAGGATGATGAAGCGCCGACGGTCCAGCCGATGAGCACAGGCCGGCATGGTCCGAAGCCGATTCTGGTGCAACTGCCAAGTCTGCAGAAAGAAGCTGAATTCCTGGCCGATAAACTCGTTGCGGCCAGCAAGACCGGCACGCCATGGGGCGAGATGGCGCTGATCTATCGGCGTTATGGCGTCGGTAAAGTGCTGGCCGAGGTATTGCAGCGTCGCGACATCCCGTTTCAGTGGCAGCAGGCAAAAGGCGCGGCCTATTCGCCGGTACACGACAGCGTCAAGCTGATCACCATGCACAGCAGCAAGGGGCTGGAGTTTTCACTGGTGGGCATTCCCGGCCTTGGCGCCGAGTTGAAAGAAGAGGACATCGTCGAGGACGAGGCGCGCCTGCTGTATGTGGCGATGACCCGCGCCACGCATGAGCTGGTAATGACGTGCGATGGCATCACACCCCACACAGACAAGCTCAAGCGCGCAATGACGGTGCTGGAAACAATGTAAGTGTTGCGTAATCGCACGTCATGGAGCGGCCTGATGCCAGCAGGTAAGACTATGCGAACCAGCGTACAGAAGAGCTAAACGGCAATGGTTAATCTGCAAAGCAATACTTTGGAGAACAATCATGACCGTCACCTCACGCTGCAACAACGCGGGGCCGCTGGGCCGCCGGATCCCGACCCGCCCATTCGCAGCGCTGCTGGTGCGTCTGCTGCGCCGTCGCTGAGCACGCAAGTTGACTAGTCCACCCGGTGAGACCGGGTGGACATGCTAGTAGGCGCTTACGGCTGCCCGCCGCCACCTGCCACGCCATACACATGGCCGGTGGTGTAGCTCGATTCATCCGACGCCAGCGTGACGTAGGTCGCCGCCAGTTCGGCTGGCTGGCCTGGACGCTTCATCGGCGTGTCTTCCCCGAACTTTGCGCGGCCCTCCGGTGAATTGCCGCCCGCCAGTTGCAGCGGTGTCCATACCGGGCCCGGTGCTACCGCGTTGACCCGAATCCCTTTTGAGGCCATCTGCTTGGCCAGCGACTTGGTGAATGCCACCTCGAACGCCTTGGTCGACGCATAGTCGAGCAGTTTTTCCGGCGGATCGTAGGCCGTCTGCGACGACGTGTTGATGATCACGCTGCCTGGCTTCATGTGCGGAATCGCTGCCTTGGTGATCCAGAACACCGCATACACATTGGTCTTGATCGTCCAGTCGAACTGTTCGCTGGTGATGTCGAGGATCGAATCGTGGTTCTGCTGGCGCGCGGCATTGTTGACCAGGATGTCCAGGCCGCCGAGTTCGCGCACGGCGGTTTCCACCATCTTCTTGCAGAACGCTTCATCTCGGATATCGCCCGGCACAGCCACGGCCTTGCGGCCGGCGTCACGGATCAATTGCATCACTTCGCGTGCATCCGGCTCTTCGGCCGGCAGGTAGCCGATCGCCACGTCCGCGCCTTCGCGCGCATACGCGATCGCGGCAGCGCGGCCGATGCCCGAGTCGCCACCCGTGATCAGTGCCTTGCGGCCAGCAAGGCGGCCACTGCCGCGATAGGTGGTTTCGCCATGGTCAGGGCGCGGTGTCATCTTGCTGGCCAGGGCAGGCCATGGCTGATCCTGATTCGGAAACGGTGGACGCGGATAGCGCTTGGCCGCTTCGCGCGCGGCGCCGGCGGCCGGCTGGTTGCCGCCCGCGGCTTGCTGGGCCAGGGCCGGTACGGCAGCGGCCGAGGCGGCGACGCCGGCGGCCACGGTGCCGACGAATCGGCGGCGCGATGGCGCCATGTCTTGCGTGGTCTGGTTCTCGACCTTCTTGTCTTCCGAATGCATGCTTGCTCCTTGAATGTGGTGGCAGGGTGCCGGTAGCGGTCACAATGTTGATAAAGATGTTAGTCGTTATCGAAAAGTCATGGTGTTCGGTAGCGGTGGAGCAATGTCTTGTGAGGGAAGTCAAAGACGCCTGAACGAAAACAGGGCGCGAGCTTCATCGCGGTGATGAAAACTGAACTGGCGGGCCAGGCAGGTGTCGAACTCCGACTGTAACAAGGGAGCCCGCCGTGACATCGTTCAGATTCGTGAAATCAGGCCCGCGTCGCGCATTGCTCGACCATCCCCGGCCGGCAAGGGCGATGGCGGTCCCGCACCAGCAGGGCAGCCTTGAGCGGCTCGCGGCTCTCATCGCAGACAGCAGGTCGACGCAACGCTGCTGCCCGCATTGCGCTAGCCGGCAACTCAACCGGCATGGCCAGGCCAATAACCGCCAGCGCTTTCGCTGCCGCCAGTGCCGCCGGACATTCAACGACCTGACCGGCACCCCGCTGGCGCGGCTGAGATTGCGCGACAAGTGGCTCGATTACATTGTCATGCTGCGCGAAGCCAGATCAGTGCGCGCAGCGGCGGCCCAGGTTGGTGTGCACAGCAATACCGCGCTGCGCTGGCGTCACCGCTTTCTGGACGAGACTGATAAAGAACGGTTGTGGCCCACTGACAAAGTTCGCCGCACACTGAAAAAGGCCACCACGAAGCAATGACGTTCGCCGCGACAGCCAGGGAATCCCGGTGCGTGCGTCATGAGGACGTGGTCCGGGCAGCGGCGCCAGTGCACTGCGCCGGAGTCGCTTGCCGCACCGTTGCCGTGGTATCGGCATGCAGATTGACCTCGAGTCTGTCGCAGCTCGCAGCGATATGGCTGGTCATGGCATAAATCAGGGTTGCCATGCCGGTCATTTCGAGTCCTTCTTCCGCCATGACAAGCAGGTTGTAGAGCAGACTGTCACCCTAGCTTTCCATCACACTGCCATTGATCAGTTCCATACCGAGGCAACCGCTGAGGAACAGGCCTGCCGCCAGCAGCATTCGACGGCGCGTGGCAGGCGGCAACCGCAACATGAATTTGAGGAAGAACAGCGAGGCCGTGAACACGCCTATCAGGCCCGGCACGACCCAGCTGTAATACAGCAGTCCGAGTTGTGCGCCATTTGCCGGATCGGAGCCCCCCAGCATCGCGCGCACCGGCCCGGTCATTTTTTCATGTACCTGAAAGCATTCGTCGTAAGACAAGAACAGGAAACCGACTGCCAGGACGGTCCAGTAGATGGCGTCCCGGTCACCGCGGTTTTTCGCGTCCAGAGCAATTAAGGCAAACAGCGCGGCGCTGCACAGTCCGAGGCAAACCGAGAAAAATGTCGGAAGATTACCTTCGGCGTCGACATTAAAAAGGGGAACCAGTCCATGGACGACATCGTGTCCGAACCCCAGTCGCAGGACAAGGCCTGCCGCGTGTGCGCACAGCAGACAAATGATGATCGTGCCCAGGAAGTGGGCAATCGAGCGGGGACTGCCTGATAAGCGAAAGTCGGGCATGTTGTTTTCTCCAAAATGATCGCCGAGGAATTTCTGTTTAAATGGCAGGAACTGCACACTTTTATGACAGGACGATGACAACGATGTTGTGGAGATTACATTAATATTTCGACATCGTAAATAATATATTTTTTGTATTTTTTTTGGGAGGATAAGGCGCTGG
Organism: Telluria sp. LT2P80; assembly: GCF_059685955.1. Taxonomy (NCBI): domain Bacteria; kingdom Pseudomonadati; phylum Pseudomonadota; class Betaproteobacteria; order Burkholderiales; family Oxalobacteraceae; genus Telluria; species Telluria sp. LT2P80. The sequence continues at coordinate 745,046 of NZ_JCASIO010000001.1, read as the reverse complement.
CAGGCAACCTGCCAATACACCAGGGCACTGCGCTTGATACGGTAAGCAAAATGCGGACGTAAAAAAACGGGTGACCCGGCAAAGCCGCGTCACCCGTTTTCAGGGCATTACCGAGTCACTGACAATCAGTCGACGGTCGCGCCGCTGTCTTTCACGACTTTCGACCACTTGGTGGTTTCAGCCTGGACGAACTTGGCGAAGTTCTCAGGCGTGTCGCCCACGTACTCGGTGCCGGTGTCGGCCAGCACGCGCTGGAAGTCAGGCGACTTCATGACCTTCTGCGTTTCGGCGTTGATCTTGTCGACCACGGCCTTCGGCGTCTTGGCTGGCACGAACATGCCATACCACGCATACGATTCGATTGGCAGGCCGGCTTCGGCGAAGGTTGGTACATCCGGCAGCAGCGGCGAACGCTTGTTGCCCGAAATGGCGATTGGCTTGACCTTGCCGCTCTTGATGTGCGGCATGATCGCGATGGTGCTGTCGAACATGATCGGAATGTGGCCGCCCAGCAGGTCGGAAATCGCCGGCGCCGAACCCTTGTATGGGACGTGAACCATGTCGAGCTTGGTCACGCCGCGGAAGATTTCACCGGTCAGGTGTTGCGGGGTACCGTTACCGGCCGACGCATACGAGAACTGGCCGTTCTTCGACTTGATCAGGGCCAGCAGTTCCTTGACGTTCTTGGCCGGGACCGATGGGTGGGCAACCAGCACCAGCGGCGCGCGCAGCAGGTTGGTGACCGGGATCAGGTCGGTCGCCGGGTTGAACGCCATTTTCTTGTACAGGCTCGGGTTGATCACGATTGGTGCGCTCGAGGTGATCAGCATGGTCTGGCCATCGGCCTTGGCGCGGGTGACCGCTGCCGAACCGATATTGCCGCCGCCGCCGCCACGGTTATCGATGACGAACGACTTGCCCAGCGCGGTCGTCAAGCCTTTGGCCAGCGGGCGCGCCGCGATGTCCGACGGGCCACCTGCCGGCCATGGCACGACGACGGTCACGGTGTCGCTTGGCCAGGTTTGGGCGAAGACGCTGGTAGAAAGAACGGTTGCCGCGAGAGCAAAGACAAGGGTTTTTCCGCTGGATGGGAAGACGCGCATGGTGTTGTCACCTCTATATAGTTGATTTGTTCCGATAACCTGCTGAGGCGATTCTACACGAAGGGTCATGCCGGTTGCGTCATCGCAGGTGTAATCTTTTGTTTCTATGTGGGAATTTCTTACAACAGATTATGGCGTGGTGCCAGCCTTGGGCAGCCCGGTGCTGGCTTCCCACACGACGGTCGGCGTCCAGCCGGTGGCCAGCAGCGTGGCCTGCATCACGGTGGCGGCGTTGTCCCTCGCGGTATTCAATATTGTTGGCTGGCTGCACGCGGCCTGCACCGCTTTCTGCGCCGTGGCCAGTACGTTGTTCATGGCCGTGGTGCGCGTTTGCGCCGATGGAATGAACGCCTGCAAGCCCTGGTCGGTGATCGCATAGAAGTACGAGCCGCCCTTGGCGCGCGGTTCGTGGTTGATGCGCGCCTGCAGGGGCGAGGGCGCCGGCAGCACGACCGTCAGCGTGCGCGCCGTGTTGTCGATGTCTTCGTAGCGCGCCTGGCGCAGGTCGGTGGCCAGCGTGCAGTCGCCGCGCGCGACCAGCAGCACGCGGGTGCTGCCAAGTCGGACTTCCCATTGCGACCACGGGATGTCCACGGCATTCGGCTGCGTGAATTCGATCACGTCCGAATAGTTCATCTTGAGCGACACCAGATGCCCCATCTTCTCGAGCGACACCAGCGGCGGCGGTGCGGGCGCTTCGTCGGCCGGGCGCTTGATGAGCGCGAAGGTAATGGCGGCAGCGAGGACGGCGACGAGCAGGATGGGCAGGTGTTGCGATGGTTTCATGGGCGGCAGGGGCGGGTGCGTTGGCGGAGTCGGCGGCCAGTCTATCCGATCCTGTGGATGGCTGTCGTTCACCGGTGTGCCGTTGCCGCCTGCGGCATAATCACGTGATTACAGGAGGAACCCATGCCAGGTCTTACCGATGCCGCTGTTCTCGACGCGTGGTCGCGCAACGTCGACCCCTGGACCACCGCCGTGCGGGGAGGTGAGATCGAAACCCGCATGCTGGTCACCAATGCCGCCATCGTCGATGCGGTGCGCAGCCTTGATCCGGCCACCGGCGTCGATCTCGGTTGCGGTGAAGGCTGGCTGGTACGCGCGCTGCCGGGCGTGGCGATGGTCGGTGTCGATGCGATTGCCGCGCTGGTCGAGAAAGCCAATGCCGCTGGCGGCGGCGACTTTTGCGTGCTGTCGTTCGAGCAGATCGCGCAGGGCCAGCTGGCGCTGGCAGTCGATGTCGCAGTCTGCAATTTCTCGTTGATCGGCAACGAGGCGGTCGATGGCCTGCTGCGTGCGGCGCCAACCTATCTGCGCGAGGGCGGCTCGCTGATCGTGCAGACCGTGCATCCGCTCATGGCGTGCGGCGATGCGCCGTATGTCGACGGCTGGCGCGCTGGCAGCTGGGCAGGCTTTTCCAGCGACTTCGCCGATGCGCCGCCGTGGTACTTCCGCACGATCGCGGGCTGGGTCGCGCTGTTCGCAGCAAACGGGTTGCGCGTCACTGCGATGCGCGAACCGCTGCATCCCCATACCGGCAAGCCGGTCTCAGTGATCCTGATCGGGCAGCTGGAAGCGTGATGCGTCGATCGACCGCGCTCAGCGCAGCAGCTTGAGCCCCGGCGGCAGCGCATCGCCCAGCATGCGCGCTTCGCTGGCCTGATCCAGTTCCACGACCTCGCGCACCATCGCTGTCCATGCCGGCGGCGCGCCGCTGGCGGCCAGGCGGCGCAGCACGTCGCCGCGCACCGCATCATCGATGTCGCGCGAGCGGTCGCCCGTCATGCGCGCGATGTGGGCGGCGGCAAAGCCGGCCGGCTCCACCTTGCGCCAGTCGAGCAGCAGGAGCTGGCGCAGCCAGCCCTCGGCCACGTCGGGCGGCGCCACTTCGTGCGCGCTCGACTGGAACGACTGGCGCGCACCCACGCGGCCCAGCGCCCACAGATAGCGGCCGTAGCGCGCGCTGGCGCGGGCATCGAGCTTGCCGCCGGCAGGGATGTCGGCGATCTGCTTGAACAGCCATTCCCCGATCTCGGCCTTGTAGGCCGACGGGATGCGTTCGAGCGACGCGCCCACGCGCAGCAGGTCTTCTTCGCTGCCATCGACCAGCGTGACGGGACGCCGGCCACGCTCGGCGGCATCGGCCTGCAGGTTGAAGGCGAAATCGTCCAGCACGCGCAGTTGCGCATCGAGCGACAGGCCGCCGGCCACGCGGCGCCACAGCGTCCACCATTCGGCGCGCACCTGGCTGTCCTTGTGGTGCTGCACGCCCGCTTCGAACAGGGCCCACAGCCCTTCCATGCGCCACTCGTCGAGCGGGTGGCCGAAGCCGGGGCGCAGGCTGTAGCCGGCCAGGTTGAGCCACGCGCGCTCGTGCTCGACCGAGCGGCGCCGGCCTTTCGCGCGCGCCATCAAGGCGTCGAACAGGCGGCGCAGCAGCGGCGTGGTCCAGTTTTCGCGCGGGCCGAGCAGGTGTTCGAGGCCAGCGCGCAGTTGCTTGACTTCTTTCGGCTCGACCTGTTTCGAGCGGGCGCCGAACACGCGCTCGATCTTGTCGATCGCCGCGTCGAGGTTCGCGGGCAGGGCCTCGTCCGGCGCGTCGATAGCGCCATCATCATCGCTATTGCCACGCAACTGGAACGCCAGCTGCCAGCGCCCGCCGCCGTCTTCGGCGACGCAATGCACTTCGAGCGAACCGACCTCGCTCAGCGTCGTCACCAGGTGCACCGGAATTTCGGCCGTGGCGCCGGATCCTGATTTGCGCAGCACCGTCGCGATTGGCGGCAGGCGCACCACGTCGGCCAGGTCGAGATCGACCAGGTCACCGGCCTGTGGCGCCGCGCCGGCATCGGCAATCGTCGAGACCAGGTGAAAGCGCACTGGCCGGCCGACGCGCAGCGCGAAGCTGCGGTTTGCCAGCGTGACGTCCGTGGCGGCCGGCGTGCCGCGTGGCAGCAGGCAGACGGCGCGCAGCAGGCCGGCGCGCGCTTCGCCGTCGAGTAGCAGGTAATAGTTGCGGGCCGCGCCGCTGTCAATGGCCGGCGCCAGACCCTGGCGCGCCAGCGCGTAGGCGACGCCGCCACGGGCGACGGCGATATCGGGATTCTCGTTGTGCAGCACGCGCAATGGCGCGTCACGCCAGCCGCTCAGCGTGTCGACCAGGCGCCTGGCCAGTGCGGCGCCCCTGAACACGCCGCCGTTGAGCAGCACCGTATCCGGAATCGGGATCGCGCCGCCATCCAGGCCGAGTGCCTCGCGCGACGCCGCTGCATGCTGGCGCAAAAAGCTCGCCAGATGCCGCGTGATGGCGGGGTCGCTCGCGTACGGCAGGCCGAATTCGACGATGCCGGCGCGGGCGCGCGTCGGTTCTTCCTGCGCCGCGTTGAGCGGCAGGAAGCCATCGAGCACGATGCGCTCGATGTCGCTGCGCAGCAGGTCGGCCTTGCGAGCGGAGCCGATCAGGCGGCTGCCAGCGCCGAGCAGCGTGACGGCGACCGACTCGGGCGCGTCGTCGGCCAGCAGTTGCTCCTTGGCGGCGCGGCAGCGTTCCGTGAGCTGGGCCAGGCGCGCGGCCGACAGGCGTGTGCGTGCATTGTCATTGTCGGCACCGGATTGGCCGGCCATGCGCGCTTCGATCAGGTGCGCCAGCGCCAGGTCCATATTGTCGCCACCCAGGATCAGGTGGTTGCCCACGCCGATGCGCGTCAGGTGCGGCTCGCCGTCCCTGGTATCGACCTTGACCAGGCTGAAGTCGGTGGTGCCGCCGCCGACGTCGGCCACCAGCACCAGCCGCGCGTCGCCCAGATCGTCGGCCAGGCTGGCGCGATGGCGGTACAGCCAGTCGTACAGCGCGGCTTGCGGTTCTTCCAGCAGCGCCACCTGCGGCAGGCCGGCCAGCCTGGCCGCTTCGAGCGTCAGCGCGCGGGCGCCTTCGTCGAATGACGCCGGCACCGTGAGCACGATCTGCTGGTGTTCGAGGGGTTGTTTGGGGAAGCGCGCATTCCATGCGGCGCGCAGGTGCGCAAGATAGCTGGCGCTGGCAGCCACCGGCGAGACCTTGGGCACGTCGTTGTCGACACCCCACGGCAGGATCGGCGCCATGCGGTCGACGCCGTCGTGCGACAGCCAGCTCTTGGCGCTCGTGACGAGCCGGCCCGGCGTGGCCGCACCGAGCACGCGCGCCAGGCGCCCCAGCGCAACGCGCTCGACGCCGGCGACGTCCGCCTGCTGCCAGGGCAGTTGCAGGGCGCCGGGCGCGAGCTCGTCCGGCCCCGGGTGGTAGCGCATCGACGGCAGCAGCGGTGCGCCGGCCACTTCGCCGGGCGCCACCAGTTGATCGATCTGGAATAACTCGATGCCGCCCGGGCCATTGCGGCCGTAGGCCAGCACCGTGTTCGTGGTGCCCAGATCGATGCCAACGAGCCAGGTCACTGGACCCCGGCCGCCGTACGCACGTCGAACTCGATCTTCCAGCGCTGGCCGTCACGCGCCACCGCCAGCAGTTCGAGCGTGCCGGCGTCCGTCGCCAGCGCATGCAGTTTTACCTGCACAACATCACCTGCTGCGCGGCCGTCGGCCGGCAGCGTGGCCTGGATCTCGTTCATTTCGTGCAGCTCGTCCGGGCCCCAGAATTCGAGCACGTCGCCGATGCGGTCCTGGCGGCGCGTGGTGGAGCCGAAGAAGCGGAACGTGACCGGTTCGCCGATCACCAGGCCGAATTCCTGGCCCGGCAGTTCGAGTTCGCTGCCTTCTTCCATGCCGAATGGCGCCACGCACAGGGCTTCAAGTGGCGGCTCCATGCCCGGGATGGCCGGCATCGACGATTCGACGCCAACGTAGTACGAACGCGCCGTGCCGCCGCGAATGCGCACGCCGCCGCCACGTCGCGCGTAGCTGAAGTAGGCCGCGCCGCGCGCGACGGCCAGATCGAGATCGGCGCCTTCGAGCATGCGGGCCGGTTCGGCGCCTTCCATGTACAGCCAGTCGTTGATGGTGTCCATCACGCGCTGGGCCAGGATGCCGGACTTGAACACGCCGCCGTTGAACAGCACCGCGCTTGGATGCAGGAACGTGTGGTCGGCCGTGACGCGGCCACTGAAGCCTTCGAGTTCGGCGGTGGCGCCGGCCTGGCGCGCGAGGAACGCGGCCAGGTGGCGCGTGATCGCGGCATCCTGCGCATACGGCAGGCCAAGCTGGGTCAGGCCGGCGCGGGCGCGCACGGTCGGCCGCGCCGAGGCTTCCACGCGCGGGAAGAAGCCGTCGGTGATGAAGGCGGTGACTTCGTCGCGCGTGAGTTCGGTGCGGATCGAGCCGCCGATGAGTTTCGAGCCGCGGCTTGGCACTACGATCGGGTGCGTCGTTGCGTTGGCGTCGGCCAGTAGCGCTTCCTTGGCGCTGCGGCAGCCGTAGGTGAGTGCGCGCATCTGCCAGGCGTCGAGCTGCGTGCCGTTGGCAGCGAGCTTGCGGGCCACGAAGTGGGCCAGCGCCAGGTCCATATTGTCGCCACCGAGCAGGATATGGTCGCCCACGGCGACGCGGTGCGGTTCGAGCTTGCCGTCGCGTTCAAGGATCGCGATCAGCGAAAAGTCGCTGGTGCCGCCGCCGACGTCGACTACCAGGATGATGTCGCCGGGTGCGACCTGCTTGCGCCAGCGCCCGCCGCTGCCCTGGATCCAGCTGTACAGCGCCGCTTGCGGCTCTTCGAGCAGGGTCGGCGTGAAGCCGGCAAGGCGCGCGGCGTCCAGTGTCAGCTCGCGCGCGCCCGGATCGAACGAGGCAGGGATGGTGACGGTGACCGATTGCTGGTCGAACGGCGCTTCGGGGTGCGCGGCGTTCCAGGCCTGGCGCAGGTGGCGCAGGTAGTGGGTCGATGCATCCAGTGGCGAAACACGGGTGACTTCGTCCGGCGCGTCCGTCGGCAGGATCGCGGCGCGGCGATCCACACCTGGGTGGCACAGCCAGCTTTTGGCCGACGAGACCAGGCGGATCGGCGTGGTCGCGCCGCGGTTGCGCGCCATCTCGCCGGCGATCGCGGTTTCTTCAGTGTCGCTCCATGGCAGCGCGCGTTCGCCGGCCGGCAGTTCGTCCGGGTGCGGCAGATACAGGAACGATGGCAGCAGCGGCAGCGCTTCGATCGTGCCGGGCGCGGTCAGTTGCGGGATCGGCAGCACGGCGTCGACGGCCTGTTCGCCGTCACTGGCCTGCAGGTCGACATACGACAGCGCGCTGTGGGTCGTGCCCAGGTCGATGCCGATGGCGTAACGCGGTTCGGCCGCGTTGTTCAACGGGTCGTTGGAGGAGTTGTTCACGATGTCGTTCACAGTTCCACCTCCGCCGGGGCCAGCACGCGTGCATCGTGGCGCTCGGCCAGTTGCGGCAGCGTGACGCTGGCGGCGCGCCAGCCGCGGTGGCTCAGGGTGCCGTTGAATGGCGCCGTGCCGACCACGTTGCCGGTCAGGCGCACGCTGGCGGCATCGAAGCCTTCGTTCAGCGTGATGCGGGCGCCTTCAGCTTCGCTGCGCACCGGCTCGATCGTGAAGTGCTCGCGCAGTACGCGCGCGCAGCCTTCGTGCACGACGCGTGCGGCGGCGCCGATGTCGGCGTCCGAATAGCTGGTGAGATTTTCGTGGGCGAAGTCGATCAGGCGTGCTTCGCGCTGGAAGAGGCTCAGCAGTTGCAGGGCCGAATCCGGCGTCGGCGCGCGCAGGGGCGTCGGTGCTGGCGCTGGCTTCACGACAGGTGCAGGTGCCGGTGCCGGGGCAGGTACCGGTGCCGGAGCGGCGGTCGGGCCGACGCCGTCATCGCGCACGCGCGCGGCAAATTCGGCGTCGCCGAGCGATTTGAACAGGGCGCCGAAGGCGATCGACAAGCGGCTGAAGAAGCCGGGCAAATTGGTCTGTTGGGTCATGGTTGTTTTGATTGGTCAGTGCGAAAGCGGCGACCCGGCGCATCCGGCGCCAGGGAATGCCGCTCCCAAAAGAGGCGCATGATACCAGCAGGCGCACCGTTGGCGCACTGACAAGACATGGTCAGGGTTGGCCGACAGCGCGCGCGCCGCTCGTCAGCGCTGCTGCGTAATCGGTGAAATCGCCAAGGCCGCGCTTGATGATCGTGACGAGGGCGGGCAGGGGCGCGGCCTGGTAATCCCATTCGGCGCGGCAGAATTCGCCGGTGCGCTTGAGGTTTTCGGCCACGACCGGGACGATCCAGCCATGCCCGGCCAGCAGCGTGATGACCTCGCGCTCGTCCTGCGCTGGTCCCAGATGTGCGCAGCCGATCACGTAGTCGCCCATCTCGATTGCCGCTTCCCAGGCGCGGATCACGTTGAGCGTGGCCGCATCCTGGCGCGTGATGTCGTCGGTGAACGTGGTGGGGTCGCGCTCGTATTCTTCGCGGGCGCGTTTGCAGCAGCGTTCGATGATGCCGGCTTTCTTCAGAAGAAGATCGGTACTCACTGCGTTGCTCATTAACAACTCCATGATCACTGGACACCAAAAAGATATATGGCGCCAAAGCGCCGATCTACAAGGTGCGGATACGGTAGACAAAATGAAAAGCGCTTGCCAAGCCCCGTTTCAACGAGTACTGTACGTTTATACAGTACTTGCATTGTTATCACTATCATGACTCCTTCTTCCATCTTTGCTGCGCCAGAGGCATTGCACCCATCGCTGTGGCGTGCTTCGCAGCTGGCGCATGCCGACACGCGCTGCATCGACACGGGGCACGCCACCTTGTCGGGCCAGTTGCCGGGCGGTGGCTGGCCCGGCGGCACCCTGGTCGACCTGTTGCTGCAACAACCCGGCATCGGCGAAATGCGGCTTCTGCGCCCGGCGCTGGCCGCCTGCGCATCGCGCCGCATCGTGCTGCTGCAACCACCCCATCCACCCCAGGCGCTGGCACTGGCCGCGCTGGGCCTCGATCCATCCCAATTGCTGTGGCTGCGCTCGACGCGCAGCGCCGATGCCCTGTGGGCAGCCGAGCAGGTCTTGCGCAGCGGCAGTTGCGGTGCGCTGCTGTTCTGGGCCAACCACGTGCGCAGCGACAGCCTGCGCCGCCTGCACCTGGCGGCGCAGGGTGGCGAAACCCTGTTCTTCATGCTCCGCCCCTTGTCTGCCGCGCAAGATGCATCGCCCGCGCCGCTGCGCCTTGCGCTGCGCCCGGCCGCCGGCGGCATGACGGTCGACTTCATCAAACGCCGGGGACCGCAGCGCGACGCGCCGCTGTTCCTGCCCCTTGGTTCTTCACTACTGCAACGCCATGCGCCTCTGGATCGGCCTGTATTTGCCCCAGCTACCGCTCGAAGTCTTCAGCCCACGCTGGTGCAATAGCAGTAGCAATGGCGGCGGTGCCGATGGCGCCGATGCTGCCGACGCTGTTGTTGTAGCTGCTGCTGCGGGCGATCCCGGCATCGTGGTTCTGGAACAGGAGCGGGTCATGGCCTTGTCGAAAGCGGCGCACATCGAAGGCGTGCTGCCCGGCATGCGGCGTGGCGGCGTGCTGATGCTGATGCCCGACGCGCGCATCGTCCAGCGCAGCCACGAGCGTGAAGCCGAGGCCTTGCAGGCAGTGGCGATGGCGATGCTGCAGTACACGCCGCAAGTGGCGCTGGCCGAAGAATGCACGCTGCTGCTCGACATCGGGGCCAGCCTGCGCCTGTTCGGCGGCATCCGGCAGTTGTGCGAGCAGGTACGCGCCAACCTGCGCACGCTCGGCTTTACGGGTTGCATTGCCTGCGCGCCCACCGCGCGCGGCGCCTGGCTGCTGGCGCGCCGCAATGCGGGGCGCGCGGTCAAGATGGCGTCGCTCGTGCGGCGGCTCAATCGCCTGCCGGTGAGCCTGCTGCCACCGGCGCGGCCGTTCGCGGCCTGGTTCGATGGTCTCGGTTGTCGCCGGCTGGACGAATTGCAGCGCCTGCCCCGGCCTGGCCTGCAGCGGCGCTGCGGGCGGGCACTGCTCGACATGCTCGACGCGGCGTATGGCCACAGCCCCGAACTGTTGCAATGGATCGAGCCGCCCGAACGTTTTCAGGCCCGGCTCGAACTGTTCGACCGGCTCGAACACGCCGACCTGCTGCTGGCCGGCGCCCACCACCTGGTGCTGCAGATGACGGGCTGGCTGTGTGCGCGCCAACTGGCGGTCGAACGCATCCTGCTGCTGCTCGAGCACGAGCGGGGCAGGGTGGCATGTCCGCCCACGGCGGTCGAAGTCGCGCTGGCCGAACCCACGTGGCGCGACGAACACCTGATGCGGCTGCTGCGCGAACGCCTGGCCAAGCTCGAACTCGTCGCACCCGTGATCGGCATCCGGCTCGAAGCCCAGCAGTTGCAGGCGATGGCGCCGCCGACTGACTCGCTGTTTCCCGATCCCGGCGGCAGCGAAGAAGACCGCATGCGCATGATCGAACTCCTGGTCGCGCGCCTGGGTCCCGACAACGTGCTGCAGGCGCTGCCCCATGCCGATTACCGGCCCGAGATCGCCAACGCCTGGGTACCGGTGCACGAGAAAGTGAGCACGGCGGCGCGCGCCGCGCAGATGCCGCCCGATGTGCAAAGCCTGCCCCGGCCAAGCTGGCTGCTGGCCAAGCCGCTTGCGCTGCTGATGCGCGACCACCGGCCGTTCTATGGCTCGCCGTTGCGGGTAGCATCCAATCCCGAGCGCATCGAAGCGGGGTGGTGGAGCCAGACGCAGACGCGCGATTATTTCATCGCCGAAGGCAAGGACCACGCGCTGTACTGGATCTACCGCGAGCGCATCAACGGCTCGGGCGAGGATGCGGCGCCGCGCTGGTTCCTGCATGGCTTGTTCGGGTGAGGCGATGACTATCAACGCATCGCCAGCGCGCGCCAGCGAACGGACCGTTTACCCCGGTCAGGCATACTTCAGCGATCGACAGTCGACAGGAGAACCCATGAAATCATCCATTCATCTCGCCGCCCTGGCCGCTTTTACGTTCGCCGCCTCGGCCCACGCCGCCACGCAGCAGACGCTGGAAACGTCCGGCTTTACCGTCAAGATCGTGCAGCAGTGCGAAGAAGGCAACGTCACCTGCGACGACGTGCGCTACACCGGCACCAGCAAGAAGACCGGCAAGGCAATCAAGCTGCGCGGCAAGACCATGCACTCGATGGCAGCCGATGGCGTCACGCCCGGCGCCTTCCAGGGCTACGTGTTTCGCTCGGGCCGCGTGAACTACACCGTGTTCGCCGATGGCCGGCTGGTGGTTACCGAGGGCAAGAAGACGCTCGTGAACCAGCGTGGTGAATGGAAGTAGTCCTGGCCCGCACTCGATGAACCGAGAATAGGGTCGCCCGGCTAAATCACCACGCTCAATCCGGCGCCAGCAACTGTTCCAGCCGGCGCGGATAGTGATTCAAAAAGTCGCGTGTCACGGCGTAATGTTCCGTGTCCTCATACCCGATCTCGGCAATGCCGTTGCCGTCGAATACCAGGATCTTCGCGCCAGGATAGGCAAGCAGAATCGGCGAGTGCGTCACGATGATGAACTGCGACTGATCCTGCACCAGTTGATGCATCGCCCGCAACGCTGCCAGCTGGCGGGTGGGCGAGAGCGCCGCCTCGGGTTCATCGAGCAGGTACAGGCCATTGCCTCTGAATTTGTCGAGCAGCACACTCATGAATGCTTCGCCATGCGAGCGCGCATGCAGCTTCTTGTCGCCATAGCCACCGAAGACACTGGTCTCCGGCATCCGGTCGAGGTAGGTCGCGAGATTGTAGAAGCTCTCGGCCCGAAGAAAATAGCCGTCCTTGGGCCTGCGCGTGCTGCGCGACATCCGAATGTGATCCGCCAGCCGGGTGTGCTCGCCGGACGTGTTCAGCAAGTGGTTGTTCAGCGTGCCGCCTTCGATGCCAAAGCCCAGTGCCAGCGCGATCGCTTCCAGCATGGTCGACTTGCCGCTGCCATTCTCGCCAACGAAGAAGGTCACGTCGGCGTGGAACTCGATCGATTGCAGTTCGCGCACGGCAGGAATGTTGAACGGGAAGTCATCGAAGCCGACCTCGTTGCCGAAGTCGGCCCACACGCGTTGCAGGTAAGGCTTGGCGCTGAAACGATGCATGGCGAAGGCTCGGGAATCGGCAGTGCCGCCAGTGTGCCACACCCTGTGCCCGCCGGCCTCGCAGCGTTACCCATCGCGCTCCGCAAGCACGATGCGCACATGCTGCTTGCGCCCGGCCGACAGAAGCCATTCGCTACCGGCAGGAAGCGCCATATCGGCATCCATCACCGCCACGCCATCGAGCCGCAAGCCGCCGCCCGCCGCCAGGCGCCGCGCTGCACCGCGCGATGCTGCGAGACCGGCATCGACGGCAAGTTCGGCCAGCGTGATCCCGGTCGCGAAGCGCGTGGCATCGAGCGCGAACGTCGGCATGTCGTCGCGCCGGGCGTCGCCAAAGGCCGCTGCTGCAGCGCGCAGCGCCGCGTCGAGCGCGTCCTGCCCGTGTGCCAGCCGCGTCGCTTCATTGGCCAGCACGATCTTCGCATCGTTCAGCGCCGCGCCCTGCAACGCGCCCAGGCGCCGCACCTCGGTCATCGGCAGTTCGGTAAACAGTGCGAGGAAGCGCGCCACGTCGCGGTCGTCGACATTGCGCCAGAACTGCCAGAAGCCGTAGGGCGACAGGCGGTCGGCGTTGAGCCACACGGCGCCGCCCGCCGACTTGCCCATCTTCTTGCCGTCGCTCGTGGCCAGCAGCGGCATGGTCAGGCCATACAGGTCCAGGCCCGACCGGCGCCGGCCCAGATCGATGCCGTTGATGATGTTGGCCCACTGGTCGGCTCCGCCGATCTGCAGCGTGCAGCCGTGACGGCGCGCCAGTTCAGTGAAGTCGTACGCCTGCAACAGCGTGTAGCCGAATTCCAGGAATGACAGCGAGTGTTCGAGGCGCGAGCGGATCGCATCGAACGTCAGCATCCGGTTGACGCTGAAGTGACGCCCCACCTGGCCCAGGAAGTCGAGGTAGCCCAGGCCATCGAGCCATGCGGCGTTGTCGACCACCGGCACGTCCGGGCCGAGGTAGCGTGCGAAGGCGCGGCCGATACCGGCAATGTTCGCGTCGATCGCCGGGCCGTCCAGCACCGGCCGCGTGGTGTCACGAAAACTCGGATCGCCAATACGTGTGGTGGCCCCGCCAATGAGCAGCAGGGGGTGGTGGCCCGCGCGCTGCAGCCAGCGCATCAGCATGAGGCCTTGCAGGTGGCCGACATGGAGGCTGTCGGCAGTTGCGTCAAAGCCCAGGTAGGCGGTGATGGGCGTGGCCATGGCGTGGCGCAGGCCAGCGACGTCGGTGCATTGGTGAATGAAGCCGCGTTCTTGCAGAACGTCGAGCAGGTCGAGCGGGATGGACATACAGTCTCCTGGAGATGGAACGCCCAGGAAGACCGGTTACCCGTACATGTCCGCCTGAAGCGGACCGGGTTGCGTGAAAGCCCCTACCGCTGCGAGGTGCGGTAGGCGTAATAGCTGGCTGGGGAAGTCACGATGAAAGTCATGGATCGATCTTAGCTGCATGCCGGCGCATGCGTCAAGCGTCGGGGCAGCGCCGCGACGCTTGCTTCAGTACTTACTTCAGTGCTTACTTCAGCGCCTTGAACAACACCTCGAGGCGGTCCTTTGTGCCCGGAATGCGTTCCAGGCGCGGGTAGCGCAGGCCGTCGCGGTAATCGAGCGAGATCGTGCGCAGGTTGTTCCCCTTGCGTACCAGGAGTTCGAGCGGCGCCTTGCCATCCTTGGCCGCGCGCACTGCTGCCTTGAGCACGTCGCCCTTGTAGACGCGGTTGTTGACCGCGACGATCGTCGTGTTGGCCGCCAGGCCCGCGCGGAAGCCCACGCCGTCCCAGATCACGCCCGTGATGCCGCCATCGGCGCGCACCTGGAAGCCCAGCGAGTACGTGAAGTCGGCGGTCTTGTTGCGCTCTTCCGCGCCGCGCGCTGCGTCGCTTGGCGTGTCGCCGTAGACCAGCTTCCAGCCGGCGCGCTTGAGGCCATCGAGCGGGGCGCCCGGGCCGTGGCCGTCCAGGCGCGCGCGCAGGAACGGCGCCCAGTCGTATTTCTGCACCTTGTTCAAGGCGGCCACCACATCGCCGAACGTGTAGTAGGTGGTCTGGGTGCTGCCGTTGTCGATGCCGAAGAAGGCGCGCGCGAAGTCCTGCAGGCCGCGATGCTCGCCCGACATTTCGCGGATCATCGTGTCGACGTCGAGCCAGATCAGCATGCCTTCGGTGTAGTAATCCTCGCTGCGCTGCCAGTTGCCCCAGCCGATCGGACGGCGCCCGTTGATGATCGGGTCGTTGACGGTGTCCTGGACTGCGCGCCAGTCGCGGCCCTGGGTAGCGTCGTAGCGCGCTGCATCGGCGGCCAGCGCATCGCGCGCGTGGGTTTGCGACACCAGGCCCGAACGCGCGGCGAGCACCTTGCCCCAGAACTGGGTCTGGCCTTCGTACAGCCACAGCAGCTCGTTCTGCAGCGGCGTGTTGAAGTTGGCGACATCCTGGCCTGCGGGCCGGCGGAACTTGCCGTTCCACGAGTGGACGAATTCGTGCGGCAGCAGCTCGCGCCCGGCCTCGTTGCGGTTCCACTCGGTGAAGTACCCGAGCTTGACGCCATTCTCGCTCGACTGCTGGTGCTCGCGGCCGATGCCGCCGAATTCGTCCGAGATCGCGAACAGGAAATCGTACTGGCGATAGTGGTGCGAACCGAACAGCTTGAGCGCCTGGTCGACCATCGCGCGGTGCAGCTTGATCTGGTCCGGCTTGGCCTCGAGGTTTTCGGGATTGTCGGCCACCACATTGAGCATCACCGGCTGCTTCGCGCCCGGCGCCAGGTCGATGCGCTTGAAGTAGCGGCCCGCGAACAGGGGCGAATCGACCAGCGTGTCGAGATCATGCGGCTTGAAGCGCACTTCGTCGCCGGTGCGTGCTTCGACCGCCAGCGAGCTGGCGAACTGCCAGCCGGCGGGCAGGCGCAGCGTCGGCTGCACGGTAATGCGGCGCGCCTGGTAGCCGGCCGGGTACAGCGCCACCGATTGCCACTGCACGCCGAGGATGTCGTCGGTCATCGTGATGCGGCCCTGCGTCGTATCGAGCGGCGACAGGAACTGGTATTCGGCTTCCAGCGTGGTGGCGCCTTCCGGCACGACGACGTGGAACGCATACACGTTGACCGGGTCGCGCTTCCATTCCACTGGCTTGCCGCCGGCGCGGAATTTCAGGCCGGCGAGCTGGGTCAGCGGAATGTTCGGGCCGTGGTTCCCCGGCGCCCACTGCGGATACAGCAGCGTCATCGGGCCAGCCTGCACGGGCATCGACAGGCGCATCCTGAAGACCTGCTGCGACAGATTGCTTGCGTCGACATGCAGCGCGATCGTGCCGGGATACGGCGCGTCGCCGACGGCGGGAAGCTGGGCTGCGGCAGGCAGGGCCAGCGTCAGGGCCAGAGTCAGGGCCAAAGCGCTCGCCGGACGGGCAGCGCGTGCGAAGAAGGTGCGGGATGCGGTCATGGGAAAAGGCAGGGAAGGGAAGCCGGGCAGTGTAGCACCGCGCGTCGGACTGAATTTTCCTTGATACATCATGCAAACAAAATTTGGAAAAATATTTTAAATTCCGTATTTTGCTTGTCTTGATTTCGCGATGGATGGCATTAGATTGGTACCAGCGGATGCTCAACTGAGGTCCGCACCCTTATCGCTTAACTTTACAAGGATAACTATCATGCGTACTTACGACCTGACCCCCCTCTACCGTTCCGCCATCGGTTTCGATCGCCTGGCCAGCCTGCTCGAGCAACGCGCCGAGTCGCAGCCAAGCTACCCGCCGTACAACATCGAACTGGTGAGCGAAGACCAATACCGCATCGTGATGGCGCTGGCCGGCTTCACCCGCGACGAAGTCGAGATCATCACCGAGCGTGACAGCCTGCACGTTACTGGCCGCAAGCAGAAGGATGACGCCCAGCGCACCTTCCTGCACCGTGGCATCGCAGCACGCGATTTCGAGCAGCGCTTCCAGCTGGCCAACCACGTGAAGGTCACCACGGCGTCGTTCGACAACGGCATGCTCACCATCGAACTGGTGCGTGAAGTGCCCGAGGCGCTCAAGCCGCGCAAGATCGCCATCGGCGATGCTGCCGGTACCACAATCAGCGGCGACAACGTCCAGGCACTGGAACAGCGCGCTGCCTGAGCTGTGGCACATGATGTGATAACGGTTTGAACGGAGGGCGCCTGCAGCATCGGGGCGCCCTTGTCCTATCTGGCGGGCCTTGTGTCTGTGCAGCCGCAAACCGTGTGCATTAAGGCGCGTCTAAGGGGTGTTGTCTGTCAACTTAAGTATGGTCTAAGACGGCTGCGCGACACTAGCCTCATCGAATCTCGATCACCGATTCACCGAATTTTCATCAGGAGCACATCCATGTCGAACCCAAGTGCCGTTACTGCCATCACTGCCAAACGCCTGACGCTGGCCCTGTGTGCCGCGGGCGTCATCGGCGGCGCGGTCGGTGCCATCGCTGTCAATCACAATAACGCTACTGCCAATGCTGCTCCGCCTAGCGTGCCCGCGGTCGTCGCGGCCGCCCCTGGTGCTGCGCCGGCTGCTGCCGTGGGCGCACCGTCGTCGACGGTGGCGCTGCCCGACTTCACGCGCATCGCCGCGCAACAGGGCAAGACCGTGGTCAATATCCGCGTTGTTGGCGGCACCAAGACGGCCGCCCGCGGTGGCGGCGGTGCCGGCGGCATGCCAAGCCTCGACCCTGGCCATCCGTTGTATGAGTTTTTCAAGCAGTTTCAGGACCCGCGCTCCGGTGGTGAGCGCGGCGGTCGTGAAGCGCCCGTTTTCGGCGCTGGATCGGGCTTCATCGTAAGCCCGGACGGCGTCATCCTTACCAACGCACACGTCGTGCAGGGCGCTGACGAAGTCACGGTCAAGCTGCAGGATCGCCGCGAGTTTCGCGCCAAGGTCCTGGGCTCCGACCCGCGCACCGACGTGGCTGTGTTGAAAATCGACGCCAAGGGCTTGCCCGTGGCGCCGATCGGCAAATCGAAGTCGGTCCTGGTGGGTGAGTGGGTGCTGGCCATCGGTTCGCCGTATGGTCTCGAAAGCACCGTCACCGCCGGCGTGGTCAGCGCCACCGGTCGTTCCATCTCGGACGGCAGCGTGCCGTTCATCCAGACCGACGTTGCGGTCAACCCCGGCAACTCGGGTGGCCCGCTGTTCAACACGCGCGGTGAAGTGGTCGGCATCAATTCGCAGATCTACAGCCAGACCGGCGGCTACCAGGGCCTGTCGTTCTCGATCCCGATCGATCTTGCCGTGCGCATCAAGGACCAGATCGTCGCCACCGGCAAGGTGCAGCATGCCAAGCTCGGTGTGGGCGTGCAAGAAGTCGGCCAGAGCTTCGCCGATTCGTTCAAGCTCGAATCGGTTGAAGGGGCCCTGGTGAGTAACGTCGAACGTGGCAGCCCGGCCGAGCGTGCGGGCCTGAAATCCGGCGACGTGATTCGCACCGCCAACGGCACGCCGATCGTCTCGTCGGGCGACCTGCCGGCGATGATGACGATGGCAAAACCGGGCGACAAGATCGCCATGGACGTCTGGCGCGACGGCAAGCTGGTGCGTATCGATGCGACGCTGGCCGACGCAGCCGAGAAACCACGCCGCGGCCAGATGGAAGACGTGGCCGGCGTCGTCGACAACAGTGCGAAGCTGGGCCTGTCATTGCGGCCCCTGGAGCCGATCGAGCGTCGCCAGAGCGGCATCGCGGCTGGCCTGCTGATCGAAGACGCTTCGGGCGCCGCCGAAATGGCCGGCATCGAGCCGGGCGATGTGCTTATCTCGGTCAACGGCCGGCCCGTGACGTCGGTGGTCCAGGTGCGCGAGATGGTCGCCAAGGCCAGCAAGTCGGTGGCCCTGCTGATCCAGCGCGACGGTCAAAAAATCTTCATCCCGGTGCGGATCGGTTAATTGGTTAAGATAGCGTAGCGCCCTCGGGTCGCACTTTTACAACGGGGGATGTATGCGGCTGCTGCTGGTGGAAGACGATACGATGATCGGCGAAGTAGTGCTCGACCTGCTCAGGGCCGAGCACTACGCAGTCGACTGGGTCAAGGACGGCGAAATGGCCGACACGGCCCTGCTGCAGAACCAGAACTACGATCTGGTGCTGCTCGACCTGGGGCTGCCGCGCAAGGATGGCCTCGAAGTACTGCGCTCGATGCGCGCGCGCAAGGACCGCACCCCGGTGCTGGTCGCCACCGCGCGCGACTCGGTCGCCCAGCGCATCGCGGGCCTGGATGCCGGCGCCGACGATTACGTCCTCAAACCCTACGATCTCGACGAACTGCTCGCGCGCCTGCGCGCGCTGCTGCGGCGTGCTGCCGGGCGCGCCGAGCCGATTTTCGAATACCGTAACATCACGATCAATCCGGTCACGCGCGAAATCATGGTCGACGGCACCCAGGTATCGCTGTCGGCGCGTGAGTGGGCCGTGCTCGAAGCGCTGGTCGCCCGGCCTGGCGCCGTGCTGTCGCGCGCGCAGCTTGAAGAAAAGCTGTACAGCTGGCGCGATGAAGTCTCGAGCAATGCGGTGGAAGTGTATATCCACGGCCTGCGCAAGAAACTGGGCAGTGACCTGATCCAGAACGTGCGCGGCGTCGGCTACATGGTGCCGAAAGCATGAAAATGACGCACTCGCTGCGCGGGCGCCTGCTCTGGTTCCTGCTCGCGGCGATCACGATTGCAGCGGTGGCGCAGGCGACGATCGCCTACCGCACCGCGCTGCACGACGCCGACCAGATCTTCGACTACCACATGCAGCAGATGGCCCTGTCGCTGCGCTCGAGCACACCGCTGTCGAACGACGAAGCGCGCGCTCGGCAGGAAGCCGAAAGCGCCGGTGGCAACGACGACATGGTGGTGCAGATGTGGTCTCCCGATGGCGCCCAGATGTTCCACAGCGTCTCGCGTGCGCGCCTGCCGCAGCGCGCGGTGCTGGGCTTTTCGAACGTGCGCGCCAACAGCACGACCTACCGCGTGTTCTCGATCCAGACCTCAAATCAAACCGTGCAGGTAGCACAGGACCTGGCCGTGCGCCGCAATATGGCGGGCAATCTGGCCCTGCGTACGCTGGGGCCCATCGCGGTCATGATGCCGATCCTGATGCTGGTCGTGTGGTGGGTCGTGAGCGGCTCGCTGCAACCGGTGGCGCGCGTGCGCTCGCAGGTGGCGTCGCGCCAGGCCGACGATCTGTCGCCGGTTTCCGATACCGGCTTGCCCGACGAAGTGCGCCCGCTGGTGCAAGAGTTGAACCTGCTGTTTGGCCGCGTGCGCACTGCGTTCGAGGCCCAGCAGAACTTCGTGGCCGACGCCGCGCACGAACTGCGCACGCCGCTCGCGGCGCTGCGCCTGCAGGCGCAAAGCCTGGACCGCGCCGATACGCCCGAAGCGCGCCAGGTCGCGGTGGGCCGCCTGACGGCCGGCATCGACCGCGCCACGCGCCTGGTCGAGCAGCTCCTGATCCTGGCGCGGCAGGAAGCCACCGCAGCCGAAGGCTCGGCGGCCAAGACCCGGCCGGTGGACCTGGCCGACCTGGCGCGCCGCACCGCCGCCGACCTGGCCGGCGTGGCCGCCGCCAAGGGCGTCGATCTGGGCCTGCAGCAGGCCGACCCGGCCAGCATCGACGGCCAGCCCGACGCGCTGCAGATCCTGCTGCGCAACCTGGTCGACAACGCCGTCAAGTACACCCCGGGCGGCGGCACCGTCGACATCTCTGTGCTCAGCGGCGCCGGTACGGTGGCCGTGCAAGTGGAAGACAGCGGCCCCGGCATACCGCCGGAGGAACGCGAACGCGTGTTCGACCGCTTCTACCGCGTGGCCGGCAGCGAGGCCGCCGGCAGTGGCCTGGGCCTGGCCATCATCAAGGCGATCGCCGAGCGCCATGGCGCGGTGCTGACGCTGGGTTCCTCCGAGCGACTGGGTGGCTTGATGGCGACCGTCACGTTCAAGACGCCAGTACAGACAAGCCTCTAGCAGCGCAGCTCGTGATAACGCTGACGCAGGTTGAGGGTATCATGCGCCAGCGTCTCCCTTGAATCGCGCGCGGGCCCGAGCTGCTCGATGCGTTCGTTGTCGACGATCGCTGCTTCGAGTGCGCGGCATTCGCGCTGTGCTCCAGCATCCAGCGCTTGACGCCGCACTGCTGTGGCGTACTGCTGCTCGTTCATGCCCAGGAGGGGTTTCCAGATACGGGCCATGTTCTCCTGATGATATTCGCGCGCGACCGTCGCGCCCACGCGGGACGTGCCCGACAGCTTGTCGACACCGCGCGCGGGCACCACGTCGAGCCGCTTCGCGCCGAGGCACGGTACGTCGGTATAGGCGATCTTGCCAGCCACCTCACATTTGTAGATCGTGCGGCTGGGTGCCGGCAGCTGCGCATGCGCGGGCAGCGAGGCAAGTACCAACAACAGCTTGCCAGCGATGGCAGTCTTGATTCTGAATGGGATGGTGTACATGGTGTCTGCTGCCGCCTTGCTGTCAAGCCAGGCAGAATACCGCAGCAGGCAGGGGCAAAATAGCGTCAATTGTCACGCCGACGCGCTGTGCATACTCACGGTAAAATAACCGGTTTGGCGGCTTTTTGTCCGCCTGTCTGCATACCGGGAAACCCATGAACAAGAACATATTGGCTGCCAGCGTACTGGCGGCAACGGCCGGCCTGGCGTCAAGCCAGGACATCGTCAAGATCGGCCATGTGGCCGGGATCACCGGGCCGGTGGCCTACTTTGGCAAGGACACCGAGAACGCCACGCGCATGGCGATCGAACACCTCAACGCGCGCGGCACCACGATCGCTGGCCGCAAGGTGACGTTCCAGCTGGTGGCCGAAGACGACGCGGGCGACCCGAAACAGGCCACCAGCGTGGCGCAGAAACTGGTCGACGCCAAGGTGAATGGCGTGATCGGACACCAGACGTCGGGTACCACGATTCCGGCGTCGAAGATCTATCACACCGGCGGCATCCCGCAGATTTCGCCATCGAGCACCAGTCCGAAATACACGCAGCAAGGCTTCAATACGGCGTTTCGCACGATTGCCAACGACGTGCAGCTGGGCCAGGCCCTGGGCCGCTACGCGACCGGCGCCATGAAGGTGCGCCGCGTGGCTGTCGTCGATGACCGCACGGCCTACGGCCAGGGCCTGGTGATGGAATTTTCCAGAAGCCTGCAACAGCAGGGCGGCACGATCGTCGCGCGCGAATTCACCAACGACAAGGCGACCGACTTCAGCGCCATCGTCACCCGCATCCGCGCCACCAAGCCGGACATGGTCTTCTTCGGTGGCCTGAGCGCCACGGCCGGCCCGATGCTGCGCCAGATGAAGCAGCTGGGCATGAACGTGCGCATGATGGGCGGCGACGGCATCTGCTCGGACGAGATCTTCAAGCTCTCCGGCGGCACCATGGCCGACGGTCAGGTCGTGTGCGCGGAAGCGGGCGGCGTGCGCGGTGAAGGCAAGGCGGGCATGGACAAGTTCCGCGCCGACTACAAGAAGCGCTTCGGCATCGATGTGCAGATCAACGCACCGTATGCGTACGACGCGACGATGGTCATGGCCGATGCAATGGTCAAGGCCGGATCGGCCGCCCCGGCCAAGTATCTCCCATTCCTGGCCAAAGCCAATTACAAGGGCGTGACC
This sequence comes from Telluria sp. LT2P80, assembly GCF_059685955.1. Taxonomy (NCBI): domain Bacteria; kingdom Pseudomonadati; phylum Pseudomonadota; class Betaproteobacteria; order Burkholderiales; family Oxalobacteraceae; genus Telluria; species Telluria sp. LT2P80. Next base: position 723,235 of record NZ_JCASIO010000001.1, on the reverse strand, counting down.
GGGCCGGTGGCGTTCGATGCCCGCGGCGATGTGCGCGACGGAACGATCACCTTGTACGGGTTCAAGGGTGGCAAGCGCTCGCTGATCACGGTGACCAAGTAGGGTGGACGGCTGCGCCGTCCACGCGTTCAAACCAAGCCTGCGTAGCCACATCGCGATGACTGTTTGAACGCGTGGACGGGAAACCCGTCCACCCTACGCCACTAGATGCCGGAAAGTCGGTTCGATATTCTTCGCATGCAGATGACGCACGATGTCTTCTAGCGTCGCGTCTTTCAGCAGCAGGCCTTCCGGTAGCGCGGGCGCAGGCGTGGTTGCGCTGGCCACGACTGGCGTAGCGGTCAACGCTACTACCGGCGCCCTCACCGCGGCCGGTTCGAGCAGGCGCCACGCGTGCTCGAACTGCTCCGCATCGATACTCTCCAACCCCTCCAGGAATCCGGATTGCCCATTCGGCGGCGGCTGCATGTCCAGCCCCGGTTCGTCGGCAAACGACGCGCCCATTCCCGGGTGGATGAAGGCGGCCCATTTGCCGGTGCGCGGGTGCAGGCAGGGCGGCAGGGCGACCGGCGCGCGCACCGCGTCCGGCGCCAGCTCGACCTCGGGGAAGTACGCATCGCGCAGGCGTTCCAGAAAAGCCTGCGCGCGCTCGGCCGGCACCGGCGTGGCGAGCGACAACCACAAATAATAGGCGTCGCCGCCCGAGATGCTCACCGCCGGCGCGGGCAGTTTGAGCGTCGTCTGCAGTGCATTGGCCACTTCGCACAGCCGCGTCCAGTGCGCTTCACTGTCGGCGCCCTTCGTCTTGCGAAACGGGATCATCATGGCGCGCGTCTGGCCGTCGCCGCCCGTCAGGCTGACCGGCAGTGCAAGGATGTCGGACGGCAGTACATCGGCTGGAAGATACAGCCGCATCAATTCGGCAATCAGTTTGTGCATGGTGTTCTCGCTGGAAAGCGGGCATTTTGACACATCGCGTACGCCAATACCCTGTGGTACGGCGCCAACACCCATTCCTGCGTGAAAAGCCAGGCGATTACTTTTTCGTGGATTTAAAACGATTCCGACGAAAAAAACATATCGCAGAACTGGCTGCGATATTCTTTCAATCGCTTTCATAAGCAATTGCGCTATTTAAGTTATCGCAAATATTTACACCAAGAAACGCGCTGAACAAGCGTATGCAATCCGGTTGCAAACCATCTAAAAATATCGCATTCTCGTTTCCGGCATTCGATCATCAGAATGCACATTCAAATAAATATAACGGAGACCAGCGTGCATCACACCCTTTCCTCATTTGGAACATGGGCCGTATTGTCATCGGCCATGCTTCCTTCGTTCGTCGCTGCCCAGGCAGCGCCCACCCCGATCGTCTTCCAGAATGCAGCCGTGCACGACCCGTCGGTCATCAAGGTGGATGACATGTTTTATGTGTTTGGATCGCACCTGGCGGCTGCCAAATCGCGTGATTTGATGAAATGGCAGCAGGTCAGCGACGGCGTCACCGCGAGCAATCCATTATTTCTCAATGGCGCATCGAATGTATTCACCGAACTGGCCGAAACATTCAGCTGGGCGCAGTCGTCCACATTGTGGGCGGCCGATGTCAAGCGTATGCCGGACGGAAAATTTTACATGTATTACAACGCCTGCAAGGGCGATTCGCCACGCTCCGCATTGGGTATTGCGGTAGCGAATAATATCGAAGGTCCTTATGTCGACAAGGGCATTATTTTAAAATCCGGCATGTGGGGCCAGCCCAGCCATGACGGCACGATCTACGACGCACTGAAACACCCGAATGCCGTCGATCCGCACGTCTTTTCGGACCGTGCCGGCAAACTGTGGATGGTGTACGGCTCGTATTCGGGCGGGATTTTCATCCTGGCGCTCAATCCCTCGACCGGCATGCCATTGCCGGGGCAGGGCTACGGCAAGCGCCTGATGGGCGGCAACCACGCACGCATCGAAGGCGCTTACGTGATGTACAGCCCCGCAACGTCGCACTACTACCTGTTCACGTCCTTTGGCGGCCTGGATTCGACCGGTGGCTACAATATGCGCGTCGCGCGCTCGCTCAATCCGGACGGGCCCTATGTTGACGCCCAGGGCAACGACATGGCGGCTGTCAGATCCGACCCCACCAAGCCGCTGTTCGACGATGCATCGATCGCGCCCTACGGCGTCAAGCTGATGGGCAGCTTCCTGTTCGAGCGAAGCCTGGGCGACGCCGGCACAGGCATCGGCACCGGCTATGTCTCGCCGGGCCACAACTCGGCGTATGTCGATCCGGCCAGCGGCAAGTACTTCCTGATCTTCCATGCGCGTTTCCCCGAGCGCGGCGAGCAGCATGAGATCCGCACGCACCAGTTGTTTATGAATGCGGACGGCTGGCCGGTCGTCGCGCCGCGCCGCTACACGGGCGAGACGCTGGGGGCCGTGCGGCGCGAATTCGTGCAGGGCGACTACATGCTGGTCAATCATGGCAAGGACATCTCGGCCGCCATCAAGAAGTCGCAGTCCATCGCACTCAACGCCGACGGCACGATCACGGGCGCCGTGAGCGGCAGCTGGCTGCTCACCGGCAGCAACGGGATCGAGATCCGCCTGCCCGGCGCCTCGCCGTACAAGGGTGTCTTCATCAACGGCTGGGATGAAACGGCCAAGAGCCCTGCGATGACCTTCTCTGCGGTCTCGCGCGAGGGCGTCTCACTATTCGGTAGCCGGCTGCCGCCACGCACCGAGGCGCAGGTGGTCAATGCCGTCGCCGCAGAACTTAGCCTGGGCAACACGAGCGCCGTCACGGCCAATCTCGCGCTGCCCACGCGCGGCACGCGCGGCGCGGTGATTACCTGGACGTCGTCCAATCCGGCCGTCATCAGCAACACCGGGGTGGTGACCAGTCCGGCCAGCGGGGACGTCAATGTCACGCTCACGGCGCGTATCGCCAAGGGCAATACGGTGGTTACCAAGACGTTCGTCGTCACCGTGCGCAAGGCCGGCGGCCTGCTGGCCCACTACACCTTCGATGGCAACCTGGCCGACGCGAATGGCATCTTCGGTGCGGGCAGCGTGACCGGCAACCGGATCGACGCGCCAGGCGGCAGCATCGCCTTCGAGGCAGGTGTGAAGGGCAGGGCGGCCGTCTTCAACGGCGCGAGCGGCGTGCGGCTGCCCAATGGTCTCATCGCGAGCCAGAACTACAGCGTGGCGCTGTGGCTCAAGCCGGCGGCACTGACGGCGTTTTCGACCACCTTCTTTGGCGCGCGCACGACCGAATCCTGGGTCAGCCTGCTGCCGATGGGCCATGGGGGCGTGGGCGGCGCATCGATGCTCTGGTCGGGAACGGCCTGGTACGACGCCGGCCTTGGCATGACGATCCCTGTCGGGCGCTGGTCGCATGTGGCCTTCACCGTGCGAAACGGCGCGGTCAATGTGTATGTCGACGGCAGCAAGCGATTCAGCGGCGCGGGTTTCCCCAACGTGTTTACCGGCACCAGCGGCGTGTTTGCGCTGGGCGTGAACTGGTGGGACGCGCCATACCGTGGCGCGATGGACGATCTGCGCATCTACGGCTCGGCACTGAGCGACGCCGACATCGCGGCGCTCGTGCGCCAGTAACCCGCCACGCCTCTATCTCCACACATCAAGGAGCACCCTATGAAACACAGTATCCTTTCGTTCCTGCTGGCGGCATGCTGCGCGAGTGCGCACGCCGACGTCATTGGTTTTGACGACCTGGCCAGCAGCGAGACCGCGGTCATCGCCGACGGCTATGCGGGCTTCAACTGGACCGGCGTTGGCGTCATCGGCGCCGACGCCTATCCCGACAGCGGCTTTGCCAACGGCGTGGTCTCGGCGGCCAACGTCGCCTTCAACCATGCGGGCGGCACCGTCACGATCTCGAATGCGACCGGCTTCGATTTCATCGGCGCGTTCTTCACGTCGGCCTGGTATGAACAGGAACTCTCGTTCGAGGGCAGCCGTGCAGGCCAGTTGCTGTTCGCGACCGACGTGTCGTACGGGATCGACACGTTCGCGCCGCAGTGGATCGAACTCGGTTGGCGCGGCATCGACACGCTCACGATCTACAACAGCAGCGGCACGCAGTGGGCCATGGACGCCTTCACGGCATCCGCTACGGCGCCGAACACGGTGCCGGAGCCGGGGACGCTGGCGCTGTGCGGCATTGCTGCTGCGGGGTGGCTGGCGGCGCGCAGGCGCAGGCCGCTGCAGCGGGCGTAAACGCCAACGGCCTGCAATCGCTTGCAGGCCGTTGTTTCACCGCGCGATCAAATCAGATCAGAAGCGGTGCGCCAGGCGCGCGAACAGCGCCGCGCCATTCAGGCCGAACTGTACGCTCTCGTACTTGAAGCCGTTGTCGGTCTCGTTCGCATCCTGCACGGTCGGCTTGACGTCGAAGATGTTGGTGCCGCCCACCGTCAGGCGGGTCTTCTCGGTGAAGGCCCACGTGAAGGCCAGGTCGGCCGACGTCTTGGCTTCGTACTTCTGGTTCGGCACCGGTGGACCCGAGAACGTGCCCAGCGTCTGCGGACCGAAGTGGATCACGCGCAGCGCGGTTTCCAGCTTGCCCTGGACGTAGTCGAAGCCCAGCGTGGCCTTTCGGCGCGGCGCGCCTTCTTCGATGAACAGGCGCTCGCGCTCGGACAGCAGCACGTCTTCGAAGCCTGCCAGTGCGGCTGGCGCTTTCACGCGCTGCACTTCGGTCTTGCTGAAGTTTGCGGCCAGGAACGTCGTCAGGCGGCCGGCGGCCACGTTGGCGCGGTGCGAGACCGTCAGGTCCAGACCCTGCGTCTTGGTGTCGACCGAGTTGACGAAGAACTGCGCCTGGCCCACGCCCAGCTGCTGCAGCGTCGCGCCCAGCGCCGGGTAGTTGTCGGCGTCAAAGCGGCCCGACAGCACGATGCGGTCATCGATGTCGATGCGGTACAGGTCGGCCGTGACCGACAGTGCCTGCGTTGGCGACCAGGTCAGGCCCAGCGTGTAGCTCTTCGATTCTTCGTCCTTCAGTTGCGGGATGCCGGCGGCGGCCGCTACGCGCCCACCATTCGGCGCCAGCACGACGTCCAGTGGCTGGCCGCTGACGAAGTCGGTGAAGGTCGACGAGAAGTAGGCCTGCTGCAGCGACGGCGCGCGGAAGCCCGTGCTGGCCGAGCCGCGCAGCAGCAGGTCCGGCGCCAGGCGATAGGCGGCGGCGAGCTTGCCGGTGGTGGTCGAGCCGAAGTCCGAATAGCGCTCGTAGCGCAGCGCGGTCTGGATCTTGAGGCGATCGGTGAGATCCGTTTCGATGTCGACGTAGGCCGCGTTACTGTGACGGTCGGTGTCGGTTTCGTCGCCCGGCTGGAAGCCCGGGAAGCCCTGGCTGCCGGCGTTGCCGCCGATGCCCACGCCGTCGGCGTCGATGTACGAACCGGCTTCGCCGGCGAAGATCTGGTAGTTCTCGCGGCGGTGCTCGAGGCCGAACGCGACGTTCATGCCCTTGAACACATCGCTGTAGAAGCGGCTGATGTCGGCGTTGGTGGTCGCCTGGCGGAACGAGAACGCGCCCGCATAGAAGTGGTCGGCGCTGCGGCCCTGGCCGCCGCCAAGCAGATCGAGGTTGGCGATCGAGGCGTTGAGCGTGTTGGCGATGTTGTACTTCAGGCGGTTGTAGCCGTAGGTCTGCGACAGGTCGGCATTCCATTCGCCGGCCGTCCAGCGGTAGCCGACGGTGCCCCAGCGGTCATCGACCTTGCCGTTGATGAACGGGACGAAGCCGTCCGGGTACATTGCGGCCGAATTGCGCGATGGGATATCTTCCGAGCCCAGGCCTTCGCGGCCGAAGGCGGCCGACGAGGCATCGCGCTGCTGCACGCCGGCGGTGAAGTAGAACTTGCCGCCCGCGCCAGCCGGGAATTCGCCGTTCAGGTAAATGGTCTGGTTGTCGGCTTTGGTGTCGCCGATGATGCGCGGGTTGCCGGGCTCCGAGCGATTCGAGCGGCCGCGGTCCGAGTATTCGCCGGTGATGCCCAGCACGCCGCCACCGAGGGCCACGCCGCAGTAGGCCGATGCCTGCCAGTTCTCGCCATCGCCTTCGGTGTACTGGCCGTAGCCGGCCACCGATTCGCAGCCCAGGCTTTTCTTCAGGTCGATGTTGATCACGCCGGCAATCGCGTCCGAGCCGTATTGGGCGGCGGCGCCATCGCGCAGCACCTGCACTTCGCGGATCGCCATCACGGGGATGCCGTTCATGTCGGTGCCCGTGTTGCCGCGGTTGCGCGCACCGAACAGGTTCACCAGCGCGACCGTGTGGCGGCGCTTGCCGTTGACGAGCACCAGGGTCTGGTCCGAACCCAGGCCGCGCAGGGCGGCCGAGTCGATCAGGTCGGCGCCGTCTGCGCCGGTCTGGCGGGTCGAGTTGAACGACGGCGACAGGTTGCTCAGCACCTGCGCGAGGTCGAACTGGCCGCTTTGTTCGGCCGCTTTCGTCATCGGGATGAAGTCGATGGCCACCGGGGTGTCGGTGCTGGAGGCAGCGCCGACGCGGCGCGAACCGACGACGCTCACGCTTGGCACGACGGCGTCGGTGGTGATGGCGGGTGCGGTTTGCGCCTGAACGGCGACTGGGGCGAGAGCAAGGGAAGCAAGGATGGTGCTGCCATACAGACTGGACAACACGGAACGGGGCATGATTTTGAGTTTGAGCACTGGTTTCTCCGAAGGATGTTCGGATACTATCAATGGATCCTTCGATTACCGTTGCAATGTGGCATTAACACAACGTTCTTGTTGTATAACTTTGTATTATCAACTCGGGTGCATAAGTAATTTCCTGGGGTAAATAATGCACGTGCGGTAAAAAAGGTCGGCTATACTGTGTTTTTATACAGTATTTGTCATTTGACATGAGCCCGGCGTGACACAGCCTCCGACCAACCAGCCCCCTGCAGCCACGACCCTGCCGCCCTATGCGGAGTTGTTCTGCCTGTCGAACTTCTCGTTCCTGCAAGGGGCGTCGCATGCCGAGGAGCTGGTCCTGCGCGCCGTGCAGCTCGGGTACTTCGCGCTGGGGATCACCGACGAATGCTCGCTGGCCGGCGTCGTGCGCGCGCATGCGGAAGCAAAAGAGGCCGGCCTGCCGCTCATCATCGGCGCCCACTTTCATTTGCAGAACCCCGATGGCAGCCCGGCGCCGTCGCTGATCCTGCTGGCGCAGAACCGCGAGGGCTACGGCAACCTGTCTGAATTCATCACGCTCGGACGCACGCGGGCTGGGAAGGGCACGTACCTCCTGACACCCGATGACCTGGCCGACCCGGCACCCGAGAACGCGCACCTGCGCCACATGCCCGATTGCCTGGCGATCCTGCTGCCGCCGTATCCGGGGCACGAGGCGCAGGATGTCGACCGCCTGCATGCGCAGGCAGCGTGGATGGCGACCACCTTTCCGGGCCGCGCCTGGCTCGGCCTGACGTCGCTGCACCGCGCGTTCGACGATGCCCACCGCGCCACGGTCGAAGAAGTCGGCTGGCAGCACGGCTTGCCGATCGTGGCGCTGGGCCACGTGTGCATGCACGTGCGTTCGCGCAAACCGCTGCAGGACACGCTCACCGCCACGCGCCTGAACAAGGCGGTGGCCGACTGCGGCTACGGGCTGGCGCAGAACGCCGAGCAGCACCTGCGCTCGCGCCTGCGCCTGGCCAATCTGTACACGCCTCAAGTGCTGGCCGAGACGGTGCGCGTGGCGCGCCTGTGCACGTTCTCGCTCGACGAACTGCGCTACGAATACCCGGACGAAGTGGTCCCGCCCGGTCACACGGCGGCGAGTTTTTTGCGCGCCGAAACCTGGATCGGCGCGCACCGGCGTTTTCGCGACGGCATCCCGGCCAAGGTGCAGGCGCAGATCGAGCACGAGCTGGCGCTGATTTCCGAGATGCGCTACGAGCACTACTTTTTGACGGTGTACGACATCGTGCGCTTCGCCCGCTCGCAGCACATCCTGTGTCAGGGCCGCGGTTCGGCGGCCAATTCGGCCGTCTGCTACTGCCTGGGCATCACCGAGGTCGATCCGGCCCGCGCCAGCCTGCTGTTCGAGCGCTTCATCTCGCGCGAGCGCAACGAGCCGCCCGACATCGACGTCGACTTCGAGCACCAGCGGCGCGAAGAAGTCATCCAGTACATCTATAACAAATACGGGCGCGATCGCGCGGCGCTGGCGGCGGTGGTGATCAGCTACCGCCCCAAGAGCGCCTTGCGGGACAGCGGCCGCGCGCTGGGGATCGACCTTGGCATCGTCGAGAAGGTGGCCAAGACCCACCACTGGTTCGACAGCCGCGCCGACCTGCTGGGCCGCCTGGCCGAGAGCGGGCTGGATCCCGAGGCGCCGCTGTCGCGCCAGTGGGCCACGCTCGCGCAGTCGCTGCTGAACTTCCCGCGTCACCTGTCGCAGCATCCGGGTGGCTTCGTCATCGCGCGCGGCAAGCTCTCGCGCCTGGTGCCGATCGAGAACGCCGCGATGGCGGACCGCAGCGTGATCCAGTGGGACAAGAACGACCTTGAGGAACTAGGGCTGATGAAGGTTGACGTCCTGGCGCTGGGCATGCTGTCGATGATGCGGCGCGGGCTGGAGCTGGTGGGCCAGCGCTACGGCAACGTGTTCGAGATGCAGGACATCCCGGCCGACGATACCGCCACCTACGACATGATCTGCCAGGCCGATACGGTGGGCGTGTTCCAGATCGAATCGCGCGCGCAAATGAGCATGCTGCCGCGCATGCGCCCACGTGTCTTCTACGACCTCGTGATCGAGGTGGCCGTGGTGCGCCCCGGCCCGATCCAGGGCGGCATGGTCCATCCCTATCTACGGCGCCGTCAGGGCTTCGAGCCGGTCGTGTATCCGAGCGCCGAGATGAAAGTGGCTCTCGAGCGCACGCTGGGCGTGCCGATCTTCCAGGAGCAGGTGATGCAGGTGGCGATCCTGGGCGCGGGCTTCACGCCGGGAGAGGCCGACCAGCTGCGCCGCGCGATGGCGGCCTGGAAGCGCAAGGGCGGGCTGGAACACTATTACGAGCGCATCACGACCGGCATGCTCGAACGGGGCTACACGCTTGAATTCGCCGAAGCGATCTTCAGCCAGATCCAGGGCTTCGGCGAATACGGCTTTCCCGAGTCGCATGCGGCCAGCTTCGCGCTGCTGGCATATGCCAGTTCATGGCTCAAGTGCCACGAGCCGGCCGCCTTCCTGTGCGCGCTGCTCAACAGCCAGCCGATGGGCTTTTACAGCCCGTCGCAACTGGTGCAGGACGCGCGCCGCCATGGCATCGAGGTGCGGCCAGTCGATGTCGCCGTCAGCGGCTGGGATTCGGCGCTCGAAGAATACGATCCGCACGAGCGCACGCGCCAGCCGGCGGTGCGCCTCGGCCTGTCGCTGCAGCGGGGGATGAAGGTCGATGCGGCCGAGCGCATCGAGCAGGCGCGCGCCGTGCGGCCGTTTGCCGATGTGGCCGACCTGGCGCGCCGCGCGGGCCTGGACCGCAGCGACCTTCAGGTGCTGGCGGCGGCCGGCGCGCTGCAGTCGCTGGCGGGGCACCGGCGCGAAGCGTTGTGGGAAGCATCCGGCGCCGCGCCCGACAAGGACCTGCTGCGCCCAACGGTGCCGCGCGAAGAGGCGCCGGTGCTTGCGGCGCCAAGCGAAGGCGAAGAGATCGTGGGCGACTACCGCGCACAGGGTCTCACGCTGGGCCGCCATCCGCTGGCGCTGCTGCGCGAACGCCTGCTGGCGCAGCGCTTCCTGCCAGCGTCGACGCTGATGGATTTCCAGAACGGCCAGCTGGCGCGCGGCTGCGGCCTGGTGACGGTCCGCCAGCGCCCAGGCACCGCCAAGGGCGTGCTGTTCCTGACGCTGGAAGACGAAACCGGCAACGTCAACGTGATCGTGTGGCCATCGCTGGTAGAGCAGCAGCGCCGTGAGGTCCTGAGCGCACCGCTGCTCGGCGTCTACGGCATCTGGCAGCGCGAGGGCGAAGTGCGCCACTTGGTCGCCAAGCGGCTGGTGGATCTGTCGCACCTGCTCGGTGCGCTCGACACGCGCAGCAGGGATTTCTGCTGATGCACAGCCGGGGTCACACAGCCGGGGTCACACAGCCGGGGTCAGGTCTGACATTCGGACACGACCTCAGCCTTGGTCACCTCCAAAAGACTCCAAAGCCGGGGTCAGGTCTGACATTCGGACACGACCTCAGCTTTAGTCACTTCCAAAAGTCTCTTGCCCAGTATGAGCATGGCTCTGTGCCAGCTAGTTCCGACTACTCGACTGTCGAGATCGTGTCCGAATGTCAGACCTGACCCCGGCTTTTCTGTCGAGATCGTGTCCGAATGTCAGACCTGACCCCGGCTTTTCTGTCGAGGTCGTGTCCGAATGTCAGACCTGACCCCGGCTTTGGGAACCGAATGTCAGACCTGACCCCGGCTTTGGGAACCGGCTTTTCTTCTGGTCGCCAACTTTCCTGTAGCGGCAGGCCGCTGCGTTGATAGAATGGTCATTGCGTAAATATCACGGGAACAGCATGGACAAGACAAGCCGAAGCCGGGGCAGGGGGACGGGGCGCGCGACGCTCGAGCAGGTCGCGGGCATGGCTGGCGTGTCGATCATGACCGCTTCGCGCGCACTGAGCCAGCCGAAGCTGGTGTCCGACGCCACGCGCAGCAAGGTCGAGCATGCCGTGGCTGAACTGGGTTACGTGCCCAATCGCGCCGCGCGGGCGCTGGCCTCGTCGCAGTCGCACGTGATCGTGGTGCTGGTGCCGTCGCTGTCGAACGCCGTGTTCACTGCCGTCCTCGAAGGCATCCACGACGCCGTCGCGCCTGGCCAGTACCAGCTCCTGATCGGCAATACCTATTATTCGCAGCTCGAAGAAGAAAAGCTGCTGCGCACCTATCTGCAGTCGAACCCCGACGGCATCCTGTTCTCGAGCCAGGTGCGCAGCCCCGCCGTGGCCAAGATGCTGGCGGCATCGCAGGTGCCGGCGGTGGCCATGATGGATTTGTCCGATGATCCGGCCGTGCTGTCGGTCGGCTTTTCGCAGTACGAGGCCGGCATGGCCATGACACGCCACCTGATCGGCAAGGGGTACACACGCATCGGCTTCATCGGCGCCCAGCTCGACGAGCGCACGCTGCGCCGCGCCGATGGCTACCGCGCGGCGATGGCGGCGGCCGGCCTGGCCGACCCCGGCCTCGAGCTGATGGTGCCCGAACGCTCGACGATCGCACTGGGCGCCGGCCTGATGGCGCAGATGCTGGCGCTGCGGCCCGACTGCGACGCCGTCTTTTGCTGCAACGACGACCTGGCCCACGGCGCCGTGTTCCACTGCCAGCGGCAAGGCATCCGCATCCCGCAGGACATCGCGGTATGCGGCTTCAATGACTTGCCCGCGTCGGCCTGGATGATGCCGTCACTGACGACGGTCGACACGCCGCGCTACCAGATCGGCTTCGAAGCCGCCGGCCTGCTGCTGCAGGTGATCAGGGGCGAAGAACCGGCCGAGCGGCGCATCGACCTTGGCTTCACGCTGCGCGACCGCGAGAGCGCATAAGGGGCATCAGTAGGTTTTGTAGGGCAGGAATTTGCCCGACAAGACCACGTTCACGCGATCGCCTTTCGGGTCTTCGGTGCGCTGGATATCCATCGAAAAATCGATGGCGCTCATGATGCCGTCACCGAATTCTTCGTGGATCAGTTCCTTGATCGTGGTGCCATACACGCTGACCAGTTCATACCAGCGATAGATCAGCGGGTCGGTCGGCACGGCCGTCGGCAGCGAGCCTTTGTACGGCACGATCTGCAGCCAGGCGATGGCTTCATCGGACAACTCGAACAGCTTGCCGACCGCTTCGGCCTGCGGCTTGGTCAGCGTCATCTGGCCCAGGCAGGCGGCGGTGGTCCATTCCTTCGACAGGCCCGTGGCCTCGGTCACGTCGCGCCACTTGATGCCCTTGCGGACTTTCGCGGATACGATCAGTTTGGTGACATCTTCACGGCATGAAATCATGTTGGCTGCTCCAGAAAGTGGGGAAGGTAGGTGCTCACGCCTTACCTCAGCAAGGGGCGTGCCATGCATGAAGTCACGACGAAGCAGACACACCGGGCCTGCCACGCCAGCAAGAAGCCAGCAGCATGTCAGCGAAATGCGCACTGCGCGGGCACAGCCGCCCGAAATGGGTGCATGGCCTGTGGGTTTACATTTCCAGGCAGGGCGCGCACAATCGCGGTATGTTTGTTAGCGTTAACATAAGGCAATGACGACAGAACCAACGAGCGATAACAAGGGAACGGCCTGGGTCATCATGGGCGTGAGCGGCTGCGGCAAGAGCCAGATCGGCGCGCGCTTGGGCAACCAGCTCGGCGTGGAATTCATCGAGGGCGATGCCTATCACTCCGACGTGAACATCGCGCGCATGTCGGCTGGTACGCCGCTGACCGACGACGACCGCCACGACTGGCTCGTGACGTTGCGTGACCTGCTGGCACGGCGCGAGGGCGGGGCGGTGCTGTCATGTTCGTCGCTCAAGCGCAGCTACCGCGACCTGCTGCGGGGTGCCGGCGGCGATGTGCGCTTCGTGCACCTGGCCGGCGAGCGCAGCCTGCTGGCCGAGCGCGTCAGCAATCGCCCCGGCCACTACATGCCGCCATCGCTGCTCGACAGCCAGCTGGCAACGCTCGAACCGCTGCAGCCGGACGAAGCGGGCATCACGCTCGACATCCGCGACACGCCGGCGCAACTGGTGGCGCAGATTCTCGCCAGCGCCTAGGTGCTGGCTGCCGGCGCGCCTGGCGCCGGTGTCCTGAAGCGGGCCACGTCGCGCATCGGCGGCAGGCCGAACATGCGGGCGTACTCGCGGCTGAACTGCGACGCGCTTTCGTAGCCGACCGTGAATGCCACCGACGCCGCATCGAACGGCTCGAACAGCAGCAGCCGGCGCGCCTTCAACAGGCGCAGGCTTTTCTGGTACTGGATCGGCGTCATTGCGGTGACTGCCCTGAAGTGGCGATAGAAGGCCGCGACGCTCATCCCGGCCAGCGCCGCCAGGGGGCCAACGCGCAGCGGCTGCGCCATGTGGTCGCGAATCCAGTCGATCGCGCGGCGCACCTGCGACAGGCGACTGTCGGCGTGCGCGATCTGGCGCAGCACATCGCCATGCGGCCCCTGGAGAACGCGAAACAGGATCTCGCGCTCGATCAGCGGCGCCATCATCGCCACGTCGTCAGGCCGCGCGACCAGCTGCATCATGCGCAGCCAGGCATCGATCAGGTCAGGGCCTGCCTGCGCAACGCCGACGTCGGCACCATGCGCGACCTTGCCGGCAGCGGGCAGGTCGGCCAGCATGGCGGCAATGATGGCCGGGTCCAGCGCCAGGCTCACGGCGAGATACGGCGCCGTGCCCGATTGCGCGGTGATCTGGCCAAGCGCCGGCAACGCCACCGGCACGACGAAGTAGCCGGGCGCCTCGATGTGCACGACCTGGCCGCCGATGGACAGGCTCTTTGACCCCTGCAGCACCAGATGCAGCATCGGGCCATAGACCTGGTTCGAACATGCTTCGGCGCGCACCATGGCCACCCGCGGCAGACCGGTCGCGGTCCAGGTGTCGCCCGCGCTCATTGCAATGGCGCGCAGCGCGTTCAGCGCTACATTGCCTGCTTCGCCTGTCGCATCGGTGATCGCTTTATCCATGCCCGAATATAGCACCGGCCACGCCGGCGCAACGGGCTTTGAGAAGAATAGGCAAGCATGCGCGAAGAACCGGCATGTGGCGCATGCCGCGCCTGCGTAGCATCGTCCTGGTCGCCGGAGCCATTGGGCTTCGGGACACATCGACCAAGGACACACCATGAAACTGACCAATAAAATCGCCGTCGTCACCGGCGCATCGAGCGGCATCGGCGCCGGCATTGCCCGAGCATTCGGCGCCGAGGGCGCCACCGTCATCGTGAACTACGCCAGCAGCAAGGCGGGCGCCGATGCGGTGGTCGCCTCGATCGAGGCCGCCGGCGGCAAGGCAGTCGCGCTGCAGGCCGACATGAGCAAGGCAGCCGACGTGGCGGGCCTGTTCGAGCGCGTGAAGGCCGATTACGGCACGCTCGACATCCTCGTCAACAATGCCGGCGTGGCCGTCTTCGAGATGGTGGCCGAGATGACGGAAGACGCGTTCCACAAGCAGTTCAATGTCAACGTGCTTGGCTACTTTTTGGCGATTCGCGAAGCACTCAAGGTGTTCAAGGATGGCGGCAGCATCATCAACATCAGCTCGATCCTGAGCACCGACCCGTACCTGGCGTCGAGCGTGTACGCCGCCACCAAGGGCGCCGTCGATACGCTGACGTTCGCACTGGCGCGTGAACTGGGACCGCGCGGCATCCGCGTCAATGCGATCCTGCCGGGCCACACGAACACGCCCGCCACTGCCGGCAACTTTGACGGTGATTTCGGCAAGATGCTGATTGCCGGGACGCCCCTCGGCCGCTTCGGCGAGCCGGAAGACATCGCGCCGGTGGCCGTGTTCCTGGCATCGGGCGACGCGCACTGGGTTACCGGCGAATCGCTGCGCGCCGCCGGCGGCGTGCGCGGTGTGGGCTACTAGGCACTGCCTCGCCAGCGCAAGGTAAAGCGATATATGCGCATCGGATAAACCGGTGCGCGGCATGCAGATGTGTTTGACGCACCCCTGAAATCGGACTATATTTTTTAAAGCAAATTGGAAAGGGTTCCAATCAAGTATTCCGCATCAAAACCATTCGAGACCAACGCAAAGTTGGCGGCGTGTGGCATGGCAATCCGGCACGGCCACATTTTCTTGTCATGAGAAAAGAGGAGTCAACGTGAGTCATCTACACCAGCAACACCGCTCCAAATGGAAGCCGTTCCAGCTGCTTGCCGCCGGCCTCGCGCTGGCGTGGAGCACGCAAGCCACCGCCAGCGTCACCAATCCCGTCATCGGCCAGCTGCTGTGGTCCGAAGAATTCAACGGCGCCAGCGTGAATACCGGCGTCTGGAACCTGCAGGACGGGAACGGTCGCCAGATTGGTCTGTGCGGCTACGGCAACGCCGAACTGCAGACCTACAGCCCGAACAACGCCAGCATTGCCAACGTGCCGTTCGAATCGGGCACGCGCGCGCTGGCGATCCAGGCGCGCAGCCAGACCGTGGGCAGCACTCTGTTTACGTCGGCGCGACTCGATACCCGCAACAAGGTGCAGGTGCAGTACGGGATGATCGAGGTGCGCATGGCCACGCCGAACCTGGGCACCGGCCTGTGGCCGGCCGCCTGGATGCTGGGCGTGAGTCCGCAGACCTGGCCGCGCAACGGCGAGATCGATATCATGGAGATGGGGCACAAGGCCGCGGTGCGGGCCGAGGGCGGGGCGCCGTTGTCCAACCATTTCGTCGGCGCGAACGTGATCACCTGGCAGCAGGCCGCCTGCGTGCCCGGCAACGAGAGCTGCGCCGCATCGACCGCGTGGCAGACCGATAACTGGCACGTGTCTGCCACGTCGCTGGCCAACCGCTTCGTCACCTACCGCTTCTACTGGACCGAGAGCGAAATGCGCTTCTCGGTCGTCGACAACGGCGTCGAGCACAATCTGTACAACGCGCCGCTGGCGGTCAATTCGAGCGCGCTGCAGGCGCCGTTCTACCTGCTGCTGAACATGGCCGTGGGCGGCAACTTCACCGATGCGGCCAATGCCAGCCAGGTCACGGCGCCGCTGCCGGGCACGATGTATGTCGACTATGTGCGCGTGTACCAACTCGATGGCAAGGGGCAAGTCAAGCTGGGCGACCAGACCGCGCCCGAAGTCGCCGGCAAGTTCGGCGTGTTCACCGACAACACGGCGGTCGACGCCAAGCTGGTGCCTGGCACGAACGCCGACATCTACCTGTGGAATACTGCGTCCACCGGCGCCGGCAACACTGCGCCATATGAAGGCAGCAACGTCATCGCCTGGAACTACACCTCGCCGGGCCAGTGGTTTGGCGGCGGCATCCAGGCGCGTCAGGCGCGCAACCTGAGTGCGTACCGGGCCAATGGCGTCGTCAACTTCCGCATCAAGATCCCGGCGAACGTGGGCTTCCGGATTGGCGTGGGCGACACCTACACCAACCAGAACTGGATCAACTTCCCGGCCAATACGACCGCGTATGGCCTGGTGCGCAACGGGCAATGGGCGCAAGCCTCGATCCCCGTCTCGACGCTGCTTGGCCCCCTGGTGGCGGCGCAGTCGCTCTTCGATGTCTTCATGATCTCGAGTATCGACGGCAGCCTGCCGGCATCTGGCTTCCAGTTCGCGATCGACGATATCGTGTGGAAGGCGGGCGGCAATGTGGCCACCAGGATGCTGACGCAAGTCGCAACCACGTCGGTAAGTCAGACGGGGCCCACGACGCTGGAATTTCGCACCATGACCAAAGGGTGGGCCGATGTGCATTACACCGTCAATGGCGGCGCGCAGGAGAACGTGCGCATGTTGCTGCGCAGCGGCGTGAATACCTTCACGGCCGGTGGACTCAAGGCGGGCGATGTCGTGCGTTATACCTTCACGTACTGGGACACCGCGCGTAACTTTGCAGTCGACACGGCGCCACAGACGTTCACCATGAAATAAACCTTGCCGGTCGGGCCGCCTAGCGGACCGTCACCTGCAAGCGATACGTGCGGCCCGCGTCGATGTTGTCGATGCGGGCCACGGCCAGTTCAATACCGTCGCAGACCACCACCGTGCGCTCGACTGCACCGCGCCGGATGTCCACCTCGAACGTCGCACCACGGAAGCGCCGCGTGACCGTCATGCCCGGCCAGCCGGATGGCAGTTGCGGATTGACCGTCAAGCCATTCGCATCACCCTTCAACCCACACAGGCCTTCAATCAGGCAGCGATACACCCAGGCCACGGTGCCCGTGTTGAACAACTGGCTCGAGCGCCCGGCCGTGCGCGGGTACTCGTGGTACGCGCCGCGGTAGTAGTTGGGGATGAAGACGGGCAGCTGGCCGCGCTGCAGGTAGTCGGCCAGGTCCGGACCCGGAATCATCTTGCGCAGCGCGTCGAAGGCGCGGTCTGCTTCGCCAATCGTGTACAGGCTGAAAATGTAGAACACGGCGGCGTGGTTGTAGACCGCGCCGTTCTCGGCCGAGCCGGGATGCTTTTGCGTGACGCGCCCGATGTCTTCGCGCATGGCGCTGTAGGGCGGGGCAAACATCTGCACGCCGTAGGGTGTCTTCAGTTGCGCGTCGATCTCGGGCAGCATCTGCGCGCGCTGCGCGTCGTTTGCGGCGCCCGACAGGAATGCCCAGCTTTGCGGGTTCAGGTAGATGCGGCCCTCGGTATCGGCCGCCACGCCGAACTTGACGTCGTCGTCAGTGATGCCGCGTGCGAACCAGCTGCCATCCCACAGGTGCGCGTTGGCCGAGGCGTTCATGGCGGCGGCGCCATCGCGGTAGCGTGCCTGCATCGCTCCATCATTGCGTGCAGCGCAGACGTCCGCCCACAGGTTCAGCGCGTACGCGGCCGCCACGGTCAGCCAGCCCGAGACGCCGCGGCCCTTGTAGCCGACCATGTTCATCGGATCGCACCAGTCGCCCTGTTCGATGTAGCTGAGGCCCCGCGCATCGCGGCGCAGCAAGAGCCAGTCCATCGCCAGGCAGATGCGCTCGAACGCGGATTTGACGTCGCCGCCGTGCGCGGTGACCGGCACGTCGAGGATCGCGCTGTCACCCGTTTCATCGAGGTAGGCTTGCAGGCACACGGGCAGCCAGACGCAGTGGTCGGTGTGCGGGATCTGGTTAATGTATTTGAGTTCGGCGCCTTCGAACAGCAGGATCCCGTCCGGCATGGCGCCGTTGGCTTCCTGCTGGCTGAGTGCATGCAGGAAGGCAGCGCGGGCAGCGGCCGGCTTGACGAACACCATGCCCATATTGTCCTGCAGGTAGTTGCGGGTCTGCGGGTCGGTGCTGAGGCGATTGACGTCGCCGTGGTAATACACCTGGCGCGCCAGCCACGTGTTGACAAAATTATCCAGCTCGGGGTCGGGCGTGGCGATCTGCAGCACGCCGTCGCCCTCGGCGATGTAGGCGGCGTAGTCGCGGGCGGCAGCGGCGAAACCTTCTTCGCTCAGGTAGCGCTGGCGCAGCAGGGCAATCTCGGCATCGTCGAACGCAGGGCCGAACAGCAGGCGGCGCGTGGCGGCCTCGCCGGGAGCCAGGGCCAGGCGGTACTGGACGACGGCGGCGGGCGTTTCGTAGCGCGCGTCGCCGCAGGGCAGCAGCGCGGGCGCCAGCGTCGATGGCGCATGCAGGCCGCCTTCGCCTTCAAAAACCTTTTGCCCAGTTTCCCAGGCATCGGGCGCGTGCTCGCACAGCAGCACGGTACGGTCTTTCAGCAGGCGGTTCTTGAAGAAATCGTCCAGCTTCTGGTACGGCGTGATGCAGGTTGCGACGATGCCGCCAAGGTCGTGCCGGTACTCCGCCGACTGGTTCATCCACGACATGTAGCCGACCGTGAAGTACGGGTAGATGCTGATGCGGCGCGGGCGCGCCGACAAATTGGTGACGGCCACCGTCCACAGTTCGGCCACGTCGTCGACCGGCAGCGCGAGCGTCAGGTCGATGCGGATGCCCAGTTTTTCGATCGTCCATTGCAGGTCGGTGCGCCCGACCGAGA
Source organism: Telluria sp. LT2P80 (assembly GCF_059685955.1). Classification (NCBI taxonomy): domain Bacteria; kingdom Pseudomonadati; phylum Pseudomonadota; class Betaproteobacteria; order Burkholderiales; family Oxalobacteraceae; genus Telluria; species Telluria sp. LT2P80. The sequence goes on along the minus strand of NZ_JCASIO010000001.1, from coordinate 704,520 downwards.
ACGCATAGCGGTCGAGCCCCCCGCGCACCGGTTCGTACGGCGCCGAGAACAGCTCGCCCGTGTCTTCGTCTTTCACGTACACGAAGCGGCCCGGATGGTGGGCATAGTAATTCTGCTCCGGCTGCATGAACGATTTTGCTTCCATGTTCGGGCCGTGCGAGTACTTGCCGGGTTCGGGCTGCATGAACTGCGCAGTGGCGTAGCCGCGGCAGGTCGTCTGGATCATCATCCTGCGGTTCCACAGGAAGCCGCCCGCCTGCGGCATGGCGGTCGGGCTGGTAAGCACATAGCGGTCGTCTTGCGGGTACAGCATCGGGGCAATCTCCGTTGGATTCATGGCGCCGCCTTGCGCGCGGCCAGTTCGGCGCCCATGCGCGCCAGGGCCTTGGCGTCGAGGTTATACAAGCACATGACCAGCACGGCCACCAGCGCAAAGGCGGCCGGCACGAACGACATCAGCCAGACGATGCCGGCCTGCGAGCCGATGCTCTGCGCCGCGTTGGGCACGTAGCCGAGCCAGGTGAAAACAGCGCCGATGACGCTGACCGCCACCGCAGTACCGAGCTTTTGTGAAAAGGTCGCGGCGGCGAAGGTCATCGCGGTGGCGCGCCGGCCGGTGCGCCATTCGTTGTAGTCGGCGGTGTCGGCATACATCGAGAACGCCAGCGGCGACTTGGGCCCGAGCACCAGGCCCAGGCCTGCCTGCAGCACGAACATCAGGTCGATCCGGTCGGCCGGGATCAGGAAGAACAGCGACGACAGCACGGCGGTGCAGCTCATCAAACCGATCATCAACAGCTTCTTGTCGATGAAGCGCGTGAGCAGCGGCGTGCAGGCTGCGCCGACGGCGGCAAACACCATATAGGTCGGCACGAAGGTCGCCATCAGCTCGGGGCGGCCGACGACGTACTTGAAGTAGTAGGCCGAGGTCGTGGTGCGCAGCGTGATCGTCACCATGATGACCAGGGCCAGCACGAACAGCACGACCCAGGGCCGGTTGGAGGCCAGGTCGCGGATGTCGCGCCAGACGTCGCTCTTCTGGCCGGGCGGGGGCAGCACGCGTTCGCGCGTATTGAGGAAGGTGATGAGGAACATGACTGATGCGGCCACGCTCCACGCAAGCATCGTCAATTGCCAGCCGCGCACGTCGTCACCAGCGCCGAGCCACGCCACCATCGCCGGCGTGGCGGCTGTGACGAGCGTGCTGCCGGCGAAGGCGAAGATGAAGCGCAGGCCGTTGATCGTCGAGCGCTCCTGCGGATCGTTCGAGATCACGCCCGAGAGCGCGTTGTAGGGGATGTTCACGCAGGTGTAGCAGACCATCATCGCGAGATAGCTGCCGTAGGCCCACAGCAGCTTGCCGTTGGCGTCGAGGTCGGGCGTGGTGTAGGTGAGCACGGCTGCCGCGCCAAGGGGGATCGACATCCAGATCAGGTAGGGGCGGAACTTGCCGAAGCGGGTATTGGTGCGGTCGGCAAAGGCGCCGATCACGGGGTCGGTGAAGGCGTTGATCAGCTTGATCGAGGCGAGCAGGGTGGCTGCCTGCGCCGCCGAGATGCCGAACGTGTCGGTGTAGAAGATCAGCAGGAAGGTGGCGATATTGGCCCAATAAAAATTGAAGCCCATGTCGGCCACGCCATAGCTGATCTTTTCTCGCCAGCCGAGGTTGCCGCCCGTCGCCACAGGTGTCTCAGGCCCGCGCTTGAACATTGATTGTCTCCAGATATTTTTATGGTGATGCCAGCATTGAGTGGTAACGCTAACATCGGGCAAGTATGGCGCTGCCGGGATGGCGTGTCAACACACCGCAGCGTGTCGGCGCGCCGTACTGAAATATGGTTGTTTTGATCATTGCTCTACACTGCCGGGGCAGCTTGCCATCACACGCTTTGACTAGAGGAGTCGATTGACCACCATGATCCTGCCGGCCCGAATGCAATTCCTGATGAACCGTCTGCGCGAGCGCCTGTGGGTCAAGCCCATGATCGCCTGCGTCCTGTCCGTTGCCGGCGTGGCGCTGGCGCATCTGGTCGACAGCATCCCGATCGACTGGAAGGTGCCGGAAATCGCGCAAGGCTCGATCGTCGACCTGCTCAAGGTCATTGCCGCCAGCATGCTGGGCGTCGCGACGTTCGCCGTTGCCTCGATGGTGGCCGCGTATGCGTCGACCGGGCAGTCGGCCACCGAGCGCGCGTTTCCGCTCGTGATTGCCGATGACGTCTCGCAGAACGCGCTGTCGATCTTTGTCGGCGCCTTCATCTTTGCCATCATCGGCCTGAGCGCGACGACCAACGATTACTTTGGCAAGCCAGGCCGGTTCACCCTGTTCGTGCTGACCCTGCTGACGCTGGTGATCGTCGTGCTCGTGTTCGTGCGCTGGGTCGACAGCATCGCGCGCCTGGGGCGCCTGGGCGCCGTGATTACCCGGGTCGAACGTGCGGCTGCCGAAGCGATGGCGCGCCGCATCCGGTTGCCCTGCATGGGCGGCATGGTGGCCTTCGGGCCACCGGCCGGCCTGGCCTTTCACAGCCAGGCGAGCGGCTACCTGCAGCGGGTGGACATGGATGCCCTGCAGCGCATCGCTGCCGAGCGCAAGCTGCGCATCACGCTGGCGGTCGCACCCGGGGCGCTGATCGTCTGCTCGCGCCCGATCGGGTACGTGCTGCCCGATGGCGAAGACGCCGGCACGATCGAACCGGACCTGATCGCCAAGGCATTTACCATTGGCCCACTGCGCCAGTTCGACGAAGACCCGGGCTTCGGGCTGGTCGTGCTGACCGAGATCGGCAGCCGCGCGCTGTCCCCGGGCATCAACGATCCCGGCACTGCCATTGTCGTTCTCAATGCGGTCTTCCGGATCTTCGATGCGTGGACCCATCCCGGTTTCAGCGCCGAGCCGGACCATGACCGCGTCGAAGTGCCGCCGCTGTCGCTGGGCGACATGTTCAACGATGTCTTCCCCCCACTGGCCCGCGATGGTGCCGGGGTGCTGGAAATCGCGCTGCACCTGCAGTGGGTGTGCGGCGAGCTGGGCCGTTGCGGCGATCCCCACCTGCGCGCCATGGCGCAGTGCCAGGCCGACGAAGCCCTGGCACGCTCGGCAGCTGCACTGGATTTTGCGCCGGACCTGGCGCAACTGCGCCGCCGGCATGCCGATTACTGGGGGCCGGCATGAGGGCTTGTGCCAGCAGGCTGCGCAGCATTCTCCTGCCCTGGTGTCTTGCGCCGGCGATGCTGATGCCGGCAACCGGCCTGTGCGCAGCAGAACCGGGCGGCATGCTGCCGTTTGCCGGTGAGCTGCACAGTTCGACCAAGGTGTTCCCTGCACGGCTGGCGGCGTTTGCCAGCTGCGCAGATCGCCCGCGCATCTTCGGCAAGGTCGAAGGCAGGCGCTATCGCATCGACCTGCCTGCGGGCACGCGCTGCATGGTCTTTGTCGGTGAACAAGAGTGGGAAGCCATGCCGCTTGTCGTCGAGGATGTCAACGTGACGGTCCCGCTGCCGCTGCTGGTGTACCCGAGGCAGGTGCCGCAACCAGAACTCGCGCGCGAACTGCTCGAACTGGGCAGGGACGACCAGGCATTGCGCGGCGAACATGCGCGCCCGAATGATCCGGACGCCCTCGAACGCCTGCGGGTAGATGATGCGGCGCGACAGCAGCGGCTGGCGGCGATCATCGCCACCCATGGCTGGCCGACATTGTCGATGGTGGGCTGGGAAGCTGCCAATGCTGCCTGGCTCATCGCCCAGCACGCACCGCTGGCGCGCTTGAAACCATGGCTCGCGCTGATGCAGGAGGCCGCCACCAGGCACGAGATCGCGCCGTACAACCTGGCGACGTCGATCGACCGTGTCCGCGTGTACGAAGGCAGGAAGCAAATCTACGGCACCCAATACCGTCCGGACGACAAGAAACAGGGGGCGCCGTACCCGATCGAAAACATCGAGCGCCTCGAGCAACGCCGCCTGCAAATGGGCTTGCCACGCAGGTAGCCGCGACAACTTGTTACCAAGTCATGCAATCCGCATGTTGCGACTGGCGGTTTCGGGCGTAAGCTTCGGGTCTGTCCATTGGAGCGATGAAGATGACGATAATCCGGATCATGGCGCTGGCTGTTGGCGTGCTCGCCGCGTGTGCGGCGCAGGCGCAGGAACTGCTGCCGGTACAGACGCCGGCCGGCCCGGCGGTGCTCGAGGCCGATCAGCTGCACGAACCCGACCCGTTTGCCGGAACGCGCACGAGCGCGTCGCGCGTGTACAGCGCGAACGTTGCCGCACAACCCAATGACCACATCTTCAAGGGCTTCCGGCGCGATCCGCGGCTGATTGCCGGGGTCAAGGTCGCCCCGCATGTCGCGCTGGAGGCCGGTTACGTCAATCTGCCCGACCGCGGCCTGTACCGGGAAGAGCAGGGCAGGGCCGAGGGAGCATCGCAGGGGCTCGGCGAGAAAGGCTCGAGCAACCATCTGGCCGTCAAGGTGTCGACCCCCGAGGATGCGCGCCTGTCTGCGTATGCCAAGGCGGGGATCGCGTACAGCGAAATCAAGCGCAGCATCAATGCCGGGCCCGATACATGGGTTCACAACGGCGCTGGTCCGGAAATCGATTCCGGGTCCGATACGGGGCTGTATACGGGCGCTGGTGCCAAACTCAAGCTCGACAAATCAACATCGGTCAACGCCGAGTTCTCGCGGCATGGCGACACGGCCAAGAAGCTTGGCCGTGTCATCCGGGACGGCATCAAGGGTAATATGCAGCTGGGCTTCTGATCCCGTCAGTGCGCCGCTGCGGGCGCCGCCGCGACCGGCGCCGAAGCACGCTTGGCCACCTTGTCGTCACGCAGCTCTTCCGGATCGCGCAGCGGAATCATCAGGAATGCACTGAGCGCATACAGGCCGGCAAAGATCCAGATGATGCCAGCCACGCCCAGCGATGCGCTGAAGATGGCAACAATGGCCGGCCCGACCCAGGTCGATGCACCCGCGCCCAGGCTCAGCACCGACAGTGCGGCAGCGCGGTTTTTCGGCACCAGCAGCGGCATCAGTGCCGACAGGGGCACGAAGCCGCCCAGCGTCATGCCGTACATCGCGCCGAACAGCGCGGCGATGTAGAAGTTACCGATGAACAGCTGCGGCATGTAGAAGAACAGCGGCGTCGTGATGGCGCTGCCGACGGCGCCCATCCAGATCACGGTGTTGCGCAGGCCGAAGCGGGTGGCCAGGCGGCTCGAGATGATGTTGCCGGCAATATTGGCGACAAAAATCACCGTCACGAGGCGCAGCCACTGCTCCAGCGTGAAGCCGATGACGTCCATGAAGAAGCCCGGCAACACGATGAAGAAACCAAACATCGACGCGGTGTTGATGGTACGCACTACGCCGCTGAGCGAGGTCTTCGGTTCTTCCCACATGATCGAGACGCTGCCCATCAGTGATGTCAGCGGCTTTTCACCAACTGGTGCCAGGCGCTTCGTCCCGGCGGCATCCTTCACGCACAGCAGGGCCAGCGCGGCGCCGGCAATTACCAGGATCAGCGACAGCCAGAACGTGGCCAGCGCACCGATCAATGGCACCGAGAAACTGGCCACCAGCGCGCCGAGAGTCGGCAGGCCGGCTGCATACGCCACCCAGAACCAGCCCATCGCCAGGCCCAGTTTCTTGGCCGGCGTGGCGGCGACAATCCAGACCAGGAAGCCGTAAGCGAACAGCGGATAGCCGAAGCCGCGCAGGGCGTAGCCGGCCAGCATCATCGGATAGCTCATCTGGCCGACGCCGAACGTCAGGAACACCACCTGGAACACGACCCAGATACCGGCGCCGATCAGCATGACTTTCTTCGGCCCCCAGATATTCGACAGCGCACCGGCACACCAGGATCCGATCGCCACTGTCACGCCATACACGGTGAACAGGACCGCAATGTCGGCTTCGACCATGTTTTTCTGGGCCAGGTAAGGCGCCAGATAACCGAGCTCGACGCCATCGCCGATCATGAAGACCAGCAGGCCGACAAAGCCCCACAGCAGTGAGCGGGGAATCCCGAGTTTCTCGCACAGCCTGTCAAGGATGCCCGGTTGGGAAGAGGGGAGATGTGGCGATGCCGTTGGCATGCGGTTTGTTGTTGGAGACAAATTAGCACCTGCAAAATCGTGGCGTTCGTGAACGCGATGGGCGACCCGGAAGGGGCGAAGTGCGCGCAGCGGGGGCGCGTAATAGGGCAGTTCCGGAGAGGAACTCAGGGCAAGGATGCCCGTGACATGCCGTGGGAACGGCAAGCAACGACACGTGACCGCGCCATTGCGTGAGACCGGAGTTGATCTTTCCCAATAGTATCACATTTGCACAAATGTGTTAACTTGTTAGTGAATTTCGTGCGGATGTGCGATGTTGTTGAAAGATACGATCAGGATGTAAAAAACCGCCGTGCCCGGAGCGGGGACGGCGGTTTTTGCAGGCAGTGGCTGGAAGCTCAGAACTCTTCCCACTCCGCTTCATTCATCTTGGTCGTGGCGACCGGCTTGCTGGCTGGCTTGCTGACTGGTTTTGCTGCCTGCTTTTCTGCGGCCTTGCTCACTGGCTCCTCTGCAGGCGTAGCAGCAGGTTTGGCCGTCGCACGCGGCGCCGGCTTGCTCAGCGCCGGCCGTGCCGGTGGCGGACGCTTGACGGGTGCGCTGGCGACGACGGGCGTCGTGTGCGCGGCGTCGAGCTTGAACACGTCGACCACCTGCGCCAGGCGCTTGGCCTGATCCTGCAGCGATGCCGTGGCGGCGGTGGCTTCTTCGACCAGTGCGGCGTTCTGCTGGGTCGCGTTGTCCATCTGGCCCATGGCCTGATTCACCTGGTCGATGCCGGTGATCTGCTCCTGGCTGGCCGACGAGATCTCGCCCATGATGTCGGTCACGCGGCGGATCGAGTCCACCACTTCGCGCATCGTCGCGCCGGTCTGGTCGACCAGCTTGGTGCCGGTGTCGACCTTCTCGACCGAATCGCCGATCAGGCCCTTGATTTCCTTGGCGGCGGCTGCCGAGCGTTGCGCCAGCGTGCGCACTTCGGACGCGACGACGGCAAAGCCGCGGCCCTGTTCGCCGGCGCGTGCAGCTTCCACGGCAGCGTTCAGGGCCAGGATATTGGTCTGGAACGCAATGCCGTCGATGACGCTGATGATGTCGACAATCTTGCGCGACGACTCGTTGATCGAGCCCATCGTGGCGACGACCTGGTCGACCGAGGCGCCGGCCTGCGTCGCGACGCTCGAGGCAGCAATCGCCAGCTGGTTGGCCTGGCGCGCATTGTCGGCGTTCTGGCGCACGGTGCCCGTCAGTTCTTCCATCGAGGCAGCGGTTTCTTCCAGCGCTGCGGCCTGCTGTTCGGTGCGGCTTGACAGGTCGAAACTGCCGGCGGCGATCTCGCCCGAGGCGCCGCTGATGGTCTGGGTACCGGTGCGCACTTCGTCGACGATCCTGGCCAGGCTGGCATTCATATTGCCCAGCGCGCGCAGCAGGGCGCCCGTTTCATCGCTGGCGCTGCTGTCGATGCGCACGGTCAGGTCGCCGGCGGCGACTTGTTCGGCAGCCTGCACGGCGCGGCGCAGCGGCCCGGTGATCGAGCGGGTCAGCAGCCAGGCGAAGACGCCGCCCAGCAGCAGGGCGCCGGCTGCCAGCGAGCCGATGACGACCTTGCCCCGAGCGGCGGTGCCGGCAATCATTGCGGCGCTGTCGCTGATGTGCTTTTGCTGCAGGTTCACCAGGTCATGGACGCGCTCTTCATAGGCCTTGGCGGCCGGCGTGAATTGCTGGTTCAGGATCTGTTCAGCCAGTTCGGTATTGCCCTCGCCCTTGGCCTTGACGGCGCCGTCGCGTGCCTTGCTGTAGGCGGCGCGGTGTTCCATCACCGACTTGAACAGGGCCGTTTCCTCGTCACCCGTAATCAACGGTTCGATCTTCTTGACCAGATCGGCCGACAGCTTGCCGGTGGCGGCCGCGTCTTCCTTGAAGTATGCGGTCAGCGAGCCATCGCTGCTCTTGACGATGGCGGCGGTGCGGCGCACGGCGGCGAAAATCTGCGTGTACCACTCGGCGATCATGCGTTCTTTCGCGAGTGGCTCGGCCAGGATGATCTGCGTTTCCTGCGCAACCTGGTTCAGTCGCCAGACGCCAACGGTCGCGATGATGACCGTCATCAAGAGGGTCACTAAGAACCCTGCTGCCAGTCGCGTTCCGATATTGAGTTTGATGAAGTTGCCCATGTTTTGATCTGCGTGAAGTAGGTGAATGCGGCGCGGTCAGGGACCGGGGATGAGTGACCCGCCGACTGTCTCGACCGGTGTTGTAATTTACTTAAAGTTTAAAGTTGCTTGTGACAATTATTGCCCAAGTGAAACGAAAATGCACCCAGAATGGGTGGTAATTTGTGGTTTTGTGACCGGCCAGCGACAGTACTGCCAGAGAAGTTAACGCCTTGATATGAGGCGATATTTGCCGCCATAAGGTATAATTTCTATTTCCCGCGTGTGCCGTTCGGCACCATCAGCACAATGACCAAATTCGTATTCGTCACTGGCGGCGTCGTCTCTTCCCTGGGCAAAGGGATTGCAGCCGCCTCCCTCGCCGCAATCCTCGAGAGCCGCGGTCTCAAAGTCACCATGCTCAAGCTCGATCCGTACATCAACGTCGATCCGGGCACCATGAGTCCAACCCAGCACGGCGAAGTGTTCGTCACCGACGACGGCGCCGAGACTGACCTCGACCTTGGCCACTACGAGCGTTTCATCAGCACCCGCATGAAAAAGGTGAATAATTTCACCACGGGCCAGATCTATGAATCGGTGATCCGCAAGGAACGTCGTGGCGAATACCTCGGCAAGACCGTGCAGGTGATCCCGCACATCACCAACGAGATCCAGGATTACATCCGCCGCGGCGCCGAAGGCGTCGACGTGGCGCTGGTCGAAATCGGCGGCACCGTCGGCGACATCGAGTCGCTGCCGTTCCTTGAAGCCGCGCGCCAGCTGTCGCTGCGTTCGGGCCGCAAGGGTGCCGCATTCGTGCACCTGACGCTCGTGCCGTTCATCGCCTCGGCCGGCGAACTCAAGACCAAGCCGACCCAGCACAGCGTGCAGAAGCTGCGCGAAATCGGCATCTCGCCCAACGCGCTGCTGTGCCGCGCCGACCGCCCGATTCCCGACGACGAACGCGCCAAGATTTCGCTGTTCGCCAACGTCGAAGAGCAGGCCGTCATCTCGGTGTGGGACGTCGACACCATCTACAAGGTGCCGCAAGTGCTGTGCGACCAGGGCCTGGATGACATCATCCTCGAAGCCCTTGGCCTGGACGCACCAAAAGCCGACCTGTCGATGTGGACCAAGCTGATTCACACGCTCGAGAATCCAAAGCACGAAGTCACGATCGGCATGGTCGGCAAGTACGTCGACCTGATCGAGTCGTACAAGTCGCTGACCGAAGCGCTGCGCCATGCCGGCATCCATACCGAAAGCCGCGTCAACATCGAGTATCTCGATTCCGAAGAAATCGAAACCCGCGGCTGCGACCACCTGGCCAAGTACGATGCAATCCTGGTGCCGGGCGGCTTCGGCAAGCGCGGCGTCGAAGGCAAGATCGCCGCTGCCCGCTACGCCCGCGAAAACAAGATCCCGTACCTGGGCATCTGCCTGGGCATGCAGGTCGCGCTGATCGAGTACGCACGTAATATGGCGGGCCTGGCCAACGCCAACTCGACCGAATTCGATCCGGAAACCGACCAGCCGGTCGTGGCCCTGATCACCGAGTGGCAAAACCACGACGGCAAGGTCGAAAAGCGCGACACCAACTCGAACCTGGGCGGCACGATGCGCCTGGGCGCGCAGACCTGCGCCGTCAACCCGGGCACGCTGGCCGCCGAAATCTACGGCAACGTCGTTACCGAGCGTCACCGTCACCGCTACGAAGGCAACAACCACTACCTGCCGAAGGTCGAGGCTGCCGGCCTGACCGTGTCGGCGCGTACGCCGAACGAAGACCTGTGCGAAATCATGGAGTTGCCACGTACCGGCGCGAACTCGCACCCTTGGTATATGGGCGTGCAGTTCCACCCCGAGTTCAAGTCGACGCCGCGCAACGGCCACCCGCTGTTCACGTCGTTCATCAGGGCCGCCCTCGCGCACCAGGCATCGAACACCAACACTGCCGCCAACGTTGAACTGGCCGCACCAGCACTCCAAGGAGACGCAGCATGAAACTCGCCGGATTCGACGTCGGCCTCGAGCACCCGATCTTCCTGATCGCCGGCACCTGCGTGATCGAATCGCGCCAGATGGCGATGGACACGGCGGGCACGCTCAAGGAAATCACCGCGGCACTGGGTATCCCGTTCATCTACAAATCGTCGTTTGACAAGGCCAATCGCTCGTCGGGCAAATCGTTCCGCGGCCCTGGTATTGAAAAGGGCCTCGAGATCCTGGCCGACGTGCGCCGCGAAATCGGTGTGCCGGTCCTGACCGACGTGCATGACGCCGAGATGATCCCGCATGTCGCGAGCATCGTCGACGTGCTGCAAACGCCAGCGTTCCTGTGCCGCCAGACCGATTTCATCAACGCCTGCGCGCGTTCGGGCAAGCCGGTCAATATCAAGAAGGGCCAGTTCCTGGCCCCGGGCGACATGAAGAACGTCATCGACAAGGCGCGCGCCGCTGCGCGCGACGCCGGCCTCGAAGAAGACAATTTCATGGCCTGCGAGCGCGGCGTCTCGTTCGGCTACAACAACCTGGTCTCGGACATGCGTGGCCTGGCCATCATGCGCGAATCGAACTGCCCGGTCGTGTTCGATGCGACCCACTCGGTGCAGCTGCCGGGCGGGCAGGGCACGTCCTCGGGCGGCCAGCGCGAGCACATTCCTGTGCTGTCGCGCGCCGCCGTGGCGTCGGGTATTGCCGGCCTGTTCATGGAAACGCACCCGGATCCGGCCAATGCGATGTCGGATGGTCCGAATGCGGTGCCGCTGGCGCGCATGAAGGAGCTCCTGACGACGCTGGTCGAGATCGACCGCGTCGTCAAGAAGTCGCCGTTCCTGGAATTCGACTTCAAGTAACCGTTCAGGTTTGGATGCACCGTGTTGCGGGTATCCCTGGGGGACCCGGAGCACGGTGGTCCCCCCAAGATTACCTACCTTCTGGAGACTGAGAAACATGAGTGCTATCGTTGATATCATCGGCCGCGAAATCCTGGATTCGCGGGGTAACCCTACCGTCGAATGTGACGTCCTGCTCGAATCGGGCGTGATGGGCCGTGCGGCAGTGCCGTCGGGCGCATCGACCGGCTCGCGCGAAGCGATCGAACTGCGTGACGGCGATCCGAAGCGCTACTTCGGCAAAGGCGTGCTGCAAGCCTGCGAAAATATCAACACCGAGATTTCCGAAGCGATCATGGGCCTGGACGCGAACGAGCAGGCGTTCCTGGACCGCACCCTGATCGATCTCGACGGCACCGAAAACAAGAGCCGCCTGGGCGCCAACGCCATGCTGGCCGTGTCGATGGCCGTGGCCAAGGCCGCCGCCGAAGAAGCGGGCCTGCCGCTGTACCGCTACTTCGGCGGTTCGGGCGCGATGCAGATGCCAGTGCCGATGATGAACGTCATCAACGGCGGCGCGCACGCCGACAACAACCTGGACATCCAGGAATTCATGATCATCCCGGTGGGCGCCCCATCGTTCAAGGAAGCCATCCGTTACGGCGCCGAGGTGTTCCACACGCTCAAGAAAATCCTGCACGCACGCGGCCTGAACACGGCAGTCGGCGACGAAGGCGGTTTCGCCCCGTCGGTGGCCAACCATGAAGAAGCCATCAAGCTGATCATGGAAGCGATCGAGCAGGCTGGCTACGTCGCCGGCAAGGACATCGCGCTGGGCCTGGATTGCGCCGCCAGCGAATTCTACAAGGATGGCCGCTACGTGCTCGAAGGCGAAGGCGGGCTGAGCCTGTCGGCAGCCGACTTCACCAACATGCTTGCGACCTGGTGCGACAAGTACCCGATCATCTCGATCGAAGACGCAATGCACGAAGGCGACTGGGAAGGCTGGGCCACCCTGACCGCCGCACTGGGCAAGAAGGTCCAGCTGGTGGGCGACGACCTGTTCGTCACCAACACCAAGATCCTGAAAGAGGGCATCCAGAAGGGCATCGCCAACTCGATCCTCATCAAGATCAACCAGATTGGCACCCTGACCGAAACGTTTGCCGCCATCGAGATGGCCAAGCGCGCCGGCTACACCGCCGTGATCTCGCACCGCTCGGGCGAAACCGAAGATTCGACCATTGCCGATATCGCGGTGGGCCTGAATGCGCTGCAGATCAAGACCGGTTCGCTGTCGCGTTCGGACCGCATGGCCAAGTACAACCAGTTGCTGCGCATCGAGGAAGACCTGGGCGACATCGCCAGCTACCCGGGCCGTGACGCGTTCTACAACCTGAAGTAATCCCTTGGGGCCGACGCGCGGGATGGGGTCATCCCACCCGCGCGTCGGCTTTTTCATCTCCTTCGTTTTTCACCATGCGCCTGATCACGATTGCCCTGGCTGTTCTGCTCGTGCTGATCCAGTATCCCCTCTGGCTTGGCAAGGGCGGCTGGCTGTCCGTGGCCGACATGCAGAACCAGGTCGAAACCACGCGCATCAAGACCGAGCAGCTCGCCGCGCGCAACAGCAAGCTCGATTCCGAAGTCGATGACCTGACCGAAGGCACCGGCGCCGTCGAAGAGCGTGCGCGCTACGACCTGGGCATGATCAAGCAGAACGAGATTTTCGTGCAGGTGCTGCGCAAGAATGAAATCCCGGTCGAATCGATGACCGTGCCGCCACCACCACCACCGCCGAAACCGGGCGCCAAGCCAACCGGCGCTGCCGCACACTGAGCCAACTATCATGCTTGATGAAACTACCCCGATCGACCCCGCCAGCCTCGATTCGCTCGACGCGATCGCAGACTGCCTGGCCGAAGCGTTCGAAGATGGCGATGGCGCCGTGATTACGGCAGCCCTGCAGGCAGTGGCGCAAGCGCCCGCCCTGGGCGAGCTGGCCGCCAGCGTGGGCATGCCGCGCGACGCGCTGCAGGCGGCGATGACGGCAGGGGAGTTCGATATGGACCTGACCCTCGAAATCATGAAGGTCGTCGACCTGCACATGAGTGGCGGGAAATAAGGCTGACGACGCGCTCTTCGTCTCTTCTCCACATATGCAAAAACGTCGTTCCAGCTGAGGCTGGAACGACGTTTCCAGGCTAATTTAATTAGCGCGACAACGGCCCGTGACGGGCCGTGATGCTTCTTACTCTTTCGACTGCGACGATGCGTCGCCCTGCTCGTGGCCTGCGCCCTGTTCCAGGAATGCGCGCAGCATCCATGCATTTTTCTCGTGCACTTCCATGCGGGTCGACAGCATGTCGGCGGTCGGGAAATCGTCGATTTCGTCAGCAATACGCACGGCAGCACGCGCGGTGCGGATCACGGCTTCCTGGCCTTCGACCAGTTGACGGATCATCTCTTTGGCCGACGGCACGTCGGTTTCTTCGGTGATGGTCGACAGTTCGACATAACGCTTGTAGGTGCCTGGTGCGAAGTGGCCCAGTGCGCGGATACGCTCGGCGATATCGTCCAGTGCGGTCCACAGTTCGGTGTACTGCTCCTGGAACATCACGTGCAGGGTCTGGAACATCGGACCGGTCACGTTCCAGTGGAAGTTGTGGGTCTTGAGGTACAGCATGTAGCTGTCGGCCAGCACGGTCGAGAGCGATTCGACGATTTTTGCGCGGTCTTCGGTGTTGATGCCAATATCGATGTTCATGTGTATTTCTCCATTAGTCAGTGATATTCATGTGGTGCCACTGTCTGAAAATGCAACAGTATCAAACAAGCATCAGCTTACCACCATGACCGAATCGCCGCAGGACGGTACGAGGTGTGTGACGAAGAGTGAGAATTGGCGCGCGCCGGTCGCGTAGACTGATTTGTTTCTGATAACAAAGGTCATCACATGACGTTGCAACGCGCGGTAGTGGCACTGGTTCTGGTACTTTCCGGCCCGGCATGGGCGCAGGTAACGCCACCCGAAGCCAGCATGGAAACGAAGGTCGAAGTCAGCGGCGTCAAGGATCCCGAGCTACGCCCCTACCGCATCATGTCGCGTGGGCTGGACGCGTTCGACAAACACCATGGCCTCGCGCCAAGCGCCAGTCTGCGCTTTGAATTGAAGAACCAGGATGGCACGACCCAGTCGCCGGACGGCCTTGCGCTGCGCCTGTCCGGCGACACGGTGGACCTTCCGCTCGCGCTCGACAGCGATGCGACGTTCATTTTGCCGCGCAGCCAGGAAGCATTCGACGACAATGCCGACCTGGTTTTGAACCGTAAAAAATCGCGGATGCGCTGGCGTCCGCGCGTGCGCAGCCCCGGCGTGCCGGACAACGCGCGCCGGCTGGGCGACATGCGGCTCGAATGCGAAGTGGCACGGGCGGTGATGAAGGACGAGATCGGTATTGTAATGCGCAGCGCCATGGCAGTCGTCGGCGGGATGTGTCATGCGCCGATGACGGCGCTGTACTATCGCGCGCCAAAGCGGCTCGAAGCGGCGCGCCTGACATCGGGCGAGCGCAGCAGGCTACTAACGCTGAGCGAAGATCATCACAGCTTTATCGTTCCGGTGCGCAGCAAGGAGTGGGACAACGACAGCCTGATTACCTACGAATTCGCAGCCGATGCGCAGCAGGCCGCGCCGCTGCAGGCCGCTCAATAAGAACAGGGCGCCGAAGCGCCCTGAATAGCCCGACGGCGCCGGCAGGTGGCCGGCGCCTGCGCGAGTCAATGCGTGCTGCCGCTCGGCGGGATCAAGGTCTGGGCTGCGGTATCGACGGCAAACAGCTGCGCGCAATCGACCTTGTCGAACGAGTAGTGCTTGCCGCAGAAATCGCAGTTGATGCCCAGTTCGCCCAGCTCTTCCAGCGCCGTTTCCACTTCTGGCTGGCCCAGCATCTTGAGCATGTTGCCGACCTTTTCACGGTTGCAGCTGCAGTGGAACTGTGGGTGCATCGGATCGAACACGCGGATCGTCTCTTCCCAGAACAGGCGGTGCAGCAGCGTCGAGATGTCGGTCGACAGCAGCTCTTCGTGCTTGAGCGTGCCGCCCAGCGCTGCGGCGCGGTTCCACGTTTCCAGGTCTTCCGCTTCGGATGCCTGCTTGGTCTGGTCTTCGCCACCGCTGTGACGCGGCAGCTTTTGCAGCAGCATGCCGCGCGCGACCTTGTCGTCGGCGGCAACCCACAGGCGCGTGTCGAGCTGCTCCGAACGCAGCATGTAGTTTTCGATGACCGTGGCGACGTCGTCGCCGTCCAACGGCACGATGCCCTGGTACGGCTGCTGGCCCGGCATCTTTTCAAGCGGGTCGAGCGTGATCACGAAACGGCCCGTGCCCTGCACATTGACCAGCTGGCCGAGCGTGGCGTCGTCGGTGACATCGACGTCCGGCGCCAGCTTGGCCGTGGCGCGCATGCGCAGGTCGGCGTCGCATTCGACGACAAGCAGGCGCACCGGGCCGTCGCCATGGATCTGCATCACGATCGAGCCGTTGAACTTGAGGTTGGCTGACAGCAGGGCGCAGGCGGCGACCATCTCGCCCAGCACCGAGCGCACCGCTTTCGGGTAGCCGTGGCGCGCCTGGATCTCGCGCCAGGTGTCGGAAATTTCGACCAGCTCGCCGCGCACGGCGGCGTTGTCGAAGATGAATTTTTGCAGCGTGTCGCCGGTAGTGCTCGTGATGTCAATCGTGGTATCTGGTGTCGTCATTCTTTATCCGATTCTCTTTAGCTGTGTATTGAATAGCTGGCCTCGCGCGACATAGCTCGCGGCATTGCCCTGCAGGCGCAGCAAGTCTTCTTGTGTCAGTGTCCGCACCACTTTCGCGGGCGAACCCAGGATCAGTGAGTGATCGGGAAATGTCTTGTTCTCGGTGACCAGCGCGCCGGCGCCGACCAGGCAGCCCTTGCCGATGCGGGCACCGTTCAGGATCACGGCGCCGATGCCGATCAGCGAGTCGTCGCCGACCGTACAACCATGCAGCATGGCCTGGTGGCCGATCGTCACGCCGCGGCCAATGTCGAGCGGATAGCCCATGTCGGTGTGCATTACCGTGCCTTCCTGCACATTGCTGTTTTCGCCAATGGTGATGTGTTCGTTGTCGCCCCGCAGCGTGGCCCCGAACCACACCGACGTGTTGGCCGCCAGTGTGACCTTGCCGATCAGCGTGGCCGAATCGGCGACAAACGCCGACGGATCGATCTCGGGTGCATGTTCGCCCAGCTGGTAAATGGCCATGATGCGCTCGCAGAAGGTTGGAATGGGGCTATTTTACCGCTCCAGGCTTGGGTCAGCGCCGCCTTTGCCATCGCCCGAAGACCGGCAGATGGGGCCACGCTGCGCGAATTCAACGGGCCGGCGATATAATTGCCTGAACGATCGTACTTTTTTCGAGGCCTCATGAAACTTTCACGTTCAGAATTTGTCACCGTGCGCGGCCTGCGCCTTCACGTGCGCCATTGGGGGAACGAGGGCGCGCCCAAGCTGTTCATGCTGCACGGCTGGATGGACGTGGCGGCGTCGTTCCAGTTCGTCGTCGATGCCCTGGAGGGCGACTGGCACGTGATCGCGCCCGACTGGCGCGGCTTTGGTCACAGCGACCGTTCGGGCGCCGATACCTACTGGTTCCCGGATTACGTGGCCGACCTCGATGCGCTGCTCGACCGGTTTGCGCCCGACGAGGCCGTGAACCTGCTCGGCCACAGCATGGGCGGCAATATCGCCGGCCTGTACGCGGGCGTGCGGCCCCACCGCGTGGGCAAGCTGATCAACCTGGAAGGTTTCGGCCTGCCGGCCACGAAGGCGGCCCAGTATCCGAAACGGCTGGCCAACTGGCTCGACGAATTGCGCGCGCCACCCGAGATGCGTGGCTATGCCAGCCTGGACGAAGTAGCGGCGCGCCTGCGCAAGACCAATCCGCGCCTGTCGTATGAGCGCTCGAGCTTTCTCGCTGCCCACTGGTCCGAGCAGGATCGCGACGGCCAGTGGCGCATCCTGGGCGACCCTGCGCACAAGATGACGGGTCCGCTGCTGTACCACGTCGACGAGATGATGGCGGCGTGGTCGGCCATCACGGCGCCGGTGCTGTGGGTCGAGGCCGAAGACACCGATATGTGGCGCTGGATGGGCGCGAAGGAGCAGGCGCGCGCCGAGGTCGATCGCCGCATGGGCTATCTGAAGCACGTCACGGCGCGCATGGTGCCGCAGGCGGGCCACATGCTGCACCACGACCAGCCCGAATTGCTGGCGCGCATGATCGAAGACTTCCTCGCTGCGCCGACAGTTTGATGCGCGTACAATGGAGCGTCCATCCCGCCTGCTGAATATCCCATGCTGAAAGTCGACCTGCACTGCCATTCCAATGTTTCCGACGGCGTCCTCGCGCCAGCGGACGTGGCCGCTTACGCCGGCAAGAGCGGCGTGAATGTGTGGGCGCTGACCGACCACGATGAAATCAGCGGCGTGAAGGCTGCGCGGCAAGCGGCCACGGCGCTGGGCATGCGTTTCGTGGCGGGCGTCGAGATTTCGGTCACCTGGGCCAATGAAACCGTCCACGTCGTCGGCCTGCAGGTCGATGAAAACAACCCTGCACTGATCGCCGGCCTGGCAGCAACCCGCAACGGGCGCGAAAAACGGGCCCGCGAAATGGCGGCGCAGCTCGAGCAGGCCGGCATTCCCACGCCGTATGAAGGCGCGCTGCGCTACGTCGCCAATCCCGACCTGATGTCGCGCACCCACTTTGCGCGCTACCTGTGCGAGATCGGCGTCTGCACGACCACCTCCGACGTGTTCCGCCGTTTCCTGACCGAAGGCAAGCCCGGTTATGTGCCGCATCGCTGGGCCACGCTCGGCGAAGCAATGGGCTGGATCCAAGGGGCGGGCGGCATCGCCGTCATCGCGCATCCGGGCCGTTACCGGTTCAGCGACACGGCCCAGGGTGTGCTGTTCGACGAGTTCCGCCAGCTGGGCGGCACCGCCATCGAGGTAGTCACCGGCAGCCACACGCCGGATCAATACGGCACCTACGCCGAAGTTGCGCGCCGCTATGGCTTTCTGGCCTCGCGCGGCACCGACTTCCACGCACCTGGCGAATCGCGGGTCGAATTTGCCGAACTGCCACCATTGCCATCCGGCGTAACGCCGGTCTGGCACGACTGGTTCTAACCTTCCCGTCATTCTGACTGTCCGGCCGCCGCTCCTGCGGCTGGCCGCGTTGCGCCTGTTCTTTTCTTTTTTTTACAAGAATTTGCCCATCAGCTCTTGTAAAAGCCGTTTTATACTCCAATTGGAGTATATGCAGCGTATGGAGAACACGATGAAAGCAGTTTTAACCCAACAGAAACTCCCTGACAGCGACAAGGTCACGGTCAACGTCGGCCTCGTCGACCTGGCCCAGGTCGACCTGCTCGTCGAGGAAGGGTTCTATTCCAACCGTACCGACCTGGTGCGCACGGCCATTCGCAACCTGCTCACGCAGCATGCCGACGTGATCCGCCAGACCATCGTGCGCAAGCGCTATGTGATGGGCCTGTACCGCTACTCGGTGCAGGAACTCGAGCAATTGGTGGCAGAGGGTCAGCAACTGGATATCCATGTGCTGGGCCTGGCGGTCATCGAAGACAACGTATCACCTGAACTTGCCCGGAATGCGATCGCTTCGATCCAGGTCCTGGGCGCCTTTGTTGCATCACCTGCCGTGCGCGCCGCGCTGGCAGATCGCACCCTTACCTAGACTGGAACGCTATGAAATCGCTCGACCAATTCATGAACAAGATGATGACCTCTGCCCGCCTCGTGCAGAACAAGGATGTGGCCTCGGCCACCGCCACGATCCAGCAGGCGCTGGCGCAGGCCGGCCTGATGCCGGGGCAGGGGCATGGACAGGGGCAGAGCACCGCGCCCGCCAGCAAGGACGCCACGGCGTTTGTCGACATCAACCCGGCGCCGGATTGGCAAGCCCAGCTGCGCAAGGGCCAGGCGGCCATGCGCGCCGCCGGTGTCGGTGTCGGCATTGGCATGCCTCAAGATGACGATGTGGCGGTCATGGACGACATCGCCGGTGGCACCTTCACCGCGGGCGTCTTTTCGAACGCCGCCGGCCGCCGCCGCTACAAGCTGTACATCCCGTCGCAGCCATCGACCGCGCCGCGTCCGCTGATCGTCATGCTGCACGGCTGCACGCAGAATCCGGATGATTTCGCGCTCGGCACCGGCATGAACCGCCTGGCCGAAGAAGCCAACTGCCTCGTGCTGTATCCGGAGCAGGACAGCGCGTCGAACCGCACGCAGTGCTGGAACTGGTTCGAGTCGGGCCACCAGGGGCGCGATGCGGGTGAGCCAGGCATCATCGCCGGACTGACGCGGCAGATCGTCAAGGAGCACGGCGCCGATCCGGCGCAGGTGTTTGTGGCCGGCATGTCGGCGGGCGGGGCGATGGCGGCCGTGCTGGGCGCCGAGTATCCGGACCTGTTCGCGGCAGTGGGTGTGCACTCCGGTTTGCCGGCCGGTAGCGGGCGCGACATGATCACCGGCTTGCAGGCCATGAAGAAGCCGGCCAAAGGGCGCACCTTGCGCGAGACGGTGCCGGTCATCGTGTTCCATGGCAGCACCGATCACGTGGTGACGCCGGCCAATGGCGACGCCGTGCTGCAACAGTATGTGGGCGCTCACGCCGGCCTGCACGCCACGCCACTGAGCGTGCGTCACGACGATGCAGCCCATGGCGGGCGCCGTTGCCGCCGCAGTGTCTGGCGCGATGACGCGGGCCGGACGATGGCCGAGCAGTGGGTCGTGCAGGGCGCAGGGCATGCCTGGGCTGGCGGCAATGCGGCAGGCTCGCATACCGATGCGGCAGGACCATCGGCGTCGAAGGAGATGCTGCGCTTCTTCCTGGGCGCAAAACGCTGATACGGCAGGCACGCGGAACTGCGCCCTTGAATTTTCCGACAGGCAGCCCAATATTGGCATCCTGTCATTAATTCAGGAGTCGTCTGCCATGAAGCGCATTGTTCTTTTCCTCGCCACCAATCTTGCCGTCGTTCTGGTGCTGTCGCTGGTCATGAACGTGCTCGGTCTTGGCCGCGCCGTCTCGGCGCAGGGCATCGACTTCGCTTCGCTGGCAGTGATGTCGCTGGTCATCGGCTTTACCGGTTCGTTCATCTCGCTCTTGATCAGCAAACCGATGGCCAAATGGTCGACAGGTGCGCGCGTGATCCAACAACCGGCCAACTCCACCGAGCAGTGGCTGGTGGACACCGTGCGCCGGCTTGCGGAACGCGCCGGCATCGGCATGCCCGAGGTTGCCGTCTACGATGGCGAGCCGAATGCGTTTGCCACCGGCGCCTTCAAGAATTCGGCGCTGGTCGCCGTGTCTACTGGGCTGCTGCAAAGTATGAACCAGGACGAAGTCGAAGCCGTCCTGGGCCACGAAGTTGCCCACATCGCCAATGGCGACATGGTCACGCTGACGCTGATCCAGGGTGTCGTCAATACCTTCGTCGTGTTCTTCGCGCGCGTGGTCGGCTTCTTTGTCGACAAGGTGCTGTTCCGTAAAGAGGGCGACGCGCCCGGCATTGGCTATTACGCCACCGTGATGGTCTGCGAAATCCTGTTCGGCCTGCTGGCCTCGATCATCGTGGCCTGGTTCTCGCGCCAGCGCGAATTCCGCGCCGACGCCGGCGCCGCCAAACTGATGGGCAGCCCGGTGCCGATGCAGCACGCGCTGGCCCGCCTGGGCGGCTTCGCGCCGGGCGCGCTGCCGAAAGCGATGTCGGCATCGGGCATTTCCGGCAGCGGCGGCGGCTGGGGCGCGTTGTTCTCGACCCACCCGCCGATGGAGCAGCGTATCGCCGCGCTCCAGTCGCTGCCTAACCAATAACAAGGACACCATCCATGGGCCAGTTTTTCCAGATCCACCCTGAAAACCCGCAAGCGCGCCTGATCAAGCAGGCCGCGCAGATCGTCAGCGCCGGCGGCATCGTCGCGCTGCCAACCGATTCCGCATACGCACTCGTCTGCCGGCTGGACGACAAGAACGCGGTCGAGAAGTTGCGCCGCATCCGTGGTGTCGATGACAAGCACCACCTGACGCTGCTGGTGCGCGACCTGTCTGAAGTGGCGCAGTATGCGCGCGTGGACAATACGCAATACCGCCTGCTCAAGGCCACGATGCCGGGCCCCTACACGGTGATTCTGGAAGCCACGCGCGAGCTGCCGCGGCGCCTGTCGCATCCGTCGCGCAAGACGATTGGCCTGCGCGTTCCTGAAAACCGCATCACGCTGGCGCTGCTCGAAGAACTGGGCGAGCCGCTGATCGGCACCACGCTGCAATTGCCGGGCGACGAGCACATGCTGTCGGATCCCGATGAAGTACGCGAGCGCCTCGAAAAGCAGATCGAACTGATCATCGACGGCGGCGCCGGCATGCTGGAAGCCACCACCGTGATCGACCTGACCGGCCCCGAGCCGGTGCTGATCCGCGAGGGCAGGGGCGACCCGGCGGCATTCGGCCTGTAATCAGGCGGGCTGCGGCCTGCAAGGCTGCCTTAAGTATTCCACCGGTCAAGTACGCGCCGCGCTCTGATAGAATCAGCCCCCATGGAAGAAACGATTCGCACCATCGCGGTGTATGCGCTGCCGGTCCTGTTTGCAATCACGCTGCACGAAGCCGCCCACGCCTACGCCGCCAAGTACTTTGGCGACAATACCGCCTATTCGCAGGGGCGCATGAGCCTCAACCCGCTGGTGCACATCGACATCTGGGGCACGATCGTGATCCCGGTGCTGATGTTCCTGTTCACGCCGTTCGTGTTCGGCTATGCCAAGCCGGTGCCCGTCGAATTCGGGCGCCTGCGCAATCCGAAGCGCGATATGGCATGGGTATCGCTGGCCGGCCCGTTTGCCAACTTCGTCATGGCCGTGCTGTGGCTGATCCTCGGCGTGCTGCTCGTGTTCTTCCAGGTCGGCGAAGAATTCCCGCACAAGATGGCGCAGGCCGGTATCGTCGTCAACCTCTTGATCATGGCCTTCAACCTGCTCCCGATCCCGCCGCTCGATGGTGGCCGGGTCGTGACGGCGATGTTGCCGCATCGCGCGGCCTATGCGTTCGCCCGCATCGAGCCCTACGGCTTCTTCATCGTGCTGGCACTGGTCATGCTCCGGGTGGTCGGCTACTGGCTCACGCCGGTGATGGCGCTGGGCGGCTACCTCGTGCAGCTGGCGGCCACGCCATTCACGTTCTTCCTGCTCTGAGCCGATGACCACCGGCACACATATGGCGGCCTTGCCCGCGTCGCCCTGGGTAGCGCGCTTCGCACCGCTGGCCAGGTCAGGCGAAGCGCTCGACCTGGCCTGCGGCAACGGGCGCCACACGCGCCTGCTCGCGGCGCAAGGTTTGCAGGTGCTGGCCGTCGATCGCAATCCGGCCGCGCTGGCGGCCAGCGCGGGCGAGGGCGTGACGACACTGGCCTGCGATCTCGAGGCCGATGGCGCCAGCTGGCCATTCGAAGCGGAGCGCTTTGCCATCATTGTCGTCACCAATTACCTGCACCGCCCGCTGTTCGCGCAGATCGCGGCCAGCCTGCGGCCAGACGGTATCCTGATCTACGAAACCTTCGCGCAAGGCAACGAGCTCTATGGGAAGCCGTCGAATCCGGCGTTCCTGCTTGCGCCTGGCGAGCTGCTGGCGCTGGCCCACGATGGCGGTCTGCAGGTGCTGGCATACGAGGATGGCCACGTTGAGCGGCCCCATCCGGCGCAGGTGCAGCGCCTGTGCGCCGCCGGCCAGGCGTACCGCAAAACCGAGGCCTGGCTCGACCATATTGTGGTCAGGAATGAACCATAGGGGCGGGCTATCCGCTACAATCAGATTTTTAAATGAATGGCACGGTCCAAAGATTATGATTAAGGGCAGTATCGTAGCAATCGTCACCCCGATGTTCGAAGATGGCACCGTCGATCGTGATTCCCTGCGCGCGCTGATCGACTGGCACATCGCCGAAGGTACCGACGCGATCGTCATCGTGGGCACGACCGGCGAATCGGCGACCCTGTCGCCGGAAGAGCATTGCGAACTCGTCAAGCTGGCTGTCGACCATGTCGCCGGCCGCATCCCTGTCATCGCCGGCACTGGCGGCAATTCGACCGTGGAAGCCATCGCGCTGACCCGTCACGCGAAGAGCGTCGGCGCGGACGCGTCCCTGCAGGTCGTGCCGTACTACAACCGGCCGACGCAAGAGGGCATGTACCGCCACTTCCGCACGATCGCCGAAGCCGTCGACCTGCCGATCATCCTGTACAACGTGCCGGGCCGTACCGTGGCCGACATGGCCAACGAGACCGTCGCGCGCCTGGCGCCGATCGAGAACATCGTCGGCATCAAGGATGCTACCGGCAATATCGGGCGCGGCATCGAGCTGCTCAAGATGGTCGATAAATCCTTCGCCGTGTACTCGGGCGACGATCCGACCGCAATGGCGCTGATGTTCTGCGGCGGCGCCGGCAATATTTCGGTCACCGCCAACGTGGCGCCGCGCGCGATGCACGAGCTGTGTGTGGCCGCCATGAGCGGCGACATCGCGCGCGCGCTCGAGATCAACAACCGCGTGCTCGGCCTGCACGCCAGGCTGTTCGTCGAACCGAATCCGGTGCCCGTCAAATGGGCGCTGGCCGAGATGGGCAAGATGCCGGCGGGCCTGCGCCTGCCGCTCGCGCCGCTGTCCTCCCAATACCACGAGATCGTACGTGCCGCCCTGGTGGAAGCCGGCGTTCATTCCCCATCCTGAATCCGCAAGGGTTCGGGTTACTGACCTGATATCGAACGACATGACTATTCGCAAGACTAAGAATTCAAACGGCGCATCCCTGATCAACGCTCCTGCCGCCGCCCGTGTGCTCTCGCTCACGGTCATCGCGTTCAGCCTGGCAGCCTGCACCACGATTTTCAGTGGCGACAAAGTCGACTACAAAGGCACCAAGAAGGCCGCACCGCTGGACGTGCCGCCCGACCTGACCAAGCTGCAGC
The DNA here is from genome assembly GCF_059685955.1 of Telluria sp. LT2P80. Taxonomy (NCBI): domain Bacteria; kingdom Pseudomonadati; phylum Pseudomonadota; class Betaproteobacteria; order Burkholderiales; family Oxalobacteraceae; genus Telluria; species Telluria sp. LT2P80. The sequence goes on along the minus strand of NZ_JCASIO010000001.1, from coordinate 680,388 downwards.
GCGACAACCGCTACGCGATCCCGGACGGCCGTGGCGTCGCCACCGCATCCGAATTCCAGCAAGGCCAGGCCGCAGCCGCTGCCGGCGGCGTGCCTGCAGTGGCCGGTGTTTCGGCATCCGGCCAGCCGATCGGCCCGATCTCGACCGACGCCGTCAGCGTGCAGCGCAATGGCGACCAGCGCTGGCTGGTGGTCAAGCAAACGCCTGAACAACTGTGGCCACAACTGCGCCAGTTCTGGGAAGAGCAGGGCTTCGCGCTCGAGACCGAATCGGCCACCACGGGCACCATGGAAACCGCCTGGGTCGAGAACCGCTCGAAGATCCCGCAGGACTTCGTGCGCCGTGCCATCGGCCGCGTGTTCGACAGCGCCTATTCGACCGGCGAGCGCGACAAGTTTCGCACGCGCCTCGAGCGCCTGCCGGATGGTTCGACCGAGATCTGGGTCAGCCACCGCGGCGCCGAAGAAGTCCTGACCGGCCCGCAAAGCGAAACCACGACCTGGACCGTGCGTCCCAACGATCCGGGCCTGGAATCGCAATACCTGAGCCGCATCGTCGCTCTGCTGACGGGCGCGAAAGAAGTCGCACCGGCCGAAGCCATGGTCGCCAACGCGCCACTGGCGCCGCAGCACGCCAAGCTGGTGGGTGACAAGGTCGAGGTCGATGAAGGCTTCGACCGCGCCTGGCGCCGTGTCGGCCTGGCACTGGATCGCGTCGGCTTCACCGTCGAAGACCGCGACCGCGTGCAGGGCATCTACTTCGTGCGCTATGTCGATCCGGATGCAGGCGAGACCAAGGATGGCTTCTTCAAGCGCCTGTTCACGTTTGGCAAGTCGGAAGACGACGCGAAAGAAGCGCAGCGCTACCGCGTGCTGGTCAAGGCCGCACAGGGCGCGAACGTAAGCGAAGTGTCGGTGCAGACCAACGACGGCAAGGCGGAAACGTCGCCGACGACGACCAAGATCCTGACGCTGCTGAACAACGAGCTGAAGTAATCCTCGTTGCAGCAACAAGAAACCGGCCAAGTGGCCGGTTTTTTTATGCTTGTTGTCATCGTATTCAGTAGGGTGGACGGGTTTCCCGTCCACGCGTTCGAAAGCGACAGACGTAAAAAAACCGGCCCGCAGGCCGGTTTCTTCATACCGAGTAACGAATTACTTGGTGGTAGCAGCAGCGTCAGCAGCTTGGGTAGCCGAGGTCTGAGCAGCGGCAGCAGCGTCGGTTGCGGTCGAAGCAGCAGCAGCTGCGTCGGTTGCAGCAGCGTCAGCAGCAGCAGCAGCTGGAGCGGTTGCGTCAGCAGCTGGCATGGTTGCGTCAGCAGGAGCGACGACAGCAGCTGGGGTTTCGGTCACTGGTGCGACTGGAGCTTCTTCTTTCTTAGCGCAAGCAGCCAGGGTAACAGCGAACAGGGAAGCGATCAGCAGGGATTTTTTCATGGTTTTTTCCTTAGTATTTACAAAAGTAGAACTACTTGATACGAATAATAATTACCGGTAATTATTTCTCGATGGAATTCTCGTGCCTTCACAAATAGCAAGACTGCCACGGGCGCAACGGAACCTTCCTGATTGATATTATAGACAATTTTACAGTTTCGCAATAGCTAACACATGCTCTGGTGTAAGAATTTTCCGCTTTGATAAGCTTCATATTGTTACAAGATGCTACGCAAATAGCGAGGCACCTAAGAATTAACCCCTGGGCAACTAATTGTGCTTTTCGTAGCGTACTTACAACCCAGTAGTCGTCGGGTGCAGTGTCGGTCGGGAAGCTTCCCAGATCGCTTCGAACCGGTGGTGGGGAATATCCACGGCACGCGGATCGTCAAAGTTGGCTTCGCCGCGCATGTGTTCGCTGTGAAAGCGGCGTACCACGTGCTGTTCGTCGGCAATGCAGAACGAGTCGGTCAGCTGGCGCAGGTTTTTCGGGCTCTGGCGGCATTCGCAGGCGTGACCGTAGTCGCGCAGCAGACGCAAAAAACGCGGGAAGTGGCGCTCGATGTGGCCCGGGTCGTGCAGCGCAAGGCGCAAGGTGCCGCCCCGTTGCAGGAAGGCACGCAGCGCCGCATCCACCTGGACGGCGCCCAGCGCAAATACCGCACCATCCGGATCGAACACGCGCAGGCTGTGCTGCGCGGCCGCCACGGCGGCGAGAAGTTGCGTCTCGCAGTCGCGCCGGGTGTCGAACGGGATGGCGCGCGCATCCATGGTCAGCCCAGCTCGACCCAGCCGTCCTGATACCAGGCGTACAGGGATTCGGTGACGTCGTCGGTGGCCTTGCCGAGCGTGGCGCCATCGATGCGGCGGTCGTTGGCCAGCACGTCGAGCACCACCTTGTCGGCGCGGCCGGCGGCCAGCGATTCGCCATTGATGAACACATTCTTGCCGCGGTACAGCATCAATGTCTTGCTCGAGAGCTTGACGCCGCGCTTGGCGGCCGTTTCCATGAAACGGCCGAAGGTCATCGGCTTGGCGGGCGGCGTGAAGAACACATTGTGCTTCGGCTCGGACATGTGCTCGCCGAGGAAGATGGTGACGTCTTCTTCATCCCAGCGCACCTTGTTGAGCTCTTCGGTAACGGTGGCGAGCATGTGCTTCGGAATCTCGGCTGGATTCTTTGCTTCTTGCAATTCGGGATCGGCGTAGCGGCCCGGCAGGTCGATCGAATCGGCCATGAATTGCAGGAACGCTTCGCCCAGTTCCTGGAACGACGGCGAGCGGAAACCGATCGAATACGTCATGCATTCGCCTTCGGCGATGCCGTCGTGCGCGTACTGTGGTGGCAGGTACAGCATGTCGCCCGGCTCGAGCACGAACTCTTCTTCGGCCTCGAAATTGGCCAGGATCTTGAGCGGCAAGCCTTCGATGATCGTCAGGTCCTGCTGCGCGCCGATGCGCCAGCGGCGCTTGCCGTGCGCCTGCAGCAGGAATACGTCGTACGAATCGTAATGGGGGCCGACGCCGGCGCCGTCGGTGGCAAAGCTCACCATCAGGTCGTCCAGGCGGGCATCGGGCACGAAGCGGAACTGGCGCAGCAGCTCGTCGGCGCGCTCGTCATGCAGGTTCACGCCCTGGACCAGCATCGTCCAGTTGGGCTCGCTGCGCGCCGGCAATTCGGTGAGGGGGCCGTGCTGCATGTCCCACTCGCCGTCGCGCAGCGAGACCAGGCGCGATTCGACATGGTTCAGTGCGGCCAGCTCGGCCAGCTTCTCGAACTTGAGCAGCGGCTTGAAGCCGGGGATGGCGCCACGGATCAGCAGCGGCTTCTTGTGCCAGTAGTCGCGCAAGAATTCAGCAGGGGAAAGATTCCCCAAAAGCGGTAATTTTTTCATGCGACATTATAACCAGCCGAAGCGGGGCCTAGACCCATCGAGAGTATAATCCGCAGCTCACAATGAAAGGATGGACGATGAAGATTGCTAAAGACACAGTCGTGACGGTTAACTATAAACTGTCGGATGCCCAGAACAATCTGATCGAGGAGGGCTCCCAGCCGATGGTGTACCTGCACGGCGGCTACGAGAATACCCTGCCGAAGATCGAAGAAGAGCTGGACGGCAAAGAAACCGGCTACGCCTCGACGATCCAGGTGGAGCCAGACGACGCGTTCGGCGACTACGAGCCAGAGCTGGTCAAGGTTGAAGAGCGTTCGCGCCTGCCGGAACCGATCGAAGTCGGCATGCAGTTCGAAGGCATGGCCGAAAACGGCGACGACGAGCCGGTGATTTTCACCGTCACCGAAATTGCTGACGACAAGGTCGTCCTGGATGGCAACCATCCACTGGCCGGCATGGCTCTGCGCTTTGACCTGTCCGTGGTCGACGTGCGCGCTGCGACCGCCGAAGAAATCCAGCACGGTCACGTGCACGGCGCTGGCGGTCATCATCACGAGATCGATGACAGCGATGATGGCGACCACTTCCGTACCCAGCCGCTGCAGTAATCCGGTTGGTGCGCGGCCACCGCATCACGCGGTGGCCGCGCTTGTAATTTCTGTTCTACTGCTTCGCGTCCACCACCGTGAACGCCGCATCTTTCCCCAGCATCACATTCACCTCGACCGCCTTGGTTCCCACTGACAGCTGTCCCAGATTGCCTTTCCATGCGATCTGCGGCTTGTGGCCACCTGGCGCGTCACTGTCGACCAGCAGCACCTTCCCATCGAACTTGACGGCCTGCGCCTGGATCTGACGCCGCGCTGCCTCGAACCCGTCGCGCTCGACCGGCGCGCGCCGCAACAAGCCGCGCAGGCCCGCTGGCTGGTCGAGATGGAACGGGCGCACGGCCCCTTCCGAGAACAGCACCAGCGCCTGCGCCTTGTCGCTGCGCGCCATCGCGAACAGGCGGTTCAGCCAGAAGCGGTTGGCCACCGCCCGGTCTTCGTATTCGCTGTTGCGGCCCGCGGCCGGCAGGAAATGGTTGTTCGCGGCTGGCAGATTGATGGTGGCATACAGCACCTTGTCCACCTTCCAGTGCGCGTTCTCGGCATAGCTGCGAAAACGCGGACTGGCCGACAGCTGCGTCAGGTGGATCTTGGTTGCGCCAAGCGATTCGGGCTCGCCGTAGAGCAGTTCGCGCAGGCGGTTCAGGCGCTCGATCGCATTGGTGCGCTTGGCCGAGTTGCGGCAGCCGGTCCAGTCGCTGCCGGACAGCGACACGATCACGGGCCGCTTCGCATGCTCGAACAGGTCGCGCCGCTGCAGATACAGCTTGTCGCCGCAGCTTTCGTTCTCGCCCTTGATGCCCGTTAGGACGACGAACGACACGGATTTTTCGGACGAATCGGCCAGTGCCTGCTTCAGGCGCGCGTCACTGTCAGCGCGCGCGTCGTTGCCGACCACGGCGAAGCGGTGCGTGGGGCGCTCTTCCTTGTCCTTGTCCTTGGCTTGGCCCACCAGCGGCGCGCAGGCAAGCAGCGTCGCCAGCAGCGCAGCGCGGACAATGACCGGACGCGGGATCGACATCAGGCAGCCAGCCGTTTCAGCTCGTAGAGCCGTTCGAGCGCTTCGCGCGGCGTCAGCGCGTCCGGATCGATGGCGTCCAGTGCATCGCGCAAGCCGTCGTCCTGGACTTCCGCCACGACGGGCGCCGGGGTGTCGTCGAGATCGTGCTCGGGCAGGGGCGCGGCGAACAGGTCGCGCTGCGGCGTACCACCGGCGGCCTGCGCTTCCAGGCGCGCCAGGTGCTTGCGCGCGGCCTTGATCACCGGCTGCGGCACGCCGGCCAGCTGCGCCACCTGCAAGCCGTAGCTTTGCGACGCCGGACCATCCTGTACCGCGTGCAGGAACACGATGCTGTCCTTGTGCTCGACCGCCGACAGGTGCACGTTGTACGCGCTTGGGTACGACTCCGGCAACTGGGTCAGCTCGAAGTAGTGCGTCGCGAACAGCGTGAAGCTGCGGCTCGTGTCGATCAGGTGGCGCGCGATGGCCCACGCCAGCGCAAGGCCATCGAAGGTCGACGTGCCGCGCCCGACTTCATCCATCAGCACCAGCGAATGCTCAGTGGCGCCGTTGAGGATCGCGGCCGATTCGGTCATCTCGACCATGAAGGTCGAGCGGCCGTTGGCCAGGTCGTCGCTGGCGCCGATGCGGGTGAAGATGCGGTCGATCGGGCCCAGCGTGGCTTCGGCCGCCGGTACGTAGCTGCCGACATACGCCAGCAGCGTGATCAGCGCGACCTGGCGCATGAAGGTCGATTTACCGCCCATGTTCGGACCGGTGATCAGGAGCAGGCGGCGCTCGTTGGAGAAGCGGCAATCGTTGGCGATGAAGCGCTCGATCTGATTCTCGACCACCGGATGGCGGCCTTCGACGATGTTCAGGCACGGCGCATCGACCAGCTGCGGTGCGCACCAGCCGTGGCGCAGCGCGTGGCTGGCCAGCGCGACCAGCACGTCGACCTGCGCAATGGCGCGCGCGATCGTCTGCAGCACGCCGATGTGCGGCGCGAGCTGGGCGAGCAAGTCGTCGTACAGGATCTTCTCGCGTGCCAGCGCGCGGTCCTGCGCCGACAGCGCCTTGTCTTCGTAGGCTTTCAGTTCGGGCGTAATGTACCGTTCGCAGTTTTTCAGCGTCTGGCGGCGGCGGTAATCGTCCGGCACCTTGGTGGCCTGGCCGTTGGTGACTTCGATGTAGAAGCCGTGCACGCGGTTGTACTCGACGCGCAGGTTGGCGATGCCGGTGCGTGCGCGTTCGCGTGTTTCGAGATCGACGAGGAACTGGCCGGCATTCTCGGACAGCGCCTGCAGTTCATCGAGTTCGGCATCGTAGCCACGTGCGAACACGCCGCCATCGCGGATCATCGCGCTCGGCTCTTCCAGCACGGCGCGCACCAGCAGGTCGAGGCAATCGGCGGGCGTGGCCATGTCGTCATGCAGTTCGCGCAGCAGCGACGTGTCGCCCGGCACGAAGCAGCGCGCCACCAGCTCGCGCAGCATCGGCAAGGCCTTGAGGCCATCACGCAGGCTCGCCAGGTCGCGCGGGCGCGCACTGAGCAGCGCCACGCGCGTGGTGATGCGCTCGATGTCCGGCACCTGCGCCAGCGTCGGCGACAGGTTGTCGATGGCATCCGCCTGCAGCAGCGCGGCGATTGACTGGTGCCGGCTGCGCGCGATCGACTGGTCGCGCCGCGCATGGTGCAGCCAGTGGCGCAGCATGCGCGAACCCATCGCCGTGCGGCAGCCGTCGAGCAGCGAAAACAGCGTCGGCGACTCTTGCCCGCGAATGGTCTCGGTCAGTTCCAGGTTGCGGCGCGTGGCGGCATCAAGGCCGATGTATTCGTTCTCGTTTTCGCACGCCAGACCCCGCACATGCTGCAGCCCGCGGCCTTGCGTGGACTGGGCATAACGCAGCAGCGCGCCGGCCGCGCCGAACGCGGCGCCCAGGCCATCTGCGCCAAAGCCGGTGAGCGTTGCAACCTTCAGTTGTTCGAGCAGCGCGCCGTGGCCCTTGACCACGTCGAAGTGCCATTCCGGCACGCGCTGGGTGTGCACGGTGGAAGCGCCATCGTCGAACATGTCGCCGCAGTCGGCGCGCAGGATTTCGGCCGGTGCGATGCGCTCGAGTTCATGCGCCAGACGCGCCTCGATGGCGCGTGCGTCACCCGAAAATTCCATCAGGCGCAGGTTGCCGCTGGCCAGCGACAGCCAGGCCAGACCCGCAGTGACAGTCTTGCGCTGGGTTTGCAGGCACAGGGCGAGAAGAGGGCGCTCGGCTTTTTCGGGCAGCAGGTCGGAATCGGTCAGCGTACCGGGCGTGACGACGCGCATGACCTTGCGTTCGACCGGGCCCTTGGACAGCGCCGGATCGCCGATCTGCTCGCAGATTGCGCACGATTCGCCCAGTTTCACCAGCTTGGCCAGATAGCCATCGAGCGAGTGGAACGGCACACCGGCCATCTTGATCGGATTGCCCTCGGACTTGCCGCGCGCAGTCAGCGTGATGCCCAGCACGCGCGAGGCTTTTTCGGCGTCGTCAAAGAACAGTTCGTAGAAGTCGCCCATGCGGTAGAACACCAGCATGTCGGGGTAGTCGGCCTTGATGCGCAGGTACTGCTGCATCATCGGGGTGTGCTTGTCGGTCGCGCTGTTCTTGACGGCTGCGGCGTTGATTTCAGTGGGAACGGTGGTCATTTCTTCGGATTGGGTACGGCGAGGCAGAGGCTGGCCAGAGCTGCGTATTTTACCGCGATTGATGTTGCGCGCGCGGCACAGCCGGGGTCAGGTCTGACATTCGGACACGACCTCAGCTTTAGCACAGCCGGGGTCAAGCACAGCCGGGGTCAGGTCTGACATTTAGACACGACCTCAGCCTTGGCCAGTTCCAAGGGGCTCTTGTTCAGATTGGTATGGCATCGTGTCAGCTAGTTCCGACTACTTTACTGCCGAGATCGTGTCCGAATGTCAGACCTGACCCCGGCTTTTCTGACCCCGGCTTTCTCTCTACTGTCGAGATCGTGTCCGAATGTCAGACCTGACCCCGGCTTTTTGTGTGACCCCGGCTTTTTGTGATGCCGGGTTTTTGCGGGTCGCGCGGCATCACACGTAGCCAAGGTGCCTTCGACGGCCACGCGATCGCTGCACAGCACGACAAAACTGCCGGGGACTTCGCAGGCCAGCAACGTTGCGGAAGCACCGAGCGGCACGGCGCGTTTGAAGCGGCATGCCAGACTGGTGACGCGACGATCGGTCGATTGCTCGAACGCCGCGCAGACGCGTGCCATCGTCTCCATGCCGTGAATGATTGGCGCGTGCATCCCCATCAGCCGCGCACTCCATGGCCACAGATGAATCGGATTCCAGTCGCCGGACAAGGCTGCATAGCGCCGCCCCGCATCCGCGGTTACGACCCATTCTCCGACGACGTCTCCCACCGGCGCGACTAACGGCGACGCGGTCGCGTGCTTGACGCGTTGTCCGCGTTTGATCAGGTACCGGCTGGTGCACGAGAAGACCGTCTGCCCATCCGCGCTTGCCACTGTCTCCAGCACGCATTTGACGGCCCCATTGGCTCCAGGTTCCGGCATCGATAATGTCGTCACGAGTATTAGCGGCGCATCAGTCCGTACCTCGCAATGTATCGCGAGGTCGTTCGACACATGAATCAGTCCGACAATCCGAAACGGCAACGCCCGATCGAGCATCGTCGCCAGTTGCGCGCGCTGTGCCAGCAGATAGAGGTAGGTCAGCGGCACAGGTCCGGGAGGAAAACCGAACGCGTCGTAGTAGCGCCGCACGTGATCCGCATCGATCCGGTCCAGCCGGTAACTGGCCTGGACCGGTTGCCCCGACGGTCGCGCGGGCCGCTTGAACAATGCCCGCAGCAGCGGCCAGGCACTGGCCCTGGGCAGGGCAGGGAGGGATAACAAAAACGGGGACGGGCTATTCATCGACGCAGCATACCGCGTCGCCGCCCGTCCCCGGAAACACAGCACCGATACTCAGGCTGCTGCCTTGACCCGCGCCGTGATATGCGCCAGCGCCTCGTCGACCTGATCGATCAGGATCAGGCACAAGTCCCCATCTTCCAAACGCGAAAGGGCACGATCAATCGCCACGAACTCGCCGTTGATTTCTTCGACGTGGCCCGTGCGCGTCGCATTGCTCAACCCTGCGCGCAGCAGCGCGATGACTTCGCCGTCAGCGCGCCCGCGCTGGCACTGGTCCTGATACAGCAGCACGTCGTCGAACGCCGCGCCCAGGATTTCAGTCTGCTGCGTGATGTCCTGGTCGCGCCGGTCGCCGGCGCCACTGATCACCACCGAGCGGCGCTTGGCGGGCATGCTCTCCACCGCATTGACCAGCGCGGCGATCGCATCCGGGTTGTGGCCGTAATCGGCGATCACGGTCGCGCCCTTGTAGTCGAACACGTTGAAGCGCCCCGGCGCATTGTCGCTTTCGCCGACAAAGGTCTTCAGGCCCAGGCGGATCGCATCCCACGATGTGCCCACACCCCACGCGGCGGCTACCGACGCCATCACGTTCTCGACCTGGAAGCCCACCACGCCACCGCGCGTGATCGGCACTTCCTTCAGGTCGATGCGTTCGATGAACGATTCCTGCGCCGCCACCAGATAGCCTTCTTCGACGAAGACGACGCGGCGGCCCTGCGCGCGGTGCATTGCCATGACCGGATTACCCACGTCCTGCGCGAAGAAGGTAACGTCACCGCGCGTCCGTTCGGCCATCGCCGCCACGGTCGGATCGGCGGCGTTAAGTACCGCCATGCCGCCCACGGCCACGTTCTGCACGATCACGCGCTTGAGTACCGCCAGGTCTTCGAGCGTGGTGATGTAGTTCAGGCCCAGGTGGTCGCCCGAGCCGATATTGGTTACCACGGCGACCTGGCACTTGTCGTAGGCCAGGCCTTCGCGCAGCAACCCGCCGCGCGCCGTTTCGAACACGGCGGCGTCGACGTCGGGGTGCAGCAGCACGTTGCGCGCGCTGCGCGGGCCGCTGCAGTCGCCGCTCTCGATGCGGCGACCTTCGATGTAGACGCCGTCGGTATTGGTCATGCCGGTGCGCAGGCCGGAAGCCGTGAGCAGGTGCGCGATCAGGCGCACGGTGGTCGTCTTGCCGTTCGTGCCGGTGACGGCCACGATCGGGATGCGGCCATCGTCGCCGTCCTTGAACAGCGTGTCGACGATGGCTTCGCCGATCGGGCGCGGTTTGCCGAACGATGGCGCCAGGTGCATGCGCAGACCCGGGGCGGCGTTGACTTCAACGATACCGCCGTTCTGGTCCTCAATCGGTTTGAGGACGCTGTCGCAGACCAGGTCGACGCCGCAGATATCCAGGCCGATCATGTGGGCGGCAGCGACGGCGCGCGCAGCGACTTCAGGGTGCACGTCGTCGGTGACGTCGGTGGCCGAGCCGCCGGTGGACAGGTTCGCGTTATTGCGCAGGACGACGCGCTGGCCGATGGCGGGCACCGAGTCCGGCGTCAGGCCGTTCTGGGCCAGCGTGCCGATGGCGATGTCATCGAAGCGGATCTTGGTCAGCGACGTGCCGTGGCCATCGCCGCGGCGCGGGTCCAGGTTGACCTGCTCGACCAGTTCGCGCACGCTGCGTTCGCCGTCACCCACCACCTGCGGCGGTTCGCGGCGCGCGGCGGCCACCAGCTTGTCGCCCACCACCAGCAGGCGGTAGTCGTGGCCCGGCAGGTAGCGTTCGACCAGGATGTCGTCGCGGAATTCGCTGGCGGCCTTGAAGCCGGCGTCGAGCTGTTCGCGGGTGGTGACGTTGACCGTCACGCCCTTGCCCTGGTTGCCGTCCTTCGGCTTGATCACCACGGGCAGGCCGATTTCCATGGCGGCGGCCCAGGCGTCGTCAGGGTCGGAGACGCCGCGACCCTGGGGCACTGGCACGCCGGCTGCATCGAGCAGCTTCTTGGTCAGTTCTTTGTCTTGCGCGATCGATTCGGCAATCGCGCCGGTGGCGTCGATCTCGGCGGCCTGGATGCGGCGCGCGCGGCTGCCCCAGCCGAACATGACCATGCTGCCTTCGGTCAGGCGGCGGAACGGGATGTTGCGGGCCACTGCGGCCTGCACGATCGAGCCGGTCGATGGACCCAAACGCACGTCTTCGTCGGTCGCGCGCAGTTGCGCCAGCGCGGCGGGCACGTCGAACGGGGTGTCGTTGCGGGCGGCTTCGATCAGCTGCTGCGCGAGTTCGAGGGCCTGGCGGCCGACGTCTTCTTCGCTGTATTCGACGACGACCTGGTAGGTGCCGGTTTCCAGCGTGGCAGTGGTGCGGCTGAACGTCACCGGGCAGCCGGCTTCGGCCTGCAGGTGCAGCGCGACCAGTTCGAGCACGTGGGCCAGCGGGATCGTTTCGTAGTGGCCGAACGGCTGCAGGCCGCCGATCTGCGGGAAGCGCACGCGCAGGCGCGATTCGAAACCGGGCAGTTCGCCGATCGATTCTTCCTCAGGCGTGCACGTCACGATCGCCTCGACCGAGGTGTGGTGGCTCCAGAGATTGGGGCCACGCAGGGCCCGTACGCGAGATACTTCCATAAACCGTCATTCCTTTCGCGGGCCGCGCACCGCGCGCACATGCGCGGGGGCGGGCGCCAGGCCCGGCAGATTGCCGGGCAGTGTCATTCAATGTGTCGTTTGTTTTGGTGTCGCGTCGAACGCGCGCAGGCCGCCGCACAGCAGGTCGCTCGGCACGCCGAGCGCCCACGCCGCCGCCACTGCCGCCAGCACGTTTTCGGGGTACTTCACGGTGGACGGCTTCATCGTGTCCAGCGTGTTCAGGCGCGTCTCCGCATCGCCTTCGGCCAACATGATGCGTCCGTCACGGACAAACACGATGCGCTCGCCCGCCGCGCGGTGCGCCACCAGCACCGCATGGTGTTCGTCGAAGGCGTAGAAGATCACGCCGCCATCGCACAATTCGGCCAGCGCCGCGACCTGCTCGTTGGCGGCATTGAGCACGGCCACGCCGTCCGGCAGGATCACGTCGACCTGCGTACGGATCACGTTGCGCAGCGCGTCGTCGTCGTGGACATGGAACTCTGCCAGGTCGGCCAGGCCAGCCATGTCGGTCACGACGCCCACGGTGCAGCGGTCGTACGGCAGGCCGTCCTGCAGGATCGAGCGGGCGTTCGATTCGAACACCGCCGTCTGGACGTTACGGTTGATCAGGATGCGCTGGCCGGCTTCGACGCCCGTACTGTCGCGGTTCGAGATCACGCGCGCGTTCAGGTACAGGCCTTCGCCGTTGGCCACGCCGACCTCTTTGCCGGTGATGTTGACCAGGCAGCCGATCAGGCGCGTGATCAGGCTGCAGCCGAGCGAGCCGGTCACGCCGACCACCGGAATGCGCGCCGTGTCGTCCGGCGCGAACAGGTGCTCGATGATGTCCTTGCCGACGTTGCGGGCGGTGCCGCTGGCCGGCTTGGTGTGGGCCAGCAGGCCCGGGCTGGCGTTCACTTCGATGATCGCGCCGCGCTGCTCGAGCAGTGGGCGGCTGATGTCTTCGCACACCAGGTCGATGCCGGCGATGTCCAGGCCGACGATGCGGGCGGCCAGTGCCGCAGCGTGCGCGACCTCCGGGTGGAGCAGGTCGGTGACGTCATCGGCGACGTTGCCGTTCATCTGGATCAGCACTTTCTGGCCGGCAGGCGGCACCGTGTCGGGCGTGAGGCCCTGGCGCTTGAGCTGCAACTGGTTTTCTTCGCTCTTGCGCGGCTCGACGGGGCTGAGCGGGAATTCTTCGCTTTCGCCGCGGCGCGGGTCGATATTGATCTGGCTGTCGCACAGCTCGGCCACGTTCTGGCGGCCGTCGCCCGTCACCCACAGCGATTCGCCGCGCGCGACGGCGACCACCTTGCGGCCAACGACCAGCAGGCGGTGCTCGCTGCCCGTGATGAAGCGCTCGACCAGCACCGAGCGGCTTTCGCCTTCTTCGGATGCGATCACATAGGCGGCGCGCACTTCTGCTTCGGTATTCAGGTTCAGCGAAACGCCGCGGCCGTGGTTCGCGTCGACCGGCTTGACGACCACGGGCAGGCCGATGTCGGCGGCTTCTTCCCAGGCCGCGTCGGCGCTGCGCGCGATGGCGCCTTCCGGCACCGGCACGCCGCACGAGGCGAGCAGGTTCTTGGTCATGTCCTTGTCGCTGGCGATGCCTTCGGCAATCGCGCTGGTGCGGTCGGTCTCGGCGGTCCAGATGCGGCGCTGCGCGGCGCCGTAACCCAGTTGCACCAGATTGCCGTCGGTCAGACGGATCGACGGGATGCGGCGGTCGGTGGCGGCGTCCACGATGTGCGCGGTCGACGGACCCAGGCACAGGCGGTCGACCATGTCGGTCAGGCGCACAAGCGCGGCAGGCAGGTCGAACGGCTCGTCGTTGATCGCGGCCATCATCAGGCGATGGCTGACGTCGAGCGCGGCGCGGCCGACGACATTGTCGCGCGTGCGGAACGCCATCTTGTAGACGCCATGCTCACCGGTGGAGCGGGTCTTGCCGAAGCCGGTCTTCATGCCGGCCAGGCTCTGCACTTCGAGCACGACGTGTTCGAGAATGTGGCCGGCCCAGGTGCCTTCGTTCAGGCGCTCGATGAAGCCGCCGTGGTAGCCGACGCCGCAGTGGTGCTCGATCAGGCCCGGCAGCCAGGTGGTCAGGCGCGTCGTGAACCCGGGGAGCAGATTCGACGGATAGTCTTCCAGTTCGCCGATGTCGAGCCAGGCCTCGATCACGGGCCGATAGGTCCAGATGTTTGGTCCCGCCAGATAATTGATGCGCAGGAATTTGATGTCGTTCTTTTTCGTCATGTAAATACGTTGGTCGCCTGGCGCTACTCCCACACCGGCGACTTTTCCTTGTATGCCTGAGGTGTCACTACGTTAGCGAAAGGCCGCCAATCGCAGCGCACATCACGCGCTGATCTGATCCAGTTGCGGCTTTTACTTAGCCGCAATATTTTCACCAAAACACATTTCGTGTCATCCAAACCGTGCCCAAAAACGTTCTAGCGCTCTGTAGAGCGTTTGATGCTTGGCATAAAAACAATAGCCACACGCTTTACCCATACCGAATCTTTGCCGAATTAAAGCCCGTTTCGGGCGCAAACCATGACAACACAACAACTTGCCAATCCGTCGTCGCTGGCAGCAGCCGCCAATTTCTTGCCTGATCACTGGCAAAATGACGTCGCGAAACAGCTTGCACCAGGGGAAAACGTTTTAAGCAGCGTGGAGGTTGACCTCGATGCGAAATTACATTTCTCAAAAGGATTAGTTCTGGTCACGGACCGGCGCTTGCTGGCGCGCGCCCCGGGCGAGACAGCGTGGCGCGACTGGCCGTATCGCGAAGGACTGGCGCTGCGCCACCACGACCACGCCGGCGTCGGGCATCTCGAACTGACCGATGCGCACGGATTGCTGGCCAGCTGGCGCTTCACGCTGGGCCAGAACCTGCACGCCGTGCGCGTGGCCGACCAGTTCCAGGACCAGATGGAAAGCGCGCTGACAGGCGTGGCCATCCAGCCGCCGGAGCAGCACACTTGTCCAAGTTGCAAGGCGCCTCTTGATGCCGACCAGGACGATTGCCCGATCTGCGAAAAAGTGCTGCACACGCCGCCGTCGACGTGGACGCTGTTCCGCCTGTGGCGCTTCGCCAAGCCGTATCAGGGGCAATTGTTCTTGGGCTTCCTGCTGATGCTGGGTTCAACCGGCGCGCACATGATTCCGCCGTACCTGACGATGCCGCTGATGGACAATGTCCTGATCCCGTACCAGAACGGGCAGCAGATCGATACGAGCCTGGTGTATATGTATATGGGCGGCTTGCTGGCCTCGGCCGTGCTGGCCTGGGCACTGGGCTGGGCCAAGACCTATGTGCTGGCGCTGGCGTCCGAGCGCATCGGCGCCGACCTGCGCTCCACCACCTACGAACACCTGATGCGCCTGTCGCTCGAATTTTTCGGCGGCAAGCGCACGGGCGACCTGATGGCGCGTATCGGCAGCGGTTCCGACCGCATCTGCGTGTTCCTGTCGCTGCACCTGCTGGACTTCCTGTCCGATGTCCTGATGATCATCATGACCGGCGTGATCCTGTTCTCGATCAATCCGTGGCTGGCGCTGGTCACACTGGCGCCGCTGCCATTCATCGCCTGGATGATCCATCTCGTGCGTGACAAACTGCGCACCGGCTTCGAAAAGATCGACCGCGTGTGGGGCGAGGTGACCAATGTGCTGGCCGATACGATTCCGGGCATCCGCGTCGTGAAGGCATTTGCACAAGAGAAGCGCGAAGCGGCCCGTTTCCGCGAAGCCAACCGGCACAACCTGAACGTCAACGATAAGCTCAACCGCGTGTGGTCGCTGTTCTCGCCGAGCGTGTCGTTCCTGACCGAACTGGGCCTGCTCGTGATCTGGTGCTTCGGTATCTGGCAAGTCTCGCGCGGCGACATCACGGTCGGTACGCTGACTGCCTTCATCGCCTACAGCGGCCGCTTCTATGTGCGGCTCGATTCGATGAGCCGCATCGTGTCGGTCACGCAAAAATCGGCCTCGGCCGCCAAGCGCATCTTCGACATTCTCGACCATGTCTCGAGCGTGCCCGATCCGGTCAACCCGGTGAAGGTGGCCAAGGTCGAAGGCAATATCGAGCTGCGCGAAGTCGGTTTCCGCTACGGCAACCGCGCGGTCAATCGCGGCATTTCGCTGAACATCAAGGCCGGCGAGATGGTGGGCCTGGTCGGCCACAGCGGGTCGGGCAAGAGCACGCTGGTCAACCTGATCTGCCGCTTCTACGATGTCTCCGAAGGCGCCATCCTGCTCGACGGCAAGGACATCCGCTCGTTCGCTGTCGCCGATTACCGCCGCAATATCGGCCTGGTGCTGCAGGAACCGTTCCTGTTCTTCGGCACCATTGCCGAGAACATTGCCTACGGCAAGCCGGATGCCTCGCGCGAAGACATCATCGCCTCGGCCAGGGCCGCGCATGCGCACGAATTCATCCTGCGCCTGCCGCAAGGCTACGATTCGATGGTTGGTGAGCGCGGGCAGGGCCTGTCGGGTGGCGAGCGCCAGCGCATTTCGATTGCGCGCGCACTGCTGATCGATCCGCCGATCCTGATCATGGACGAGGCAACCTCGTCGGTGGACTCGGAAACCGAGAAAGAAATCCAGAAAGCACTCGACAATCTGGTACAAGGCCGCACGACCATTGCCATTGCTCACCGCCTGTCGACGCTGCACCGCGCCGATCGCCTGGTCGTGCTCGACCGTGGCGTGGTGGTGGAAGAGGGCAGCCACGATGACCTGATGGCGCGCGAAGGCGCGTATCACCGCCTGTACGAAGCGCAAGCGCGCAACGTGGACCAGGACCTGGACGACAAGGACGCATGATGAGTACTGTTTCGACAACCCCGTTCCAGCTGCGCCGCAACAGCTTCGGCAAGCTGGTGATCACTCTCGAGACTGGTGAAGAATACGTGGGCATCACGCCTGTGCGCGCCTTCCCGATCCAGGCGCCGACCAGGGGCATTTCGCTCGTGCGCGATGGCGGCAAAGAGGTCGCCTGGATCGACGACCTGGCGACGATGCCCGAGGATATCCGCACCCTGGTCAGCGATGAAATCGGCGGGCGCGAGTTCATCCCCGAGATCATCAATATCAAGGATGTGTCGAGCTTTGCCACGCCGTGCACCTGGTATGTGACGACCGACCGGGGCGATACCGAGTTCGTGCTCAAGCTCGACGAGGATATTCGCCGCATTGGAGAAGCGTCGCTGCTGGTGGCCGACAGCCACGGCATCAACTTTTTGGTGCGCGACATGTTCAAGATCGACAAGCACAGCCGCAAGATCCTCGACCGTTTCCTGTGACGGGCAGGGCGTCCCCGCTTTGACCCGTCAGCGGCGGCATGTGGTCCCGTACGTTCGTCGGCCCACATACCGCCGGCGCGGATGGCGTTACAGTTGTCTCATCGGCCACACGGCCTTCGCTTACAGGAGACGACCATGGATTCCATCAACCGCAACCAGCCCGAAGAAAACCGCCGCGATCTGGCAGGCGCCGAAGCCATCGAACGCATCAAGGACATCATCGACGATGCCGAGACCGGCTTCTTCATCACCGGCGGCGGCACCGGCGACAGCCGCGGCGTGCGCCCGATGAGCGTGCGCGAGACCGACGACAACGGCGCCATCTGGTACCTGGGCGCGATCGACAGCCACACGAACCAGGAGCTGCAGGCCAACCCGACCGTCAAACTGTTCTTCCAGGCAGGCGAAAACGCCGGCTTCCTCGAACTCGACGGCCATGCTGAAGTCTCGCAGGACAAGGCCCGCATCAAGCAGCTGTGGGAGCCGCTGCTGAAGACCTGGTTCACCGAAGGCGAGGACGACCCGCGCATCATCGTGATCAAGGTGACCCCGAAGTCCGGTTATTATTGGGACAACAAGCACGGCGGCATCGTGGCCGGCGCGAAGATGGCGATCGGCGCCGTGATCGGCAAGACGCTGGATGATTCCATTGAAGGCACGCTGACCTTCTAAACCAGGAAGGGCGGGCCCATGCATGTAATCCTGGTGACGATGGGCTCGGCGGGGGACCTGTTCCCGTTCCTGTGGATCGGGCGGGCCTTGCGCGAGCGCGGTCACCGCGTCGATTTTCTCGGGCCCGACCTGCATGCACTGTATGTCGATGCGGCCGGCCTCACCTTTCATGGGTTGCCGGCCGACCCGGCCGTGCTCGACCATCCCGACCTGTGGCATCCCACCCGTGGCCTGGCCGTGGTGTGGGACGCAACGCGACCGGCGATGGCGCAACTGCCTGCCATGGTGGCGGCGCTCGACAGCGGCAAGGACACTTTGTTGCTCGTGCACCCGCTGGCGCTGCCCGAAGCGGATTTGTGCCGCCTCAATCGGCCTGGCCTGCGCATTGCCGCAACCTGGCTGGCACCGTCAAACCTTCCTACCGTACACGACCCACTGTTGCTTGGGCCCTGGCCCGTGCCCACCTGGGTGCCGCATGGCGTGCGCCGCTGGTTGTGGCGCACGCTCGCTGCACGCTTTATCGATCCGGTTGCCTTGCCCGGCCTGAACGCGGCGCGCGAAGAGCGGGGCTTGCCCCGTGTGCGCAGCCTGATCGACTACATCCAGACCATTCCCGACCTGTCGCTGGCGCTGTTTCCCGACTGGTTTGCCGCGCCCGTGCCGGACTGGCCGCAGCCGCTGTATCAGGCCGGCTTTCCGCTGTACGACCCTGATCCTGACGCCGCGCCAAGCGCAACGCTGCGGGCGTTTCTCGCCGCCGGTGCGCCGCCAGTGGTGTTCACGCCAGGCACCGGCAACCGGCAGGCGGGGCGCTATTTTGAGGCGGCGGCGCAAGCCGTCGCGCAGTTGGGCCTGCGGGCGATTTTCCTGACGCCGCACCGCGAGCAGCTGCCCGGCTCGCTGCCGCCGTCCATCTGCTGGCAAGACTATGTGCCGCTCAAGGCCTTGCTGCCCCATGTTGCGGCGCTGGTTCATCACGGCGGCATCGGCACGACTGCCGAAGCGCTGCGCGCCGGTACGCCGCAGCTGGTGGTGCCGCTCGCGCACGATCAGTTCGATAACGCGGCAAGGGTGATGGCGCTGGGGGCGGGCGCCAGCCTGCACGCCAAGCGCGTCACACCGGCCAGGATGGCGACCGCGCTGCAGCAGGTTGTCACGGGCCCGGTAGCGTCGCAGGCAGCGGCGGTGGCTGCCCGATTCGACACGCCTGACAAGCTCGATGCGCTGTGCCGCCAACTGGAAGACCTGGCGCACGCTTGAGCCGATTGTTGGTAAGCGCACCGACACCTTTGCCGTAAAGGCGTCCAATGGCATATCTAGAATATGCCGGAGGGCAGATGCCCAGCAAGAAAACTACGCCCCAAAACGCTGCCGAAGACGGCTTCGTCCATGTCCGCGGCGCCCGTGAACACAATCTGAAAAACGTCAGCCTCGACATCCCGCGCGGGCAACTCGTCGTATTTACTGGCGTCTCGGGTTCGGGCAAGTCGTCGCTCGCCTTCGGCACGCTGTACGCCGAGGCCCAGCGCCGCTACCTCGAATCGGTCTCGCCCTATGCGCGCCGCCTGTTCCACCAGATGCCGGTGCCCGAAGTCGACACGATCGAAGGCTTGCCGCCGGCCGTCGCCTTGCAGCAGCAGCGCGGCACGCCCACGGCCCGCTCGTCAGTTGGCAGCGTCAGCACGTTATCGAATTCGCTGCGCATGCTGTATTCGCGCGCTGGCGATTATCCGGCCGGGCAAGAGCTGCTATACGCCGAATCGTTTTCGCCCAACACGCCGCAGGGCGCCTGCCCGCGCTGTTCGGGCATGGGGCGCGTGTTCGAGGTGACCGAGCAATCGATGGTCCCGGACGACAGCCTGACAATTCGCGAACGGGCGATTGCTGCCTGGCCGCCGGCCTGGCACGGCCAGAACCTGCGCGACATTCTGGTGACGCTGGGCTACGACGTCGACACCCCGTGGCGCGACCTGCCGAAGAAAGACCGCGACTGGATTCTGTATACCGATGAAAGCCCGAGCGTGCCCGTGTACGGCGGCCTGACGCCTGCAGAAACCCGCGCCGCACTCAAGCGCAAGGACACGCCCAGCTACCAGGGCACGTTCACCGGCGTGCGCCGCTATGTAATGCAGACTTTTGCCAATACCGAAAGCGCGTCGATGAAAAAGCGCGTGGCGCGCTACATGGTCAGCACCGCGTGTCCGGAATGCGAAGGCAAGCGCCTGCGGCGAGAGTCACTGTCGGTGACATTCGCCGGCCTGGATATCGCCGAACTCTCGCGCCTGCCGCTGGCGCGCCTGGCTGAACTGCTGGCGCCGTACACGCACGCGACGAGCAAGGTCGAGAAAGGCCTGCACGCCGAGCAGTTGATCGTGCGTCGGCGCATTGCCGACGACCTGTCGGCGCGCATCGAAGTGCTGCTGGCGTTGGGTCTGGGCTACCTGGCGCTCGATCGCAGCACGCCAAGCCTGTCGCCGGGCGAACTGCAGCGTCTGCGCCTGGCCACCCAAGTGCGCTCCAGCCTGTTCGGCGTCGTCTATGTGCTCGATGAGCCGTCAGCCGGCCTGCATCCGGCTGATGCCGAAGCGCTGCTCGACGCACTGGCGCAACTCAAAGCCGCGGGCAATTCGCTGTTCGTCGTTGAACACGCGCTGGACGTGATCCGCCAGGCCGACTGGATCGTCGACGTCGGCCCGCTGGCCGGCGAGCGCGGTGGCCAGGTGCTCTACAGCGGTGTGCCGGACGGCTTGCGCGATGTGGAAGCATCGCAAACGCGGCGCTACCTGTTCGGCGAAGCAGCTTTGGCACCGCGCACACCGCGCGAACCGACCGGCTGGCTCAAGCTCGAGGCCGTACGCCGCAACAATCTGCAGGATCTCGCCGTCGCGTTCCCGCTGGGCGTGCTCACGAGCGTCACGGGCGTGTCGGGTTCCGGTAAATCGAGCCTGGTCAGCCAGGTGCTGGTCGAACTGGTCGGCGCGGCGCTGGGGCAGGGCAGCGCGGTGGCCGAAGAGCAGTCCGACGAACCGGACCTGGAACGCGACGAAGCCTTGCCCCTCGAGGGGCGCATCGTGGCCGGCATGGAGGGCGTGCGGCGCCTGGTGCGGGTCGACCAGAAGCCGATCGGGCGCACCCCGCGCTCGAATCTGGCCACTTATACAGGCCTGTTCGACCAGGTGCGCAAGCTGTTTGCGGCCACGCCGGACGCGAAGAAACGCCGTTTCGACGCCGGCCGCTTCTCGTTCAACGTCGCCAAGGGCCGCTGCGAGCACTGCGCGGGCGAAGGCTTCGTGATGGTCGAGTTGCTGTTCCTGCCAAGCGTGTACGCGCCATGCCCGACCTGCGACGGCGCGCGCTACAACGCGCAGACGCTCGAAGTGACCTACCGCGGCAAGAACATCGCCGAAGTCCTGGGCATGACGGTGGGCGAGGCGATCACGTTCTTCAAGGATGAAGCGCTGGTTGAGCGCTCGCTGGAAGTGCTGAACGAGGTCGGGCTGGATTACCTGCGCCTGGGCCAGCCGGCCACCGAGCTGTCGGGCGGCGAGGCGCAGCGCATCAAGCTGGCGTCCGAACTGCAGCGCGCCACACGCGGCAATGCGCTGTACGTGCTGGACGAGCCGACCACCGGCCTGCACCCGGTCGATGCCGACCGCCTGATGGTGCAGCTGAACCGTCTGGTCGATGCCGGCAACACGGTGATCGTGGTCGAACACACGATGCGCGTGGTCGCGGGCAGCGACTGGGTGATCGATGTCGGCCCCGGTGCGGGTGATCTGGGCGGCAACATCGTGGTCGCCGGACCGCCGCTTGATGTCGCGCGCAACAAGAAAAGCCGCACAGCGCAGTACCTGATGCCGCATCTGGTTGAGGCCAGGTAGCGCGCGAAGCGGTGCGCCCAACGCGTATCCATTTTGCTAAGATTACGGGTGTTGTGCACGGTCGCGCTTTGGCACGACCGTGCACATTTCGTGTGGGCGCAATGTCACGTTTGCGTTACACTTGGGATATTTTTTTTCTAACAGAACAACAGGCATGCCCGGTCCAAACATCGATAACAGCGCGTTTCGCCGCATCCTTTCCCGCAATGTCGCGCTGCCGTTAGGCATGAGCATTGTCAGTGCGGTCGTGTTCGTTGGCATCATCGCGTACCTGATCAATAACCTGACCTGGGTCGAGCACTCCCAGAAGGTGATCGGCAACGCGCACGAGATCCGCAAGCTGTCGGCCGAGATGGAAGCCGGCATGCGCGGCTATCTGCTGGCGGGCGATGAAGAATTCCTGACGCCGTACCTGCTGTCGGCGCAGCGGATGGGCAGCAGCCTCGATACGCTGGAAGATCTGGTCAAGGACAATGGCGCGCAGGCCGAGCGCATCAAGCGCATTTCGCAGGTCCAGAAACAGTGGGAAACATTCGCCGACGAGATGATCGCGCGGCGCCGGGCCAATGACCTGGCCTACATCGACGCGGTCAGAAGTGGCCGCGGTCGGCTGCTCACCGACGAGATGCGCCGCAATTTCGACCTGGTGCTGGCGGCCGAGGCCCGGCTGCTGCAGGAGCGCAGCGACAATGCGCGCAACACGACCTTCTGGTCGGTGGCGCTGTTCCTGCTGCTCTCCGCGCTGGTGGGTGGCGGCCTGGCCATCTTCGGCCGGCGCCAGCTGATGACGCTGTCCAATACCTACAACGAAGTGCTGGGCCACGAAGCCGAGCACAATGAAAAACTGCGCCATCAGGAGTGGCTCCGTACCGGCCAGAACGAACTGACCGTGCGCAGCGCCGGCATCCACCACCTCGAGCCACTGGCCGAGGCGGTGCTGCCGTACGTCGTCAAGTACCTCGACGGTGTCGTGGGTGCGATGTACGTACGCAGCGAAGACGGCGTGCTGCGCCGCATCGGCGCGTATGGCTTCAACCACACCCCGTCCGAACGCGCCGAATTCATCCAGCCTGGCGCCTCGCTGGCCAGCCAGGCGGCGCAGGAGAACCGCCTCATGGTGCTGGACGAACTGCCGCCCGGCTACATGAAGGTCGGCTCGAGCCTGGGCGAGACCCCCCCGCGCGCGCTGATCATCGCGCCGTTCTACAACCATGGCAAGGTCAAGGGCGTGTTCGAGATCGCCTTCCTGCGTCCGGTGGAACTGCGCGACCGCGAATTCCTCGGCTTCATCGCGCAGGCGGTGGGCGCGGCCATGGCGGCCGTGCTGTATCGCCAGCGCCTGCAGGATTCGCTCGAAGAAAGCCAGACGCTCAACGAAGAACTGCAAGTCCAGCAGGAAGAGCTGCGCACCGCCAACGAAGAGCTCGAAGAGCAGTCGCGCGCACTGGAAGAATCGCAGTCGGCGCTGGAAAACCAGCAGGCCGAGCTGCGCACCACCAACGACCAGCTGGCCGAGCAGGCCCTGAACCTGGACATGAAGAATTCGGCGCTGCAGTCGGCGCAGGAGCAGTTGCAGCAGCGCGCCGTGGAGCTGGAAAGCGCCAGCCGCTACAAGTCCGAGTTCCTGGCCAATATGTCGCATGAGCTGCGCACGCCGCTGAACAGCTCGCTGATTCTGGCCAAGCTGCTGTCCGACAATACGCCGGGCAACCTGAGCGACGAGCAAGTGCGCTTCGCGCAAACCATCTATTCGGCCGGCAACGACCTGCTGCACCTGATCAACGACATTCTGGATATCTCGAAGGTCGAAGCGGGCAAGCTCGAACTGGTGCCCGAAGACGTGCCGGTGCGGCGCGTCGTCGAAGGCCTGGCGCGCACGTTCGAGCCGCTTGCGCGTCAGAAGTCGCTCGAGTTCCGCATCGACGTGGCGCCCGACGTGCCGGCAGCGATCAACACCGACCGCCAGCGCATGGAGCAGATCCTCAAGAACCTGCTGTCGAACGCCGTCAAGTTCACCGACGCGGGCGCTGTCACGCTGTCGGTGCTCACGACGTCCGATGGCGCCGTCGCGTTCCGCGTGCAGGACAGCGGGATCGGCATCGCACCCGACCAGCAGGACAAGATTTTCGACGCCTTCCACCAGGCCGACGGCACCACCAGCCGCCGCTTTGGCGGCACGGGCCTGGGCCTGTCGATTTCGCGTGACCTCACGCGCCTGCTGGGCGGCGGCATTTCCGTCTCGAGTGCGCCGAACGAGGGCAGTGTGTTTACGCTGACGCTGCCGCAGCGCCTGCCGGATTCCCAGCTCTCGTCTGCCTCGTCCATGTCGGCCCCCGTGGTGACCAGTGCACAGCCGTACCATGCGCCAGCCCCGGTGGTCCGCGCCGCCGTGCCCGCACCGGCACCTGCACCGGCGCCCGCGCCCGCACCGGTCGTGACCGACCACTACGAAAGCTTCCCGGATGACCGCGATCGCCCGGCCGATGGCCGCCGCAGCGTGCTGGTGGTCGAGGACGAAATGGCGTTCGCGCGCATCCTGTACGACCTGGCGCGCGAGCTCGATTACCGCTGCCTGGTGGCGATGAGCGCCGAAGAAGGTCTGGCGCTGGCGATCAGCCAGCGGCCCGACGCCGTGCTGCTCGACGTGCGCCTGCCCGACCGCTCGGGCCTGACCGTACTGCAGCAACTGAAGGACAATCCGGCCACGCGCCACATCCCGGTGCACATCATTTCCAGCATCGAGAACGGCGGCGAGGCGCTGCACCTGGGCGCGATCGGCTATGCGCTCAAGCCTGCGAGCCGCGAAGAACTCGAAGAAGTGTTCCGCAAGCTGCAAGAGAAGTCGGCGCAGAAGATCAAGCGCGTGCTGCTGGTCGAGGACGACGAACGCCAGCGCGAGAGCGTCGTGGCGCTGATCGCCGACGACGACGTGCAGATCTCGGCGGTGGGCACGGCCAACGAAGCGCTCAATCTGCTGCGCGCCGAGATCTTCGACTGCATGGTCATCGACCTGAAGCTGCCCGACATGCAGGGTGGCGAGCTGCTCGAGCGCATGTCGCACGAAGAGCTGTGTTCGTTCCCGCCCGTGATTGTCTACACGGGCCGCAACCTGACACGCGACGAAGAGGCGCAGCTGCTGCGCTACTCGCGCTCGATCATCATCAAGGGCGCCCGTTCGCCCGAGCGCCTGCTCGACGAAGTCACGCTGTTCCTGCACAAGGTCGAATCAGAACTGTCGACCGAGCGCCAGAGCATGCTCAAGGCCGTGCGCGGGCGCGACCGCGTGTTCGAAGGCCGCACGATCCTGCTGGTGGACGACGACGTGCGCAATGTGTTCGCACTGACCGCGGCGCTCGAACAGCGCGGCGCGAAGGTCGAAGTGGGCCGCAACGGCTTCGAAGCGATTGCAAAACTCGATGAAGTGCCGGGCATCGACCTGGTGCTGATGGACATCATGATGCCGGGGATGGACGGCATGGAAGCGACGCGCCGCATCCGCGCCGACGGCCGCTTCGACCGCCTCCCGATCATCGCCATCACGGCCAAGGCGATGAAGGACGACCAGGAACAATGCCTGGCCGCCGGCGCCAACGATTACCTGGCCAAGCCGATTGACCTGTCCCGCCTGTACTCCCTGTTGCGGGTCTGGATGCCGACCCTGGAGCGCATTTGAGCCATACGCCGAGCGACTTCGACATCGAGCTGCGGATGCTCGTCGAAGCCGTCTACCTGAAATACAACTATGATTTCCGCGACTATACCGGCGCGTCGCAAAAGCGCCGCGTGCTGGTGGCCATGCGCGAGATGGGGTGCAATACCGTCTCGGAGCTGCAGTCGCGCGTGCTGCACGATCCGAACGGCTTTGCCCAGCTGCTGCAATACCTGACGATTCCCGTTACCGAGATGTTCCGCGACCCGGAGTACTTCAGGGCCGTGCGCGAGCAGGTGGCGCCGTTCCTCAAGACCTACCCGTCGCTCAAGATCTGGGTGGCCGGCTGCAGCACGGGCGAAGAAGTCTATTCGCTGGCGATCCTCTTGAAAGAAGAAGGGCTGCTGGAACGCAGCATCATCTACGCGACCGATATCAATCCGAAGTCGCTCGAGACGGCCCGGCGCGGCGTGTACCCGATCGACCGCATGCGCCTGTACACCGAGAATTACCAGAAATCCGGCGGCAAGGCCGCGTTTTCGGACTATTACACGGCGGCCTACGGCGGCGCGCTGTTCGAGCGCAGCCTGATCGAGAACGTGACCTTTGCCGATCACAGCCTGTCGACCGACACCGTGTTTTCGGAAACGCACTTCGTCAGCTGCCGCAACGTGCTGATCTACTTTAACCGCACGCTGCAGGACCGCGTGTTCGGGCTGTTCCATGAATCGCTGTGCTACCGGGGTTTTCTGGGCCTGGGCAGCAAGGAAAGCATCGACTTTTCCAGCTACGCCGGACGTTTCGAGCCGCTGGCGCGTCGGGAACGGGTGTATCGCAAGGCCGTGCCATGAGCCTGAACGAACAGGTGGCAGCGGCGCTGGGCAAGCGGCGCATCGAGCTGGTGTTGATTGGCGGCTCGGCCGGCGGCGTCGATGCGCTGCTGAGCTTGCTGCCGTCGCTGCAGCCGGGCTACACGCCAGCCGTGGTCTGCATCCTGCACGTGCCGGGCGACCGTGAAAGCCGGCTGGCCGAACTGTTCGATGCGCGCGTGATGCTCCCGGTGCGCGAAGCACGCGACAAGGCGCCGATCGAACCGGGTGTCGTGTATTTTGCCGGCTCGGGGTACCATCTGTCGATCGAGCAGGACCGCAGCTTTTCGCTCAGCTGCGAAGCGCCTGTCCAGTACGCCCGGCCGTCGATTGATGTCCTGATGGAATCGACCGCCAGCGTGTATGGACCGGCAATGACAGGTATACTATTGACCGGCGCCAACTTTGATGGCGCCGAAGGGATGTGCAGTATCCGCGAACACGGCGGACTGACCATTGTCCAGGATCCTGAAGAAGCGCACGCCAGTACGATGCCGAGAGAAGCCATCCGGCGCTGCGCACCACACCTGGTATTGCCGCTGGCCGATATTCGCGCCGCGCTACCCCTGTTGGAGACCCCATGAGCGCCCATGAATTAAGCAAAATCCTGATCGTCGACGACTTGCCCGAGAACCTGCAGGCCCTCGAGGCGCTACTGCGCCACGACCAGCGCGTGATTCACCAGGCCAATTCCGGCGACGCCGCGCTGGCCTTGCTGCTTGAGCACGAATTCGCGCTGGCCATCCTCGACGTGCAGATGCCGGGCATGAACGGCTTTGAACTGGCCGAAGTAATGCGCTCGACGTCGCGCACTCGCCATATCCCGATCGTCTTCGTTTCGGCGGCCGGGCGCGAGCTCGACTACGCCTTCAAGGGCTATGAGAACGGCGCGGTCGACTTTCTCTACAAGCCGATCGATCCGGGCGCGGTGCGCAGCAAGGTCGCCGTGTTCGTCGCGCTCGACCAGCAGCGCCGTGAGACGCGGCGCCAGATGCTGGCGCTCGAGCGCAGCCGGCAAGAGCAGGAAACCTTGCTGCGCGAGCTGAACCAAACCCAGCAGGAGCTACAACGCTCGCTCAAGATGCGCGACGAATTCATGTCGCTCGTCGCGCACGAATTGCGCACGCCGCTCAATACGCTGTTTTTGGAAACCCAGATGCGCAGCCTGCAGATCAAGCGCGGCAATGCGGCCGCGTTCGCGCCGCAGCAGATGGAAGCGATGGTCCAGCGCGACGAGCGCCAGATCAAGTCGATGATCCGCCTGATCGATGACATGCTGGATGTCTCGCGCATGCGTAGCGGCAAGCTGTCGATCCGGCCAACGCAGGTTCAGTTGATGACGCTGCTGGAACGCGTCGTCAGCGATCTGTCGCTGCAGGCAGCCACGACGGGCAGTTCGCTGACCTTGCGCCCGCATGATCCGGTCAGTGGCTGCTGGGACGAGTTCCGCGTCGAGCAGGTGATCGTCAACCTGCTCACCAATGCGCTGCGCTATGGCGGCGGCCAGCCGGTGGAAGTCAGTGTCGAGCAGGTCGGCGAGTGCGTGCGGATCGATGTGCGTGACAGCGGAAAGGGCATTGCCCCAGGCGACCTGGAGCGCATTTTCGAGCCTTACGAACGCGGCGCCCGCAACGGCGAGCCGAAGGGCCTGGGGCTGGGCCTGTATATTTCGCGCCAGCTGGCGATCTCGCACAGCGGCGAGTTGCGGGTCACGAGCGTTGCCGGTGAGGGTTCGACCTTCAGCCTGATGTTGCCATGTACCGCAGTGCCGGTCTGTGCCTGACGGCGTAGCCGTGGGCCAACCGGCATGCTGTCGTCTGCGTGATAGCCAAAATCAATCAACAGTATCCAATCAATCAATTTCCCAAAAGACGAGCTGAGCGGTACACTGCTTGTCATACGTTTCATCCACCACAAATCAGGAGAATACATGTCCCTTATCAATACCCAGATCAAACCGTTCAAAGCCACCGCCTACGCGAATGGCAAATTCATCGACCTGACCGAAGAAAACTTCAAGGGCACCTGGTCGGTGGTGATGTTCTACCCGGCCGACTTTACCTTCGTCTGCCCAACCGAACTGGAAGATCTGGCCTCGTTCCAGCCTGAATTCGAAAAGCTGGGCGTGAACGTATACGGCGTCTCGACCGACAGCCACTTCGCTCACAAGGCATGGCACGACACCTCGGACGCCATCAAGAAAGTGAACTACCCGCTGATCGGCGACCCGACCGGCACCCTGTCGCGCAACTTTGAAGTCATGATCGAAGAAGAAGGCATGGCACTGCGCGGTACCTTCGTCATCAATCCA
Organism: Telluria sp. LT2P80; assembly: GCF_059685955.1. NCBI lineage: Bacteria > Pseudomonadati > Pseudomonadota > Betaproteobacteria > Burkholderiales > Oxalobacteraceae > Telluria > Telluria sp. LT2P80. The sequence goes on along the minus strand of NZ_JCASIO010000001.1, from coordinate 652,169 downwards.
GAAGGCCAGATCAAGGTCATGGAAGTGCATGACAACGGCATCGGCCGCGACGCATCGGAACTGATGCGCAAAGTCAAAGCTGCCCAGTACGTCGCTGCTCACCCAGGCGAAGTCTGCCCAGCCAAGTGGACCGAAGGCGCTGACACCCTGACCCCATCGCTGGACCTGGTCGGCAAGATCTAAGTAACGCGGTAGTCTGGTAGCCCCCTGACCGGGCCGCTGCGGCGGCCCGGTGCTTTTATCGCCCTCCATTTATTGATTCAAAGAGTTTAAGGAAACCATCATGCTTGACGCGACCCTCAAGAAACAGTTGCAAGCCTATCTGGAAAAAGTGGTGCAGCCGATCGAGCTGGTTGCATCCTTGGATGATTCGCCGAAAGCGCGCGAAATGGATGAGCTGCTGCGTGAAATCGCAGAGCTGAGCAACAAGATTACCGTGCGCCAGGAAGCCAACGAGCGCACCCCGTCGTTCGCGATCAACCGCGTCGGCACCGATATCGGCGTGCGTTTCGCCGGCATCCCGTTGGGCCATGAATTTACCTCCCTCGTGCTGGCACTGCTGCACGTGGGTGGCCACACCATCAAGCTGGAGCAGGCGGTCATCGACCAGATCGCTGCCCTGGATGGTGACTATGTTTTTGAAACCTACATCTCGCTGTCGTGCCACAACTGCCCGGAAGTCGTGCAGGCACTGAACACGATGTCGGTGATCAACCCGCGCATCAAGGTCGTGACGATCGATGGCGGTGTCTTCAAGCAGGAAGTTGAAAGCAAGCAGATCCTTGCCGTGCCGATGATGTTCCTGAATGGCCAGCATTTCGGCCAGGGCCGCACCAGCGTCGAAGAGATCCTGTCGAAGATCGACGTGAGCGGCGGCGCGAAAAAAGCGGCGGCACTGAGCGAGAAAGAAGCGTTTGACGTGCTGATCGTCGGCGGCGGGCCTGCCGGCGCGGCTGCGGCAATCTATGCCGCCCGTAAGGGCATCCGTACCGGCGTGCTGGCTGACCGTTTCGGCGGCCAGGTGCTCGATACGCTGGCGATCGAAAACTATGTGTCGCTCAAGGCAACCGATGGTCCGAAGTTCGCCGTCGCGCTGGAAGAACACGTCAAGGATTATGACGTCGACATCATGAACACGCAGCGCGCCAGCAAAGTGGTGGGCGGCAGCCTGATCGAAGTCCACACCGAGAGCGGTGCGGTGCTGAAATCGAAATCGGTGATCATTGCCACGGGCGCCCGCTGGCGCGAGATCAATGTGCCGGGCGAAAAAGAGTACAAGAACCACGGCGTGGCGTACTGCCCGCACTGCGACGGTCCGCTGTTCAAGGGCAAGCGCGTGTCGGTGATCGGCGGCGGTAACTCGGGCGTGGAAGCGGCGATCGACCTGGCTGGCCTGGTCAAGGAAGTCACGCTGATCGAATTCGGCAACGAGTTGCGCGCCGATGCGGTCCTGCAGCGCAAGTTGACCTCGCTGCCGAACGTGAAAGTGATCAAGTCGGCGCAGACGACCGAGATCCACGGTGACGGCAAGATCGTCAACGGCCTGAGCTACAAGGATCGCAACACCGGCGCCATCCACCGGATCGACCTGGAAGGCGTGTTCGTCCAGATCGGCCTGATCCCGAATTCGGAATTCCTGAAGGGTTCGATCGATCTGTCGGCGCACGGCGAAATCGAAGTCGATGCCCGTGGCCACACCTCGATGCCGGGCGTGTTTGCCGCTGGCGACGTGACGACGGTGCCGTTCAAGCAGATCGTGATTGCGGTGGGTGAGGGTGCGAAAGCATCGCTGGCAGCGTTTGACTACCTGATCCGCCAGCCGGTGGAACTGGAAGAGGACGAGCAGAAAGCTGCTTGATGTGAGGGCGGGCCGAAAGGCCTGCCCTGGAAACAATTGGAGCGAGCCGACAGGCTTGCTCGCAATGAAAATGAACGCCGTCTTCCCAGTGGAAGATGGCGTTTTTTATTTAGTGCAGCGAGAACAGTACCGTCGAGGAGATGGCGCCCGACTCCAGCAAGAACCAGGTGGCAGCGCTGGCGAGGGCCAGATGGACAGCAGTCCAGGTCATTGGGTGGCGGCGCATGGTAAATCTCCTGGGTGGTGGCAGTACTGTGAATGTGGATTACATCTTAAGTCGCCAAATTCGCCTTGGGCATCGGTAAATACTCCGTCGTGCTGTAGGACTAAACCTTCTTGGGAATTTGTGTCGCACAATTGAGATCTAATCGACAATATTTTTGGAAGGTGGGGCTCCTACGCCGCAAGTAGGTGGCGTCCTATAGTCGAGTCGGGGCGGCCAACCTACAGTCGATATCACCATGACACGACACGACCCCACCCTCATGCACCGCGGCCTCATGGCCGTGCGTCGCCACTCCATCCAGCGCCTTCTCGACGGTGTCTTCGGCATCGCCAGGCTGCGCGACGGCCAGCAACGCGTGATTGACAGCGTCCTTGATGGCAAGGACACGCTGGCGATCATGCCCACGGGTGGCGGCAAATCGCTGTGCTATCAGATACCGGCCAAGATGCTTGAAGGGATCACGGTCGTCGTCTCGCCACTGATCTCGCTGATGAAAGACCAGCTCGAGAAGCTCGAAGAGATCGGCGTGCGTGCGGTGCAGGTCAACAGCTGCCTGAACGCCGAAGAAGAACATGCGGCCATCGCGGCGATCGAGCAGGAAACCTGCGAGATCGTGTTCTGCACGCCAGAGCGCATGGTCTCGCCCGAGTTCATCGCGACGCTGCAGAAGGTCACGCTCGACATCGTCGTCATCGACGAGGCGCACTGCATCTCGCAGTGGGGCCACGATTTCCGCCCGGCCTATATCGGCCTGGGCGCTGCCATCGAAGCGATCGGCCGCCCACCGGTGCTGGCACTGACGGCCACTGCCACTGACGAAGTCGTCGCCGACATCAACAAGCAGCTGGGCCGCAAGCTCAATGTCATCAACACCGGCGTGTACCGCCCGAACCTGCACTACGCCGTGCAGCAGGTCACGAGCGTGGCCGAGAAATACCAGGCCGCGCTGCGGCTGGTGCAGGCATCCGAAGGCGTCGGCATCGTCTACGCCGCTACCGTCAAGGCGGCGGAAGACATGCTGGCCGTGCTCGAAGAAGCGGGCGAATCGGTCACCATTTACCACGGCAAACTGCCGGCCGCCGAGCGCAAGCAGAACCAGGACCTGTTCATGGACGGCGAGCGCCGCGTGATGGTCGCGACCAATGCATTCGGCATGGGCATCGACAAGTGCGACACGCGCTTCGTGATCCACCTGCAGATTCCGCCGAATCTCGAATCGTATTACCAGGAATCCGGCCGCGCCGGGCGCGACGGTCTGGATGCCACCTGCACGCTGCTGTACCTGCGGGACGACAAGCGCCTGCAGCAGTTCTTCCTGATGAAGCACTACCCGTGCGCGCAGGAGCTGCAACTGGTGCATTGCACCGTGCGTGGACTGGGCGATACCGGTCCGGTCACGCCGGCGCGCCTGGACGAAGCGCTGGCCGATCTGGCTGACTCGAGCATCAAGGTCTGCATCAAGCTGCTCAAGGATGCCAAGCTCATTCGCCAGAACCGCAAGCTCGAATACACCGCCGCCAGCGCCGAGCCAAAGCCCGGCATCTTCGACAAGCTCGCTGCCGTGTACGTTCAGAAGCAGGAACACGACAAGCACGCGCTCGAGCAAATGGTCAGCTACGCCGTCAGCGGTTTCTGCCGCTGGAAGCTGATCCTCGACTATTTCGATGACAAGGTGGCAGGCTTCCAGCACTGCTGCAAGTGCGACAACTGCCTCAACCCGCCGGCGCTGTCGCTGACCGAAGGCATCGAGATTCGTGACGACGAGTTCGACCACGAGCCGGTGGCCGACGTGCCGGCGCCGAAGTTCGCCGTGGGTGCGCGCGCCTGCTCGGCCAAGTATGGCGAGGGTGTCGTGACTGCTGTCGCCGGCGACCAGATCACGCTCGATTTTGCCGATGGAGAAAGCCGGACCTTCATGGTCGACTTCCTCACCCCGGCGTAAGGATGGCCATGGGAGACATGGTCGTTGTCCGCAAGGAGGGCCTGTACTGCGTACCGGGTGATTTCTATATCGATCCATGGCGCCCGGTGCCGCGCGCCGTGATCACGCACGCGCATGGCGACCATGCACGCGTTGGTCACGGCCACTACCTGGCCGCTGCGCCCGGCATTGGTGTACTCAAGTCGCGCCTGGGCGACATCACGGTCGATGCGATGGAATACGGCCAGTCGGTGACGCACAACGGCGTGAAGATTTCGCTGCATCCGGCCGGCCACGTGCTGGGCTCGGCGCAGGTACGCATGGAAGTTGGCGGTGAAGTCTGGGTCGCATCGGGCGACTACAAGGTCGAGCCCGATAAAACCTGCGCGCCGTTCGAGCCCGTGCGCTGCGACACCTTCATTACCGAATCCACCTTCGGGCTGCCGATCTACCGCTGGCAACCCGAAGCCGAGTTGATGGCGGAGATCAACGCCTGGTGGCGCAAGAATGCCGACGAGGGGCGTTGCAGCGTGGTATTCGCGTACTCGTTCGGCAAGGCGCAGCGCATCCTGGCGGGCCTGGACGCGAGCATCGGCACGATCGTCTGCCACGGTTCGGTGGAGCCGCTCAACCGGGCGTACCGCGCCGAAGGTGTCGACATTCCACCGACCGTGCTGGTGACCGAGGTCGAAAAGGCACTGCTGCGGCGCGCGATGGTGATCGCGCCGCCGTCCGCCAGTGGCTCGACCTGGATGAAGCGCTTCGGCGACTACAGCGATGCCTTCGCCAGCGGCTGGATGTTGTTGCGCGGCGCGCGGCGCCGGCGCGGCGTCGATCGCGGCTTCGTGCTGTCGGACCACGCCGACTGGCCTGGCTTGATGAGCGCCATCAAGGCGACGGAAGCCGAGCGCGTGATCGTCACGCACGGCTCGATCCCGACGCTCGTGCGCTGGTTGAACCAGAACGGGCTGGAGGCATCCGGCTTCGAGACCGAGTACGGCGATGAAGAGGCAGGCGAGGCCGCATCCGATGGCGCGCCAAAGGAACCGGTTGCTCCCGAAAAGACAGCAGGAGCGGCCGATGCGTGAATTCGCCCGCCTGTACGCCGATCTCGACGAGACCACGTCGACCACCCGCAAGCTCGAAGCGCTGCAGGCATATTTTTCCAACGCCGCGCCCGAGAATGCCGCGTGGGCCGTGTACTTCCTGGCCGGCGGCAAGCCGCGCCAGGCGGTGCCGACCAAGTTGCTGCGCCAGTACGCCATCGAGTACGCCGTGCTGGACGAGTGGCTGTTCGATGAATCGTATGCGGCCGTGGGCGACTTCGCCGAAACCATCGCGCACATCCTGCCACCACCGACCGAACGCTCCGACGTTGGCCTCGCCGAGTGGATGGAAGAGCGCATCGGCCCGTTGCGCGGCGCCGATCCGGGCCGCATTCGCGAAGCGTTGTTCGGCTACTGGAATGAGCTCGACTGGCGCGAGCGCTTCCTGCTCGTCAAGCTGATTGGCGGCGGTTTCCGCGTGGGCGTCTCGCGCCTGCTCGTCACGCGCGCGCTCGCCGCCATTGCGGCAGTGGACAGCAAACTCATTGCCCAGCGCCTGATGGGCTGGACCGATGGCCGCGTGAAACCGACGGCGGCTGGCTTTTTGCAACTGATCGCCGAGCAATCGGCTGAAGAACACAAGCTGCGCGGCGGGCAGCCGTACCCGTTCTTCCTGTCGCACCAGCTGGCGGCCGAACCGGCGAGCCTGGGTCAGCCATCTGACTGGATCGTCGAATGGAAGTACGACGGCATCCGCGCGCAACTCGTGCGGCGCGACGGCCAGAGTTTCCTGTGGTCGCGCGGCGAAGACCTGATCACCGAGCGGTTCCCCGAGTTGGCCGCAGCGCGCCTGCCGGATGGGATGGTGCTCGATGGTGAAGTGCTGATCTGGCAGCCCGATGCGGCAATGCCGTCGCCGTTCGCTGACCTGCAAAAGCGCATCGGCCGCAAGACCTTGTCCGCCAAGCTGCTGGCCGAACTGCCGGCGGTGCTGTGCTGTTATGACCTGCTCGAACTAGACGGCGTCGACCTGCGCGGCTTGCCGCAGCACGAGCGGCGCGCGCTGCTGGAAGTCGAAGTGGCCAAGCTCGATCAGCGCCAGTTGCGCCTGTCGCCAGTGGTCGAAGCCGACAGCTGGGAAGCGCTGGCCGAACTGCGCGCCGGCTCGCGTGCGCGCAGCGTCGAGGGCATGATGCTGAAGGCGCGCACGGCGCAGTATGGCGTCGGACGCACGAAGGATGTCGGCATCTGGTGGAAGTGGAAAATCGATCCGTACGCCATCGATGCGGTGCTGCTGTATGCGCAGCCAGGCAGCGGGCGGCGCGCGTCGCTGTACACCGACTATACGTTCGCCGTGTGGGACGGGGAGGGTGACGAACGCAAGCTGGTGCCGTTCGCGAAAGCGTATTCGGGCCTGACCGATGCCGAGATCGGGCAGGTTGATAATGTCATCCGGCGCACGACGATCGAGAAGTTCGGGCCGGTGCGGTCGGTGAAGCCGACAATGGTGTTCGAGATTGGCTTCGAGGGCATTGCGCTCTCGCCACGCCACAAGGCCGGTATCGCGGTGCGCTTCCCGCGCATCCTGCGCCGACGCACCGACAAACCGGTCGAGGAAGCCGACACGCTCGACACGCTGAAGGGTTTGCTGGAGGCGGCCACGGCATGAGTCGCAATGAAGTCAAGGATCGGGTCGACGCGTGGTTCGCCGGACGTGGCTGGACGGTGTTCCCGTTCCAGCGCAATGTCTGGAAAGCGGCGCTCAAGGGTGAATCGGGCCTGCTGCATGCGAACACCGGCGCCGGCAAGACGTTTGCCGTCTGGTTCGCGGCGCTGCAGCGCGCGGGGCTGGCGTCGGGGCGCAACAAGGCGGGCCTGCGTGTGCTGTGGATCACGCCGATGCGAGCCTTGGCGGCAGATACCCAGCGCGCGCTCGAAGACTCCGCCGCCGAGCTGATGCCCGAGTGGCGCATCGGCGCGCGCACGGGCGACACGAAAGCCAGCGAACGGGCGCGCCAGACGCGCAGCATGCCGGCCACGCTGGTGACGACGCCCGAAAGCCTGACGCTCATGATCAGCAACGCTGCGGCGCTCGAGCAGTTCCGCAACCTCGACATGATCATCGTCGACGAGTGGCACGAACTGATGGGCAGCAAGCGCGGCGTGCAGGTGCAACTGGCGCTGGCGCGGCTGCGGCGCTGGCGGTCCGAGCTCCTGGTCTGGGGCGTGTCGGCGACGATGGGCAACCTCGACCTGGCGCGCCAGGTCTTGCTGGGCGCGGACGCGGGCGTGCTGGTCGAGGGCGACACGCGCAAGAAGATCGTCGTCGATTCCCTGATTCCCGAGAATGTCTCGCGCTTTCCCTGGGGCGGGCACCTGGGCCTGCAGATGCTGCAGCCCGTGATCGAAGAGATCGAAAAACACGAGGCGACGCTCGTGTTTACCAACACCCGTTCGCAGTCCGAGATCTGGTACCAGAACATCCTCGAGGCGCGGCCCGACTGGGCCGGCGTGATCGCGCTGCACCATGGCTCCCTTGATCGCGAGGTGCGCGAGTGGGTGGAACTTGGCCTGAAAAGCGGCATCCTCAAGGCCGTCATCTGCACGGCGAGCCTGGACCTGGGCGTGGATTTTCTGCCGGTCGAGCGCGTGTTGCAGATCGGCAGCGCCAAGGGCGTGGCGCGCCTCTTGCAACGCGCGGGCCGCAGCGGCCACGCGCCGGGGCGCGTTTCGCGCGTGACGCTGGTGCCGACCAACAGCCTCGAATTGCTGGAAGCCGCAGGCGCGCGCAAGGCGGTGGCGGCGCGCCGTATCGAGGGCCGCTACGTGCCCAACAAGCCGTTCGACGTGCTGGTCCAGCACATCGTGACGGTGGCGCTGGGTGGCGGCTTTCGCTCCGACGAACTGTATGACGAAGTACGCCAGGCCTGGTCGTACCGGCACCTGACGCAGGAAGAGTGGCAATGGGCGCTCGACTTTGTCGCGCGTGGCGGTCAGAGCCTGACCGTGTATCCCGAATACCGGCGCGTTCTGCCGGACGAGGAGGGCGTGTACCGCGTGCCCGATGCCGCGATCGGCCGCCGGCACCGGATGAGCATCGGCACCATCATGTCCGATGCGACGATCCAGGTGAAGTACATGTCGGGCGGGCGCATCGGCAGCGTCGAGGAATCGTTCATTTCGCGTCTCAAACCGGGCGACCGTTTCCTGTTCGGCGGACGCATCCTCGAATTCGTGCGGGTGCACGAGCTGACGGCGTTCGTGCGGCGCGCGACCGGCACGCGCGGCGCCATCGCGCGCTGGCAGGGCGCCAAGATGCCGATGTCGAACGAACTCGCGCACGCTGCGCTGGAAGAATTGCGGCTGGCCGATACGGGTGTGTTCGATGGCCCCGAGATGCGCGCGCTGGCGCCGCTGATCGAGATCCAGCAGCGCTGGTCGGCGCTGCCCACCAGTGAGACGCTGGTGCTCGAATCGATGAAGAGCCGCGAAGGGTATCACCTGTTCGTGTACCCGTTCGCCGGGCGTTCGGTGCACATGGGCCTGGCCTCGCTGATGGCGTTTCGCGTCGGGCGCGTGCAGCCGATCACGTTCTCGATTGCGATCAACGACTACGGCTTCGAACTGATGTCGCCCGAGCCGGTGGACTGGGCAGGCATGTTCGCCGCGTCCACCGGGGCGGGCGTGGCGCTGTTCGACACTGAGCGCCTGCTCGAAGACGTCATCGACAGCCTGAATGCGACGCAGTTGTCGCAGCAGCGCTTTCGCGAAGTCGCGCGCATCGCGGGGCTCGTGTTCCAGGGTTATCCGGGCCAGCCGAAATCGAACCGGCAGTTGCAGGCGTCGTCGTCGCTGTTCTTCGAGGTGTTCCGCAAGCACGACGCGGGTAATCTGCTGCTCACGCAGGCCGAGCGCGAAGTGATGGAGCAGGAGCTGGAACTGACGCGCCTGCGCGACACGCTGCTCGAGCTGCACGCGCGCCGCGTTGCCTACCGCGAGGTCAAGCGCGCCACGCCGTTCGGCTTCGCGCTGATGGTCGAGCGCTTCCGCGAAAAGGTCAGCACCGAGAAACTGAGCGACCGTGTCGCGCGCATGGTGCGCGAACTCGAAAAGGCGGCCGCATGACCCATGCGACCATCCAGGTGGCGGGCGAGACGCTGCTGCTGTTGCCCGAGAAGGCCGTCTACTGGCCGGCCCAGCACATGCTGATCGTGGCCGACATCCACTTCGGCAAGGCGGCGGCGTTTCGCTCGCTGGGCGTGCCGGTGCCGCGCGGGACCACGTCGGAAAACCTGGCCGGCCTCGACGCACTGGTCGCGCAGCACGACGCGCGCCACGTCGCGTTCCTCGGCGACTTCCTGCATGCGCGCGCAGCCCATGCCAGTTCGACCCAGCTGGCGATGCTGGCCTGGCGCGGGCGCCATCCCGACCTCGCCCTGACGCTCGTGCGCGGCAATCACGACCTGCACGCGGGTGACCCGGCCGAGGCGCTGGGCATCGAGCTGGTCGACGAGCCGCATGCGATCGGGCCGTTTGCGTTTTGCCACCATCCGGGCGTCGATGCGGCGGGCTATGGCCTGGCCGGCCACGTGCATCCGGTGTACGTGCTGGCCACGCGCTTCGATGCGCTGCGCCTGCCATGCTTTGTCGTCGGTACGCAGGGCCTGCTCCTGCCATCGTTCGGCGCGTTCACGGGCGGCCACGCGGTCAAGCCGGGGCCGGGCGACCGTATCTATGTGACCTCGGGCGACATGGTGCACGGCGTCGGCTAGCGGCTGCGTACGTCAGCGTACCGACCAGGGGCGATCGTAGGCGTAAGGTCGGCCATTGATCCGCTGATGCCAGGAGAACGCCAATGAAACTACGCCTCATGATGTGCACCATCGCCGCCGCCATGGCGCCAGCCACGGTACTGTTGACCGCCAGCGGCAGCGCTCTGGCGCAGTCTGCGCCGCAAACCCGCACCGCCACGCCAGCCATCAATGGTTTCAATGTCGAAGAAGTCGCGCGGCTCGACCAGGGTGTCCGCCTGCAGTTCGACCTGTACGGTACGCCCGGTGGAAACGCCACGCTGAACCTGGATGGCGCGAACCGTGCGCTGCATCTGACCGAAGTCGAACCCGGCCAGTACACGGGTTCGTACGTGATCGGCACGCGTGACCGCCTGAAGGCCGACAGTCGCGTGACCGCCGAGCTGCGCATGGGGAACGAGGTCGCCACGAGCGTGCTGCGCGAATCGCTCGTGCGGGGTGATGTGGCCCAGGCTGCGGACGACACGCGCCAGCTGGCCACCAAGGATTCCCGTATCGCCGCCGCCGCACCCGGCGCGGCGCCACCGCCAGCCCCGCGCACGACCGAGCGCCCGCGTGTGGCCCGCTACTGCACCAGTTGCGGCATCATCGAGAAAGTGGAGACCGTGCAGGGCGCCTTGCCCAATCCACGGCCATTGGCCAGTGACGCCACGGCGCGCCAGTATTTCCGCGTCACGGTGCGCATGAATACGACCGACACGACGCAGGTGCTGGAGTTCGCCAACAATCCGGGCTACCGGAACGGCGACCGCGTGCGTGTCAACGACGGCGTGCTGACGCTCGACAAGCAAGAGTAATCCGGACCGTACGCACCAATGACAACGCCCGCCATCACTGGCGGGCGTTGTCATTGGGCGGACGGGTTTCAGGCCGTGGCCAGCACCTGATCGTCGCCCGATTGATCGAGCTCGGCCTTTTGCTTGGCGCTTGCCTTCGTGCGTGATCGCGATGGGGGCAGGCGGCGCAGCGTCTTGAGCGATTCGGCATCCTTGATGCCGATGGTGCGCTGGTCGACGGTGATCATGCCGATCTCGTTGAAGGCCGACAGCGTGCGGCTGACGGTTTCCAGCGTGAGGCCCAGGTAGCTGCCGATTTCGTGGCGGGTCATGCGCAGGTTGAACAGCTTGCTCGAGTAGCCCATCGCGGCGAAGCGGTCGGCCAGTGACACGAGAAAGCGTGCCACGCGCGCCTCGGCCGACAGGGCGCCGAGCATGCCGATCATCGTTTGTTCACGCACCAGCTCGCGGCTCATGACGCCGTACATCATGTTCTCGAGCTCGTTGTGCACGCGGCCCAGCGCCGTCAGTTTCTTGAAGGGCAGCAGGATCAGGTCGCAGTCAGACAGGGCCACCGCCTCGGACGCATAGTGGCGCGTGTGGATGCCGTCGACGCCAAGCATGTCGCCCTTCATCGGAAAGCTGAGCACCTGCTCGTTGCCGAATTCATCGATCAGCACGGTCTTGAGAAAGCCCGAGTTGACGATGTACAAGGTGTCGAAGGCCTGGCCGATCGTGTGGACACGCTGGCCGGTCTTGAACTGTACGTGCTGGAACAACAGTTCTTCGGAGCTTACCGAAACGCTGGCCTGGATACGCAGCAGGTCGCAGACTTCCTTGAGGTTGGACCAGAGTCGGCCCTGGCGCTGGCGACCGGCCTCCATCGGGGAATGCAGGGTCGGCTGGTTGGCGTTGCGTGGTTCTGACGGTGGCTGAGACTGCATGCTCTTCTCCGGTGAGAAACTCAGGGTTTGAGGCGACCCCGGCGGCACAGCCGAAGTTGACGCACATCTGCCGTGCCATTGATTGCTAGCGGCTGACGCTGTGACTTGGATCGCGAGCAAGTCAAAGCGGCGAATTCAGTATGCCAACACGAGCCCGGCACGACTATCAGCGTTGCCTGAAAATGTAGGTAGGACAGATGGTGGGGTTGTAGGACAATTCCTACTGGCAAGCGGCGTTGCCCGACTGACGGAGGGGTGAAACCGGAAGGTCAGAACTTTGTTTTTGAACAAACTAGTTCGTGGGTGCAGTTGTTGCGCAACATCGGATCGGGAGGTCGGCGTGAGGTCATGAACCCGCCGTAGTCAAGCTTTCATTGGCGAGAGCAGGCGGTGCGCTACGGCGTATTGCACCATTTCCGAGAGCGAACTCATGCCCATTTTCTGCATGATGCGGGTTTTGTGGGTGCTCACCGTCTTGACGGAAAGATGCAGGCCGTTGGCGATCTCGGTAATCGATTTCCCACCCACGAGATGGGAAAATACCTCAAATTCGCGGTCGGATAACTGCTTGTGAAGCAATTGCTCGCTTGGGGCCATGATATTCAGGGCCAATTGCTCTGCGACCTCGGTACTGATATAGGGGCGCCCCGAAGCCACCTTGCGGATGGCGCCCACCAACTGCGTGCCCGCGCTTTCCTTCGTCAGATACCCCTGGGCGCCAGCCCGGATCGCGCGCACGGCGTATTGCTCTTCTTCGTGCATCGTGAGGATGAGAATGGCCAGTTTGGGCGCTTCGCTGCGCACCTGGCGGATCAGGTCGACACCACTGCGCCCTGGCATCGACAAGTCGAGCAGCAGCAGGTCGAAACCGCCCTGGCGCACCAGCGCCAGCACCTCGAACCCATTGGTTGCTTCGCCGACAATGTCAACTTCTTCGGCGCCCTCCAGGATACGTTTGAGACCTTCGCGCATGATCGTGTGATCGTCCGCGATGACAATTCTGACCATGTCGATTCCTCACACATTAAGAGGTTTCCTACCCCGAAAACCGTTGTTCAGTTAAACACGTTTCCCGGGGTAAGTCCTGCTATCAATACTGCGGGTTGCCCTGGATGCCTTGGTGCGAATTGCAGACGGTGTTGTCCCGTTCAGACTGCGGGCTCGGCGATCAGCCGGTGGACCAGCACCGGTTTGGCGGTATGCGACAGCACCTTGTTCGTGACACTGCCCAGCAGTAACTGGTTCCAGCCGCTGCGGCCATGCGAACCCATGAAGATCAGGTCGCAGCCTTCCTGCTCGGCGACCTCGACGATCTTGAGCGCTGCCGTATCCGAAAACGCCGTCAGGCAGCGGTGCGCAAGATTGGCCGACGCGCAGGAGCGCGTGATCTTGCCCATGTACTCCTCGCCCATCCGGCGCATCTGGGCCACATATTCTTCTTCGCTGGGATACGAGGGCGGGATGATCTCGACGTACACCGGATACTGGTACTCAGGCGCGACGAACAGGGCCAGCACTTCGGCGCCCAGTTGCTGGGCAAACTTGACGCCGGCGCAGGCGGTGTGCTGGGAGACGGCGGACCCGTCGGTTGTAATCAAAATTTTTCGGTACATGATGATTCTCCTCAGGGCATCTCCATTCTGACAACCATATGCCGAATGGCCAGTGTTGAAAACGCAAAGTGTTGAGTTCGCTCAAACGTCAGGTGACCGTCCGGATGCGACACTTTCTCACGGAAAACAACAGCACGATCACAAAATACAACACCAAGCATATAAAAACGATCAGGAATTGCACGTTTTAATTGTCGCGGAACTAAGTTTTCACGCCCATTTTGTTGCATTGCCTTCTCTTAGATTTACCTACGGCAACCACGCTGATACACTCGCAGGCAACACTAGTCCCATCGATGGGCGCGGAAATGACGGGCCCGGTGGACGCAACACCCCCAGTATTGCAGAGCTGATTGCGAATTTATATTATGGAGAAGCAGGGATTATGACCAACGCCGCTGACGATTTCGACGCACTATTCGAGGAAGTGGCGGCGCAGCGCACCAGCGCTTCGCCAAGTCCTGCTTCCGCGGCCCCCGTGGCAGCGCCTGCCCCGGCAGCCGCTGCCAGCAACGACGAGGACGACCTCGATTCGCTGTTCGACCAGGTGTCCGCTACCGCCACATCGACTGCCCCCGCTGCACCAGCTGTACCAGCTGCCGCTGCACCGTCGAGCGCCGCTGCAATCACGACCGCGACCCCGGCCGCTGGTGAAGAAGGTGGCGAAAACAGCGGCATGTTCGAGCGCCTCGGCGGCATCGTGCGCCTGCTGCACGACTCGCTGCGCGAACTGGGCTACGACAAGGCGCTCAATGAAGCCTCGTCGCAAATCGTCGACGCACAGGACCGCCTCGAGTATGTCGCCACGCTGACCGAACAGGCTGCCAACAAGGTCCTGAACACGCTCGACGAAGGCATGCCGGCGCAGGACGTGCTGTCGAAACAGTCGAAAGACATGGAACTGCGCTGGGGCGACCTGTTCGACGGCAAGCTGAGCCTGGACGAATTCAAGGCGCTGGCCGGCGACTCGCGCCAGTTCGCCACCAGCGTGACAGCGGCCACCGAAGCCGAAAAGGCGCGCCTGCTCGAAATCATGATGGCCCAGGACTTCCAGGACATCACCGGCCAACTGATCAAGAAAGTGGTCAAGATCACGCAGGCCGTCGAGGGCGAGCTGGCCCAGCTGCTGCGCGACAATGCACCGCCTGACCTCAAGGAAAAGCTGGCGCAGAAGCAGGCAACACCGGAACCACTGATGCAAGGCCCGTCAGTGCCGCAAGCGGCGCTGAACCAGGACAACGTTGACGATCTACTTGCCGATCTGGGATTCTAATGGACGATATGCTGAAGGATTTCGTCGTCGAGGCGATGGATCTGGCGGTCAATGTCGAAGAGCACCTGTTGCGCCTCGAACGCGATCCCGACAACAAGGAAACCCTGAATGCGGTGTTCCGGTCGTTCCACACGATCAAGGGCGGCGCCGGTTTCATGGGCTTGCCCGCGCTGGTCGCAGCCTGCCACCTGACCGAGAACCTGTTCGACGCGCTGCGCACCGGCGCCGCGCCGGTTACGCCGATCGCGATCGAAGCAGCGCTGCAGGCATCGGGCTTCGTGGCCGACCAGTTGGGTGACCTGAACAACGGCACGCCGCCGGAAGGCCTGGCGCAGATGCCGGCCGATCTCGAACGCATCCTGATGGACGCGATCGAAGGCAAGGGCAACAGCGCGCCGGCGCCAGTCGCCGCGCCGGTTGTGCAAGCACCCGTGGAAGCGCCAGTGGTAGCCGCGACGGCCGCGCCGGTCGTTGGCGACGATGGCCTGGACTGGGTCGGCATGTACAACACGGTGGTCCCGGCCGCCAGCGCCATCGCCGGTGCACCTGCCGTTGCTGCTGCCGCGACGATTGCAGTTACAACGCCAGCGCCAGCGGTTGCCCAAGCCGCACCCGCAGCCGCCACCCCGTCTACGGCAGTCGCCACCACGACGACTCCCGCAGCCGGCGGCAAAGGCTGGGACGGCACTGAACGCCGCAATGACACCAAGCCGGTCGCCAACGCGCCGGCCAAGGACGAAAGCATCCGCATCGATGCGGTCAAGCTCGACGCGCTGCTCGAAGTGGCGGGCGAATCGGTCCAGGCCGCGAACCAGGCCGCCGTGCTGCTCGAACGCCTGCAGCAATTCAAGTTCGAAGGCCAGGCTGCGACGCTGATCGCCACGCTGGCTGAAACGCTGGAACGCGCATCGCGCTATTCGGCCGAACTGCAGCGCGCCACACTGGCCACCCGCATGCAGCCGGTGGGCCGCCTGTTCCAGAAATTCCCGCGCCTCGTGCGCGAGCTGGCCAAAGACCTGGGCAAGGACGTCGAACTGACCATCGAAGGCGCCGAGACCGAAGTCGACCGCGTCGTCGTGGACAGCCTGTACGATCCGCTCGTGCACATGCTGCGTAATGCGCTGGACCACGGTGTCGAGTCGCCTGCCGACCGCGTCGCCAACGGCAAGCCGGCCAAGGCCTTCATCCTGCTGAAAGCCTGGCAGGAAGCCAACAGCGTCATGATCGTGCTGCAGGACGACGGCAAGGGCATGGACCCGAGCCGCCTGCGCAAGATCGCGATGGACAAGGGCCTGATCGGCGAAAACGGCGCCCAGAGCGATGAAGACGCTTACCAGCTGGTGTTCCTGCCGGGCTTCTCGACCAAGGAAGTCGCTTCCTCGGTGTCGGGCCGCGGCGTGGGCATGGACGTGGTCAAGACGGCGGTGGAAAAAAACCGCGGCGCCATCCGCATCGAATCGCAGATGGGCAAGGGCACACGTTTTGCGATCCGCCTGCCGATCGAACTGTCGATCGTGCCGACGATGCTGGTGTCGACGTCGGGCGCGCAACTGGCGCTGCCGATGGCGGTCGTCGAGCGCGTCGTCGAACTGCCGGACGAATTCGCCTGTGTCGGCGGCGCCCCGGTGCTGAAGGACCAGGGCCGTCCGCTGCCGGTGCGTTCGCTGGCGCTGGCGCTGGGCTACGAGGCCGGTTCCGAAAAGGTCGGCATCGTCATCAATGCACCACAACCGTACATCCTGGCGATGGAAGCGGTCGATGGCACGGCCGACCTGGTGATCAAGCCGATGACGGCATTGTCCGTCGAAGGCATCACCGGCACGGCGCGTTCGGCCGAGGGCGAACTGGTGCTGGTCGTGGGCCTGTCGTTCCTGATGGACGGCTGCCGCAGCAGCGTGCGCCTGGCAGCATAACGTTGCATTACGCAGTGCCACCGCCACGCGGCGGCAAAAGCGCAGAGAAAAGCCCGGGTCACTGATCCGGGCTTTTTTTATTTGTGCATGGCAAACCCCTTGCAAACTTAATTTGCCACATGTTATGGTCCTTGGCATAAACATGCGCTGCCCCGGCATGGTGCACCACAGCACAACTATGGCATAATCGAAAACCCGGCTGCCGGGCACCCTGTCCCGGCGACCGCGCGCACCCCCTGTGCGCCCTCACACCGCATCAATGGACTGACCATGCAAAAAACGCTCTACGACAAACTCTGGGATTCCCATGTCGTGCGTGCCGACGCCGATGGCACCACCGTCCTGTATATCGACCGGCACCTGGTACACGAAGTGACCAGCCCGCAAGCCTTCGATGGCCTGCGCGACGCGGGCCGCGGACTATGGCGCACATCGAGCACGCTGGCCGTGGCCGACCATAACGTGCCCACCACCGACCGTGCCCAGGGCATCGCCGACCCGACCTCGCGCCTGCAGGTCGAAACGCTCGACGCCAATACCAAGGCGTTCGGTCTCACGTACTTCAACATGAACGACCGGCGTCAGGGCATCGTGCACGTGATCGGGCCGGAGCAGGGCGCCACGCTGCCCGGCATGACGGTCGTCTGCGGCGACTCGCACACGTCGACCCACGGCGCTTTCGGTTGCCTGGCCCATGGCATCGGCACCTCGGAAGTCGAGCACGTGCTGGCCACGCAAACGCTGCTGGCCAAGAAGTCCAAGGCCATGCTGGTCAAGGTCGAGGGCGATCTGCGCCCGGGCGTGACCGCCAAGGACATCGTGCTGGCCGTGATCGGCCGCATTGGCACGGCCGGCGGTACCGGCTACGCCATTGAGTTCGGTGGCGCCACGATCCGCGCGCTGTCGATGGAAGGCCGCATGACGGTCTGTAATATGGCGATCGAAGCAGGCGCGCGCGCCGGCATGGTGGCGGTCGACGACACCACGATCGCCTACGTCAAGGACCGGCCGCTCTCGCCCACGGCCGATCAGTGGGAGCAGGCCGTGGCCTACTGGCGCACGCTGCACAGCGACGACGGCGCCGTGTTCGACACCGTCGTCGAACTCGATGCGCAGGACATCCAGCCGCAGGTCACCTGGGGCACCTCGCCCGAGATGGTGATTGCGATCGACGGTCGTGTGCCGGATCCGCTCGACGAACACGATCCGGTGCGCCGCGGCGCCATCGAAAAAGCACTGGTCTACATGGACCTGGCGGCGGGCACGCCGATCGACGAAGTAGCGATCGACAAGGTGTTCATCGGTTCATGCACCAACTCGCGCATCGAAGACCTGCGCGCCGCCGCCGATGTCGTGCGCGGCCGCCAGCGCGCGCCCAACGTCAAGCTGGCGATGGTCGTGCCGGGGTCGGGCCTGGTCAAGGAACAGGCCGAGCGCGAAGGCCTCGACCAGATCTTTTTGGCCGCCGGCTTCGAATGGCGCGAGCCGGGCTGCTCGATGTGCCTGGCGATGAACGCCGACCGCCTGGAACCGGGCGAGCGCTGCGCGTCGACGTCGAACCGCAACTTCGAAGGCCGCCAGGGCCAGGGTGGCCGCACGCACCTGGTGTCGCCGGCCATGGCCGCCGCCGCAGGGATTGCGGGGCACTTTGTCGACGTACGCGCGCTCTGATGCGTTAAGGCGCATTGCGGTCAATTCCACGATCATTTTCTCGTTCAGGACATCATGAAAAAAGCTCTCGCACTCTCCCTCGTCGCCATCCTGCTGGCCGGCTGCAACACCGTCTCGGGCATCGGCCGCGATGTCTCGAAGGTCGGCCAGGTCGTGACCGGCGCCGGCGGCAAATAAGGGCAACAAGATGGATAAGTTCACCGTACACGAAGGCCTGGTGGCGCCGCTCGACCGCGCCAACGTCGATACCGACGCCATCATCCCGAAGCAGTTCCTCAAGTCGATCCGGCGTACCGGCTTCGGCCCGAACCTGTTCGACGAATGGCGTTACCTGGACCACGGCGAACCGGGGCAGGACAACAGTGCGCGGCCGCTCAATCCCGACTTCGTGCTGAACCAGCCGCAGTTTGCGGGCGCCTCGATTCTGCTGACGCGCAAGAACTTCGGCTGCGGCTCGTCGCGCGAGCACGCGCCGTGGGCGCTGCAGCAATTCGGTTTTCGCGCCGTCGTCGCGCCGAGCTTCGCCGACATCTTCTTCAATAACTGTTTCAAGATTGGCCTTCTGCCGATCGCCTTGACCGAAGACGAAGTCGAGGCGCTGTTCCAGGCAGTCGAGCGCCAGCCGGGCTTCCAGCTGACGATCGACCTCGAACAGCAGCGTATCGGCACGCATGACGGCAGCCTGTCGTTCGGCTTTGCCATCGACGACTTCCGCAAGTATTGCCTGTTGAATGGCCTGGACGACATCGGCCTGACGTTGCGCCATGCGGACGAGATCCGCACCTTCGAACAACGCCATATCGCGGCCCAGCCGTGGCTGGCCAACGCGATCTGATCGCGGGCCAGGACAAGAAACCAAGACAAGAAAGACGAGCATGAAGATTGCGATCCTGCCGGGTGACGGCATCGGCCCGGAGATCACCGCCCAGGCGGTCAAGGTACTCAACGCGCTCGGCGAGCGCTTCGAGATGGATACTGCAGAAGTGGGCGGCGCCGGCTACGCCGCGCACGGCCATCCGCTGCCGGACAGCACGCTCAAGCTGGCCAAGAATGCCGACGCGGTGCTGTTCGGCGCCGTGGGCGATTATAAATATGATGGGCTCGAGCGCGCGCTGCGCCCCGAACAGGCGATTCTTGGCCTGCGCCGCGAACTGGGTCTGTTTGCCAATCTGCGCCCGGCCATCCTGTACCCCGAGCTGGCCGGCGCCTCGACCCTCAAGCCCGAGGTGGTGTCGGGCCTGGATATCCTGATCATCCGCGAACTGACGGGCGACATCTACTTCGGCAAGCCGCGCGGCGTGCGCGAATGCCCGGACGGTCCGTTCAAGGGGCAGCGCGAAGGCTTCGACACGATGCGCTACGCCGAAGGCGAAATCCGCCGCATCGCGCACGTGGCGTTCCAGGCCGCGCTGAAACGCGACAAGCGCGTGACCAGCGTCGACAAGGCCAACGTGCTCGAGACGGGCCAGTTCTGGCGCGATATCGTCACCGACGTCCACAAGGAATACGCCGGGGTCGAACTCGATCACATGTACGTCGACAACGCCGCCATGCAATTGGTGCGCGCACCGAAAAAATTCGATGTACTCGTGACCGGCAATATGTTCGGCGATATCCTGTCGGACGCCGCCGCGATGCTGACCGGTTCGATCGGCATGCTGCCATCGGCCTCGCTCGATGCGAACAACAAGGGCCTGTACGAGCCGTCGCACGGTTCGGCGCCGGACATCGCGGGGCAGGGCGTGGCCAATCCGCTGGCGACGATCCTGTCGGCCGCGATGATGCTGCGCTTTACTTTTGGCCTCACGGAGCAGGCCGACCGCATCGACAACGCCGTCAAGCGCGTGCTGGCGCAGGGGCTGCGCACGCCGGATATTCACGAAGCAGGGTCCACCCGCGTGGGCACCGAAGAGATGGGCAACGCGGTCGTCGCGGCGCTCGGATAACACTGTAATCACACTGAAAGAAGACGATGAAATTAGTTGGTCTGGTAGGTTGGCGCGGCATGGTTGGCTCGGTCCTGATGCAGCGTATGCAGGAAGAGGGCGATTTCGACCACATCGAGCCGGTGTTCTTCACGACGTCGAATCCGGGCGGCGCCGCGCCGGCGATGGCGAAGAATGAAACCACCCTGAAGAGCGCGAGCGACATCGCCGAGCTCTCCAAATGCGAGATCATCATTTCCTGCCAGGGCGGCGACTACACGAGCGAAGTGTTCCCGCAATTGCGCGCGGCGGGCTGGAACGGCTACTGGATCGACGCCGCATCCACGCTGCGCATGAACGACGACGCGGTCATCGTACTCGACCCGGTCAACCGCGCCGTGATCGATGCCGCGCTGTCGCGCGGCGTGAAGAACTACATCGGCGGCAACTGCACCGTGTCGTGCATGCTCATTGGCCTGGGCGGCCTGTTCGAAGCCGGCCTGGTCGAGTGGATGACGTCCATGACCTACCAGGCGGCATCGGGCGGCGGCGCGCAGCACATGCGCGAACTGCTTACCCAGTTCGGCACGATCAACAGCGCGATCAAGCCACTGCTGGACAACCCGGCATCGGCGATCCTGGAAATCGACCGCACCGTGCTGGCCACCCAGCATGGTTTATCGGCTGACGAAACGAAGCAGTTTGGCGTGCCGCTGGCCGGCAACCTGATCCCGTGGATCGACAAGGATCTGGGCAACGGCCAGTCGAAAGAAGAGTGGAAGGCCGGCGCCGAGACCAACAAGATCCTGGGTCGCGGTGCAGGCTTCGACGCCAAGCCGATTCCCGTCGATGGCCTGTGCGTGCGCATCGGCGCGATGCGCTGCCACTCGCAGGCACTGACGATCAAGCTGACGAAAGACGTGCCGCTGGACGAGATCAGCGACATCATCGCCTCGCACAACGCGTGGACGAAGGTCGTGCCGAACAACCGCGAAGCATCGATGCGCGACCTGTCGCCAGCCGCCGTCACGGGCGGGCTGACCATTCCCGTGGGCCGTCTGCGCAAGATGTCCATGGGTGACGATTACCTGTCGGCGTTCACGGTTGGCGACCAGCTGCTGTGGGGCGCGGCCGAGCCGCTGCGCCGCATGCTGCGCATCGTGCTGGAACGTTAAACGCTTCGCACACCGGGCTGGCTGCCTCGCAGCCGGCCCGTTATTTCCAGTTCGTCATTGCCGGTTGCATTCCTTGCAACTACCATGTCTGGTGGTTATCGAACCCCGTAAAGGCATGTCTCGCAGGCCACAAAACACCCCGTTCCTCCTGCTGTAAACGTGCGCATCGCTTGCGTGCCCTAGAGCATGATGTTATGTTGAGACTCCGGGAAACCGTCTTTCCCTCGGCCAACTTACTCGCTGCTCACTATGCATTTTTCGGAACAATCTCAGCTCATGGCACCTGCGTTGAAAACCCTCACTGCGGCGATTGCCAGTGCAGTGTTCGTCACTTCCGCCGCCAGCGCGGCCGGGCTTGGAAAATTGACCGTGTTGTCGGCACTTGGCCAGCCACTGCGCGCCGAGATTGAACTGACGACCAGCGCCGGTGAAGACCCGGCCAGCATGGCCGTCAAGCTGGCTTCGCCCGAAGCCTTCCGCAGTGCGAACATCGACTTCAATCCGGCGCTGCTGTCATTGCGTTTCGCCGTCGAGCAGCGCGGTGGCCGCCAGATCATCCGGGTCAATTCCAGCCAGCCGCTGAACGAACCGTTCGTCGACATGCTGCTCGAACTGACCTGGAATAACGGTCGCCTGGTGCGCGAGTACACGTTCCTGCTCGATCCGGCCGAACTGCGCACGACGCAGCCTGCGCAAGTGGCCAGCACGCCGGCGCCACGCGCGGCGTCGCAGCCGGCCGTTGCGGCATCGGCCGCCGCTGCTGCGCCGGCCGCCGACGCGGCCGAGCGGGCCCGCATCGCCGCCGCACGCGAAGGCGCCCAGCGCCAGGCGGCGCAGCGCGACGCCGCAGCTGCCGAAAGCACCTACCGCGTGCGTCGCGGCGATACGCTCAGTGGCATCGCGACCCGTGTGAAGCCGGCCGAGATCTCGCTCGACATGATGCTCGTGGCGCTGTACCGCGCCAATCCCGACGCCTTCATCGGCAACAACATGAACCGCCTGAAGTCGGGCCAGATCCTGAGCGTGCCCGATAGCGACGCGCTGCGTGGCGGCGCGAGCCAGAGCGAAGCGCGCGGCGTGGTCGTGGCGCATGCGGCGGACTTCGACGCCTACCGCAACAAGCTCGCCGGCCAGGTCGCCGCCAGCACCCCGGCCAGCGCGCCGCAGGGCGGGCAGAGCGCAACTGGACGCGTGACGGCGCGCGTCGAAGAACAACCGACCGCCGCCAACGAAGCACAGGACAAGCTGCGCCTGTCGAAGGCCACGGCAGGCGCCGCCGGCACGCCGCAGACCGGCACCGCCAGCGTCGAAGACACGCTGGCCAAGCAGCGCGAACTCGAACAGGCCGAGGCCCGCGTCAAGGAACTTGAAAAGAACGTCGGCGAACTCGAAAACCTGATGACGGTGCCGAGCCGCGCGGGTGCGGAAGCCGAGCAGGCCGCCGCAGCAGCGCCCGTCGTGGCGACGCCGGCCAAGCCGATCACGCATCCCCGCCTGAAAAAGCCGGTGCCGGCGCCGGAGCCAGAAAAAGGCCTGGTCGACACGCTGCTGGACAATATGCTGTACATCGCCGCAGCGCTCCTGGTGCTGCTCCTGATCCTGTTCGGCATCGCGCAGCGCCGCAAGCGCAATGCCCCGCCAGTGAAACCGGTGCCGACCGAACCGTCGGTGCTGGGCGCGCCGGGCGCCAGCGCCCAGTCGCTGTTCGCCGAAAGCGGCGGCCAGAGCGTCGACACCAACAACAGCGTCTTCAATTCGAGCTTCGCGCCATCGGCCAGCCAGCTCGACACGAATGAAGTCGATCCGGTCGCCGAAGCCGACGTGTACATCGCCTACGGCCGCGATGCGCAGGCCGAGGAAATCCTGAAGGAAGCGCTGCGCACGCATCCGGACCGTCATCCGGTGCGGTTGAAACTGCTCGAGATCTACGCCACGCGCAAGGATGCCCGCGCGTTCGAACTGCAGGCGCGCGAGCTGCATGCACTGACGAACGGGCAGGGCGACGACTGGGCACACGCTGCAGCGCTGGGCCTGGGGATCGACCCGCAAAATCCGCTGTACGCGAACGCGGCGCCAGCGCCGGCGCACACGCCGTCTGCGCAAGAGCGCAGCCAGCAGGCCATCTTGTCGCAGCAATATCAGGATGCGCTGCGTGCTGACGAGCCAACAGCGGGCACTGACAGCAATGCGGGCGCCATCGCCGGCGCGGCCGCTGCCGGCGCCGTCGCTGCGGCGTCTGCGATTTCGCTGTCGAAGGACGATGCGGACCGCACCGCGGCGCCGCAAGCCGAGCCGGTGGCTGCGCCACGCCTTGATGACAACACGCTCGACTTCGACCTTGGCGGATTGACGTTCGAGCCGGTGACCGATGCCGAACGCGCGGCGCCTGCACCAACCTCGGCGCCTGCAAGCCGGCCCGACCCGGACGCCACGGCCGTACCCGACCTCGACTTCGACATGCTGCCGCCGGCAGCGGCGGCAGGCAAGCCCGAATCCACGCTGTCGACCGACGTCAACGATCTCGAATTCGACATGGACTTCGATGCGCCGCCTGCCGGGCAACCGGCTCAGGCAACTGCGGCCACTCCGGCCGATGCACGCGACGACTTCTCGCTCGACCTGACGCCACAGCCGCAAGTGCAGGCCACCCCGGTCGACATGGCCGGTCTGGCCAAGGACTTCGACGGTTTGCCGTCGCTGCCGGCCAGCCCGTCGCAACCAGCGGCCGCCACTGCGACGCCGAGCGATCCGCTGTTCGACCTCGACTCGATGGACTTTGGCGCACCGGTTACACCGGCCACGCCGGCGCCTGTGAACGATCCGCTGCCTGCCGTGCGCGCCTCCTCGAACACGAATGTGTCTGAAGATCCGCTGTTCGATCTGGACGCGATGGACTTCGGCGTGCCGGCCGAACCGCGCGCGTCTGGCGGCGCCGAACCGAAAGACTTCGCGGCGCGCCAGGACGATCCGTTCGACATGTTCGACCTGCCGGATACCCCGGCGCCAGTACCGGCGCCCGAAGAGTTGTCGTTGCCGCCGCTGCCCGATGCGCCGACGCCGCAGCGCACCTCGCTCGACGCGCTCGACTTCGATCTGGATCTGCCGGCA
This sequence comes from Telluria sp. LT2P80, assembly GCF_059685955.1. Taxonomy (NCBI): domain Bacteria; kingdom Pseudomonadati; phylum Pseudomonadota; class Betaproteobacteria; order Burkholderiales; family Oxalobacteraceae; genus Telluria; species Telluria sp. LT2P80. The sequence goes on along the minus strand of NZ_JCASIO010000001.1, from coordinate 627,909 downwards.
TCGGCGACGGCCAATGCGCCGACGCCAGCGGCGTTCGATGCTGACCCGGTCGATGACATGGCTGCAGCGCCGGCGCCGCTCTCGCCCGAACACATGGAAATGGAAACTAAGCTCGATCTGGCCGTGGCCTACCAGGAAATCGGCGACAAGGAAGGCGCACGCGAACTGCTCGATGAAGTCATCAAGGGCGGTAGCACCGAGCAGGTTGGCCGTGCCAGCGCGATGCGAGAGCTGCTGGCGTGACGCGGATTGTTCTGGGTGTCCAGTACATCGGCACCGGTTGGAACGGCTACCAAAAACAGCCGGAGCGCAATACGGTCCAGGACCGTCTTGAAATGGCGCTCGAGAAGTTCGCCTGCACGCCGCTGGCCACCACCTGTGCCGGCCGCACCGATACCGGTGTGCACGCGATCGAGCAGGTGGTCCATTTCGACACGGATCTGGTGCGCCCGACGCAGGCCTGGGTGCGCGGCGTGAACACCTTCCTGCCCGATTCGATTGTCGTGCGCTGGGCCAAGGAGGTGCCGCTGGGCGAGGACGGGCTGGAATTCCATGCCCGCTTCTCGGCCCGCTCGCGCACCTACCACTACGTGCTGTACAACCATCCGACGCCATCGGCGCTGCTGTCGAACCGTGCCGGCTGGATGTTCCGACCGCTCGATGTCGAGCGCATGATCGACGCCGCGCGCCACCTGATCGGCACGCACGACTTCTCGGCGTTTCGCGCGTCGAGCTGCCAGGCCAAGACCCCGGTCAAGGACATGCACGAAGTGCGCATCGAGCGCCATGGCGACATCATCGTCTTCACGCTGCGCGCCAGCGCCTTCCTGCATCACATGGTGCGCAATATCGTCGGCTCGCTCGTGTATGTCGGGCTGGGACGGCAAGAGCCGGACTGGATGCACGAGGTGCTCGAGAGCCGCTCGCGCGACGTGGCCGCGCCGACCTTCATGCCCGACGGCCTGTATTTCGCGAAGATCGAGTACGATCCGATCTGGAAGCTGCCGCAGGAAGCGGTCGCGCCGCTCCCCTGGTTGTAAGGATTTCCATGCACCGTACCCGTATCAAAATCTGCGGCATCACCCGCGAAGAAGACCTGAGCGCCGCTGTCGCCGTGGGCGCTGATGCCCTGGGCTTCGTGTTCTATCCGAAGAGTCCACGCTACGTCACGCCAGAGCGCGCGGGCGCCTTGTGCGCCGGCTTGCCGCCGTTTGTCAGCGGCGTCGCGCTGTTCGTCAATCCGACGCTCGCCGAGGTGCAGGAAGTCGCGGCGGCGATGCCACTCGCCCTGATCCAGTTCCATGGCGATGAGACGGTCGAGCAGTGCGCCGCCATTGCGGCGGCCGTCCAGCGCCCGTTCATGCGCGCGTTTCGGGTCAAGCCTGACACGATCCCTGGCACGCTGCTAGAATGTGAGCTTGCATACCGCACCGCCAGTCCGTGGTTTTCAAGCCTTCTGCTTGACACTTACGTGGACGCTTATGGCGGCGCAGGAAAGGTCTTCGATTGGTCTCTCATCCCAAAAGAGCTCGCGCCTCGGGTCGTTTTGAGTGGTGGCTTGAACGTACACAACACCACTGACGGTGTCGTACGCGTTCGGCCTTTTGCCGTCGACATCAGCAGTGGTGTCGAAGCCGCAAAAGGTATCAAGGACGCCCGCAAGATGGCCGCGTTTGTCGCGGCAGTGCGGGCCGCCGATGCCACTATTCATAGCGAGACATACCATGCAGAACACCCCCTTCAAGGCAGCGCCTAACGCCGCGCCGCTGTTCAAGACCCCCGATTACGCCCTGCCAAACGCGCAGGGGCACTTCGGCCCCTATGGCGGTTCGTTCGTCGCCGAGACGCTGACCCACGCGCTGGCCGAGCTGAGCGAAGCCTACGCAAAGTACGCGCAAGATCCTGAATTTCTCGAAGAGTACCGCTACGAGCTGGCCCACTTCGTCGGCCGCCCGTCGCCCGTGTACCACGCGCGGCGCTGGTCCGAAATGGCCGGCGGCGCGCAGGTCTACCTCAAGCGTGAAGACCTGAACCACACCGGCGCGCACAAGATCAACAACGTGATCGGCCAGGCGCTGCTGGCGCGGCGCATGGGCAAGCCGCGCATCATCGCCGAAACCGGCGCCGGCCAGCACGGCGTGGCCACGGCCACCATCTGCGCGCGCTTCGGCCTGGAATGCGTGATCTACATGGGCAGCGAAGACGTCAAGCGCCAGGCCCAGAACGTGTACCGCATGAAGCTTCTGGGCGCGACCGTGGTGCCGGTGGAATCGGGCTCCAAAACGCTCAAGGATGCGCTCAACGAAGCGATGCGCGACTGGGTCACGAACATCGAAAACACGTTCTACATCATCGGCACCGTGGCCGGCCCGCACCCGTATCCGATGATGGTGCGCGACTTCCAGGCGGTGATCGGCGAAGAGTGCCGCGTGCAGATGCCGGCGATGACGGGGCGCCAGCCCGACTACGTCGTTGCCTGCATCGGTGGTGGCTCGAACGCGATGGGCATCTTCTATCCGTACATCGGCGAGCCGGGCGTCAAGCTGGTGGGCGTCGAAGCGGCGGGGGAGGGACTGGATTCAGGCAAGCACTCGGCCTCGCTGACCTCCGGCCTGCCAGGTGTGTTGCACGGTAACCGCACCTATCTGCTGCAGGACGAGAACGGGCAGATCATCGAGACGCATTCGGTGTCGGCGGGCCTGGATTATCCGGGCGTCGGGCCCGAGCACGCGTGGCTGAAGGACACGCTGCGCGCCGAGTACGTGTCGATCACGGACGACGAAGCGCTGCAGGCGTTCCACGATTGCTGCCGCATCGAAGGCATCATCCCGGCGCTCGAATCGTCGCACGCAATCGCGTATGCGGTGAAGCTGGCGGCGACGCTGCCGAAGGACCAGATCATCCTGGTCAATCTGTCGGGCCGCGGCGACAAGGACATGCATACGGTGGCGCAGCGGATGGGGCTTGATTTCGGCTGATGCCGGCGTCAACCATGCCATCCTGCCCCGGTCAGCCGGGGCATTCGCCTTTTCCGATTACCAGAGGAACCCAGCATGTCCCGCATCGAACAGACTTTTACCGCACTTAAAGCGGACAACAAGACCGCGCTCGTCACCTTTATCACCGCGGGCGACCCGGGCCCCGAACTGACCGTCCCGCTGATGCACGCACTGGTGGAGGGCGGCGCCAACGTCCTCGAACTGGGCGTGCCATTTTCGGACCCGATGGCCGAAGGCCCGGTCATCCAGCGCGCCTGCGAGCGCGCACTGAAATTCAACGTCGGCCTGAAAGACGTATTCGGCTTCGTGCGCGAATTTCGCAAGAACGACCCCGACACGCCGGTGGTCCTGATGGGGTACGCCAACCCGATCGAGCGCATCGGCCAGACCGAATTCATCCGCTGCGCCAAAGAAGCGGGCGCTGACGGCGCGATCGTCGTCGACTACCCGCCCGAAGAATGCGCCGCGTTCGCCACCGAGATGCGCGACAACGGCCTGGACCTGATTTTCCTGCTTGCGCCGACGTCGACCACGGAGCGCGTCAAGCAAGTGGCCCAGTACGGTGGCGGCTTCAGCTACTACGTCTCGCTGAAAGGCGTGACGGGCGCCGGCACCATCGACACCGCCGACGTCGCCCGCCGCGTGGCCGCGATCCGCGAGCACGTCAAACTGCCGATCGGCGTAGGCTTCGGCATCCGCGACGGCGCCACGGCGAGAGCCGTGGCCGAAGTGGCCGACGCTGTCGTGATCGGCAGCCGCATCATCCAGGAAATCGAAAACAGCCCGCCAGACCAGGCCGTCGACGCCGTTCGCGCCTTCACCACCACCATCCGCACCGCCCTCGACGCCCGCTAACCCGCCACCGTCATATCAATGAGGGCCAGAGTCGAATTATTGAGCAATTTCTTCGGAAAATGTTGTCACTTAATTCGACCCTGACCCTCATTGTGATTGCCTCTATGCTCTTGCAATCCAATTAGGGTCAGAGTCGAATTGTTTAACAACTTTTTGGCGATTGCCTGGCAAATCTTTTTAATATCCGGTTGCGATGGTTATGGCCGATGGGTTTATTACAGGCGTACTGCCACATCTTTCCTGCTGGTTGCGCCAGCTTAAAGCTTTTTCATTTTTCCTCAGTAAATTGATCTCTCCGTAGCGCAACCTGAGGGAGTGTCCAATGAAAAAGCGTGTCAAGCACATTGCAGTTGCCCAGTTTGGAAAGATGTTGGCGGCAGTTTATTTCATCGCTATGCTCCCAGTGCTGGCGATCGTTCTCATCGCCATGTTGACGGGCGCGGAGATGCCGCCCATCGGGGCAGGTGTGGTCATTCTGTTTGCAGTTGCGTATATCGTCAGCATCTATTTGGCAGGAATGCTGAGCGCATGGATCTATAACATCGTGGCTGCACGCTTGGGAGGCGTTGAATACACCGTCAACGACATCGCTTCGCCAGCGAAATAATCGCCAACATTGCCGCATAAATAAATTAGGGTCAGAGTCGAATTGTTTGACAACTTTGAGGAATTGCCCAATAAGTCGACTCTGACCCTAATTGTTGGGAAATTGATTATTTAGCTCATCAACGTGACTCTGTCCCTCATTTTGCTTTGGAGATCAAACTCGGCGTTCATTCAGCCGAGGATCGGTGCTATTTATTGGGAAATTATCGGAAGTTGTCAAACAATTCGACTCTGACCCTCATTATTTGGTGGTGGTGGCCGTGGGCGCGGGGCGGTGGCGACGTGTGATGTTTTGTTGGCAATATTGGTGGCTTGCTACGATTCGACAAGCTGCCTCCGAGCGGCTACACTACGCCCCACTGTAAGATTTGCCGCAAAGGAGAGAATATGAGTTGGTTGGAAAAACTGCTGCCCCCTCGGATCCAGCGCTCCGATGCCGCTAACCGCAAGACCATGCCCGAGGGCCTCTGGGTCAAGTGTCCGTCGTGCGAGTCGGTGCTGTACCGGGCGGATATCGAGTCCAACCTGCACGTGTGCCCGAAGTGCTCCCATCACATGCGCATCCGTGCCCGCGCGCGTCTGGATTCGCTGCTCGATGAAGGCGGCCGCTACGACATTGGCCAGGAGACCTTGCCAGTCGATACCCTGAAGTTCAAGGACAGCAAGAAGTATCCGGACCGCCTCAAGGCGGCGATGGAAGCCACCGGCGAGACCGATGCGCTTATCGTCCAGGGCGGCTCGATCATGAGCTTGCCGGTGGTCGTGGCCTGCTTCGAATTCGAATTCATGGGTGGCTCGATGGGTTCGGTGGTCGGTGAGCGGTTTGTCCGCGGCGCCCAGGTTGCGCTCGAGCAGAAGGTGCCGTTCATTTGCATTACCGCCACTGGTGGCGCGCGCATGCAAGAGGGTTTGCTGTCGCTGATGCAGATGGCCAAGACCACCGCGATGCTGACCAAGCTGTCCGAGAAGAAGCTGCCGTTCATCAGCGTGCTGACCGACCCAACCATGGGCGGTGTCTCGGCCTCGTTCGCCTTCATGGGCGACGTGGTCATCGCTGAGCCGAAGGCCCTGATCGGCTTCGCCGGCCCGCGTGTCATCGAGAACACGGTGCGTGAGAAATTGCCGGAAGGCTTCCAGCGCGCCGAGTTCCTGGTCCAGAAGGGCGCTGTCGACATGATCGTCGACCGTCGCAAGATGCGCGAAGAAATTGCGCGTCTGCTGGCCCTGCTGCAAAACCAGGCGACCGAAGTGCTGGCCTGATCGATCCAAAGGCCGCCGCGAGGGCAACCCGCGAACATGATCGCCAGGGGCGACCGGCGCGGGCATGCCAGACGGCGGCCCCCGCGGCCGCCTTTTTTATTTCCCGTATCGCCCGCCGAATCCCTCTTTTCTGAGCACCATGTCCCCACTTCCGACTACCTTGCCCGACTGGCTCGCGCTGCTCGAATCGCGTCATGCCGAAACCCATATCGACATGGGCCTGGACCGCGTCCGCGCCGTCAAGGAACGCCTGCAGCTGGCGTTCTCATGCCCCGTGATCATGGTGGCCGGCACCAACGGCAAGGGTTCGACCTGCGCGATGCTCGAGTCGGTGTTGCTGCAGTCTGGCTACCGCGTCGGCCTCTACATCAAGCCGCACTTCCTCGACTTCAATGAACGCGCCCGCATCAATGGCGAGATGGCCTCCGATGATGTGTTGATCGCCGCCTTCAACGCCGTCGAAGCCGCGCGCGGGGAGATTGACCTCACGTACTTCGAGTTCACCACGCTGGCCATTGCGCACCTGCTGTCGACCAGCGAGATCGATGTCGCCATCCTCGAAGTCGGCCTGGGCGGGCGACTCGATGCCGTCAACGTGATCGATGCCGACGTGTCGATCGTCACCAGCATCGACATCGACCACACGGCCTATCTGGGCGACACACGCGAAAAAATCGGCTTCGAGAAAGCCGGCATCTTCCGCGCGGGAAAAACCGCCATCTGCAGCGACCCGGTGCCGCCCCAGTCGCTGATCGACCATGCGACCAGCATCGGCGCCGACCTGTGGCTGCTGGGCCGCGACTTCAACTACCAGGGTGACCAGCAGCAGTGGAGCTTTGCCGGCCGCACCGGGCGCCGCAACTCGCTGGCCTATCCGGCCCTGCGTGGCGCCAATCAGTTGCTCAATGCGTCTGCGGCGCTGGCGGCCCTTGAGGCGCTGCGCATGACCTTGCCGTGCGGCGCCCAGGAAACCCGCGCCGGCCTGGCAATGGTCGAGCTGCCGGGCCGCTTCCAGGTGCTGGCCGGCCGTCCGACCCAGGTCCTGGACGTGGCCCACAATCCGCACGCCGCCGCGACGCTCGCGCAGAACCTCGGCAATATGGGCTTTCACCGCTTCACGTACGCGGTGTTCGGCATCATGGACGACAAGGACATCGACGCCGTCATCGCGCCGATGGCATCGGTGATCGATCACTGGTGCGTCACGCGCCTCGATTCGCCGCGCTCGGCCGACCCTGCGGCACTGGCCGACAAGATCGCTGAATTGAAGCCAGCGGGCGCGAAAGCGGGCGATTTTTCGGTCACCACCTTCGATTCGCCCGCCGACGCTTATGCGAATGCGCTGAGCCGGGTTGAGGAGAATGATAGAATTGTGGTCTTTGGTTCGTTCTACACGGTTGCCGGCGTGATGGCGGCCCGTAAATCCTCACTACACTGATACCTCAATCGCATGGGCTTGTTCTCGTTCGGCACTAAAAACAAGCAAGAAACTGTTCGTGACAGCGGTCACTTCGTCAAGGACGACGAGGCCGCCTACACCGAGCGCGCACGCTCCAAGCGTGCCAGCTCGGCCGGTGAGGGCGGTCGCCGCTCGAGCCGTGGCGATCCGATCCTGCCCGAGAAAAAACGCGCGCGCCGCCGCCTGGTCGGCGCCATTGCGCTGGTCCTGGCCGCCGTCGTGGCCCTGCCAATGCTGCTCGATTCCGAGCCCAAGCCGCTGGCCACCGACATCGCGATCCACATCCCCGACAAGGACAAGGCTGCGCCGCTGCCGGTGCCGTCCGAGCAGGTTGCGCCAACGGCCAGCGTCGACAGCGACGAAGAAATCATCGATCCAGTCCCGGCGCCACCGGCCGGCACGCGTACGCCGCCGGTCGCCGTGGCCGCAGCGCCAGTGGCCAGCGAGGTGCCGCCAATGCGCATGCTCGAGCCAGCCAAGCCGGTCGAAACCGTCAAGCCAGTCGAGACCGTCAAGCCAAAGCCTGAAGCCAAGCCAAAGGCCGAACCCGACGTTAAGCCGGTGACGAAGCCTGAACCCGTCAAGACCGAGAAAAAGCCCGAGCCCGAGAAAAAGCCGGTCAAGGTCGTCGAGAAAGCCGCCGAGTCGCATCCGAAAGCCGAGCACGTCACCAAGCCGGCCCGTCCGGACGACGCCGCCCGCGCCATCGCGATCCTCGAGGACAAGCCAGCCGCCAAGGCCGAGCCGAAGACGGTCAAGGCCGAAGGCCCGGCGCCGCGCTTCGTGGTGCAGGTTGCCGCGCTGGCCAGCCAGGAAAAAGTCACCGAGTTGCAAAGCCGCCTGCGCGCTGCCGGCGTTGCGTCATTCACCCAGAAGTCTGGCGAACTGATCCGCGTGCGGGTCGGCCCGTTCAGCAAGGAAGAAGCAGAGAAAGTGCGCGCCAAACTGAGCGGCATCGGTCTGTCCGGCTCGATGGTGCCGCTCTGATCCTCGCTGCCGCGTGACGATCTTCGATTATTTGGTGCTGTTCGTGCTGATCGCCTCCGTCGTGATCAGCACGCTGCGCGGCCTGGTAAAGGAAATTCTGTCGCTGGTGGGCTGGGTGGTCGCCTTCGTGGTGGCCAATGTCTACGGCGCCCAGCTCGCACCCTTGCTGCCCGAGGTGATTCCGGGCGGGTCCGCGCGCCTGATGGCGGCCTTTATCGTGCTGTTCCTGGGCGTACGAATCCTGATGGGCCTGCTGTCGATGGCGATCGGTGCGGTGGTTGCCGCCACCGGCCTGTCGCTGGCGGACCGGGGCCTTGGCGGCCTGTTCGGCCTGGCACGGGGCATTGTGATCGTGCTGGCCGGCGTCATATTGTGCGGGATGACGCAGATCCCGCAGCAGGCATTCTGGCGCGACGCGCTGTTGTCACCCATTGCCGAGACCGGCGCGCGCACCGTCAAACCATTCTTGCCCGCTGCCTTCGCGGAGCATATTAATTACTGAACCAGTAGCCGTAGTTTTCGCAGTTTTCTGTCATTTTGCACCCAAGCTTTTAGGAGCACCTCATGTGTGGCATCGTCGGCGTCGTTTCGCAGTCTCCCGTCAACCAGCTTCTGTACGATGCATTGCTGCTGCTGCAGCACCGCGGCCAGGACGCTGCGGGCATTGCGACCAATCACAGCAGCATGTTCTCGATGTTCAAGGCCAACGGCCTGGTACGTGACGTTTTCCGTACCCGGAACATGCGTTCGCTGCAGGGCAATACCGGAATCGGCCACTGCCGTTACCCGACCGCAGGTTCGTCGAGCGAAGAAGAGGCGCAACCGTTCTACGTCAACGCGCCATTCGGCATCACGCTCGCGCACAACGGCAACCTGACCAACCAGGCCCAGCTCAGGGATGAGCTGTTCCGCAACGACCGCCGCCACATCAACACGGATTCCGATTCCGAGGTGCTGCTCAACGTGCTGGCCCACGAAATCCAGGAAGCGGCCGATGGCTTCTCGCTCGACGCCGACGCGATCTTCAAGGCGGTCGCTGTCGTGCACCGCCGCGTGCGTGGCGCCTACGCTGTCGTTGCGCAGATCGCCGGCCATGGCATGCTGGCCTTCCGCGATCCGTTCGGCATCCGTCCGCTGTGCCTGGGCGTGAACGAAACCGAAAACGGCAACGAATACCTGGTGGCCAGCGAGTCGGTCGCCCTCGAAGGCCTGGGCTTCCGCTTCGTGCGCGACATCGCGCCGGGCGAAGCGGTCTTCATCACCAACGACGGCAAGCTGTCCGAGCGCCAATGCGCCGAGAACCCGTCGCTGAACCCGTGCGCGTTCGAATTTGTCTACCTGGCCCGTCCGGACTCGGTGATCGACGGCGCCTCGGTCTACGCCACCCGCCTGCGCATGGGCGAATACCTGGCCGACAAGGTGCTCAGTGAAATCCCGGTCGAAGACATCGACGTTGTCATGCCGATTCCCGATTCGTCGCGTCCGGCTGCCATCCAGCTGGCATTGAAACTCGGCGTGGAATACCGCGAAGGCTTCATCAAGAACCGCTACATCGGCCGCACCTTCATCATGCCGGGCCAGGGCATGCGCAAGAAGTCGGTACGCCAGAAGCTCAACGCCATCACTTCCGAGTTCAAGGACAAGAACGTGCTGCTGGTCGACGACTCGATCGTGCGCGGCACCACCAGCCGCGAGATCGTGCAGATGGCCCGTGAAGCCGGCGCGCGCAAGGTGTACTTCGCGTCGGCCGCGCCACCGGTGCTGTACCCGAACGTGTACGGCATCGACATGCCGACCCGCGACGAGCTGATCGCCTACGGCCGCACGACCGAGGAAGTCTGCCGCGAGATCACGGCCGACCGCGTGATCTACCAGGACATCGATGCCCTCAAGCGTTCGATTTCGGACGTCAATCCGGCACTGAAGAACTTCGAGGCGTCGTGCTTCGATGGCATCTACGTGACGGGCGACGTGACCCCGGAATACCTCGATCGCCAGGAAACCGCGCGTCACAATCCTGCTGCCAAGGACGAAGACCAGGTCCGTACCCAGCTGAACCTGAACCCCGCTGTCGCCGCCGAGTAAGCATGAGCGAGAAAAAATCCTACGGCTTTACCACGACCATCCTGCACAACGACCGGCACAAGCCGATCGAGCATGGTTCGCTGCACAAGCCGATTCACACGTCGGTCGCGTTCGGCTATACGGATGCGCGTCAACTGGCGTCCGTGTTCCAGGGCAAGGAGCCGGGCTTCCGTTACGGTCGCCAGGGCAATCCCACCATCAGCGCGCTCGAGGACAAGGTCAGCAAGATGGAAGATGGCGTCGCCACGCTGTGCTTCGGCACCGGCATGGCGGCCATCGGCGCGCTGTTCCAGGCGCTGCTCAAGGCAGGCGACGCCATCGTTTCGTCGAGCTTCCTGTTCGGTAACACCAACAGCCTGTGGCAGACGGTGGCGGGGCAGGGCGTCGATGTCGCCTTTGTCGATGCGACCGACGTGGCGCAGGTGGAAGCAGCCTTGACGCCGAACACGCGCATGGTGTTTGTCGAGACGATCGCCAATCCGCGCACGCAAGTGGCGGACCTGGCCCGCATCGGCGAGCTGTGCCGTGAGCGGGGCATCCTGTACGTGGTCGACAACACGATGACGTCGCCATGGCTGTTCCGCCCGAAGAGCGTGGGCGCCGGTCTCGTGGTCAACTCGCTGACCAAGTCGATTGGCGGCCACGGCATCGCGCTGGGCGGCGCGCTGACCGATACCGGTCTGTTCGACTGGAGCGCGTATCCGAACATCGCACCGAATTTCCGCAAGCAGCCGGCGCACGCCCAGGGCATGGCGCAGCTGCGTGCGAAAGCGCTGCGCGACTTCGGCGCGTCGCTCGGGCCGGAAGCGGCGCATCACATCGCCGTTGGCGCCGAGACACTGGCGCTGCGCATGACCCGCACCTGCGCCAATGCACTGGCGCTGGCCACGATGCTCGAGGCGGATGAGCGCGTGGCAAAGGTCCACTATCCGGGCCTGGCGTCGCATCCGCAACACGGTATCGTCACGTCGCTGTTTCGCGCCGGTGGTTCGCTGCTCAGCTTCGAACTGCACGAGTCCATCGATCCGTTCGATTACCTCAACCGCCTGCAGCTGGCGATTCCTGCGTCGAACCTGGGTGACAACCGCACGCTGGTCATTCCGGTGGCCCACACGATCTTCTTCGAGATGGGCGCCGAGCGCCGTGCCAGCATGGGCATTGCCGAGTCGCTGATCCGTGTGTCGGTGGGCATCGAGGACACCGACGACCTGGTCGAAGACTTCCGCCAGGCGCTGGACGCGTAAGTACGGCGTACCGCGCGGCGTTACCGCGTAGCGTTACCGCGCGGCGTTACCGCGTGGCGTTACCGCGCGGCGTAAAGCCATGCAAAGAAGGCCGGCGCAATGCCGGCCTTGTCATTTTTACGGTTGAGTCCCGCTGTAAAAGGGGGCTATGATGCCCCATCGTCAGCTTGTCATTTTCTTCGGATGCCCATGAAACGTTTCCTGCTCTGCCTTTCTCTGACTATTGCCAGCGCCGCCTATGCGGGCGAGCTGGAAGACGCCAACGCGCTGTTCGAAAAGAAGGATTACGCGGGCGCGCTCAAGCTCTATACCAAGCTGGCCAATGCCGGCAATCCGCAGGCACAGCAGCAACTGGGCCAGATGTACTGGTATGGCGAAGCGGGCACCGTTGACGAGGCGGCGGCCAAGGCGTTGTTCGAGAAGTCGGCCGCCAAGGGCAACAAGGTCGCGGCCCAATCGCTGGTCGTCATGGAGCAGCGTGTCACGAAGCGCGCCGAAATCGATTACTGGATCAAGGGCTACGACGGCGCCGAGCTGCAGTCGGGCGAATACCGCTGCCCGTCGCCGCGCATTCCGGCCGTGTCGAAGGTGAATGACGAGATCGATCGCGTCAACAAGCTGGTGACCGGCTGGCAGGATTGCTACAACAAGATGGTGACGAATTTGAACGCGCAGTCGCCGCTGACCAAGAAGATCCCGGCTGATATTGCCAAGCTGATGAACAAGCAGGAGGCGGACGCCTCGGCAGCCTACCTGGAACAGGTGCGGCAGAATATCGCGGAAGGCGCGAAGGTCAATTCAAAGATGATCCTGGCGGATTTTGCAGCGTGGCGCAATGCCACCGAGGCATTCATCAACCAGCACAATGCCGTGGTGAAGAAGGCGTCGAACTAAGCAATGCCGGGTAGGGCAAGGCCGGGTAAAGCAAGCGCCGGCCGGGGAGACCGGCGCCGTTCCATCAGTTCCAGCTACGCATCAGGCCGACAGCCAGGCCTTCAAGCGCAAACTCTTCGTCCGGCGAGACGGCAATGATGTTGAAGTCGGGGTTCTCTGGCAGCAGTTCGACCAGGTCGCCCGTCTTGCGATAGCGCTTGACCGTGACTTCGTCGCCCAGGCGCGCAACAACGATCTGCCCGTTTTTGGCGCTGTCGATTTTCTTGACCGCCAAAAAGTCGCCATCCATGATGCCGGCATCGCGCATCGACCAGCCCTTGACCTTCAGCAGAAAATCGGGCCGCGCCGCGAACATGGCCGCGTCGACGTTGTAGGTGGCTTCAACGTGCTCTTGCGCCAGGATGGGATTGCCCGCTGCGACGCGCCCGACCAGCGGCAGCGACATGAACGACGGCGGCGGCATCGGGATCGCCTCGACGCTCGCGCCGATCAGGCGGATGCCGCGCGACGTGCCGGGCGAAATTTCGATGGCGCCCTTGCGCGCCAGTGCTTGCAGATGTTCTTCAGCCGCATTGGCCGAGCGGAAACCCAATTCAGAAGCGATTTCAGCCCGGGTCGGAGGGAAACCGGTGTTCTCGATCGCTTCCTTGATCAGGTTCAGGATCTGTTCTTGCCGTGCAGTGAGCTTTAGCATAAATGTGTTACAGCAACCGGTTATGTATGTAACCTGTATTTTTGTACAGTATTCTCGCGCGCGCAAGGGGAAACGCAAAAAATATCGCGAAAATCGCGATTCAGAGTGCAAACAGCCGTCAAAACCGTGGAATTGTCGAGTCAGATATGCCCGTTGCGGCGCCAAACGAGGCGATAACGCATCATCGGGGGTTTCCAAGTCACCGATATTCGGGTTATAATTGCCGGCTTTCCCTTCCCACACTCGTCTTGACGCCGAGGTGGGCATTTGTTAAACGTCCTCAAGGAGTAATGCATGCGTCATTATGAAATCGTGTTTATCGTCCATCCGGACCAGAGCGAACAAGTCCCGGCGATGATCGAGCGTTACAAGACCACGGTGACCAGCCGCGGCGGTAACATCCATCGCGTTGAAGACTGGGGCCGCCGCCAGATGGCATACCAGATCCAGAAGCTGCCAAAAGCACACTACATCTGCCTGAACATCGAATGCGACAACGAGACCCTGGTCGAGCTGGAAACTGCATTCAAGTTCAATGATGCGGTTCTGCGTCACCTGACCGTCAAGCTGAAAAAAGCTGAAACCGCACCGTCGCCGATGATGAAATCGGTGCAGCGCGAAGACGCAGCCAAGAGCCACCGTGCCGAAGCCGCTGCGCCAGCAGCCGCTCCAGCCGCTGCGCCAGCGCCTGCTGCTGCTTAAGTTTTTCCCAGTTATTCGTAGTAACCAGTAATACCGGGTGCACAGCGCAAACCACCTCCAGCTCATGGCGACCATCGCCGAGCGCGACGTACTGCGTTACACCCCGGCCGGTGTGCCAATCGTTTCAGCCGTCCTGATGCACGAATCGCAGCAGGAAGAGGCCGGAGTCGAAAGGTCGGTCGCGTTCGAAGTCCCTGCGTTCGCCGCGGGCGAGATTTCGGGCAGGTTTGCCAGCGCCGAATTGGGCGCCAGCTACAGGTTCAACGGATTTCTTGCACGGAAAAATCGCAACAGCAAAGCCCTGGTGTTTCACATCATTGATTTCAGTGCCGCTTAACCCGGCAATTTAGATACAGGAGCCTCAAATGGCATTCGGTAAAAAGTTCGACAAAAACAAAGCGAAACTCAAAGAGAAGCGCAAACAGCAAAACCCGCTGTTCAAGCGCAAGAAATTCTGCCGCTTCACCGCCGCTGGCGTTGAGCAGGTGGACTACAAGGACGTCGACACCCTGAAGGACTTCGTCCAGGAAAACGGCAAGATCATGCCAGCACGTCTGACCGGCACCAAGGCGCACTACCAGCGTCAGGTCGACACCGCGATCAAGCGCGCACGCTACCTTGCGCTGCTGCCGTACACCGACCTGCACCACGGTTAATCGTCGGTCACGACAGTCAGACATCTGGAGATCACTATGCAAATCATTCTGTTGGAAAAAGTAGTCAACGTCGGCAACCTGGGCGACGTCGTCAAGGTCAAGGACGGTTACGCACGTAACTTCCTGATCCCACAAAAGATGGCCCGCCGCGCTACCGCCGGCGCCGTCGCCGAGTTCGAAGCCAAGCGCGCTGAACTGGAAAAAGCAGCAGCTGAAAAGCTGTCGGCTGCCCAGGCAGAAGGCGACAAGCTGAGCGGCATGACCGTCACCATCGGCCAGAAAGCCGGCGTTGATGGCCGTCTGTTCGGTTCGGTCACCAACTTCGACATCGCCGAAGCGCTGACCAAGCAAGGTTTCGCTGTCGAGAAGTCGCAAGTGCGCCTGCCGACCGGCCCTTTGAAAACCACCGGCGAATTCCCGGTTGCAGTCGCTCTGCACACCGACGTCGTGTCGGAAATCACCGTCGCCGTTGTGGGCGAAGCTGCCTAAGCACACGCCGTACATGTGCTGAGCACGCAGTTCTGAAAAAGCCGGGTTCGCCCGGCTTTTTTGCTTTTCGGCTTTCCAACCATGTCAGTCACAGGACTGGAAAAGGTATAATCCCGCCCATGAACGCAGCATCTCCAGATCCGCAACTCGACGCCCTGCGCATCCCCCCGCACTCCATCGAAGCCGAGCAGTCCGTCATTGGCGGCCTGCTGCGCGATAACGCCGCGTGGGACCGTATCGCCGACTTCATGAACGCGGAAGACTTCTACCGCTACGACCACCGCATCATCTTCGAACAGATGGTGCGCCTGATTAACGGCGGCAAGCCGGCCGACGTGATCACCGTGTACGAAGCCTGCAATCAGCTCGGCAAGGCCGATGACGTGGGCGGCCTGCAATACTTGAATGCGATGGCGCAGAACACGCCGTCCGCCGCGAATATCCGGCGCTACGCCGAGATCGTGCGCGACCGCGGCATCCTGCGCAAGCTGATCACCGTGGCCGATGAAATCTCGGGCAATGCGTTCAATCCGCAGGGCAAGGAAGTCAAGCAGATGCTCGACGAAGCCGAGTCCAAGATCTTTGCCATCGCCGAATCCGGCTCGCGCGGCCAGCAGGGCTGGAATCCGATCCAGCCGCTGCTGACGCAGGTCGTCGAGCGCATTGACGAACTCTACAGCCGCGAGAATCAGGGTGAGATCACCGGCGTGCCGACCGGCTTCATCGACCTCGACCGCATGACGTCGGGCCTGCAGCCGGGCGACCTCGTCATCGTTGCCGGCCGTCCGTCGATGGGCAAGACCGCGTTCTCGGTCAATATCGGCGAGAACGTCGCCATCGAAGCCGGGCTGCCAGTGGCGATCTTCTCGATGGAGATGGGCGGCACCCAGCTGGCGATGCGTATGCTGGGTTCGGTCGGCCAGCTCGACCAGCACCGCCTGCGTACGGGCCGCCTGAACGACGAGGATTGGCCGCGCCTGACGCACGCCATCCAGAAGATGAACGACGCCCAGCTGTACATCGACGAAACCCCGGCGCTGAACCCGATCGAGATGCGGGCACGTGCGCGGCGCCTGGCACGCCAGTGCGGCAAGCTGGGGCTGATCATCGTCGACTACCTGCAGCTGATGCAGGGTAGCCAGCCGGGCGACAACCGCACGGCTGAAATCTCGGAAATTTCGCGCTCGCTCAAGGGCCTGGCCAAAGAGCTGCAGTGCCCGGTGGTGGCGCTGTCGCAGCTGAACCGCTCGCTGGAGCAACGGCCGAACAAACGCCCCGTGATGTCCGACTTGCGCGAATCCGGCGCAATCGAGCAGGATGCCGACGTCATCATCTTCCTGTACCGCGACGAGGTCTACAACCCCGATTCGCCCGACAAGGGCACGGCCGAGATCATTATCGGCAAGCAGCGTAACGGTCCGATTGGCGCGATCCGCCTGACCTGGATCGGCCAGTACACCAAGTTCGGCAATTACAGCGGCAACCTGTCTGTGTATCAGGGTGACTAAATAACCATTTGTAGTAACACCAAGGCGGCCATTGATGTTTTAATGGCCGCCTTTACGCGTGGCCGCATTTTCGGCGCGACCCCGTAATCCCAGAGAGTCAATACGGAGAATCTATGTTTGGACGTTTCATGCCCACCGAGGGCAAGTTTTTCGATCTTTTCAATCAGCACGCCGCATTGTGCGTCAAAGGGGCGCAGGAAATGGTCAGCCTGATGACCAACTTCGACGACCTCGAAACGCGCACCCATGCGATCGAGACGATCGAAAAGCAGGCTGACAAGATCACCTATGCCACGGTCGACCTGCTGCACAAGAGCTTCATCACGCCGATCGACCGCGACGACATTCACAAGCTGATCACGCGCATGGATGACATCCTGGACATGATGGAAGACGCGGCCCAGACGATTTCGCTGTACGACCTGCAAGCCGTCACGCCGGAAGCCAAACGCCTGGCCGAGCTGTGCCTGGCCTGCTGTCTGAAGGTGGAGGAAGCCGTCTCCCTCCTGCACAATATGGACAATGCCGCCAAGATCGTCGCGCTGTGCGAAGAGATCGACCGCCTGGAATCGGACGCCGACCACGTGATGCGCGCGGCCATGTCCAAGCTGTTCCGCGACGAGCCGGACGTGCGCAACCTGATCAAGATGAAGGCCATCTACGAGATTCTCGAGACGGTCACCGATCGCTGCGAAGACGTGGCCAACATCATCGAAGGCATCATCGTCGAAAACGCGTGAGCGTCGCAGACCTGCATAACCATGGATAATCTCAACATCAGCATCTACGTGCTGGGAATGCTCGTGCTCCTGGCACTGGTATTCGACTTCATGAACGGTTTTCACGATTCGGCAAACTCGATTGCCACCGTGGTCTCGACCGGGGTCCTGAAACCCCAGCACGCCGTCGCAATGGCGGCATTCTTCAACTTCATCGCGATCTTCGTGGTCAACATGAAGGTCGCCCAAACCATCGGCAAGGGCACGATCGACCCGCACGTGGTCGACCACTACGTGATCTTTGGCGCGCTGGTCGGGGCGATCTCGTGGAACGTCATCACCTGGTACTACGGCATTCCCTCGTCGTCGTCGCACGCGCTGATCGGCGGTCTGGTGGGCGCGGCTGTGGCCAAGGCGGGCACCGGCTCGCTGATCTCGGGTGGCCTGATCAAGACCGTGGCGTTCATCGTCGTCGCACCGCTGCTGGGCTTCGCGCTCGGTTCGATCATCATGCTGATGGTGGCCTGGATCTTCGTGAAGTCCACGCCCCGAAAGGTCGACAATCTGTTCCGCAAGCTGCAGCTGGTCTCGGCGGCGGCCTATTCGCTGGGCCACGGTGGCAACGACGCGCAAAAAACGATGGGCATCATCTGGATGCTCCTGATCGCCGCCGGTTACACGAGCGCGACGGCCGAATATCCACCGGCCTGGGTGATCATCTCGTGCTACGCGGCGATTGCCTTCGGCACGCTGTTCGGCGGCTGGCGCATCGTCAAGACCATGGGCCAGAAGATCACCAAGCTCAAGCCGGTCGGCGGTTTCTGCGCCGAAACGGGCGGTGCGGTCACGCTGCTGCTATCGAGCGCATTCGGCATTCCGGTCTCGACGACGCACACGATCACCGGCGCCATCGTCGGCGTGGGCGCCGCGCGCAAGACTTCGGCCGTGCGCTGGGGCGTGGCGGGCAATATCGTGTGGGCGTGGATCTTCACGATTCCAGCGTCGGCCTTCATGGCGGCGGTGGCCTGGTGGATCGGCACCAAGATCATGTAATCGTGGCTTGATCATGATTGAAAACGGCGCCATTGGCGCCGTTTTCTTTTCAGTGCTGCGTCATCGCGCCCGTGCCGACGCTGGAATTCTTCATGTTCTCGCGCTCGACCTCGCTGACGGTGCCGACATTGTTGGCTGTCTGGCCTTTCTTGCGTGGCAGGTAGGTGCCGATCGGGGTGCTGCGTTCTTCGCGCACGCTCGCCGTCTTCGCGCCGTCGGGGGCAGGGCTAACAGGGGCAGGGGTGGTGCAGGCGACCAGCAACAGGGCGGCAGCGCAGGAAGTGATGAGTGATGTCAGCGGAAAGGTCATGGTCGCAGGCTCGGTAGAGTGGCTGTTCGGTATTGACAGCCGCACATCATTCTACGCCGGAAGCCGCGTGCGATATCCTGACAGAATTGACAGGTGAGCGTGGGCGTGACGTCGGCTAGCCGAGATCGACGGCGAGGCCTTCGTAGGCCAGCAGCACCTGCAACTCGCCCAGGCAGCCGGAATGGCGCGCCATCACGTCGGCAAACGCCGCCTCGAGTTCATCGTCGCCGCGGGTCGGTTCGTGGTGCGTGCAGTACAGCGTGCGTGCGCCAACGCGCAGTGCCATCGCGATGGCGCCGTCAAACGTACCGTGGCCCCAGCCCCGCTTGGACGGGTATTCGTCGCGCGTGTACGAGCAATCGACGATCAGCGCATCCACGCCCGCCATCACGGTGTCCATGCGACGTTCGGCCTCGCGCATCTGCGTCTCGGCCGCTGCGTGCAGCGGGTGCCCGGCCGGATGCGGGTTGTACCAGGGTTCGTGGTCCCCCGTGAAGAACACTGACTTGCCGTTGCAGTCGATGCGGTAGCCGAGGTTGGTCACCGGGTGGTTCGTCACCACGTTCGCCACCAGCGCATCGCCCACCGCGATCGGTTCGCCAATGTTCAGCGTGCAGTACTCGATGGTGGCGCTCATGTCCGTTTCGCCGACGGGGAAATAGCTGTTTTGCAACTGCACGCCCATCACGTGCTCGATGCCACGGCCCGTGATCGGATCGTGCGCGCCATGCAGGCGCACGCGGCTGCCCTTGACGAACAGCGGCGTGAAAAAGGGCAGGCCATGGATGTGATCCCAGTGGCTGTGCGTGATGAAGAGATTGGCGTGCACGGGCGGCCGGGCCAGCAGATGCTGGGCCAGCGGGAACAGGCCGGTGCCGCCATCGAGCACGATCAGCGTGTCGTCATCGGTGCGCACCTCGATGCAGGTCGTGTTGCCGCCATAGCGCGCCGTGCGTGGCCCCGGGGACGGGATCGATCCGCGTACTCCCCAAAAACGAAATTTCATGATGCATTCCCTGCCAGGTCAGAACCGCACAATTCCATACAGCGTAGATCATAGCGAGATTGTAGCTCGCGGGCATCGGTATGAGATAAATGTCTTGTGCATAGTTCAGCGCAGAAGGGTGTGGTGTCATGTGGCGCAACTGTGACGGGCCGACGATGCGCGCCGATTCGATGCGCCACAGCGCGGCCAGCAGATTGTCGATGTCGCCCGCCATCGCGCCCCTAGGACATCGCGCCCATGCGCTCGATCGACGGGGATGGCGGGAAATCCGCGAGCTCGTACATCGGGCGCACCTCGATCTCGGCCGGTGCCCCTGGCCCGTGCGGGTTGGGGAAGCGCCGGCTCCATACCATGGCTTCCTCGCGCGAGCCGACCTGGATCAGCGTATAGCCGGCGATCAGTTCCCTGGTTTCGGTGAACGGGCCGTCGATGACGCGCCGCTCGTCTCCCTCGTAGCGGATGCGCCAGCCCTGGCTGGTGGGCTTCAGGCCGCTACCGTCGAGCAGCACGCCGGCGGCGGCGAGCTCCTGGTTGTAGTCGAGCATGGCGGCGATCAGGGACTCCGGCGGCATGACGCCCGCTTCGGTGTCGGCATTGGCTTTGACGATGATCATGAAACGCATGGTGCTCTCCTGTGATGGGAGTCCGGTGATCGGCCTCCTGACGACGACGACGAACGGCGCCACCCGCATTCGACAACGGCGGTGCAAAAAAATCAGCGCGCGCACGTCGACCGTGGCCCAGGCGGCGGCCGGGCATTCTCCGATGATGGTGTGATTGAACGTATGGATATGGTAGCGCGATTGATGCACATCGCAGTCACCATCACTGACAGATAACGCTGGCTGCGCCAAAAAAAAACGCCCGCCGGTAAGGGCGGGCGTTGCGGTACTGCGCCTGCGCGGGGCAGGCGGCACAACGATTACAGCACGTCGCTGGCGTGATCGGCCAGGCGCGAGCGTTCGCCGCGTGCCAGCGTGACGTGGCCACCGTGGTTCCAGCCCTTGAAGCGGTCGACCACATAGGTCAGGCCGCTCGAGCCTTCGGTAAGGTATGGCGTGTCGATCTGCGCGATATTACCCAAGCACAGGATCTTGGTGCCAGGACCGGCGCGCGTGACCAGCGTCTTCATCTGCTTGGGCGTCAGGTTCTGCGCTTCGTCGATGATGAGGAACTTGTTGACGAAGGTGCGGCCGCGCATGAAGTTGAGCGACTTGATCTTGATGCGCGAGCGGATCAGGTCTTGCGTTGCCGCGCGACCCCAGTCGCCGGCATCGCCGTCGGACTTCATCAGTACTTCAAGGTTGTCGTCGAATGCGCCCATCCACGGAGACATTTTCTCTTCTTCGGTGCCTGGCAGGAAACCGATGTCTTCACCGACCGGCACCGTCACGCGGGTGACGATGATCTCGTTGTAGAGCTTGGTTTCGAGCACTTGCGCCAGGCCGGCGGCCAGGGCCAGCAGGGTCTTGCCGGTACCGGCCTGGCCCAGCAGCGTGACAAAGTCGCACTCCGGATTCATCAACAGGTTCAGTGCGAAGTTCTGCTCGCGGTTGCGCGCGGTGATGCCCCACACATTGTTCTTGTTGTGGCTATAGTCGCGCAGGGTTTGCAGCACGGCGGTCTTGCCGTCGATTTGCTTGACCTGGGCGTACAGCGGCGACTGGCCATCCTTCGGCTCCATGTAGACGAACTGGTTCGCCAGCAGCGTTGGAATCAGCGGACCGGTGACGCGGTAGTAGGTTGCCGAGTTGCCTTGCTTGTTTTCCTGCCACGATTCGACGTCCTTGCCGTGCGTGTCCCAGAAATTGTCCGGCAGCTGGACGATGCCCGAGTACAGCAGGTCGCTGTCTTCCAGCACGTGGTCGTTGAAGTAGTCTTCGGCCGGCAAACCGATCGCGCGCGCCTTGATGCGCATATTGATGTCTTTCGACACCAGCACGATCGCGCGGCCCGCCTGCTGCTGCTCGAGTGCCCGCACGACGCCCAGGATCTGGTTGTCGGCTTTGCCTTCCGGCAGGCCTTCGGGCAGCGGCGCGCTCGTCAGGCGGGTCTGGAACAACAGGCGGCCCTTGGCATCCTTGTTGCCCAGCTTGGACAGCGGAATGCCGGACTCGATCGCGTCGTCGTCGACGTTGGCAATCAGGGCGTCGAGCGTGCGCGAGACCTGGCGTGCATTGCGCGCCACTTCGGACATGCCCTTCTTGTGGTTGTCGAGTTCCTCGAGCGTCATCATCGGCAGATAGACGTCGTGTTCCTCGAAACGGAACAGCGAGCTTGGGTCATGCATCAGCACGTTGGTGTCGAGCACGAACACCTTGGTCAAACCCGAGCGGTCGGCCTTGCGGCTGGTGGACGACTTGACCGGCGCTTCCACTGGCTTCTGCTTGGTGGAATGGAGTTGCTCGGCATCCTGCTCGCGCAGTTTGGCCGTGACGGGCACAGCGTTCGGGGCTTCTGGAGCTGCTTTGGAAACAACTACGGGAGCAGCCTGAGGCTTCGTTTCGGCAACCGGAGCCGCACGCACGGGTGCTTGCGCGGCGGCGAGGGTGTCTTCGGCTTTGCGGCGTGCGCGCGACTTCGGCGTTGGCACGGCTTGACCGCTGATCAGGTCATCGACTTCGGGATCGGGCTTGGCCGAGATCGAACGCACCGGCGAACGACCGGGTTCGGCCTTGGGGTAATCTTTGACCAGCAGCATGGTTGCTGGCTCATTCGGTATTTTTGGCAGTGGCATCAGGTTCTCAATCTAAAAAAAGTCTGGAAGACCGTGCGCGCGCGGGCCACATGGCGCTGGCGCACGAAATGACGCAACTAAACAGGGATAAGGGGAATTGCGGTTGAACTGTTGCAACACGGCCGGGCCGGACAATGCGTCGGCCCGGCGGGCAACCGGGTGAGGATAGTGCAGATGCAGGACAGGTTGAATTACAGGTCGACTCAAAATAAGTGGCAGCGATCCAGCAGGTTGAACAAACTGGAGCCATCCATTGTCAGGGCTGGCTCTTCAGAAATTCCAGCACTTCAGTCACATGGTCACTGACCTTCACGCCACGCCATTCTTTCACCAATCGGCCTTGAGCGTCAATGACAAACGTACTGCGCTCGACCCCGCGTACTTTCTTGCCATACATGTTCTTCATCTTCATGACGTCGAACTGCGTGCACACGGCTTCATCGGCGTCCGAGATCAGTTCGAACGGCAGGCCAAGCTTGGACTTGAAGTTCTCGTGCGAGCGCAGCGAATCGCGGGACAAGCCGTAGATGTCGGCGCCCAGTGCCTGGAACTCGGGATAGGCTTCGCGAAAAGCAATGCTCTCGGTGGTGCAGCCAGGCGTATTGTCCTTCGGGTAAAAGTACAGCACCGTATACTTGGCGGGACGGCCGAGCAGTTCGAACGGTTTCTCGCCCGTCATCGGGGCGGTGAAGGGGGCAAAGGTTGCAAGTTGGCTCTCGGCCACGGGTTTCTCCTGACGGTCGCAGCGCAGCTGCAGGGTGACCCTCCCGGCGCGCCATGGCGGGGAGCGGCACCCCATGATAATCCGTCGGTGCTATCCGCCGCTAGTACTCTTGTGGGCAGAATCGCAATATTTACCCGGATTGAAACGTTTGCGGCCCTGTTGAACCGCTGTTGTATCGATTCAGGCGGTGCGTTCGAGGATCAGGGCCAGCGTGACCTTGCGGCCTTCGCCCATCAGCACGTTGTAGGTGCGGCAGGCGGCGCCGTTGTCCATGCTCTCCACGCCGATGTGCCGGCTCGACAGGCTGGTGACCAGGCGCGGGTGCACGAAGCGCTGACGTGCGCCGGTGCCGAGGATGACGACGTCCGGCGCATCCTGCGCCAGTTCATCGAAGTGGGCGGCGGTGAGCTGGTCGAAATCGGTCACGTTCCATGGGCGGGGCGGCACCTCGGGCAGCAGCGTCAGGCTGTAGTCGTAACGCTGGGCGTTGATCTCGACGCCGCTGGCATCGACGCCGGTCACGGTTTGGTATTGCTGGGTATTGTCGGAATGGAGCTTCATGGCGATAGGCGAAGTGGACGCTGTTTAGCGGTGACTGTGCGGATGCCCATTGTAACCGGATCGGCAAGGTTGCCTAAACCGTGCGCTTTGGGCAGAATGGTATTTTTGCGCACTGCAACAGTGCAGGCGATTTTCCAGGGGATACTGTGCGACCGATTGCCAAATCGAACAAGCTCGACGACGTCTGCTACGAGATCCGCGGACCAGCCCTGGAGCAGGCGCGCCAGATGGAAGAAGACGGCCAGAAGATCATCAAGCTCAATATCGGCAACCTCGCCGTGTTCGGCTTCGATGCGCCGGACGAGATCGTCAGCGACATGATCCGCAACATGCACGGCGCGGCCGGCTATACGGACAGCAAAGGCATGTTCGCGCCGCGCAAGGCGGTCATGCACTACACGCAAGAGAAGAACATCACCGGCGTGACGATCGACGACATCTACCTGGGCAACGGGGCGTCCGAACTGATCGTCATGTCGATGCAGGGTTTGCTCAACAATGGCGACGAGGTGCTGGTGCCGGCGCCCGACTATCCACTGTGGACCGCCGCCGTCAGCCTGGCAGGCGGCGCGCCGCGCCACTATATCTGCGACGAAGGTGCCGGCTGGATGCCCGACATCGCCGACATGCGCAGCAAGATCACCCCGAACACGCGCGCCATCGTCGTCATCAACCCGAACAACCCGACCGGCGCCCTGTATCCGCGCGAAGTGCTGCTCGAGATCATCGAACTGGCACGCCAGCACCAGCTGATCATCTACGCCGACGAAATCTACGACAAGACGCTGTACGACATGGCCGAGCACGTCTCGATGGCGTCGCTGGCCGACGACGTGCTGTTCGTCACGCTCAATGGCCTGTCGAAGAACTACCGCTCGTGCGGCTACCGCGCCGGCTGGATGGTGGTGTCGGGCGAGAAGCGCCATGCCAAGGGCTATATCGACGGCCTGAACATGCTGGCGTCGATGCGCCTGTGCGCCAACGCGCCGGGCCAGTTCGCGATCCAGACCGCGCTGGGCGGCCACCAGAGCATCAATGACCTGGTGGGCCCGGGCGGGCGCCTGCTCCGGCAGCGCGATCTCGCCTACAAACTGCTTACCGATATACCGG
This sequence comes from Telluria sp. LT2P80, assembly GCF_059685955.1. Classification (NCBI taxonomy): domain Bacteria; kingdom Pseudomonadati; phylum Pseudomonadota; class Betaproteobacteria; order Burkholderiales; family Oxalobacteraceae; genus Telluria; species Telluria sp. LT2P80. Next base: position 603,251 of record NZ_JCASIO010000001.1, on the reverse strand, counting down.
GTGTGTCCTGCGTGAAGCCAAAAGCTGCGCTCTACATGTTCCCGCGCCTCGATCCGAAGATGTACCCGATCACGGACGACCAGCAGTTCATCTGCGAATTGCTGACCGAGGAAAAAGTGCTGCTGGTGCAAGGCACCGGCTTCAACTGGATTGCCCCGGACCATTTCCGGCTGGTGTTCCTGCCTAATTCCGACGACCTGACCGACGCTTGCGGACGCATTGCGCGCTTCCTCGACGGTTACCGACGGCGCCACGCCTGATCCAGCGCGTCGCGCCCAGACCTCACGAGAAACAGATTTTATGAAACCGATTCAAGTTGGCCTGCTGGGCATTGGCACCGTTGGTGCCGGCACCTTTAATGTACTTAAGCGTAACCAGGAAGACATCCGCCGCCGCGCCGGCCGCGGCATCGAGGTAACGATGGTTGCCGCGCGCAATACCGAGCGCGCACGCACGGTCACCGGCGAGGGCGTGGAGATTGTCAGCGATCCGTTCGCCGTGGTGAACCATCCCGATATCGACATCGTCGTCGAGCTGATCGGCGGCTACGAGCTGTCGCGCGAACTGGTGCTGCAAGCCATTGCCAACGGCAAGCACGTGGTCACCGCCAACAAGGCGCTGGTGGCGCTGCACGGCAACGAGATTTTCGCCGCCGCACAAGAGAAGGGCGTGATCGTCGCGTTCGAAGCGGCCGTGGCCGGCGGCATCCCGATCATCAAGGCGCTGCGCGAAGGCCTGACGGCCAACCGCATCGAATCGGTGGCCGGCATCATCAACGGCACCACCAACTTCATCCTGTCCGAGATGCGCGACAAGGGCCTGGACTTCGCCACCGTGCTGGCCCAGGCGCAGGCGCTGGGCTATGCCGAGGCCGATCCGACCTTCGACATCGAAGGCGTGGACGCCGCGCACAAACTGACGATCATGTCAGCCATTGCCTTCGGCATCCCGGTGCAGTTCGACAAGGCCTACGTGGAAGGCATCAGCCAGTTGCAGGCAGTGGATATCCGCTACGCCGAACAGCTGGGCTACCGCATCAAGCTGCTGGGCATCACCCGCCGCACGACGACTGCCGCCGGCGAAGGCATCGAGCTGCGCGTGCACCCGACCCTGATCCCGGCTGCACGCCTGATCGCCAACGTCGAGGGCGCGATGAACGCCGTGCTGGTGCATGCCGATGCCCTGGGCGTCACGCTGTACTACGGCAAGGGCGCAGGTGCAGAACCGACCGCATCGGCCGTGATCGCCGACCTGGTCGATGTGACGCGCCTGGCGACCGTCGACCCGTCCGGCCGCGTGCCGCACCTGGCGTTCCAGCCGAACCAGATGAGCGACGTGACGATCATGCCGATGGCCGACATCACCACCAGCTACTACCTGCGCGTGCACGTGCAGGACCAGCTGGGCGTGATGGCCGACCTGACGCGCATCCTGGCCGACGGCGGCATCTCGATCGACGCCGTGCTGCAGAAAGAGCCGGGCAACCAGACCAATATTGACATCATCATGCTCACGCATCAGACGCAGGAGAAGAGCATCGATGCGGCAATCGCCAGGATCGAGACGATGCCGGCCGTGATTGGCAAGGTCACGCGGATTCGTCTGGAATCGCTGGGCTAAGCAGCGCAGAACCACAGGGTGGCCGCTTGGCTCAGGGCCACCCGCATCATGCGGGCCGGGTAGTGCCGCGTGAGTAGTGCCGCGTGATTCTTCCAGGCTGTTTCGTATCGCCGGTCACGACCTTCGGTATCAGATGCGAATACGCAAGCATGAATATGAGAAACATGCTTTGTTCGGCCGTGCTTGCCGTTGTACATTACGGCATCCTAGTCACCCGAGCCCTCCAGCATGCGCCAACCGAGCCAATTCTCCCTGCTGACCCAGCGCCGTTTCGCGCCCTTTTTCTGGACCCAGTTCCTGGGCGCGTTCAACGATAACCTGTTCAAGACGGCACTGCTGGTCGTGATGACCTACGACGCGCTGAACTGGACGACGCTCGACCCCTCGCTGATCAACAACCTGATCCCCGGCCTGTTCATCCTGCCGTACGTTGTGTTCTCCGCCACGGCCGGCCAGCTCGCCGACAAGTTCGACAAGGCCCGGCTCGCGCGCATCGTCAAGATCGCCGAGATCGCGATCATGCTCGTGGCCGGTATCGGCTGGATGACGCACAATCTGTGGCTGCTCATCGCGGCCGTGATTGGCATGGGCATGCACTCGACGCTGTTCGGGCCCGTCAAGTACGCCTACCTGCCGCAAAACCTGAAGCCCGATGAGCTGGTTGGGGGCAATGGCGTCGTCGAGATGGGGACGTTCGTCGGCATCCTGCTGGGCGAAGTGGCCGGCGCGGTGCTCGTTGGCAGGCCGAACGGCATCATGCTGGTGGCCGGCGCCACGCTGTTCTTCGCCGTACTGGGCCTGCTGGCGAGCTGGCGCATCCCGCCGTCGCCGGCGCCGGTGCCCGAGCTGCGCATCAGCCGCAACATCATTGCCGAGTCGTGGCGCAATCTGGCGTTCTCGCGCAAGAACCGCACCGTGTTTCTGTCGATGCTCGGCAACTCGTGGTTCTGGTTCTATGGCGCGCTGCTGCTGGCCCAGTTCCCCGTGTTTTCCAAGGATTACCTGCGCGGTGACCACAGCGTGTTCGTGCTGCTCCTGACCGTGTTCTCGCTCGGCATCGGCGCCGGCTCGCTGCTGTGCGAACGCCTGTCGGGCCACAAGGTCGAGATCGGTCTGGTGCCGTTCGGCTCGATCGGCTTGTCGGTGTTTGGTATCGACCTGTATTTCGCCAGCTCGGGCTTCACTGCCGGCACAGCGATCGTCGACTGGCTGGCGCTGCTGGGCCAGCCGGGGGCCTTGCGTATCCTGTTCGACCTCGTGATGATCGGCGTGTTCGGGGGCCTGTTCATCGTGCCACTGTTCGCGCTGATTCAGACGCGCTGCGACCAGAAACACGTCTCGCGCACCATCGCCGGCATGAACATCCTGAATGCCGTCTTCATGGTGGCCTCGGCCGGCGTGGCGATCCTGCTGCTGGGGCAGGGCTTTTCGATTCCGGAACTGTTCCTGACCACGGCGCTGCTCAATGTGGTGGTGGCAATCTACATCTTCTCGCTGGTGCCGGAATTCCTGATGCGCTTCCTGGCCTGGATTTTGATTCACACCGTGTACCGTGTGCGCATGATCGACACCTCGCACATCCCGGCTGACGGCCCGGCGGTGCTGGTCTGCAACCACGTGAGCTACGTCGATGCGATCGTCATCAACGCAGCCAGCCCGCGCCCGATCCGTTTCGTGATGGATCACCGCATCTTCAAGACGCCCTTCCTGCGCTGGATTTTCCGCGCCGTCAATGCGATCCCGATCGCACCAGCCAAGGAGGACCCGTGGACGATGGAAAAGGCCTTCGTCGACATCGCCCACGCGCTGCATGACGGCGAGCTGGTCTGCATCTTCCCGGAAGGGCGCCTGACCAAGACGGGCGAGATGAGCGAGTTCAGAAGCGGCATTACCAAGATCGTCGAACGCAACAAGGTGCCGGTGATCCCGATGGCGCTGCGCGGCCTGTGGGGCAGCTGGTTCACGCGCGACCAGGGCAACCTGTTCGGCCGGCGCATCGCGCGCGGCATGCGCTCGCAGCTGTCGCTGGCGGTGGGCACGCCGGTAGCACCGGAGCTGGCGACGCCGGAATATCTGCAGCAGCAGGTGATGACGTTGCGTGGGGAGTGGAAGTAAGCGGAAACAAGCGGAAGTCAGCGCCGGGGCATACCGCCGGGATGGGTATGGCAAAAGCGCAAGATTTTTTTTGTGGCTCTGATATAATTATTGACTAGTCGGGGCGTAGCGCAGCCTGGTAGCGTACGTGCATGGGGTGCACGGGGTCGGAGGTTCGAATCCTCTCGCCCCGACCAATAGAATCAACGAGTCAGGCCAGCCGAGAGGTTGGCCTTTTTCGTTTCTGAAGCTTTTCCCTTCCTGCGAAATACTCTTGCACAGCATTGGTCGCCGCCGGCGCGCTGTCAGCCGGCCAGCGCACGAACAGCCGGTGTGAGTATGATTTCCCAGGGCTGGCCAAAATGGAAAAGGCTGCTCGATAATGAGCAGCCTGAAGAAATAAATCATGCCAGCGCTATTTGCAGCCGCCAGCCGATAGGTAACAAGCGTTACTTACACGCTGTGCTGTTTCTTGCGACGGTTCATTCCGAGACCCAGTAAACCGATTCCGAGCAAGGCGACGGATGCAGGCTCAGGAACTTCCGAGACATTGGCGAAAACAAAACTTACATCATTGTAGTTAAAGTCACCGCCATTATTCAGATCTTCGAAAGCGACATAGGTCCCGGCGATCATATTTGCATCACCAGCGTAGTTATATGAATAGACATGGTTGACCGAGTCGCTATTCAGGCTGGTTTGGGAATACCACGGCCCAACATTGCCTGGTACAAGATTCTTCAGAACGAATACCAGGACGTCGCCTTGAACAACAGGCCCGAAGTTGAATGAATCGCCATATGCCGATGTCTGATTATTCAGTCCATAAAAACCGGTTGCTACACCATTAACAAGCATGGACACTTCATTGGTGTAAGTTGCTGTCGAGCCGGCAAAATAGCCCGTTACAAAACCGGTGGATGTCGCAACAAATGTATACGGCTGAGCGTTTTGCGTACCTGCAGGTGAATATGGGATTGGCGCTGCCTGAACGGCACCGCACGTTACCAACGCAGCTGCCACTGACAGTTTAGCAAACATGTTTTTCATTATATTTCCCCAGTTGTTGGATGAGCTTTTTTAGTAAGCAATAACCGGGCCATATCAATAAAATCCTTAGTTAACAACTGCTTGTAAATACACCATTTATAAAATCGGTAGTTGTGTAAATTTTACCGACAAACACAATGAAAATTTATTTCATTTAGTAAATTATGGTTAATTGAATGAATCTTCATGATTGTTTCAACCTGTCGCTATGAGTGTCCCCAGAAAATGAGTGTCTGCACCACGCTGCGGAAAAGAATGACGGCGGTTCGATTGACGCCGTGGCCAAAGCCCTGCATCGCGCGCAGCCCTGGCCGCTGATGAACCGTCAGCTAGTCCGGTCGAGTTGCCCCAAGCTTTCTCTGTGTCAATTCACGGCACCTTTGCGACGCCATCGCCAAGCCAGTACCGGTCAATGTCTCGCAAGCCCCAATCTGCAGCGTTCTCGCATCCAACGATGGCATCGCGCGCGCCCGGTGCCCCCAGGTCGATCAGCTCCGGCCGGATATAAGTCCGTGCACGGATCGAGAAGAACACCTTGATCTTGGGCAGCAGCAGCGATTTGCCGCAGGGCTGTTCCGCAACGACGCCGAGGCGGCCCGATTGCAGGCGCACCAGCGTGCCCACGGGATAGATGCCGAGGCACTTGACGAAGGCGGCAAACACCGCCTCGTCGAATTGCCCGGCGCGCGCCCATTCGGCCATGCGCCGCAGCGAATCGGCCGGGCACCAGCCGGCCTTGTAGGGTCGGTTCGACGTGATGGCGTCGTACACATCGCAGACTGCGCCCATGCGCGCATACAGGCCCAGATCGTCACCCGACAACCGATGCGGATAGCCCCGGCCGTCCGGGCGCTCATGGTGGTGCAGGCACACTTCCAGTGCAACCGGACCGACACCGGGCGAAGCCAGCAGCATGGCGTGGCCCTTGGCCGGATGGCCGCGCACGACGCAAAACTCGTCTTCGGTCAGGCTGCCCGGTTTATTGAGCACCTCGGCCGGGACGGCCATCTTGCCGACATCATGCAGCAGGCCGGCCAGGCCCAGTTCGCGCGCGAGATGGTCGTCGAGACCCAGCTGGCGCGCGAGCGCGATCATCAGCGCGCAGACTGCCACCGAATGCATGTACGTGTAGTTGTCGGCGGTCTTCAGGCGCGCCAGGCCGATCAGTGCGCCGGGGTTGCGCAGCACCGAGGCGGCGATGGATTCGACCATCGGCATGGCGTCGCGCACCTCGACCGCGCAGCCCATGCGCGCCTCGTTGAACATGTCGAACAGAGCGCGCTTCGACTGGTCGAGCAGCACGGCGGCGCGGCCGAGTTCGTCGTCCATCGTGGCGCGTGGAGCAGGGCGGAAGCGAAACACCGTGGCGTCTGCAGTGCCCGGTGCTGCCGGCGCCGTGGCGCTCGCCGCCGGCGCGGGTTCGACATCGAGTCCGCGCTCGGTATCGATCCAGGCTTCGGTGGCGCGACTGGTCGCGATGCGCCCGAGTTGCGCCGCCGATTCGATCAGGAAGGACGATTGCCAGAATGGCGTGTCGATCCACGAGCAGCATAGTTGTTCCACATACATTCCTGGCCGTAACTGCTTGATGGCGACTTTCTTCAGACCGGCACGCGGGACCGGCGGGGCTTGCCGACCACTCCCGATCATGGCACGGCCAGTTGCAGCGCGGCGGCGCGGGTGACGCCCGCAGAACGGCGGGGCGGCGTTGCTGGCATGGACGCTGACGCTGCACTACGGGCCAGCTTGAACACGGCCAGCGCCTGCACCACCTTGAGCGTTTGTTCCTGCAGGGCGGCGGCGGCGGCGGCCGATTGCTCCACCAGGGCGGCGTTCTGCTGGGTCACGCCGTCCATTTGCGTGACGGCGTCATTGACCTGGCCAATGCCCGCGACCTGTTCGCGCGAAGCGGAGGCGATTTCGTTCATCAGGCCGCTGACCTTGCGCACGGCGGCCTGCACCTGCTGGGTCGTTTCCCCGGCGCGCACGGCGAGGGCGGCGCCGGCCTCGACTTTGCTGATCGAGGCGGCGATCAGTCGCTTGATTTCCTGCGCCGAGTTGTTGCTGCGCTGGGCCAGATTGCGCACTTCGCTGGCGACGACGGCAAACCCGCGCCCCTGCTCGCCGGCACGGGCCGCTTCGACGGCGGCGTTCAGGGCGAGGATATTGGTCTGGAAGGCGATGCCTTCGATGATGCCGATGATGTCGCCGATCTTGCGCGACGCCTCCGAGATCTCGTCCATCGTGGCAATCACTTCGCCGACGATGAGACCACCGCTCACGGCCGTGCCGTCAGCGGCCTCGGCCATGGTACTGGCCTGGCCTACGCTGGCGCTGTTCTGCTGGACGGTCGATGCCAGTTCTTCCATGCTCGACGCGGTCTCTTCGAGCGCCGAGGCCTGGGACTCGGTACGCCCCGACAGATCCATGTTGCCGGTCGCGATCTCCGCAGTCGCCACGCTGATTTGCTGGAAGTTGGTGCGCACGTCGCCCACGATGGATTGCAGGTTGACGCGTAGCTGGTGCATGGCCCGCATCAACTGACCCATTTCGTCTTGCCGGTTGCTGCTGAAATTCACGCTCAGGTCGCCGCCCGCCATGGTCTGGCAAGCCTGTCGCGCTACTTCCATCGGCCGCAGCAGGGTCGCGTGTAATGCGTACCAGAAGTAGAGCAACGACACGCCAGCGGCCCCGGTCAATATGCCGAGCGGGGTTTCGAGGTGGGGAAACCGGACTGCGCCGTCGAGCAGGTGAAAGCCCATCAGCAGCAGCAGCATCGCGCACTGGCCCGTCAGATTCAGCGCGATGCGGCGGCGCAGCGTCATATGGGTTGCGGCCGCCAGCCAGCCGCGTAGTCCGGTCGCGCGCACCATGCCTTGCTGAAGACGGATATTACCGGCGGTACCCGCCTTGAGGTTGCGATAGAGTTCGGCAGCCGCCGTGATCTGGGCCCGCGTCGGCTTCGTGCGCACCGACATGTAGCCCACAGCCTTGCCGTTTTCCATGACCGGAGTGGCGTTGGCCATCACCCAATAGGCGTCGCCGTTCTTGCAACGGTTCTTGACCATGCCCGTCCAGGACCGGCCAGAGCGAATGGTGGCCCACATATCGGCAAACGCCTCGACCGGCATGTCGGGATGGCGCAGGATGTTCTGGGGCGCGCCGATCAGCTCTTCCTCGGTGTAGCCGCTGATGGCGATGAAGTACGTGTTTGCGTAGGTGATGTTGCCTTGCAAATCCGTGGTCGAGACGATCGTTTCGGTGTCGCTCAGTTCGATCTCGACATCGGTGACCGGAAAATTATTGCGCATGACAGACTCCTGCTTGAAGGCGTGGCGGACCTGGCCCACCACCTGTTTAATTCACACCAGCAACAATTTTATGCCATCGGAAAGCGAATAACGCAAATAAAACGAATAAATCGATTTATTTTCAGTGCAGTGTTGTGATTTGTCACGACGCATATCGCCAGATGGCTTCCGTGATGCAACATGGGGGATGATCGGTGTAGCGGCATTGTTGCTGCAATTCGCGCACGTCGTCGTTGTACTTTTGCCAGCCAGGTGTAGCATGAGACAGATGATCCGCCTACCCACCGGAACCACCATGCGACGTCGATATGTCGAGTTCGCCATGCTGGCAGCAGCGCTGGTCTTTCTCGGCGCCAGCCTCGCTTATCTGCAGCTGACCGAGGTGGAGCGCCTCGAGAGCAGCGAGCGGGCCCGGTTGCTGTCGCTGACCACGCTGTTGGCCAGCAATATCCAGACCGATCTCGTGGCCACCAATGTGGCGCTCGAGGGTGTAGTGCGCGATTACCTGAGCGCCCCGGATGGCGCCGTTGCCGAGGCAGAATTGGCCGGCCGTCTGTCGGCACTGGTCGGCGCGATGCCGGGCCTGCGCACGATGATGGTGTTCGACCGCGACGGGCGGGTGCGCGCTGCCAGCCAACACGATTTGTACGGGCACGATTTTTCCCGGCGCGACTATGTGACTGCAGTGCGCCGCGCGCCTAGCAGCCGCACCCTGTACGTGGCCGAGCCGTTCCGCTCGATTCGCGGCGACCAGGTGGTGACGGTTGCGCGCATGGTGCCGGACGCTGCCGGCCGTTTCGCGGGAATGGTGCTCGCCACCCTCGATCCCGAATATTTCACCGGCCAGTTCCGCACAGCGATGTATGCGCCCGACGTCTGGGCCGTGGTGGTCCACGGTGGCGGACGGCAATTGCTGAACTATCCGCCGAAAGGAAAGATCGACGGCACCAACCTGGCGCGCCCGGGTACGTTCTACCAGCGCCACCGCAGCAGCGGCCGGGTGGCCAGCGTACTCGAAGGCCGGGTCTACACCACCGGCGAAGAGCGCGTGATGGCCATGGCCACGATTGCGCCAGCAGCGCTGGCGATGGACTATCCGCTCGTGATTGGCCTGAGCCGCGACGCCGCCGCCGTCGCCGCGCCGCTGCGGCGCCAGGCGATGACGCTGGCCGTGCTGTTCGCCGTGCTGGCAACCGGCGCCTGCGGGGCGCTGGCGGTGGTGCAGCGCAGGCGTGCGCAGTGGGCGCGCCAGGATGCCGAGCAGGCGCGTGCACGCGCTGCCATGCAGGGCGTGTATGACAGCGAAGCGCGGTTCCGCACGCTGATCGAGGATGCGCCGCTGGCCGTCGCCATCCTGCGGCACGGGCGCTTCATCTATTCCAACCCGCGCTACCGGGCCTTGCATGGCTATGGCGCGACGGACGACCTGACCGGGCTGCGCTGGCGTGCCATGATCACTGCGCCGTCGCTGGCCGGGCTGGCGCAGCACGAGGCATTGATCGAGGCCGATACCCCGGCCGAGCAGCATTTCGAGGCGATCGGCCTGGGCAAATGGGGCTCCTCCGTGCCGGTCTACAAGACCACCGCGCAGGTACGGCTGGCGGATGGCCCGGCGACCCTCGTCTTTGCGCAGGATATCTCGGCGCAAAAGAGCGCCGAGGCCGAGATGCTGCTAGCCCGCGATGCGGCCGAGGCGGCCAGCCGCAGCAAGGCCGAGTTTCTGGCCAATATGAGCCACGAGATCCGCTCGCCGCTCAATGCCGTGCTGGGTTTCGCCTATCTGCTCGAGCAGCGCGCGATCGACGCCGAAGCCCGCAGCATGGTGCGCAACATCCGCGTGTCCGGCCAGTCGCTGCTGGCCATCGTCAATGACATCCTCGACGTGTCGAAGATCGAGGCCGGGCACATGCTCATCGAGACCGCGCCGTTCTGCCTGGGCGAGTTGCTGGAGAAGGTGGCCACCAGCATGCGCATCGGCGCTGCCGGCAAGGACCTGCAGCTGATCGTCGACACGCCGCCGGCCGGCGTCGGCATCCTGCTCGGGGATGCGTTGCGGCTCGAGCAGGTGCTGCTCAATCTCACCGGCAATGCGGTCAAGTTCACACCCAACGGCCAGGTGGCGCTGCACTGCACCTTGCTGCGGCGCGACGGCGACGCCCTGGTGCTCCAGTTCAGCGTGCATGACACCGGCATCGGCATCGACCCGGCCGCCCAGGAGGCAATTTTCTCGCCATTCACCCAGGCCGACAGTTCCACTACGCGGCGCTTCGGTGGCACCGGCCTGGGGCTGACCATCTGCCGTCAGCTGGTTGCACTGATGGGCGGCGCGCTGGTCGTCGACAGCACGCCCGGACGCGGCAGCGTGTTCAGCTTCAGCCTGCCGCTGCAGGTGTCTACCGAAGCCAGTGCTACCGCCGTCTGCGCGGCTGCCACGCCCTCGGGCCAGACTCTGCGCGACGTCTGCGTGCTGGTTGTCGACGACAGCGACATCAATCGCGAGGTGGTCCAGCGCATCCTGCGCGACCAGGGCGCCGAGACCGTCTGCGTCGGCGACGGCCGGCAGGCGCTGGACTGGTTGCTGGCGCATCCTGAGCAGGCTGACGTCGTGTTGATGGACGTGCAGATGCCGGTCATGGACGGCATCGAGGCGACCCGGCAGCTGCGCCGCATGCCGCAGTTCGACGGCCTGCCGGTCATCGCACTGACTGCCGGGGCGTTCAAGGAACAGCAGGAGGCGGCGCTCGAGGCCGGCATGTGCCATGTGCTGAGCAAGCCATTCGATGTGCCGGCGATGCTCGCGCTGATTGCACGCTTGTGCGGGAGCGAGGGTGGGGGCGAGGGCGGCGGCGCGGGCGCCCTGGCCGGCCCGGCGCCGGCACAGGTCGACGACGACGCGCTCGACGTGGCTGCCGGACTCGCCCTGTGGCTGGACGGCGCGGCCTACCGCCAGTATCTGGCCCAGTTCCTCGAACTGCATGGCGACAGCGCGGCGCTGATCGGCGCCAGCCTGGCTGCCGGCCGGCCCGGCGAAGCGGCCGCGCTGGCCCACAAACTGGCCGGCGTGGCTGCCAGCCTGGCCCTGCCTGCCACGCGCGTGGCCGCGCACGAGGCCGAGCGGATGCTGTACGCCGCCATGCGCGATCCGGGCGCCGACGGTGTTGCGGTCGACCTGGCGCCATTGACGCAGGTGCTGGCGCAGGCGCGGCGCGCCATCGAGCAGTACCTTGGACCGGCGCCGGCGCCGGTAGCCTCGCCCGTGGCAGCGTCACCGGCGGTGCTGCACGCGCACCTGACCAGTCTGCTCGAAGCGCTTGACGCCGAGGCGCTGGAACAGGCCGAAGCCTGCCTGGCCACACTGGCGCCGCTGCTGCCAGCGGTGACACTCGACCGTGTGTGGAACCCGCTGCGGCGCTTCGATTTCCGCGCCGCCGAGGCCGCCGTGCGCCTGTTGACGGCGTCCGTGCCGGCAACCTTGTAAGCGCCGGGCTGCTGGCCGTCGACAAGGCGGGCAGGGCGGGCAGGGCCTGGCCGCCCCGTCAGCGCAGCGGCTGCGTCCAGCGCCGCACGAGGTCGCCCAGCTGCTCCGCCGTGAATGGCTTGCTCAGGTAATCGTCCATCCCGGCCGCCAGGCAACGTTCACGGTCGCCGTCGATGGCGCTGGCGGTCAGTGCCACCACGGCCATGCGCGGGGCGCCGGTGGCGTGTTCGCGCTGGCGCAGCTGGCGGCAGGCTTCGTAGCCGTCGAGCACCGGCATCATGCAGTCCATCAGCACCAGGTCGTAGGCGCTGGTTTCCAGCGCTGCCAGCGCGACCGCGCCATTCACTGCTTCGTCGACCCGGCAACCGAGCTTTTCAAGCAGGATGCGCAGCAGTTCGCGGTTGATCTCGGTGTCCTCGACGACGAGCACGCGCGGTGTCCCCACGGTGGTCCGCAGGCCGGATGCGCTGACGGTGTCGGGCGCCGGCGCCGATGCCAGGCTGCACGGTACGACCAGGCGGAAGCAGGCGCCGGGCCCGGTGCGCGGGACCAGGTCGATACTGCCGCCCATCAGGTCGGCCAGGCGGCGGCAGATGGCCAGTCCAAGCCCGGTGCCGCCGTACACGCGGCTGATGGTGTTGTCGGCCTGGCTGAAGGGCTGGAACAGGCGCGCTTGCGCAGCCGGCTCGATGCCGATGCCGTGATCGCTCACCTGGTACAGCAGCAGCCACCCGCCGCTCGTGTCGGGATCGCGCCGCGCCACCACGGTCAGTTCGATTGGACCGCCGCCAGCGGGGGTGAACTTGATCGCGTTGCTGAGCAAATTGCCCAGCACCTGGCCGATGCGGTCGGGGTCGGCCATGACGGCCGATGGCAGCACGCCCGGACGCAGCACGATCGCCAGGCGCTTGCGTTCTGCGCTCATGCGGTACGAGTCGACCCGCTGCGCGGCATGGCGCATTGGATCGAATGCCTGCGGCAGCAGTTCCAGGTTGCCGGACTCGACCTTTGAAAAGTCGAGGATGTCGTTGATGGTGCGCAGCAGCTCGAGCACGCTCTGGTGGACCGTGCGCGCATACGTGTCCAGCGGCGCCGGTAGCCCGGCGCCGAACAGCAGTTCGGACATGCCGACGATGCCGTTCATCGGAGTACGGATCTCGTGGCTCATCATCGCCAGGAAACGCGACTTGGCCTGGTTGGCCGCATCGGCCTGGGCCTTGAGCGCGAGCGCCTCGACCGCATCGCGCTCGCGCTGGCGCACGATGCGCAGCACCGTGCCAAAGGCCAGCGCCACGCCCAGCATGCCGGTCATCGCAATGGCGCCCAGCGGACGCAGATTGCGCCACCAGTCGCTGGTCAACAACGCTTCGGGCACGGATGCCTCGATCACCAGCGGGTAATTGCGTACGGGACGCTGCGCCACCATGCGCGCCTCGGCATCCGTGGCAGCGGCTGCTGGCTGCCGGCCGATGGCGGCGTCACGCTGCGGCCAGGAGGCCAGCAGAACCTGGTCGCTCGACAACAGCGAGATCGCCGCCTGCTGCCCGGGGCTGACAGAACGAAAGAAGTCGGTGAACGAGGCGCACGAGATGCCTACCACCGCCACGCCCGCGAAGCGGCCATCGGGCGTTTCGCGACGGCGGCTCAGGTAAAACGTCCAGGCCCCGTTGATCTTGTTGCGTACCGGACGGCTGACGTAGGGGGCGGGGTCGCGGTGCGCGCGGTGATAGACGAAATAATCGCGCTCAGCCAGGTTGATGACCGGCGTTGGCCAGGCGCGTGTGGAACTGAGCAGCGCGCCGTCGGCGCCGATGACGCTGGCCACGGCCACCTGGGGCAGGCCGCTGATCTTGTCGCTCATGGTGCGATAGAGCGCCTCGCTCCCCAGCGCCGGATCGCCGTCGTCGGCAGGCAGCGCGGCCAGGATGCTGTCGAGCGCCAGGCTGGACGAGGCCATCGATTGCGCCGTGCTCTCGGCCAGCGCCAGCGTCAGGTTGTCGAGATCGCTGGCCCAATCGTCGATTTCGCGAAAGTGCAATACCCAGGCTGAACCGGCCAGCGCGAGTGTGAGCAGCAGCACCAGGCCCGCGCAGATCATGGCGCTGACGGTACGTGTGTCCAGGCGCTGCAGTCGCTGCAGGCGCCCCCACCGTGGCACGTCGTTCATTGATGTGTCCGCACTCACCCATGCCCTCCGTCGGAATTGGTCGGCAGCCTGCGCGGGGTTCAGCGTGTGGCGTGGAAACGGCGGATCACGCGCTCGTGCCGGCTCGCCTGACAGACAACGAGTCTACATCAAAACCTTAAAATTAGTTAATTTAATTTATTTGAATTTAAAGTAATGAATATGGGGATTGCGAAGCGGGCGGGTGTCCTTTACACCGGCGCCGGCTTGCGGACGCGCTGCGCGACGTTCGCGCGCAGATAGCCGCGCAGCTCGTCGTAGTTGATTGGTTTGGGGAAGAACACGACGCCTGCCGGGACGCCGCCGCGGGCTGCCAGCTCGTCGGCAGGCAGCCCGGACAGGATGGCAATGCTGACGTCGGCCAGTTCCGGGTCGGTCATGACGGTGCGCACCACTTCGAAGCCGTCGATGCCCTCCATGACGATGTCGGCCAGCAGGATGTCGGGCGGGCGGCGGGCGATCTGCAGGAGCGCCTGGTAGCCGTTTTCGCAAAAGATGAAATCCGCTGGCAAGTCCCAGGCCGTAAACTGACGCTGGTACAGGGCGCGTTGGATGGCGTTATCCTCGATCACGAGAATGGTCGCGCGCCCGCTGGCTTCGCGCCCCATGCTTCCGGCCAGCTTGTTCTTGTAGTCCAGTACTGCCTTGAGTGGAATCCGGCGGTGCCCGCCCTGGGTCTTCCAGGCATCCAGCACGCCTGTTTCCACCAGCTGCTGCACCAGCGACACCGAGATACCGAGCATCTGCGCCGCCACCTGCGTGGTGCATACCTCGTCGGACGTTACCGCACTTTGCTTAGTTGCCACCTGAACCGCTCCCGCACTATCCGTTGCTTCAATGAGAATTCATTGAATTCGTTTTAATTGCTTGTATTGTATCGTACCGGCGCATGACCCATCAGCGCCCAAGCGCACTGGCAGGCGCGCAGTGCTTGTAGAAGAAGGTCGTTGCACACAGCGGGCCGTCGGGCAGACAGGCGAAGTCAGGGACGCTGCCGACGCGCTGCCAGCCCGACCGTGCATACAGGCGTTCGGCGGTGCTGTCAGCCGTGTCGAGTACCAGCACGCTGCGCCCTTGTGTACGCGCGGCTTCTTCGACGGCCTCCATCAACCGCCCGCCGATGCCTGCGCCACATGCCCGGCGCCGCACCAGCAGCTTGGCCACATCCGCCCGATGTTGCTGGTTGTCCGGCATGGCGGTAATCAGCTGGACGGTACCGAGAATGCCAGCCCTGTCCTGCGCCACGATCAGCGTGCGCTCGCCGCGCTCCACGCCGCCTGCGATGTCGTGCCAGTAGTCCAGCGCCGTCGTACGCGACAGCGGCAGCATGAAGCTGACCGATGCGCCGCCTTCGACGCAGTCGATCAGGACATCGGCCAGTTGCTCGCTGCAGGCGCGGGCATCGGTATGTGAAAGGGTGCGCAGCGTGATGTCATGGAGCATGAGGGTTCTCCTGGAGATCGTTGTGATGTGCCGGCCAGGTCCGGCAGTGATTCAGTCGATCATTGTCGCTCCCGGCGCCTGCCCGGCAACCAGTGTACGTGACCCGGCATGGGGACGCCCATCAATCGGGATATTGATGAAGAACGTCGTCCCGCGGTCGCCGTTGCTGTCGAGGCCAATACTGCCGCCGTGGCTTTCGGCCACGGCGCGCACATAGGGCAGGCCGATGCCCCAGCCTTGCGGATCGCCGCGCTGGGCCAGTTCGGCGCGGCGGTACATCTGGAAAATGCATTCCTGCTCGTGCGGCGGGATCGGCGGGCCGTCGTTGTGCACCGACACGAGCAGGCGTTCGTGGAGCCGGTCCACCTTGACGCTGATCGGCGTGGCAGGCGCGCCGTATTTCACGGCGTTGGAGACCAGATTCTCGAGCGCCCGTCTGAATACCTGGCGATCCCACCAGCCATCGACGGGATGTGCGTGCAGCTCGAAGCGGGACCCGTGCGCGGTGCGTGCGTCGGCCAGCACCTCGGCCACGAGTTCGTCCATCGGAAAGGTCGTGATGGTCAGCGGAATGCTCTCGCCACTATGAAACGCCATCGTATCGAGCAATTCGTCGACCATGCTGCTCATGCGCCGGGTATTGGCCAGCGCTCTGGCGGCCACCTTCTTGATCTGGTCCGGGTCATCGCTGCGCAGAATGAGTTCGAGTGCACTGACCGTGGCGCCCAGCGGGCCGCGCATATCGTGCGTGAGTGCTGCGGCGAAGCGTTCCCGGAAACCGCTGTGCACCAGCGAGAACGCTTCGACGGCTTCCTGGATGCCGGAATCGATCGATGAGTGGATCGTGTGGACTTCACGGTGATCGAGCACGACTTGTTCGCGGTGCAGCACATCGAAGATGGCCCAGCGGAAGATCTGGTACTCCTCGATCAGCGCAGTGTGATCGTACGACGTGATGCGCGCGCGCTCGCCGCCATGCTCGGCGGCGACCGTGGTGCCGTCGACGGCGGAGGTACGCGGGTAATCGGGGCTGATGCTCTGGACGATGTTCTCGTAAAACACCGGCAGCGTATCGATCAGGATCGGATGCTGGACATTGCGCGCCTGCGCAACGCGTTCGCGCACGCGTGCTTCCCATGTCGCGAAAACGGCCCCGCGCAGGCCCAGCATCCGCTGTGCATTGGCCGATAGGTGGTCGGAACTGGCTTGCTGGTCGCTGGCGAAACTCACTGGAGGCTGTCCCTTCGATGGTGGCGTGCGTCTTGACGTCCGGCCATCTTACGCCTGGGCACGGACACATGCCGTACGATTGTGGTCAAGCCGGCATGGCTCCCGGGTCCGGCGCGAGTGTGTCGAGCAGCGCCAGCAAATAGGGAATGTCGACCGGCTTGACCAGGTGGCGCGAAAACCCGGCGGCCTGCGAGGCGGCCACGTCCTGCGGCTGTCCATAGCCGCTGAGCGCCACCATGACCGCGCCCGCCAGACGCGGCGCGGCGCGCAGCCGGCGCGCAAGCTGGTAGCCGTCCATGTCGGGCAGGCCGATATCGAGCAGGCAGACATCGAACGCCTCGGATTCGGTCCGCAGCAGCGCGCCATGGGGCGATTCCTCGACCTGCACTGTGTGGCCCACGGCCGCGAGCACCATGCCCAGCGACTCGGCGGCGTCGCGGTTGTCGTCGACGATCAGGATGCGCAGCGCCGTGTGCGAAGCCAGTGCGCTGTCATCGTGCGTGGCGGCCACGGGACCGGCCCCGCCCGGGCCCACCGGCAAGGTAACGGCAAAGCAGCTGCCGCGGCCAGGACCGTCGCTATGCGCCTCGACCCTGCCGCCGTGCAGCGTGACCATGCTGCGCACCAGGGCCAGCCCCAGGCCCAGCCCGCCCTGCGCCCGGTCGGGCGTGCGCCGGGCTTGCGTGAACAGCTCGAAGATGTCGGGCAGCAGGCTGGCGTCGATGCCGATCCCGTTGTCCCTGACCGACAGGGTCACGCAGTCGGTAGCGGCGTCGGCCTGGGCAAACACGGTGATCTCGCCGCCATCCGGCGTGTACTTGGCCGCGTTGCCCAGCAGGTTGGTCATCACCTGCACCAGCCGCTTGCGGTCGCCCGTGACGGTGACATTGGCCGCACCCAGGCGCGTGGCGAGCGTGTGGCCCTTTTTTTCGATGAGCGGGCGCGCCTGCTCGATGGCGCTGTGGATGACAGTCTTGAGATCGACCGGCAGGCGCTCGAGTTCGACCAGGCCGCGCGTGACGCGTGAGACGTCGAGCAGATCGTCCACCAGCTCGACCATGTGCCGCACCTGGCGGCCGATCACGTCGGCCGCATGCGCCGTGCGCTTCGGATCGAGGCTTGAGAGCTTGAGCATCTGGGCAGCGGTGCTGATCGGGGCCAGAGGATTGCGCAGCTCATGCGCGAGCATCGCCAGGAATTCATCCTTGCGCGCATTGGCGGCCTTGAGCTCTTCGGCGGCCAGCCGGTGGTCGTGCATGTCGGTGACCGTGCCCATCCAGCGGATGATGGCGCCGGCCTCGTCGCGCACCGGCAACGCGCGGTTGAGCACCCAGCGGTAGTCGCCGCTGTGATGGCGCAGCCGGTGCTCGATCTCGAACAGCGCGCCGCTGGCCAGGCTGGCCATCCACTGCGTCCGCAGCGCCGACAAGTCGTCGGGATGGATGGCGCGGGTCCAGCCGCTGCCGGCCAGCGCCTGGCCCGACATTCCCGTGAATTCGCACCAGCGCCGGTTTGCGTAATCGTTGGTGCCATCGGGCAGGCCCGACCACACCATCTGCGGCATCGCTTCGGTCATCGTGCGGAACTTGTTTTCGCTCTCGCGCAGCGCCCGCTGCACCTGCACCTGCGCCGTCATGTCCATCGACGCGGCCACGGCGCCGGTGATATTGCCGGCGTGGTCACGGATCGGTGCGGCCCGGGTGAGCAGGGTATGCCGCTCATGCGGCCGCCCGAATGGTTCGATCTCGACGAGGTCGGCGTCGACCTGCTCGCCGCGCAGCGCGCGCACCAGCGACCAGTCGCGGGCCTGGACCTGCTGGCCATGGCGCGGCGAACCGTCGGCCCACCAGCCGCGCCAGTCGCCATAGCCTTCCGGACTGGTGGTCATGGGATGCTCGCCCCACAGCACGTGCATCATCGGATTGGCCGACGAGAGCGCACCGTGGGCGTCGGCGTAGACGATGCCCACGGGTGCCGAACTGAGCAGGGCATCGAGACGCCGCCGGTCGGCCTCGGCCTGGGCGAGGGCGGCGCGCGCGGCCGCTTCGCTCGCCTGCAGGGCGCGCTCGGCATTCTTCTGGTTGCTGATGTCGGTAAATAGCAGCGCCACACGGCGCCGGGTCGGGTGCGCGATGCGGCTGGCGTAGACGGTGAACCAGCGCTCCATTGCTTCGGAGCCTTGCTCGAAGCGGCGTGGCACGCCGCTGCGGGCAATATCGTCATAGATGTCGATCCAGCTCTGTTCGATGCCGGGTACCAGCGCGCGCGCCGTCTGGCCGACACTGTCGACCAGACCGGTGTGGCGCGCAAAGGCGGGGTTGGCTTCGACGAACAGATAATCAACTGCCTTGCCGTTGGCATCGTCGATCATCTCGATCATGCCGAAGCCTTCGTCCATCGTGTCGAACAGCGCGTGGTGGGTTTGCTCGAGGCGCTGGCGCAGCAGGTGGTTGTGCGTGACGCCGTTGACGATGGCGAGCACGCCGCGCACGCCGCCTTCGTCCTCGATCGGGCTGTAGCCGTAGGTCCACCAGATATCTTCACGCCGGCCATGGCGCGTGAGCGGGATCAGCCGGTCGTCATGCCAGGCTGCGGGGCCACCAGCCATGATGCGCTCGATCTCGGGGCCGATCAGGTCCCAGGCTTCTGCCCAGCAGATCCGGCCAGGCTGAGCCAGCGCGGATGGATGGCGTTCGGGGCCGAGGGTCTGGCGGTAGCTGTCGTTGTAGAACTGGATCAGCTCGTCGCCCCACCAGATGAACATCGGGTGATTGCTCGACAACATGACGCGGACCATGGTCTTGAGCGCCATGGGCCAGGTGTCGGGCGGCCCCAGCGGGGTCGTCTGCCAGTCGTGAGCGCGCATCAGGGTGCCCATCTCGCCGCCGCCGGCCAGGAAGCTGAAAGGTGAATTCAAGGGGATCGATGGTGGCATGTACGAACAGACAAGATACGGGCTGGCTGCGCAATCCGCAATGCCAATGGCGCGCGGCAATCATGGCGCAGTCAACGTAATCTGTTGATGACGCCGATAGCAATGCTTAGCAATTGTTCTGCGGAACTAATTCGCCCGCCGTCCAATGCCCAGCGCCAACCCAGATAATTGGGCAAATAGCGTGACGCAACACCATGAAAGCCCGATAGCCAGTCCTTGAAGCGCTGGTGATAGGCATTCACGTTCTGGACGTGGATGGCGCGGCTGCCCGAATGCCTGACCCTGACGCCGGCGCGCAGGTTGACCGCCTCGTGTGCAATCCTGTGCTTGCGTGCAAAGACCCGATAGGCAGCATGGCTGTCGCTGACCATCAGCGCCTGCGGATCGAGCCTGGGGAGCAAATCGCGCTCGAGTTGGGCGGCGGTCAGTGCACCGCGGCCGGTGACGGCATCGATTGTGCGGCCATTACGATCGCGCGCCACCAGGATGCAATCGAGCTGCGTTGAAATGCCACGCTTGGTGGCATGCCCGCCGCGCCGGCGTGGCGGGCGATCGAGCGTGCGCGATCCTTTTTGTGATTCGAGCAGGAACGTCTCGTCAGCCTCAACGATGCCATTCAGGGATGCGGGCCGGTCGAACTTGACCCAGTCGAGGAAGCGGTGGCGCCACCGGAAGGCGGTATTGCGGTGCACGCCAACCCGGTCTGCACCCTTGCGCACCGACAGTGAGTCGAGCAGCACCTGGGAATACGCGAGCCACTTGGCCTTGAGCCTGAGCCGTGCCAGCGGTGTGCCGCTCAGGTCGTTGAATGTGCGCCCGCAAGCGCAGCAGCGAAAGCGCTGCAGATCGTTGGCGAAGCCATGTCGGTGGCAGCGCCCGTTGCCACAGCTGGGACAGCAGCGGCCAGGCGCTCTGGCCTGGGCGATCAGCGCCACCACCTGGGCGAGGCCGGCCGCAGGATGCAAGGCGTCGAGCACTTGCCGGCGCTGTGGCTGATTCAGCGATGGCAGCCTGGCGAACCAGCGTTTGAAACGTGGCGCTTTCATGATCGACTCCTGGCGTTGGGAACAGGAGTTCGACCACCGGGCTGCTCATCAGTTCAAAGCTCCCCTCTATTTAACGTTGACTGCGCCCAATCATGTGTTGCGTTGAAGGCGCAGCAGCAACCACGCCGCCACCGTTGTGAAGGTCGCAATCAGTCCGCACACGATCCAGAAGCCGTGGCCGTTTTCAGCCAGCGGCACGCCGCCCACGTTCATGCCGAGCAGACCCGCGATCAGGTTGATTGGCAGCGCCATCACCGTCACGATCGTCAGCAGGTACAGGCTGCGCGCATTGTCTTCGTTGACGCGCGCGGCGATTTCTTCCTGCAGCAGCTTGATGCGTTCCTGCAGTGCGGCCAGGTCGCTCAGCACCACGGTGAATTCTTCGGTGGCCTGGCGCAGGTCTTGCAGGTCGTCGCCATCGACCCAGACCGGCGGGCGCTGCAGCAGCCGGAACAGCGCGGCCGGTTCCGGCGCCAGCAGGCGCTGCAGCCGTACCAGCACGCGCCGCAAGGTGCCCAGGTCTTCGCGCTGGCGTGTCAGGCGTCCGGCCAGCAGGCGGTCTTCGATGGTGTCGACGCGCGTCACTGCATCGCGCACGATGTTCACCAGCACGTCGGCCTGGTCGCGCAGCAGGTGCACCAGCAACTCGCTCGACGAGCGCAGCGGCGCGCCCTGCAAGACATCCTGGCGCAGGCGCTCGATCGAGGCCAGCGGCTTGCGGCGCGCGCTGATGACGGCATGCGGCGTGACGTGGGCCCACAAGGTCGAGATCTCGGCGCTGTCGAGCGAAAAGCCGTGCAGCACATCATTGACGACGGCGATCAGCGCGTTATCGGCGATCTCGATGCGCGTCGAGCGCGAGCCCTGGTGCAGCGTGGCGAAGAACTCGTCGGCCAGGCCGGCATGCTGGCGCAGCCACCGTTCGCTGGCCGTGTTCGACAGGTTGAAGTGCAGCCAGATGAACTGGCCAGGCTGCGGCGCGGCCATCCAGCGCAGGGCGTCGGCTGCGCCGATGGGGATGGCGGTGGGCGCGGCGGCAGGCACGGCGGCAGGCACGGCGGTTGCGCCCGGGTCGATCAGGAATCCCCACACCAGGCCCGAATTGTCGGAGCCGTAATTGAAGCCAGATACCGCGTCAGATACCGCCATCTGCTGTCCAGGTTGAATCAACAAGGGGCAATTGTAGAGCCATCGGCGTGCGCCATGTGCAACATCCGACGCCATGCGGGCCCGGTACTGCGATGTCATCAAGCTGAAATACAGGGTCGCTAAGATCGGCGCTGTGTCTCTCTCTCGCGTGATCCCGAAGGATTTTGCGTTGTTCCGTCGGCGTCGGTGTCGACGGAGTTTTTTGTGCTGGTGCCCAACGAAAGAAATCAGATGCAAGCCTCAAAGATTGATCGCCGCTATGCGGGCCTGCCGTACATGCAGTCGAACCCCTACGCGGACGCCACCCACATCGTGCGCCAGGGCATGCAGATCCAGGCCAGCCTGGGCACACTCAGTGCCGTCGAATTTCTCAAGCAGCATGGCGTGCATGGCGCCGTGATCCACCGCGTGCTGATGGGCGAGCACGTACGCATGGACGACCAGCTCGTGATCGAGGATCCACGCATGTAATTGATGGACGGTGGCGACCGCCGCGCCCTCTCACGCGGGGTCGGTCAGCTCGCGCAGGATTGCGCACTGGCCAGCGGTCTGCACCGAGTCGCAACGTGCGCGCACGGTCGACAGGGCGGTGCGCAGCTGCTGCAGCTCGGTGATCTGGCGATCGATTTCGGATAGCTGATGGTCGACCAGCGCGTTGACGCCGCTGCATGAGCGCTCCGGCTGGTCCTGGTAGCCCAGCAGCGTGGCGATTTCTGCCAGAGACATGCCCAGCGCCCGGCAGCGCCGGATGAAATGCAGCCGCTCGGCGTGGCTCGCATCGTAGACCCGGTAGTTCGCCTGCGAACGCACCGGTGGCGGCAACAGCCCCTTCAGTTCATAGAACCGCACCGTTTCAGACTGACACCCCGTCAGTTTCGCCAGTTCACCAATTCGCATCTTCATCCACCTTGACGTTTGCATTGACCTTGTAGTCACTACAGGGATTCTAATGCATCCATTGTCTTTGGAGGTGCGTATGTCGTCATGCTGTTCAGGATCGTGCAGTTCTGCTGCCCCGCCGCCCGACGGGCGCTACCGCAAGGTGCTGTGGGCGGCCCTTGTCATCAACTTCATCATGTTTGGCGTCGAGATCGTCAGCAGCCTGGCGGCCGGTTCGGTGTCGCTGCTGGCGGACTCCGTCGACTTTCTGGGCGATGCCGCCAACTACGGTGTTTCGCTGTTCGTGCTGGGGCTGGCGGTCGTGTGGCGCTCGCGCGCGGCCTATGCCAAGGGCCTCGTGATGGGGGCGTTTGGCCTCCTGGTGCTGGGCCGGGCATTGTGGCTCGGCACGGGTGGACAGGTGCCGCATGCCCAGACCATGGGCGTGGTCAGCGTGCTGGCGTTCGCGGCCAATGGCGCGGTGGCGGCATTGCTGTACGCGTTCCGCAACGGCGACGCGAACATGCGCTCGGTCTGGCTGTGCACGCGCAACGACATGATCGGCAACGTGGCTGTCATGCTCGCGGCCCTCGGTGTGTTCGGCACCGGGGCCGGCTGGCCCGACATCGCGGTGGCGTCGATCATGGCGCTGCTGGGGCTGCATGCAGCGCGCGACATCATCCTGCAGGCGCGGGGCGAGTTGCGCCAGGGCGCAGGCGCTGGTGTGCCCGCCCGCTAGCACGGGTCGCCATGCCCGGCGATCAGCATGGCCGCGTGGTACAGGTCGGGTGCGATGCGCGTGGGCAGCCGGCGCGGACCCAGGCGCCATTCGGTTTCGTTGCCGTTGTCGATCAGCAGCGTGCGGCAGCCAGCGCGGTTGCCGGCTTCGACATCGTGCAGGATGTCGCCGATCATCCACGATGCGCGCAGGTCGATGTCATGCTCGTGCGCGGCGCGCAGCAGCATGCCCGGCGACGGTTTGCGACAGGTGCAGGCATGGGCATAGTTGCTGACGGTGCCCAGCGGATGGTGCGGGCAATAATAAAAACCGTCGAGCGTGAGCTGCTCGCGAAACAGCAGGTCGCGCAAGCGGTCGGACATCGGCGTCATCGCGTCTTCGCCAAAGCAGCCGTGCGCAATGCCGGACTGGTTGGCAACGACGAACAGCCGGTAGTCCAGGCCGGACAGCAGCCGCAGCGCGGGCCCGGCGCCGTTGACCAGGCGGATGCAGCGCGGCTCTGCAGCAAAGGGCATGTCGTCGACCAGCGTGCCGTCGTTGTCGAGGAAGATGGCTTTCATGCGGCGCCTTTCACGGTGCGGTGATGGTCATTGGAACGCCGGCTTGTGTAGCGTGGCCAAGTCGGCAAGGTGTGTGCAAGCGGCGTCAACCGTCATCAGCGCCAGGCGAGGAGAGCGTTGCAGCCGGGCCAGGCATGCCGCCAGCGCTTCGGCGTCATGTAGCGGGAGGACGGCGCCGGTAAGACCGTTACATACCGCGCCGCGTCCGCTGCTGACGGCGCCGCCGGCGCTCCCGGCATCTGCCGCGCGCCAAGGCGTGCTGACCAGCACATTGGCCGCCGCATGGCAGTCGCGCAGGACGTTCATTGGCGCGGCAGTCAGAAAGCGCACATGCGGTTTCATGGCCAGTGCGCGCACCAATTCGCGTAGTCGGGCAAGTTCGGCATCTGCTGTTGCATCGCCATCGGCCACAGCGCTCGCGGCGACGAGCAGCATTACATCGACGCCATGTCGCTGACGCAGCCTGGCAACGCCCAGGATCACGGTATCGATGCCGACGCAAGGTGTGAGGCGACGCGCATCCAGCGTGAGGGCGAGCACAACAAAGCATGTCGGACCGATGGCCAACTGGCGCCGCGCGAGGTCGCGGCCCGTGTCGTTGTCAAAGGGATGCAGCGTCATGCGCGCGCCAACGAGTGGCGCGGCGGCAGGCAGGAAGCGTCGTGCATCGCTGACATGGAGGTCTCCGCTGGTGATGCGCCACCGCGCAAGGGCGGCGATGGCGAGCGGTTCGACTGCTGTTTGAATGGTCCGGTTCCAGCGGGGCCGGGCGCATTGGAGCTGCGTCAAGCGCAATGCAAAACGGGGCACCGAAGGCGCCCCGTTGGGTTTTTACTGACCTGCACTTACGCGATTACTGTCGCGAAAAGCCCGTGTCGTCATCCATCTTGCGATCGCCTGCAAGCTTGTTCGCGCCGCCCGGGCTGCGCGGATAGCCGCCTGCTGCGTCGTTCGATTCATGTACCGGATTCGGTTCAGCGTTCATGCTGCCGCCGGTCTGGTAACCCTCGCCCTCGGTGCGCGGGCCGCTGTTGCCGCCACTGCGCGGCAGGCCACCGGCCAGATCGTTGGACTGGTGGAACTCATCAGCTGGCACCTCGCGGCGGGTCTCGCCCGTCTGCGAGCCTTGGCGGTCGGTGCTTTCCTGGATCTTGCTCGAGCTGGCGTCCTGGGTATCGGCGCGGTTTTCACCGTTGGCATTGTCCACGCTCTGGCGGTTGCCGTAGATGTCGCCATGCTGCACACCGGGCACGCCGGCTTCGGTACCGCGGGCATGACGATCTTCGGTGCCAGTGCCGGGGACGATGCCGGTGTCCACGCCCGTGCCAATGGTGGTACCGCCGGCATGCGCTGGCTGGACGGACGCCGGTGCGTTCGGGTTATCGGTATTGCGCGTCTCTCCCTGGCGATTGCCCACTGGCTCGTTCAACTGACCCCACTCAGCGGAATGCGCTTCCATCGCGCGCTGGTGGCTGTCGATCGTGCCCTGTTGCGCGCCGGTGGTGGCCAGCTGGCCTTGCGATGCGCTCGGCAGGTCAGGTTGCGCCATGCCGGTGCCCGATGGGGTGCGCTGTTCGCTGGCACCGTCGCGCGTGTTGCCCTTGGCATCCTGATTCCACTTTTCGTTGGCGCCATTGTTGGTCTGGTTATTCACTTCGCTACGCTGGTTCGCATCCATGGTCGTCTCCTGTGCATTGGTGAACTGGCAGGTCGGTGCCTGCCACATGGGTCCATCATGCGCGCATCAACGGCCGCACAGAATAGGAAGACGTAGGGGGTGCGTGTAGGACTGCTGCTGACCGTGAAATTTACTACCGAAACTTTAATTTCGTAACTGCACTAATTCTCACGTGTTGTCCTACAAAGTCATCTGGACTACTCCTATAGCGGTCGTCGGATTGCATGCCTATCATGGGATTTGGGCTCATCGTCGCCATTCTGGTGTCGGCAGGCCTCAGCCTGCCGCAGGACGCGGCGGTTTCCAACAGTGTACGTATGGGAGCAACCTCATCATGGCCTCAAACAATCAAGGGAACAAGCAATCGGGCGCGGCCGGCAATAGTCAGAGCGCCGGTGGCACGCGCAACCGTGGCTTCGCATCGATGGATCCGGCACGCCAGCGCGAAATCGCCAGCCAGGGTGGCAAGGCCGCCCATGCCAAGGGGACGGCGCATGAATTCACATCCGAAGAAGCCCGCCGCGCAGGCAGCCTGAGCCATGGCAACCGCCAGTCGGCCAGCGCCAGCGACATGGTGCGCACGTCATCCACGGCCGGCAACCGCCAGAGCGCCGGGAGCGGCAGCCGCAGCGGCGGCGCCAAGGAATAATCTGCAGGTTGCCGCCGGCGCGCCGGCGCAGTCATCGACGGGGAGCCACATGCTCCCCGTTTTGCTGTCCGGTGGCGCAAACTGCCCAAAAGGCCGGGGGGATGCGGTAGAATCGCAGCGCCTTTTTCAACCTTCCCCCAAGGATCAACGTCGTGAAACCAGCGGTCATTCGTCAAGTCAAGAGCCTGTCCATGTCCTGCGACCGGGTTGGTAACCTGTTGCTGACCAAGTTCTCCACCATCGGTGCGAGCGATGTCGCCGTCCACATTCCGGCCAACGTCGTGTTCTGGTTGCTCAAGCACCTGCCGGTCAACAAGGATCCGCAACTCAAGGCGCCGCCGGCCGGCCCGGTAATCGGTGAGGCCGACTGGCAAAACCCGAACACGCCGCGCGTCCAGTACGTCAACTGCAAAGAGCTGCCAGGCATGATCCGCATGACCTTTGCCCTCGAGACCAAGCCGGACCTGACCGTCGTGCTCGATCGCGGCAATGTCGAGCTGATGCGTCAGATCATGGCGATGTACACGAAGGACCTGATCGACCTCGACGCGCAGTAAACAACCATCTGTCCGGGGGTCTTGCCGGGCTGGTGCCCGGCGCTCCGTCACCCAGCGCCGCCTTCCACGGCGGGCCATGAAAGGATCACCATGTCCATCAAGATCAGCACGATGTTCGACGCCGGATCGATCGATGTCGTCAACGCCGAGCATCCGTCCCGGATCGACCTGAACCTGCGCGCCGACTCGCACGCCGACATCCACCAGTGGTTTCATTTTCGCCTGCAGGGCGCGCGCGACCAGGCGGTGACGATGCGCTTTTTGAATGCCGGCCAGGCCACGTACCCAAAGGGGTTCGAGGATTACCAGGCGGTGGCCAGCTATGACCTCGACAACTGGTTCCGCGTGCCGACCACGTTCGATGGCCAGGTGATGACGATCGAGCACACGCCGGAAACGGACAGCATCTACTACGCCTACTTCGAGCCATACAGCTGGGAACGCCACCTGCGCCTGCTGGGCGAAGTGGCCGAGAACCCGATCGCGCGCGTGGTCGACCTCGGCAGCACGGTCGAAGGGCGCGACATGAACCTGGTCGTGATCGGCAATCCGCAGGCCGAGAAAAAGATCTGGGTCATCGCGCGCCAGCACCCGGGCGAATCGATGGCCGAATGGTTCGTCGAAGGCATGATGGATGCGCTGCTCGACAGCGCCAACCCCGTCTCGCGCACGCTGCTGCAGCGCGCCGTGTTCTACATCGTGCCGAACATGAATCCGGACGGTTCGGTGCGCGGCAACCTGCGCACGAATGCCGCCGGCGCCAACCTGAATCGCGAGTGGATGAACCCGTCGCTCGAGCGCAGTCCCGAAGTATTGTGCGTAAAGCAGAAGATCGAAGAAGTCGGCATCGACATGTTCTTCGACATCCATGGCGACGAAGCGCTGCCGTACAACTTCGTGGCTGGCTGCGAAATGCTGGCCGACTTCACGGCCGAACGGGCAATGGAGCAAACCGCCTTCATCGACCGCTACATCGCCTGCAGCCCGGACTTCCAGAAAGAATTCGGTTACGCCGCCAGCAAGTACAACGACGAACTGCTCACGCTGGCGTCGAAGTATGTTGGCCACCACTACAAATGCCTGTCCCTGACGCTGGAAATGCCGTTCAAAGACAATGCCAATCTGCCCGACGCGCACACCGGCTGGAACGGCGCGCGCAGCGCGGGCCTGGGCGCCGCCATGCTGCAGCCAATCCTGCAAGCGCTGGGCTGACGCGATGGGCATCGAGATCGAACGCAAGTTCCTGCTGGCAGGTGATGGCTGGCGCACGCTGGGCACGGCCACGCTGCTGCGCCAGGGCTATCTGTGCGCCGACCCGACGCGCACGGTGCGCGTGCGCATCGAGGGCGAGCAGGGCGTCCTGACCATCAAGAGCAAGAGCGAAGGCGCCTCGCGCGGCGAGTGGGAATATCCGATCCTGCTGATTGAAGCCGCCGAACTGCTCGAGCGCCTGTGCGAGCGGCCCCTGGTCGAAAAGACCCGGCACCGCATCGAGCATGCTGGTTTTACCTGGGAAGTCGATGAATTCCTGGGCGAGAACGCGGGCCTGGTTGTGGCCGAAATCGAACTGCCGTCAGAGGACGCCGTGTTCGACAAGCCCGACTGGATCGGGCAGGAAGTCACTGGCGAAAAACGCTATTACAACTCGAGCCTGATCAAGGCGCCATATTCCACCTGGACCGATACCCCGACATGACCCATCGCGCGCGCCGCAGCGTTCTCGCACTCTCCATTGTCACCGCATTGAGCCTGGCGCTGCCGGCCACGCCGACGCTTGCAGCCGACGCCGCTTACTTCCCGCCCGCCGGGGAGTGGGCCCGCAAGGACCCCGCCGCGCTGGGCATGGATCCGGTGGCGCTGGCAGCTGCCATCGCGTTCGCACAATCGCGCGAGACCGAGCGGCCGCTCGACCTGTCCGACCAGGAAGCGATTTTCGGAACGCGCCTTGGCTCGATGCCGACCAAACGCGCTGCGACCAATGGCGTGGTGATCTACAAGGGTTACGTCGTGGCCGAGTTCGGCGACACGCGCTTTGTCGATCCGACCTACTCGGTGGCCAAGAGCATGCTGGCCACGGTGGCGGGCGTGGCAGTGCGGGAAGGGCGCCTGCAGGTCGACGAGCCGGTGGCGCAGCGCGTCGCCGACGGCGGCTACGCGACGCCGCACAACGCGGCCGTGACGTGGAAACAGCATCTGCAGCAAGAGTCCGAATGGGACGGCGAGCTGTGGGGCAAGCACAGCAACTTCATCGGCAAGGCCGCCTTCGGCAAGGGCGAAAAGAAACCGCGCGCCATCAAGACCCCGGGCACGTTCTACGAATACAACGACACGCGCGTGAACCGCCTGGCGCTGTCGCTGCTGCGCGTATTTGGCCAGTCGGTGCCGGACGTGTTCCAGCAGCAGGTCATGGACCCGATCGGCGCCTCGTCGACCTGGAAATGGGTCCCGTACCACAACAGCTACGTCGAACTGAACGGCAAGCAGGTGGCCTCGGTCAGCGGTGGCACGCGCTGGGGTGGCGGCATGTGGATCGACAGCTGGGACATGGCGCGCTTCGGCTACCTGTGGCTGCGCCAGGGCAACTGGGCGGGCAAGCAGATCCTGCCGCCGGCCTACGTCACGGCGGCGCTCACGCCGAGCGCAAACGGTCCGGACTATGGTTACCTGTGGTGGCTCAATACAAAAGGCAAGAATCTGCCGGGCATGCCGGCCACGACGTTTGCTGCGCTGGGTGCGGGCAGCAACGATATCGTCGTCTCGCCCGAGCACGACCTGGTCATCGTCTGGCGCTGGCATGCAGGCAATGCCGCCGAATTCGCCACGCGCGTGGTGGGGGCGATCCGAAAATAGAGGTTTGCCCGGCTGCCGATCAGCATCAAAGCAGCATGAATTTAGTCGTGAATCCGTAGTAACCCAGTAGTAACCCGGCAGCCATGCAAAGGTCTTTTAACCGCGTGGCTGCATCCCTATTTTCGTACAAACACCGTTGTCCAATTGTGCGGGGCAAAAGGGGGTTTGAGTGATATTCTTTTGCCACTAAATACAATCGCGATGCGGCGACGCGTGTCCCGACTGTGATGTGAAGGTGATGATGTCATCTTCCCGTCCAGTCAAGCTCAAGCCTCCCCCCGGCATTGCCAATATCACCAGGACACAGGAATGAAAAAGAACATCGCCATCGTTGGCGCAGGCTTCTCCGGGGCAGTGATCGCCAACCAGCTGGCACAGGCCGGCTACACCGTCGACGTTTTCGAGTCGCGCCCGCACGTGGCCGGCAATTGCTATTCCGAGCGTGATGCCGAGACCGGCGTCATGGTCCACGTTTATGGCCCGCACATTTTCCACACCGACAATGAGCGCGCGTGGGAATTCGTCAACCGCTTCGCTGAATTCAAGCCATACGTCAATCGCGTCAAGGCCATCACCGACGGCAAAGTCCTCACCTTGCCGATCAACCTCTTGACCATCAACCAGTTCTTCAACAAGACGATGGGCCCGGCCGAAGCACAGGAATTCCTCGCGAACCTGGGCGACAAGACCATCGAGAACCCGACCACCTTCGAAGAGCAGGCACTGCGCTTCGTCGGCCGCGACCTGTACGAAGCGTTCTTCAAGACGTACACGATCAAGCAGTGGGGCCTGGAGCCGAGCGAACTGCCGGCGAGCATCCTCAAGCGCCTGCCAGTGCGTTTCAACTACGACGACAACTACTTCAACCACAAATACCAGGGCATGCCAGCCGAAGGCTACACGCAACTGGTGCAGAACATCATCGATACGCCAGGCGTGACGGTGCACCTGAACACCACGTTCGATCCGGCCACCAAGGGCGAGTACGAGCACGTGTTCTACAGCGGCCCGATCGATGCGTGGTTCAAGCACACCGAAGGCCGCCTGCCTTACCGCACGCTGGACTTCGAAGTCTTCCGCGCCGACGGCGACTTCCAGGGCAACGCTGTCATCAATTACTGCGACAACGAAAAGAAATACACCCGTATCACCGAGCACAAGCACTTCTCGCCGTGGGAAAAGCACGAAAAGACGATCTGCTACGCCGAGTACAGCCGTCAATGCGAAGAAAAGGATATCCCGTACTATCCGATCCGCCAGAACCGCGAAAAGGCCATGCTCGAGCTCTACGTGAACAAGGCGCAAAACGAGCCAAACGTCACGTTCGTCGGCCGCCTCGGCACCTACCGCTACCTGGACATGGACGTCACGATCGCCGAAGCACTGGCCACGTCCGACAAGTTCCTGGAAAGCGCCCGCACCAACGCACGCATGCCAGCATTCACCATCGACCCGATGGCGTAATGCACTAACGCAGTCGTAAAAAAAGGCCGGCCACGATCAACGTGGCCGGCCTTTTTACATTAATGCGTAGCGCCCGTGAATATCCCACCGCCGTAAAAAAAGCGGGGGTCAGGTCTGACATTCGGACACGATCTCAACCAAAAAGCGAGGGTCAGGTCTGACATTCGGACACGATCTCGACAGTCGGGTAGTTGGAAGCAGGCATGCTAATGCTGAGCATGGCACCATTGGCGGTGGATAAGCCTGAGGTCGTGTCCGAATGTCAGACCTGACCCCAGCTGTGGAAGTGGCTAGGGCTGAGGTCGTGTCCGAATGTCAGACCTGACCCCCGCTGTGGAAGTTCAGTGGAAGTGCTCGCTGCCTGTCGGCGTGTCGTCCGGCATTTCGGCATGCACCAGTTCGCCGGTGGGGTCGGCGAAGAGTGGGAAGCCGCAATCGTCGCAGTACTCGGCGGCGTAGCGTTCGTTGATGCGCTTGATGTGGGCGATGCCGGCTTCGTTCAGGTGCGCGACGATTTCGTTCAGCGGGCTGAGCGCATCGTGCGTGATGGCCAGCGGGCCTTCCACTGGCGTGCCGGACTCGTCTTCCTGGCCGTACAGCGGCCAGACGATGCCATACACGACATCGGCGCTCTGGCGCATCGTGAATGCCACGCGGTATTCGTCGATCTGGATGTCCGGTGCTTCTTCGCCAAAGCCGGCGACGACGGCGCGCAGGTCGGACGGTTCCACGCCCAACGTGTTCGTCAGGTAGTGCACGGCGGCGCGGATCGAAATCGGGCGGATCAGCTTGTCGGCTTCGCGGCAGGCCACGTAATACGCTTCCGGCAGCAGCAGCTCGATCCCGCAGCCGGGCATCAGGCGCGCGACATTGGCGGTGGCTTGCGTGCGCCACTGTTCCAGGCTGCGTTCGCGCTCTTGCACGACGTGCAGCTGGTGCTGTGGCTCTTGCCAGCGGAACAGCGGGTCGCCTGCCGGCGCGACGATCGTGATCAGCATGTAGCGCGTGTCGGCCAGGAATGGTGCAGTTTCCTCTAACTGCGGCGCAGGCTTGATCGTGCCGCCCTTGTGCGCGGCGGCGGCCAGCTTGTGCGTCAGCGCGTAGGTTTCGGCGTGGGTGCGCGGCAGCTGGTCGATCGAGTACAGGGTCGGGGCGATGGCCATCTTCGTGCCACCTGCGAGCAGGTGCGCCGAGAAGTGCGCGCCAAGCGTCGCCAGCAGGTCGGCCGGAATCGTGCCGGTGGCGATCGAGAACCGGGTCCAGGCCAGGATCGGCGCAGCGATCAGGAGCGCCTGCCAGGTGACGTCGACGCCGTCTTTCTGCTCGACCATCATGGCCGATTCGCTGACCGCTTCGACGGTGTCCATCAGCACGTCATACGAGGCCAGATCGTCCCTGAACAGGGCGTTCAGGGCGCTGTCGATGCTGTCCTGGTGATTGGTCTTGAGCAGTTTTTGCAGTTGCGTGTCGAGCTGGCGTTCCCACGCCCGTTCTTCGGCACGGCTGGCAGCTTGCATGAGGGCTTGCGAGAGGCTGACGAGGCGCTGGCTTTCTGCGGAAAGTTTGGGTGTTGAATCTTTGGAAGGACGACGCATGGGGCGAGTGAGTCTCTTGTCAGTTAGTGAATCGAATGTCAGTGGAGCGGGCCGGAGCCGGATAATGATGATAATCCCTTATCCCCGGTATTGTAGTTGATTCGGCCATATGCCATGAACAATGGGGCCTGGCGCGCCCGGTATGCACCGATTGCACCAAGACGCTTGCCAAGTCCGCCCACACCGACCATAATGAGAACAATTCTCATTCAAACATCGGTGAGAAGACGGAAGGAATGTTGGACCCTGCCGGCGACCGGGAAAGCGCTGGCAGATGCTCTTCACGGAGTACCACCCCCGCCGGGAGACCGGATTCGCCCCTCCTGGCTCTGCCAGGGGGGATTTTTTTGTTCGTTGCACCAACCACGATCTCATCATGATGCTGCATATCCCCGGCGTGCTGACGCCAGAACAGGTTTCGTCGATCGGCGCCCGGCTCGACCAGGCGCCGGAGTGGATCGACGGGCGCGAGAGCGTCGGCGCGCAGGGCGCGCAGGTCAAGCGCAACCGCCAGTTGGGCGAGGGCACGCCGCTAGCGCTCGAGCTGGGTCAGATCGTCAGCGGCGCGCTGATGGCCAATCCGTTGTTCTTCGCTGCCGTGCTGCCGCTGCGGGTGCTGGCGCCGTACTTCAATGCGTACGCAGGTGGCGAGCATTACGGGCTGCATGTGGACGGCGCGATCCGGGCCCAACGCGGTGGTTTGCCGGCGGTGCGGGCCGATGTGTCGACGACCGTGTTCCTGAGCGAGCCCGACGAATACGACGGCGGCGAGCTGGAAGTGGTGGACCTGTATGGCACGCACGAGGTCAAGCTGGCGGCGGGTGATGCGATCGTTTACCCGTCCGGCAGCGTGCATCAGGTACGGCCGGTGACGCGTGGCGAGCGGGTGGCATCGTTCCTGTGGACGCAGAGCATGATCAGGGATGACGGCAAGCGGGCGATGCTGTTTGACCTGGACACGCATATTCAGGCGCTGCGGGGCGAGCATGGGGATTCAGCCACGACGGTTGGTCTGACGGCGCATTATCACAATCTGCTCAGGATGTGGGCCGAGGTGTGATCCTTGAACGCGTGGACGGCGAAGCCGTCCACCCTACGTCGACGGCCCGGTAGGGTGGACGGCTCCCGCCGTCCACGCGGTGATCGTTGGCGTTACCGTTTACCCGACGTCGATGCAATCTCGGATGACGATGCAAAAAGGGCCGGAACCCGCGAGGATTCCAGCCCTTTGTCGTTGGACGCAGCCCGCTTGCGCGGGCCTGACCAAACTGCTTACGCCAGCAGCTGACGCAGCACGAACGGCAGAATACCGCCATGCTTGTAGTAGTCGACTTCGATCGGCGTGTCGATACGCAGCAGCACGCGCACTTCCTGCGACTCGCCGTTTTCACGGTGGATCACGAGCGTGGCCAGCTGTTGCGGCTTGATCTCGCCTTCCAGGCCCTTCAGGTCGTACGTCTCTTTACCCGTAATGCCCAGGCTGTCGACGCTGTCGTTGCCGATGAATTGCAGCGGCAGCACGCCCATGCCCACCAGGTTCGAGCGGTGGATACGTTCGAACGAACGCACGATCACGGCCTTCACGCCCAGCAGCTGGGTGCCCTTGGCTGCCCAGTCACGCGACGAGCCCGTGCCGTATTCTTCGCCGCCGAAGATCATGGTCGGGGTGCCGTCGGCCACGTACTTCATGGCGGCATCATAGATCGACATCTGTTCGCCGGTTGGCTGGAACTGCGTGATGCCGCCTTCGATTGCCGAGCCATCCGGACCGACCGGGATCATGCGGTTCTTGATCCGCACGTTCGCGAAGGTGCCGCGCATCATGATTTCGTGGTTACCGCGACGCGAGCCGTACGAGTTGAAGTCGGCTTTCAGGACATTGTGTTCCTTGAGCCACTTGCCCGCTGGGCCGTCTTCCTTGATCGAACCGGCCGGGGAGATGTGGTCGGTGGTGATCGAGTCGCCGAACACGCCCAGTGCACGTGCGCCGGTGATGCCGGTAGCGACCGCTTTCGGGGTCATCTCGAAGTCAGCGAAGAACGGTGGCTCTGCGATGTAGGTCGACTCAGGCCAGTTGTAGACCTGGCCTTCGGTGGTGGTGACGCGTTCCCACAGCTCGCCCGGGTTGCCCTTGACGTCGGCGTAGTTCGACTTGAACACTTCCGAATTCATGGCAAAGCGCATCAGCTCACCGATCTCCTGCGAGGTCGGCCAGATGTCGCCCAGGTACACGTCCACGCCATTGCTGTCCTGGCCAACTGGCTCGGTCATCAGGTCGCGCGTCATGTTGCCGGCGATCGCGTAAGCGACGACCAGCGGTGGCGAGGCCAGGAAGTTCGAACGGATGTTCGGGTGGATCCGCGCTTCGAAGTTACGGTTGCCCGACAGGATGGCCGAGGCGACGATGTCGTTCTGGGTGATCGCGGCGTTCAGTTCCGGGGTCAGGTCACCGGCATTGCCGATGCAGGTCGTGCAGCCATAGGCAGTCACGCCGAAGCCCAGCTTTTCCAGGTACGGCAGCAGGCCGGCAGCGGTCAGGTAATTGGTGACCACGCGCGAGCCAGGGGCCAGCGACGACTTGATGTGCGGCGCCACGGTCAGGCCGCGCTCGACGGCTTTCTTGGCCAGCAGGCCGGCGGCCAGCAGCACGCTCGGGTTCGACGTGTTGGTGCACGACGTGATGGCGGCGATCAGGATGTCGCCGTTCTTCACGTTCACGCCGTTGGTCGTGGTGTACTGCTTGTTCAGGTCGTCCGGGTTCTTGTTGAAGCCGTTCTGCGTCGTTGGCTTGCTGAACAGTTCGGTGAAGTTGTTCTTCACGTTGCCCAGTTCGATACGGTCTTGCGGACGCTTCGGGCCTGCCAGCGATGGCGTGACGGTCGACAGGTCCAGCTCGACGACGCGCGTGAAGTCGATTTCGCCTTCTTGCGGGATGCCGAACATGCCCTGGGCGCGGTAGTAGCCTTCGAACGCAGCCAGTTCTTCTTCGGTACGGCCGGTGCCGCGGAAGTAGTCGACCGTGGCTTCGTCCACTGGGAAGAAGCCCATCGTCGCGCCGTATTCAGGCGCCATGTTGCCGATGGTTGCGCGGTCGGTGGTCGACAGCGAGCGGGTGCCGGCGCCGAAGAATTCGACGAACTTGCCGACGACTTTTTCTTTGCGCAGCAGTTCGGTGACGGTCAGCACCAGGTCGGTCGCGGTGCAGCCTTCGCGCAGCTTGCCTTTCAGGTTGACACCGATGACGTCCGGGGTCAGGAAGTACACCGGCTGGCCCAGCATGCCGGCTTCAGCTTCGATGCCGCCCACGCCCCAGCCGACGACGCCAACGCCGTTGATCATGGTGGTGTGCGAGTCGGTGCCGACCAGCGTGTCAGGGTAGTACACGTCGCCTTGCTTCATGACGCCGCGCGCCAGGTATTCCAGGTTGACCTGGTGGACGATGCCGAAGCCCGGTGGCACGACGCCGAAGGTGTCGAAGGCTTGCATGCCCCATTTCATGAACTGGTAGCGCTCGTTGTTGCGCGAGAATTCCAGCTTCATGTTCAGGTCGAGTGCATTTGGCTCGCGGAAGTGGTCGATCGTGACCGAGTGGTCGACGACCAGGTCGACCGGCACCAGTGGCTCGATCTTCTTCGGATCGGCGCCCATCTTGGCGGCGACGTTGCGCATCGCGGCCAGGTCGGCCAGCAGCGGCACGCCGGTGAAGTCTTGCAGCACGACGCGGGCCACGACGAACGGGATCTCGTCGGTGCGCTCGGCAGTGGCTTTCCAGCCAGCGACCTGCTTGACGTGCTCTTCGGTGACCTTCTTGCCGTCGCAGTTACGCAGCACGGATTCCAGGACGATACGAATCGACACCGGCAGGCGCGACAGGTTCACACCGAGGGATTCCGCCAGCGCTGGCAGCGAGTGAAACTGGCCGCTCTGGCCTGCGCCGATCGGGAATTCCTTCAGTGTATTCAGGGTGTTGCGAGACATAATCTCTCCTTCAGTGGAATATTGTTATCAACAACGTTGTTATTTCAACAGTATCAAATAACATCAGGCGACAGGACGGTCTGGATCCGGGAAACCCAGGCCGCGGCTCAAGTCTTGCTCGCCTCCGGCGCCGCGGTCGCCACGATCGCGGACTGGGTGGCGTTCTTGCATTCATTGGCCAGCTGGCGGTTGAGCTTCGAGTCGAGCAGGATGCCCTTGGACGGAATGCCGATCCAGATCAGGCCATAGTGCGGATTTTCGAAGCGCAAAGCGCCGGTGGTGGTGCCGATGCGGGCCAGGCGGTGCAGCCGGTTCTTCCAGCGCAGCGCGATGTGGGCGGCATCGTTGTCGTTCGTGTAGATCGTGATCTTGTTGCCCAGCTCGCAGGCGTAATCGGTGGTCTTGTTGTCGGTGATGTCCGGCTCATCGACTTCGAGCGGGTTGGCAGCGACCACGGCAGCCGCAACAGCGGCAGTGGCGGCAGCGGCTTTCGCTTTCTTGCCAGGCTTCTTCGCCGGCTTTTTCGCCGCATCAGCGGCGAGCACGGCGGAGGCTTTCGGGTGCGCTACCGGTGTGGCGGCGTTGGCCGGCGCACAGGCGACGGCAGCGGCAAGCGCAATTGCGCAGGCAGCGATGACTGGGGAGAGGAGAGTGGCCATGGTCGGAATTATCGGGAGTCGGAGAGGTTGACGATGGCTGCAGCTGCCTCGGGCAGTGCGAGGCCGGCCAGCTTGGCCCGCTGCAACACCGACCAATAGTATCGGTAGCTCGCACGGTCATGCAAGCGCCCGTGTTGCGCAATCGGTCCCCAACCCGCGGCCATGGCTTCGGTCAGGATATTCGTTGCTTCATTGACTTCGGACAAACGCGGCGTGAACGCCTTCAGGATTGGCTTGATCTGATCCGGGTGGATGCTCCACATGCGGGTAAAGCCGAACTCGGCGCCGGCACGCTGGGCATCGTTCGCCACCGTCGCGCTGTCCTTGATGTCGGTCGTAACATTGTGCGACGCCACCTTGCCATGGGCATGGCAGGCTGCCACCATCTCGAGCTTCGCGCGCACCACCAGCGGATGCGTGAACTGGCCCGGCGTGCGCATCGCGCTGGCCGGAATCGCACCGTAGTGGGCCGAGACAAAATCCATGATGCCGAACGACAGGCATTCGACCTGCGGCAGCGCTGCAATCGCGTAGGCGTCGCGCAGCGCGCCATGGGTTTCGATCAGCACGTGGACGGGCAGGGCAGCGCGGCCGGCAGCGAGCGCATATTTATTGATCAGCTCGATCGCGCCGCGCACTTCGTCGACGCCGTCGACTTTCGGCAGCACCACGTACGCCAGGCGCGCCGCAGCGCCGCCGACGATGAGGGCGACGTCGTTGGCAAAGTGCATGCTGGCCGGCTCGTGCAGGCGCGCGCCGACACGGTTGAAGCGGTTTTCTTCGCTGTTGACCAAGCTCGCCACCAGGACGGCGTGCTCGTGCTCGACGCCTGCCTGGGCGCCGTCTTCGCAGTCGAAGGTGATGTCAAACAAGGGACCAAGCTCTTGTTGCAGGGTCAGCGATTTGCGCATCAGTTTCTCTGAGCCGGCGTAGTGATCGCAGGCAGGGAGAAGCAGCGGCTGGCGTTTGCCCTGGAATAAAACCTCGGAAGGATGCATAGCTTTCAACGCTTGGTTGCATAAAACACCGCCGTGCCGGTTGAGCGGCACGGCGTGGTTGGCGCATGGCAATCGCCATGCGCCTTGTACTGATCAGCCCAGCAGGTGTGCGACGCCGGCTTTTTCTTCTTCCAGCTCTTTCAGGGTCAGGTTGATGCGCTCTTGCGAGAACGAATCGATGTCCAGACCTTGCACGATCGTGTATTCGCCGTTCTCGGTCGTGACCGGGAAGCCGAACATGGTGCCTTCAGGGATGCCGTACGAACCGTCCGACGGGATACCCATCGTGGTCCACTTGCCGTTGGTGCCCAGGACCCAGTCACGGACGTGGTCGATGGCTGCATTGGCGGCCGATGCTGCCGACGACAGGCCGCGCGCTTCGATGATCGCAGCGCCGCGCTTGCCGACGGTTGGCAGGAAGGTGTTGGCGTTCCATTCCTGGTCGTTGATCAGGTCCTTGACCTGCTCGCTGCCAGCGGTGGCGAAGCGGTAGTCGGCGTACATCGTTGGCGAGTGGTTGCCCCAAACGACCATTTTTTCGATGTCCTTGACGGCCTTGCCGGTCTTGGCTGCCACTTGCGACAGCGCGCGGTTGTGGTCCAGACGCAGCATCGCGGTGAAGTTTTTCGCTGGCAGGTTCGGTGCCGATTTCATGGCGATGTAGGCGTTGGTGTTGGCTGGATTGCCGACCACCAGGACCTTGACGTTGCGCGACGCGACGGCGTCGAGTGCCTTGCCCTGCACGGTGAAGATCTGGGCATTGGCTTCGAGCAGGTCCTTGCGTTCCATGCCCGGGCCACGTGGACGTGCGCCGACCAGCAGGGCGACGTCGACGTCCTTGAACGCGGTCATCGGGTCCGAGTGCGCGGTCATGCCTTCGAGCAGCGGGAACGCGCAGTCGTCGATTTCCATCATGACGCCCTTGAGCGCCTTCTGTGCTTTTTCGTTGTCGATTTCGAGCAGCTGAAGGATGACCGGCTGGTCCTTGCCGAGCATGTCGCCGTTGGCGATGCGGAACAGCAGGGAATAGCCGATCTGGCCGGCAGCGCCGGTCACAGCGACGCGCATTGGGGTTTTAGCCATGATGAATCTCCAAAAGTGGGAATGAAAACGGTTTGCACCGAGGTCGACGCCGAGCATACGCTTGTAGGGCTCAGCTGCAATCAGACTTTAATCAGACTGCAATGATAACAAAAAGCGTCGGCCGGGCCATTCAAAAGTCAATCGCGGGTGTCGCGCGCGTACTCTGGCAAGAGTGCCACCGACTCCCGGTCGGGCATGAGTGTATGCCTGCGTCATCGGGGCTGTCAATTCATATCTTATGTCTTATATAAGACAGATATCTGAATGCCTCAAAAGCTGGACGGTATGTCACTTTTGTGGTGAAATCCCGGTCTATGAATTCCACCTCGTCCAATCCGGCTGCCGACCCTGCCGCCAGCGGCTCGCCGTCCTTCCGGCCGCTGTACCAGCAGATCAAGGCCCTGATCACCAAAAGCCTGCAGGCCGGCGAGTGGAAACCGGGCGAGATGATGCCAAGCGAGGTCGAGCTGGCCGGCCGTTTCAAGGTCAGCCAGGGCACCGTGCGCAAGGCCATCGATGAGCTGGCGGCCGAGAACCTGGTCGTGCGCCGCCAGGGCAAGGGCACGTTTGTGGCCAGCCACGCCGAAGAGCGCGCGCATTTTCGCTTCCTGCGCCTGCGCCCCGACGAGGGCCTGCCGCACCATCCCGAAAACCGCTTCCTCGAAGTCAAGCGCATCCGGGCCCCGGCCGAGGTGGCGCGCCTGCTCGACCTGAAAGCGGGTGACGCCGTCGTCTACATCAAGCGCGTGCAGTCTTTCGAGGGCAAGCCGACCATTCTCGAAGAGCTGTGGCTGCCGGGCCAGTTGTTCAAGGGCCTGAGCGCCGAGCGCCTGGTGGAATACAAGGGCCCGATGTACGGGCTGTTCGAAACGGAATTCGGTACCCGCATGATCCGCGCGACGGAAAAGATCCGCGCGGTCGCGGCCGATGCCGCCACGGCGGATTATCTGAAGGTGCCCGAAGGCACGCCGCTGCTGTGCGGCGAGCGCGTGTCGTTCACGTATGGCGACAAGGCAGTCGAGCTGCGCCGCGGGATGTACTTGACGGAACAACATCACTATCAGAACGAGCTGTCCTGATAACTAACTCAGCAGTAAGGAAATACTTTGCAGCGGTAAATTTTGGCTGCAGCGAAACTCGGCAAGAGCGACTAAAATAACTTGGTTTTGGGTGCGCGGCGGACATGACCCGGTCCTTCGCTCGCTGTCCCGCCCACCTGGCTTCGCGAGAACGGACCAGGACAGGGAAATCAGCGAAAATCCAAAGGGTTCATATAAAAATTGTTGTCATAAGGGAGGTGTACCATCATGTCCGAAGCCGTGAGAGAAGCAAAGCAGAAGGGGCGGCCGGAGTTCCGCAATATCGGCATCACCGATATCACTGGCAAATATCGCATGCCGCCATCGGCCATTGTGTCGATTTTGCATCGTATCAGCGGCGCCGGCATGTTCCTGGCACTGCCGTTCCTGTTGTATCTGTTCCAGCAAAGTCTGCTGTCGGAATCGTCGTTCGGCTACTTTGCCGGCATCGTGTCCCACCCGCTGTCCAAGCTGATCCTGCTGGGCCTGTCGTGGGCTTACCTGCACCACTTCACCGCCGGCATCCGTCACCTGTTCATGGACAATCACATTGCCCTGGACAAGGATGCAGCCCAGTCGACCGCGCGCTGGGTCCTGGTCATCAGCCTGGCGCTGACCGCGTTGGTCGGCCTGAAACTGTTCGGAGTGTTCTAAATCATGGCAACCAAGAATAATATCGGCCCGCGCCGCCTTGTCGTTGGCGCACACTACGGCGTCAAGGACTGGCTGGCGCAGCGCGTCACCGCCATCGTCATGGCGGTCTACACGGTCATCCTGCTGGTCGCTTTCCTGACTGGGCAGAATTTCACGTACGAAGGCTGGGCAGGCTTGTTCTCCCGCCAGTGGTTCAAGCTGTTCTCGCTGGTGACCTTCCTCGCGTTGTACTACCACGCCTGGGTCGGCATCCGTGACATCTGGATGGACTATGTTAAATCGGCAGGCCTGCGTCTGTTCCTGATGCTGGCAACGATCTTCTGGCTGCTCGCTTGCGCCGCCTGGACCGTGCAAATTCTCTGGAGTGTGTAATCGTGGCAGCTATCAAAACTGCAATTCCTACCCGTCGTTTTGACGCGGTCATCGTGGGCGCCGGCGGTTCCGGCATGCGCGCATCCCTGCAACTGGCCGAAGCCGGCCTGAACGTTGCTGTTCTGTCGAAAGTCTTCCCGACCCGCTCCCACACCGTGGCGGCGCAGGGCGGGATTGGCGCTTCGCTCGGCAATATGAGCGAAGACGACTGGTACTGGCACATGTTCGACACTGTCAAGGGTGGCGACTACCTGGGCGACCAGGATGCGATCGAATTCATGTGCCGCGAAGCACCGAAGGTCGTCTACGAGCTGGAACACTTCGGCATGCCGTTCGACCGTAACCCGGACGGCACGATTTACCAGCGTCCGTTTGGCGGCCACACGGCCAATTTCGGCGAAAAGCCGGTCCAGCGCGCCTGCGCCGCGGCCGACCGTACCGGTCACGCGCTGCTGCACACGCTGTATCAGCGTAACGTCCGTGCCCGCACCCACTTCTTCGTCGAATGGATGGCGCTGGACGTCATCCGCGACGCCGAAGGCGACGTGGTCGGCGTGATGGCCCTGGAAATGGAAACCGGCGACGTGATGATTCTGGAAGCGAAGACCACCATCTTCGCTACCGGCGGCGCAGGCCGTATCTTCGCTGCATCGACCAATGCCTTCATCAACACCGGTGACGGCATGGGCATGGCGGCGCGTGCCGGCCTGCCGCTGCAGGACATGGAGTTCTGGCAGTTCCACCCGACCGGTGTCGCGGGCGCGGGCGTCCTGATCACCGAAGGCGTACGCGGCGAGGGCGGTATCCTGATCAACAGCAACGGCGAACGCTTCATGGAGCGCTACGCGCCGACGCTGAAGGATCTGGCGCCACGCGACTTCGTGTCGCGCTCGATGGACCAGGAGATCAAAGAAGGCCGCGGCTGTGGACCGAACAAGGACCACGTGCTGCTGGACCTGCGTCACATCGGCGCCGACACCATCAAGAAGCGTCTGCCTTCGATCCTCGAAATCGGCCACAAGTTCGCCAACGTCGATGCGACCAAGGAACCGATTCCTGTCGTGCCGACGATTCACTACCAGATGGGCGGCATCCCGACCAATATCCATGGTCAGGTCGTGGCACCGGATGGTACGGGCGGGCAGAAGATCGTCAATGGTCTGTACGCCATCGGCGAATGCGCCTGCGTCTCGGTCCACGGCGCGAACCGCCTGGGCACGAACTCGCTGCTCGACCTGATCGTGTTCGGCCGCGCGGCCGGCAATCACGTCGTCGCGTCCGACCTGAAGAAGAAGGTCGCCAAGCCGATGCCGGCTGACGCTGCCGATTTCGCGCTGGATCGCCTGAACCGCCTCGAAACGTCGACCGGCACCGAAAAAGTGCAGCACGTCGCCAACGATATCCGCGCCACGATGCAGAAGTACTGCGGCGTGTTCCGCACCGACCAGCTGCTAACGCAGGGCGTCAAAGAGATCATGGTGCTCGACGAGCGTCGCAAGAACGTGTCGTTCAAGGACAAGTCGAAGGTGTTCAACACGGCCCGCGTCGAAGCGCTCGAGCTGGATAACCTGATCGAGACCGCGAAAGCGACCATCGTGTCGGCCCAGGCGCGCAAGGAATCGCGCGGCGCCCACGCCCACAGCGATTACGAAACACGTGACGACGCGAACTGGATGAAGCACACGCTGTTCTTCTCCGAAGGCAACCGCCTCGAGTACAAGGGCGTTGTGCAAAAGCCGCTGACGGTCGAGACCTTCAAGCCGAAAGCACGCACTTTCTAAATATTTTGTGGCTACCGGGCGATTGTCGCCCGGCGGCCGTGATGAGATAGGTAAAAACATGGCACGCACTGTCCAACTGAAGATTTACCGCTACGATCCGGACAAGGATTCGAAGCCTTACATGCAAGACGTTTCCGTCGAGCTGCAAGACACCGACAAGATGCTGCTGGACGTCCTGCAGCGCATCAAGGCGGATGTCGATGACTCGCTGGCGCTGCGCCGCTCGTGCCGTGAAGGCGTGTGCGGTTCGGACGCAATGAACATCAACGGCAAGAACGGCCTGGCCTGCACGACCAACCTGAACGAACTGACCCAGCCGATCGTGCTGCGTCCTCTGCCAGGTCTGCCGGTGGTGCGCGACCTGATCGTCGACATGACCAACTTCTTCAAGCAGTAT
Source organism: Telluria sp. LT2P80 (assembly GCF_059685955.1). Lineage (NCBI taxonomy): Bacteria > Pseudomonadati > Pseudomonadota > Betaproteobacteria > Burkholderiales > Oxalobacteraceae > Telluria > Telluria sp. LT2P80. Next base: position 559,738 of record NZ_JCASIO010000001.1, on the reverse strand, counting down.
CACTCGGTCAAGCCGTACCTGATCAACGAGTCGATCCGCCCTGAAAAAGAGCGTCTGCAGTCACCTGAAGAGCGCGAAGAGCTCGACGGTCTGTACGAGTGCATCCTGTGCGCCTGCTGCTCGACCTCGTGCCCGTCGTTCTGGTGGAACCCGGACAAGTTCGTCGGTCCAGCCGGCCTGCTGCAAGCGTACCGTTTCATCGCCGACTCGCGCGACGAAGCGACCAACGATCGCCTGGACAACCTGGAAGATCCGTACCGCCTGTTCCGCTGCCACTCGATCATGAACTGTACGGACGTGTGCCCGAAGGGCCTTAATCCGAACAAGGCGATTGGCAAGATCAAGGAACTGCTGGTGCGTCGCGCGATTTAAGCGATGCAATGCGTGTGGCGCCGCAAACGGCGTCGCACGCGTTCCGGTGTCCAGACGTGCGTCGAGCATTGCGCTCGACGAATGTGTGCATTACCGTAAAAGTACCGTACTGCCGAATCATGGCAGCCGGAGTATGATGTCGAACCAACAACGGATTTTAATGTGATTACACATCAAGCCGATCCTGCCAACCGTTCGCGCCTGCGCTGGCGCGCACGTCGTGGCCTGCTCGAGAACGATCTGATCCTGACGCGCTTTCTCGATGCGCACGAACAGGACCTGACCGACGACGAGGTCGATGCGCTGACGCGCCTGCTTGATCTGGCTGACAACCCGTTGCTGGACCTGCTGCTGGGGCGCAATGAGCCCTCCGGCGAGCTCGACCTGCCGCACGTGCACGCCTTGCTGGCGAAGCTGCGGCTAGCGTAAGCGAACTATGGGCATCCGATTCGCCAACGCGGCACGTTGCGGCGCCCCCCGGTTTCGTTTTATTTTGTAGACCCACTCCCACAAGAAGGAAGTGCCATGAACATCTCTGATACCAAAGCCACCCTGTCGTTCTCGGACGGCAGCCCGTCGATCGACATGCCGATCTACAAAGGCACCATCGGCCCGGACGTCGTCGACATCCGCAAGCTGTACGGCGCGACCGGCAAGTTCACGTACGATCCTGGCTTCATGTCGACCGCCGCCTGTAACTCGAGCATCACCTACATCGACGGTGACAAGGGCGAGCTGCTGTACCGCGGTTACCCGATCGAGCAACTGGCCGTCAACTGCGACTTCCTGGAAACCTGCTATCTGCTGCTGAACGGCGAACTGCCGAACGCAGAGCAAAAAGAAGTGTTCACCGACACCGTGACCAAGCACACGATGATCCATGAGCAGATGAACTTCTTCTTCCGTGGCTTCCGCCGCGACGCGCACCCGATGTCGGTGCTGGTCGGCACGGTCGGCGCGCTGGCGTCGTTCTACCATGACTCGCTGGACATCAACGATGCCAAGCAGCGCGAAATCTCGGCAATCCGTCTGATCGCCAAGCTGCCGACCCTGGTCGCGATGGCCTACAAGTACAACGTCGGCCAGCCGTTCGTGTACCCACGCAATGATCTGTCGTACAGCGCCAACTTCATGTACATGATGTTTGCGAACCCGTGCGAAGAGTACAAGGTCAACGACGTGCTGGTGCGCGCCCTGGACCGCATCCTGATCCTGCACGCAGACCACGAGCAGAACGCATCGACCTCGACCGTCCGCCTGGCCGGTTCGTCGGGCGCCAACCCGTTCGCCTGTATCGCAGCCGGCATCGCCTGCCTGTGGGGCCCTGCCCACGGCGGCGCGAACGAAGCCGCCCTGAACATGCTGAAGGAAATCGGCAGCGTCGAGAACATCCCGGCCTTCATCGAGAAGGTCAAGGACAAGAACTCCGGCGTCAAGCTGATGGGCTTCGGTCACCGCGTGTACAAGAACTTCGACCCGCGTGCCAAGCTGATGCGCGAAACCTGCCACGAAGTGCTGGAAGAACTGGGCCTGCAGGACGACCCACTGTTCAAGCTGGCAATGGAACTGGAACGCATCGCCCTCGAAGACGAATACTTCGTGTCGCGCAAGCTGTACCCGAACGTCGACTTCTACTCGGGCATCGTGCAATCGGCACTGGGTATCCCGGTCACCATGTTCACCGGCATCTTCGCGATGGCCCGTACCATCGGCTGGATCGCGCAGTGGAACGAAATGATCGCCGATCCAGAGCAGAAGATCGGCCGTCCACGTCAGCTGTTCGTCGGCTCGCCGGCGCGTGACGTGCCGGAAATCGACAAGCGCTAATCCCGTTCGATCGCTAAAAAAGCGGGCTGCGGCCCGCTTTTTTCATGGGCGCATGCAGCAAAATTATTCATTTGCCGACCCCTGGCGTTGTGGCAAAAGCGGTCTATACTGAGCTCATCAGTATCAATTGCCACTATGAAACATTTTATGTCTTCCCGATCAGGCGAACCCCTTGGTGCACGCACGCTGGCGCGGCTGGGATTACTCCGCGCAGCCCATGGCCGAGCGGCTTACGGCATCAGTTCTTAGTGCCGCAGCCAGGCACCGCCATCGTAGCGGCAAGCCGGCTCTTTCAACGCTGATCGTGGAGACTGAAATGAGTGATTCAATGGTTGTTTCCTGGCTGGACCTCGAGCGCCTCGAGCGCGTACTCGACCGGCTTTCGCCAGCGCAGGCCAGAGCGCGTGACGCGCTGCTGGGTGAACTCGAACATGCGCAACTGGTCGAACCGTGGGAGTTGCCGCCCGACGTCGTGACCATGAATTCGCGCGTGCGCTTTCGCGTGGCCGGTGCCAGCGAAGAAGAAACGATGACGCTGAGTTACCCGAACGATATGCAGGACACTGCCGAACGGTTATCAGTGCTCACACCGGCCGGTATGGCGCTCCTGGGCGCGCGCGTGGGCGGGCGGATGTCGTGGCAGCAGCCGGATGGCCCGCATGAGGCCACGGTGCTCGGCATCGAGCATCAACCCGAACCGGCGAAGCGGTAGTGCCACGGCCTGTCGCGTGCATGTGTAGAATGTTTCCCTCATAACCGCCATCGAGGGAACCACCATGCCACGCTTTTTCGCCGCCTGCTTCCTGTGCCTTTCCTTGTCGCTGGGCTTGGGCGGCGCCGCACACGCCGCCACCGATGCGACCCTCACGCGCGAAGTCAACGCCTTCGTCGACGGCTGGCACGATGACGCCGCCAACGCACGCACGGCGTACTTCGACAAGATCGCCAGGGATGGCGTGTACATCGGCACCGACCGCACCGAGCTATGGACGCGTGACGCCTTCAAGGCGTGGTCGAAGAAGTACTTCGATGCCAAGTCGGCCTGGACCTTCAAGGCCACGCGCCGCAATGTCTATGCGTCGGCCGACAAATCGCTGATCTGGTTCGACGAGCTGCTCGATACCAAAAACATGGGGCCGGCGATGGCCAGTGGCGTGCTGCGCAAGACCAAGGCAGGCTTCGAGATCGTCCACTACCAGCTCTCGATGGCAGTGCCCAATGCCGTCAACGGCCAGGTCGCCGGCATCATCGCCGCCCACGAAAAGCAACCGAAGAAATAAGCCGCCTGCAGTGAACAAGCCTTACATCGGCCGCTTTGCGCCGTCGCCTTCCGGGCCGTTGCACGCAGGCTCTCTGGTCGCGGCGATGGCCAGCTACCTCGACGCCCGCTGGCATGGCGGCACCTGGCTGATCCGCATCGAAGACATCGATGAAGGCCGCAGCGTACCCGGCGCGGCCGAAGGCATCCTGCAGTTGCTGGCCGCGCTGGGCATGCAGCATGACGGCGAGATCGTCTGGCAAAGCCGGCGCAAGCATCTATATGCGGCTGCTGCCGCGCGCATCGAGCGTGCCACCTATCCGTGCGGCTGCAACCGGCGCGAGATCGCCGATTCTCGTATTGGCGTGGCGCCCGACGGCAGCGCCATCTATCCCGGCACCTGCCGCCATGGCCTCGGTCCGGGCCGCACGATGCGCAGCCTGCGCGTACGCGTGCCGGCGGCGGGCGAGGATGCCATCACCTTTGTTGACCGTTTCGCCGGACCCGTCACGCAGCATCTGGCCCGTGATGCCGGCGACTTCGTGCTGAAACGCGCGGACGGGTTCTGGGCCTATCAACTGGCCGTCGTGGTGGACGATATCGAGCAGGGCGTGACCGACATCGTGCGCGGCGCAGATCTGCTCGACTCGACGCCGCGCCAGATCCACCTGCAGCGGCTGCTCGGTGCACCGACGCCGCGCTACCTGCACGTGCCGGTGGTACGCAACAGCAATGGGGAGAAGTTGTCGAAGCAGACGGGCGCGCTTGCCGTCACGGCAGGCGATGCGCCTGCCGCAATCGGCGTGCTGATGGAGACTGCGGCGTTTCTGGGGCTTGCGCTCGACGGGCCAGCGCCAGATGCCATCGAGGCATTCTGGCGCGCCGCGATACCCGCCTGGGGGCAGCTGCTGGCGGAGCGCGCCGCAGCGATCTGATTTATTGCGGATTCTGCATGATGCTGATGGAGCCGTTCACTTCGAGGAACGCGCACTTCATCTTCGGGCGCGGGCAGTCGGCGCCGCGCAGCGCCTCTTCGACATCGTCCTGCGACAGACGGCAGCGCTTCATCACATCCTTGAAGAACACGCCATCGCGCCCGATCAGCACGGGGCTGCCCTCGATGATCGACTCGAACTTGCGGCTGCGCGATGTCAGGAAGGCGACCAGCACCGTCAGTGCCACCAGTGTCGCAGCGATGACCAGCCCGCCAAGCAGCGATTCGTCACCACCGGTCATGGAATTGGACACGGATTCGGACAACAGCATCACCACCAGCAGGTCGAACGGCTTGAATTGCCCGACTGTGCGGCGCCCCGACACGCGCATCATCGCGAGCAGGGCGCAGTAGACGATCGCGCCGCGCGCGATCAGCTCCCACAAGGGTAGATCGAAGTCGAACATGGCGCCTCCAGGGCATGAAATAGTGGGCGATTGTAATCAATCTGCCAACCTCATGACGCCCGGCTGCGCCGATGCCGGATCAGTGCCCGGCCAGCATGTCTTCGGCGCCGTCCTTGTCGTGGATGGCAAACCGGGTCATCAAGGTGGCGCTGGCCTCGTTCAGGCCATGCACGACCACCTGCGCACCGGCGCGGCGCAATTTCAGCACGACCTTGTCGAGCGCGCCAATCGCAGTGATGTCCCAGAAATGCGCGTCGCTCAGGTCGATGTGCACGGTGGCGCGCGTCGGGCTGTAGTCGAATGCATGGACGAGCTGGTCGGACGACACGAAGAACACGTGACCGCTGACCAGGTAGTGACGGAGTTCGCCGCCATCCGTGCCAGTCTCCACGCGCGACGTCACGCCCAGCATCCGGCTGACTTTCTGCGCAAAGAACACGCCCGACAGCAGCACGCCTGCCAGCACGCCCTTGGCCAGATCGTGCGTGGCCACGGTGACGACGACGGTGGCGAGCATGACAATGCTGGAGCTGGTCGGATGCGCGCGCAGGTTGCTGATCGAGCTCCAGCTGAACGTGCCGATGGCCACCATGATCATCACGGCGACCAGCGCCGCCATCGGAATCTGGCGCACCCAGTCGCCCAGGAACACGACCATGAGCAGCAGCACGACACCGGCCATCAGTGTCGACAGGCGGGTGCGTCCGCCAGACTTGATGTTGATTACTGATTGGCCGATCATCGCGCAGCCGGCCATGCCGCCAATGAAGCCGGTGGCGATGTTGGCGATGCCCTGGCCGACGCATTCACGGTTCTTGTCGCTGCGGGTATCGGTCAGGTCGTCGACGATCGTGGCGGTCATCAGGGATTCCAGCAAGCCGACCAGCATCAGTGTGGCCGAGTACGGCAAGATGATCTGCAGGGTCTCGAGAGTGAACGGCACGTTCGGGATCAAGAACGACGGCAGGCTGTCCGGCAGCTCGCCCATGTCGCCGACGGTGCGGATGTCCAGGCCCAGTGCGATGGACGCGCCGGTCATGACGACAATCGCGACCAGTGGCGAGGGCACGGCGCGCGTCAGGTACGGCAAGCCGTAGATGATGGCCAGCGCGGCCGCGGTGACGGCGTACACGTGCCACGTGACGTTCGTCAGTTCGGGTAACTGGGCGAGGAAAATCAGGATCGCCAGGGCGTTGACGAATCCCGTGATCACCGAGCGCGAGACGAAGCGCATCAGGCGGCCCAGCTTGATCCAGCCGGCGATGATCTGCAGCACGCCGGTCAGGATGGTGGCGGCCAGCAGGTAATCGAGACCGTGCTCCTTGACGAGTGACACCATGATCAGCGCCATGGCGCCGGTGGCAGCGGAAATCATGCCTGGCCGCCCGCCGAAAAAGGCGATCAGCGTCGCGATCGAAAACGACGCGTACAGGCCGACCTTCGGGTCGACGCCGGCAATGATGGAGAACGCAATGGCCTCAGGGATGAGGGCGAGAGCGACGACGATACCTGCAAGCAGGTCGCCACGGATGTTGGAAAACCAGTCCTGGCGGATGTGTTGAAATACCATGAGGATACCTTCCCGGGCTGTAACAGCCGAGTGCAAGAAATGGGAGCGCCGTGCACGAAGCAGGGCGCAGCAAGACGAACGACAACGCACCGGTGTCGTAATGACGGCGGTGCATGGTCGTGCAATGGGGAAGGGGTATTACGGAGGTGTTACTGAGCAAAAATAACCGCGTGGCAGTCCGCATCCCGGGAAGGATGCCGCAGCCAGCCGCATCACGGCGCGACGCGTGCTGTGAGCACGTTGGACGCGGCGGAGCTGGGTATCGGGGAGGGACAATACGGTCATAGCCAGCTATTTTGCACCGCAACATAACATCAGTCAAGTCGCATGCTGCGGTGCGTCCGGCTACCTTGCGACCGGTTTGACGGCAGGTCCATCAGCCGGTGCGGGGGGCGGAACGTCGGGCATCCCGGCTGCTGGCGGTGGTGGCGGCGGCGGTGCGATCCGCTTGGCGTGTGCCGGTGGTGCCGGTGGCGCTGGTGGTACTGGCATGTCCTTCAGGGCGCGAGCACCCCGTGCTGGTGGTGGCGGTGGTGGTGGCGCACCAACCGGCGGTGCCGGCGGCGCCACTGGTGCCATTGCACCCACTGGCGGTGCCGGTGGCGCAGGCGGCGGTGGTGGCGGTGCACATTTGCTGCTGGTGCCACGGCAGTCGGGTTGCCCGGCGGCGTGCGCCAGGCTGGCTGACAGTGGCAGGGTGATGGCAAGGCCGAGGGCCAGGCTGGATCGGATGATGCGGTTCATGGTGTTCTCCTTGGTGGGCATGAAACACATCGTGCGCCCACAATGTGGAGAAATCATGGAGACGCCCGACAGCGAGTAGGCGCCATGAAAAATTCCTGGAAGCAAATTGTGCAGTTGTCGTTTACTAAACGGCACTAAACTTCACGCAAACCGCCAAAGTTTGTTGAGGCTTCACACACTACTTGTATAAATTTGCGGTACCGGTTTGCACGACCCCTGCGACATGCAGAAGAGATGCCCGCCGTTTAGTAAATCTGCGACAGGCCGGCAGGCGACACGCTGAGAACGTGTCGCGCTGGCGATGACATCGGGACGCTTCACGTTGCGGTGCGCAAAGGCTGCCGGTTGACGGCCGCCCGGACCAGCTGCCGCCATAAAAGATAGCCCATACAGGGCACGACCAGGAGACACACATGCATTCACACACCCACCGCGCTTCACGGCAGCGCTGCAGCGTCACGCCCATCGCCATGGCCGTCAGCCTCGCGCTGCTGTCGCTGTCGACCGTGCACGCCCAGACCATGCCGGCCGACCAGCCGGCCCAGCCGCCGGCCGCCCAGCCAGGCCCAGTGCAGGCGGCCCCGGCCGCAACTGCAGTTGCAACTGCTGCCACCGAGGCGCCGTCCGCCGACCAGCCTGCCGCTGCAGGCCCGTCGACGGTGGTGGTGACGGGCTTCCGCTACTCCATCGAGAAAAGTCTCGACCAGAAGCGCGAGGCCAATTCCATCGTCGAGGTGGTGACCGCCGAAGACGTGGGCAAATTCCCGGACAAGAACGTGGCCGATGCCTTGCAGCGCGTGCCGGGCGTGGTCGTCACCCGCAGTGGCGGCGAAGGCAAGAATGTCAGCGTGCGTGGCCTGTCGTCCGACCTGACCCTGACGCAACTGAACGGCAACTACGTCGCCACCGCCGAATCGAATGGCGATCCGTCGCGCTCGTTCAACTACATGCTGATGCCGTCGAACATGCTGGCCAGCGCCGAGCTGTACAAGACGTCCGAAGCGCGCTTCGACGAAGGCGGCATCGGCGGCACGGTGATCCTGCGCACGCGCCGGCCGCTCGACGTCAAGTCGGGTTCGGGCTTCGTCAATGCCGAAGGCACCTGGGCCGATACCACCAAGAAGACCGACCCGCAATTCTCCGGCCAGTACGCGTGGCACGACGAGAGCAACCGCTTCGGCGTCCTGGTCGGCTACACACAGCAAAAGCGCACCACGCGCACGATGGGCGCGAGCACCGAAAACTGGCAATGGTATGCCGACGACTACAAGGCGCAGCCGCCGGTGGGCGCCGATGGCCAGCCATCCAAACTCAATTCGTTCTGGTGGGGCCAGTCGGGCTTTTATGACCAGTCGGGCAAGTACTACACCAAGTTCGCGATGCCGACCGCCGTCGCGCTGGACGTGCGCACCACCGAGCGCGAGCGCAAGGGCGGGCAGGTCACGCTGCAGTTCAAGCCGCTGCGTAACCTGAACATGACGGCCAATTATTTCCGCTTCGACTTGCAGCAGAATTCGCAGCTGAACCAGCTGAAGGTTCCGGAGTGGAATATCGCGCGCTTCGACGGCGACGGCAACTGGCCGGGCGGACGCCTGCTCGACGGCCTCACGTTCGACCCGAGCGGCACCGTTGTCACGGGCGCGCAGTACAGCGTGCGTCCGGGCAAGGCGTACTACTGCAACAGCGCGCAGGCTGGCGCCGCCGGCCTGACCAACACCGGCGGATTCGGTCCAGACGATTGCACGATCCCGACCCCGCAGATCACCGGCGGCTACAGCCGCGAGAAAGCGCTGTCGCAGACGGCTGACTTCGAAGTCGAATGGAAGGGCGAGTCCGTCGACGCCACCTTCAAGGCCGGCCGCACCTGGGCCAAGGGCGGCCCGGAACTGCAATTCGGCATGCCGATCAAGCCGCGCCGGCAGAATGCCGACGGCAGCTGGTCGCTCGGCAACACGGCCACGTCGTGGGACGTCAGCGGCAAGCCGACGATGACGTTTGCACCGGAACTGATGCAGAACCTGCGCAACGGCATCGGTGAGATCGACCTGGGCTCGACCTCGTCGTCCTGGACCCGCAACAGCACCGAACAGAACTACGCGCAGGCCGACCTGACCTGGCATGCCGACAGCAACTGGCTCGACTCGGTCCAGTTCGGCGCCAAGTACCGCGACGGCGGCACCAGCCGCAGCACCGGCAATAACTACTGGGTCTGCAAGGGCGCCAATCCAGGCGACTACGACAGCCGCTACCAGAACGGCTGCGATTCGTCGGCCAACCAGTTCCGTCCTGAGTTCCTGTACGACGAATCGCTGGGCAACCTGACGGGCGGCCTGAAAGCCAGCGCTTTCCCCGGCATCAACTATCCGGCGTATATCTCGTACCTGAACCAGACGTATGGCGAGATGCAGACCCGCAACGAAGAAAACTTCATCTACAACGTGGATGAAAAGATCACGTCGATGTACTTGCAGGGTAATTTCAAGACCGACCGCCTGCGCGGCAATCTGGGTGTGCGCGTCGTGCGTACCCGCCAGCATGCCGATTCGACCGATAAGGTCGACTACTACAACGACTACTTCTTCGACGGTCCCGACGGCACGCCGGCGCCATGCCTGGCCGGTGGTTTGCCAGCCGCCGGTGCACCTGCCGGCTCGGGTTGCACGAGTGGCTTCACGGTCGTACCGGACAGCGAAACCAATCCGGCCACGGGCCACGTGTCGACCTATGTCGTCAGCGCGCTCGACCGCACCTACACCGATGTGCTGCCAAGCCTGAACGTCGCGTACGACCTGACGGACACGCTGCTGCTGCGCGGCGCTGCCTCGAAGGTCGTGGCACGCCCGAGCTACAACGATATCGGTGCACCGGGCGCCCTGAGCAACTACAGCCAGGAATACGTCAACGATCGCCGCCTGATCGGCGGGGGCGACCGCCAGGGCTGGTTCGGCTCGGGCAGCAACAAGGATCTCGAGCCATACCAGGCCACGCAGTATGACCTGGGCCTGGAGTGGTACTTCCACCGTGGCTCGGTGCTCGGCGCCGGCATCTTCCGCAAGAACGTCAAGAACTTCGCGGTACCGGTCGTGCGTGACGTCAACCTGAACATCGGTGGCGAGTCGATCGCGGTGCAGAACTACTCGACCAGTGCCGGCGGGCGCGACGCGGTGTCGAAAGGCATCGAGTTGTACGGCCAGCACACGTTCGACAACGGCATCGGCTTCCAGGTCAACTACACGTACAACAAGACCAACCAGGCCGCGATCACGCTGGCCGACGGCACCGAGATCGGCACCTCGCCACTGGTGGGCAGTGCCAAGAACCAGGCCAACGTAACGGTGTTCTACTCGACCGACCGGCTCATGCTGCGCGCGTCTTACAACCGCCGCGGCCTGGTGGTCAACGGCCTGATGAACGGCTTGAACGTGTATGAAGCGCCGTACAGCCAGGTCGACCTGAACGCGTCGTACAACTTCACGCCGGAGCTGAGCCTGACCGCGTCGGTCCTGAACGCCACCGAGGAAGAGTCGCGCTCGTACCTGGGCAACGACACCAAGTCGCGCTTCTACAGCAACAACTACGCTGGTCGTGTGGCGTATATGGGCCTGAACTACAAGTTCTGAGTCTGCAGCAACCATCGCCCGTAGGGTGGACGGCTACGCCGTCCACGCGTTCAACTATGACTGATTTTGTGGCGAACCCGGGGTTCGTTGAACGCGTGGACGGAAACCCGTCCACCCTACCAGTGTCTCTTTTCCAGGATCACGCCATGAACGACCGGATCACCACGATCTCGACGGCCGGCGGCGGCTGGCGCGCGCTGTGCGCCGGCCTGCTTCTTTTCTTTTGCGCATGCCTTGCCCTGGCCAACCCATCCGACAAGCTCGTCATCGACGGCGGCTGGCGCTTCCACCTGTTGCCGGGCGACGCGCGCGAAGCGGCGCATCCCGACCTCATGCCATGGCGCGCGGCCACGGTGCCGGGCACCGTGCACACCGACCTGCTGGCCCACGGCCTGATCCCCGATCCGTATGTCGGCGCGCCCGAAGCGGGCCTTCAGTGGATCGGCCTGGCCGACTGGGAATACCGCACCGCCTTCGACGTGCCGCGCGCCGTGCTGCAACGCGCGCGCAGCGAGCTGGTGTTCGCCGGGCTCGACACGTTCGCCGAAGTCTGGCTCAACGGCGTCAAGCTGCTCGACGCGAACAATGCGTTTCGCACCTGGCGCGTGCCGGTGGCGGGCCGGCTGCGCGAGCACGGCAACATCCTGCGCATCGTGTTCCGTTCGCCGATCAACACGATGCTGCCGCAGGTCGCCGCGATGCCGCACAAGATCGCCGGCAACTACGCGTCGCCTTACGGCGATGAACCCAAGGATGTGCTGAGCGCGAACTTCGTGCGCAAACCCGGCTATCACTATGGCTGGGACTGGGGCCCGCGCTACGTCACCGCGGGCATCGGCAAACCCGTCGTGCTGCACAGCTGGGATGTCGTGCGCATCGACGACCTGCAACTGCGCCAGGACCGCGTCGACGCCGCGCGCGCCGATGTCGCCGCCATCGCTTCGCTCGACGTGGTGCACGCCGGGCGCTTCACGCTGCGGCTGTGGCAGACGGCGCCGGGCGGCCAGCGCACGCTTGCCGCAACGCGGCGCGTCGATCTGCGCGCCGGCGCCAACCGCATTGACATGCCGGTGCGGATCGACGACCCGCAGCGCTGGTTCCCGAATGGCTATGGAAAACAGCCGCTGTACCGCTACCAGCTTGAGGTCAGCGATGGCAACAACACGCTTGCGACGCACGCTGCCCGCACGGGCCTGCGCAGCGTCGAACTGCGGCGCGACCATGACGCCGCCGGCCAGGGCTTCTATTTCGTCATCAATGGCATTCCCGTGTTCGCCAAGGGCGCCAACACGATCCCGTTCGACATGTTCCAGCCGCGCGTGCGCCGCGAGGGGTTGCGGCGCGTGCTGCAGTCGGCCGCCGACGCCAACATGAACATGCTGCGCAGCTGGGGCGGCGGCTATTACGAGGACGAAGATTTCTATGATCTGGCCGATGAACTGGGCCTGATGGTCTGGCAGGATTTCATGTTCGGCGGCGGGATGCAGCCGGCGTACGATCCGGCGTTTCGCGCGAACGTCGTCCACGAGGCGCGCGACCAGGTGCGGCGCCTGCGCAACCGTCCGAGCGTCGTGCTCTGGTGCGGTAACAACGAGCAGGAGATCGCCTGGAAAAACTGGGGTCACCGCAAGACGCTCGAGCGCGCCGATCCGGTGTTTGCCAGCCAGGTCTGGGACGGGTATGTCGCGCTGTTCGGTGTCGACCTGCGCCGCGTGGTGGCAGAAGAAGCCGGCGGCATCGGCTACTGGTCGAGCTCGCCCGGCAACGATTTGCAGGAAACCGCCAACACCCCAGGCAGTGGCGACATGCACTACTGGGAAGTGTGGGGCAATCCGGCGCATCCGGTCTCGAACTACCTCGACATCACGCCGCGCTTCATGTCCGAGTACGGGCTGCAGGCCTGGCCCGTGCAGCGCACGATCGACGCGTTCGCCACGCGCGCCGAACAGGGCGTGGCCACGCCCGTCATCGAAGCGCATCAGAAATTCATGGCCGGCAAGGGCAATGAGCGCCTGATGAAGTACGTGCAGGAGCAGTTCGGCGAGCCGGTCGATTTCCCGGCGTTTGCCTATCTGAGCCAGGTGATGCAGGCCGACGGCATCGAGCTGGCCGCGCTGCACCATCGCCGCAGCCGCCCGCATACGATGGGTTCCCTGTACTGGCAGCTCAACGATGTGTGGCCGGGCGCGTCGTGGTCGAGCATCGACTGGTTCGGCCGGCCAAAGGCGCTGCAGTTTCATGCGCGCCGCTTCTTTGCGCCGGTCGCCGTCGCGGCATTGCGCGATGCCCGCGGCGCTACGCGCGTCAGCCTGCTCAACGACCGCACGCATGCCGTGCAGGGGACGCTCCGCACGCGCGTGATGTCGCTCGATGGAACCGTGCTGCGTGAAACAAGCCAGACCATTGATATCGCGCCGCTGTCGGCGCGCGACGTGGGCGCGTATGCTGACGCCGACCTGCTGGCCGGCGCCGATCCCGCATCGACCGTTGCCGTGTTCACGCTGCAGGTGGAGGGCGAGCCGGCATCGACCGGCGTCGTCTACTTCGTGCCGGCGAAGGACGTCGCCTGGCGCGATCCCGGCCTGCATACGACCGTGCGCCGGGACGGTGACGGCTACCGCATCGTGATCACGGCAGCGACACTGGCACGCGGCGTCTGGCTCGATGCCGGCGACGTCGATGCGCAGTTCCACGACAATGCCCTGACCGTGCTGCCGGGTGAACCCGTCACCGTGCACGTAACGTCCACCGCCAGCGACAGCGTGCTGCGCGCCGCCCTCCATGCCCGTTCGCTGCGTGATGCCATGCGCGCGACCAACCCAACTTCCTGGAAGATCACCCCATGAACAAGACCCATACCATCGGCGCCGCCGTGGCCATGCTGCTGGCCAGCATGGCCAATGCCGCCGAACTCCGCACTGCAAACGGTTTTGCCACGTCGTTCGAAGCGAACGAACCCGTTCCTGCCACCGGCATAGGCGAAGGCATCCGGGTCACGCCGGGTAGTGGCCCCGACAAGCCGTATGCGGCCAAGGCGAAGACCGGCTACACCGGTTTGCGCGCGCTGCAATATCGCGCGGACGGCAAGGGCGGGCGCCTGTCGCTGTTCGCGGTCGATCTGGCAATCAAGGCCGACACGGTCCTGTCATGGAACGTGCTGCCCGAGATCGTCGACGGCGACATCGCCACCTCGACCGGTGTGGCGCTGGATCTGGTGCTGGACGACGGCCGCCGCATCTCGAGCCTGGACCTGCGCGACAACCACGGCGTGCGCATCGACGCGGCGGCGCAGGCCAGGTCGAACACGCTGTATCCGCAGCAGTGGGCGCACAAGTCGGTGCGCCTGGGCAGCCTGGCGGGGCGACGCATCAAGTCAATTGAGCTGGCGCTGCAGCCTACTACCGCCGCCGGCGCCAGCGGCTGGCTCGATGATATCGTCATCGGCGAGCAGGTCCAGGGCGGCATCAAGCGATTGACCGACCACGTGCTGACGACGCGCGGCACGCAAGCCAACGGCACCTTCTCGCGCGGGAACAATATCCCGGCCACGGCGATGCCGCACGGTTTCAACTTCTGGACGCCGGCCACCGACGCCAGCACCCTGAGCTGGCTGTATCGCTGGAACGAGCAGAACGACGAGAACAACCGGCCGCGCCTGCAGGCGCTGTCGCTGAGCCACCAGCCAAGCCCCTGGATGGGCGACCGCCAGACCTTCCAGATCATGCCGTCGAACGCGACCGGCCAGCCCGATCCCGACCGCAAGCGCCGCGCACTGTCGTTCTCGCACGAGAACGAAGTCGCGCGTGCGCACACGTACCGCGTGGACTTCGACAACGGCATCCGCGCCGAGATCGCACCGAGCGAGCGGGCGGCGATCTTCCGCTTCCGCTTCCCGCAAGGGGGCGACGCCAACCTGCTGTTCGATAACGTCGATGCACGCGGCGGCCTGCGCCTGGACGCGGCCACGCAGACGCTGCGCGGCTACACCGACACGCGCAGCGGCCTGTCGAACGGCGCGACACGCATGTTCGTGTTCGCCCGCTTCGACCAGCGCTGGCAGGCCAGCGGCCCACTGGAGACGGGCCGCCCGACCGGCTACATCAAGTTCAACGCCGACGGCGGCGAAGTGCGCATGCGCATCGCGACCTCGCTGATCTCGGTCGAGCAGGCGCAGAAAAACCTCGCGCTGGAAATCGGCGACGCCGGTTTCGACACCGTTCGCGAGCGCGCGCAGGCGGCGTGGGACAAGGAACTGGGCCGGGTGAAGGTCGACGGCGCCAGCGACGACCAGCTGACGACGGTCTACTCGAACCTGTACCGCCTGTTCCTGTACCCGAACGTCGGCCACGAAAACGTCGGCAGCGCGCAGCAGCCCGACTGGCGCCACGCCGACCAGAGCGGCTGGTCGCAGGCCAAGACCGGGGGCGACGATGACAAGACCTCGGCGCCGGTCGTCGCTGGCAAGGTGTATGTCAACAACGGCTTCTGGGACACCTTCCGCACCACCTGGCCGGCGTACGCGCTGCTGGCGCCGACCCGCGCCGGCGAGATGGTCGACGGCTTCCTGCAGCAGTACCGCGATGGCGGCTGGGTGGCGCGCTGGTCGTCGCCCGGCTACGCTGACCTGATGGTCGGCACCAGTTCCGATGTCGCTTTCGCCGATGCCTGGCTCAAGGGCGTACGCGGCTTCGATGCGCACCAGGCCTACGAGGCGGCGCTGAAGAACGCGACCGTCGTGCCGCCCGTGTCGAACGTCGGGCGCAAGGGCTTGGGCAAGTCGATGTATCGCGGCTATGCCGATGCGTCGGTCCATGAAGGCATGTCGTGGACGCTCGAAGGTGCACTGAACGACTTCGGCCTGGCGCAGATGGCCACCGCGCTGGCCAGTGGGGAGGGCGACACGTCGCGCGGTCGCCGCTACCGCGAGGAAGCCGCCTACTTCGGCGCGCGCGCCACCGACTACGTCCACCTGTATGACCCGGCCACGGGGTTCTTCCGCGGCCGCGACGGCAAGGGCGCATGGCGTGAACCGGCCAAGGCGTTCGACCCGCGCCGCTGGGGTGGCGACTACACGGAAGCCAATGCCTGGAACTTCGCGTTCACCGTGCCACACGACGCCGAAGGCCTGGCCAGCCTGATGGGCGGGCGCGCGGCGCTGGGCAAGCGTCTCGACACCTTCTTCGCCACGCCCGAAACGGC
This sequence comes from Telluria sp. LT2P80, assembly GCF_059685955.1. Classification (NCBI taxonomy): domain Bacteria; kingdom Pseudomonadati; phylum Pseudomonadota; class Betaproteobacteria; order Burkholderiales; family Oxalobacteraceae; genus Telluria; species Telluria sp. LT2P80. Next base: position 543,747 of record NZ_JCASIO010000001.1, on the reverse strand, counting down.
GCAGGCAGCGTTCTCGGGAAGCTACCGCCAGGTGATCCACGAAATGACCGAAGCGCGCGACGTGCGCATGGGGATGTACGCCCACAGCAACCAGCCGTCGCACCACATCCCATGGATGTACGCGGCGGCCGGCCAGCCTGCGAAGACGCAGAAGATCACGCGCGACATCCTGGCGCGCCTGTACCTGGGCAGCGAGATCGGGCAGGGCTATGCGGGCGACGAAGACAATGGCGAGATGTCGGCCTGGTACACGTTTGCGATGATGGGCCTGTATCCGCTGCGGATGGGATCTCCCGAATACGTGATCGGCTCGCCGGCGTTCGCGCGCACCGACGTGCGTCTGGAAAACGGCCGCACGCTGTCCGTGATCGCGCATAACAACAGCCCGGAGAACGTCTACGTGCAGTCGCTCACCGTCAATGGCAAGCCATGGACCAAGCCATGGATCCGCCACGACGACATCGCCGGCGGCGCGACGCTGGAATTCACGATGGGCAGCACGCCATCGACCTGGGGCACTGGCGCCGGTGCCTTGCCGGCGTCGCTGACGCCAGCCGGCAAACGGCCTGCAGGCCTGGTCGACCGCAGCAAGGGCGCCACGTTGACCCTAGACAGCAAGCGTGCCCCGGCACCGCTGACCGACGACGACGCGGCAACGGCCGTTGAGGTGCCGGCAGCGGCGAACCTCGGTATCACGCTGGCAAAGAGCGCGCGCATCAGCCACTACACGCTCACCGGCGGCAAGGCGCCGCTGGGCAAGGTGTCGTGGACGCTGGAAGGGCGCGACGCCAAGGGTGGCTGGGTCGCACTCGACACGCGCGAGAACGAAGTCTTTGCCTGGGAACGTCAGCTGCGCCCATTCGGTATTGCCAAGCCAGGCGTGTACAAGGCGTACCGCTTGCGGTTTGCACAAGAAGGGGCGTTCGAGCTGGCCGAAGTGGAGCTGCTCGAGGCACGGTAAACACACTGCACTCTGGGGCGCTGCTTGTTTACTAAAACGCGCTAAAACACGGGCAGTTCAGTCTGCCTGCGTTGACGCCTCGGAGGAGCGGCTGTTATAAAACACACTGGAACGACGCTCACCGGATGCTTTTTCGGACGACGCAAAAAACGCCCATAGAGGCGTTTATTAAACCAACGATTGGAGACCGATCATGTCCATGATCACGATGCCCGGCATGCCGGCGATGCGGCCGTGAGCCAGGTCACGCTGCGCCACATCGCCAGCGCCACCGGGCTGTCCATTGGCACCGTCTCGCGCGCGCTGAAGAACCAGGGCGGCATGACGGAGGCCACGCGCACGGCCGTGCGCGATGCGGCGCTGCGGCTGGGTTACGACTTTTCGCTGCTCAAGAAAGGCCGGATCCGCCGCATCGCGTTCCTGCTGCACAGCCAGCACAACACCCTCACGTCCAGCCCCTTCTTCACGCCCGTGCTGCACGGGGCCGAAGAAGCGTGCCGGCGCGAGGGGATCGCGCTGTCGCTGATCGTCGTCGGACCGGCCGAGCCGGTGCTCGAACAGATCCGCCTGCACCAGCCCGACGCGATCCTGTGCGCCGGCTTTTTTGAGCCGGAAATCCTCACCGCCCTGCAGCAGACCGGCAAGCCGATGGTGCTGGTCGACATGCACCGGCGCGGTTTCACGTCGATCAATCCGGACAATATCAGCGGCGGCTACCTCGCCACGCAGCACCTGCTGCGCGTCGGGCGCAAGCGCATCGCGATGCTGTCGGGGTCCCTGGCTCACTACAGTATCGGGCAGCGCAACCGCGGCTTTCGCCAGGCGCTGTTCGACGCGAAGATGCATGCCGATCCGAACCTCGAAGTGAGCGTGCCGACGATGGGCGAGGGCGACGACGGCGTCATCGAGGCGATGCGCAGCCTGCTGGCGCTGCCGAAGCGGCCCGACGCACTGTTCTGCTACAACGACAGCACGGCGCTGGTCGCGATGAAGTACTGCCTGGGCGAGGGACTCAAGATTCCCTACGACCTCGCCATCGTCGGCTTCGACGACATCGCCGCGGCGGCTGCCGCCATCCCGCCACTGAGCACTGTGCGCGTGGACAAGGAAGCGCTGGGTCGCACCGGCGTCGATGCGCTGCTCGCCAAACCAGAGATTCAACACACTAACCCGCAACAGCCCGGCCTCCAGCAGAGCGACGTGGACGCCACCCAGATAACCCTGCCAGTCGAGATGATCGTGCGCGAGAGCAGCTACGACGACTAGCGAACAACCACCATCCCCCACCATGACCACGTTCCCGAACTTTCGCAGCCCGGACCAGCTGCTCGACCACGCACGCCACACGATGCGCTTCTACCACCCGCGCGCGATCGATCCCGCCGGCGGCATGTTCCATTACTTCAAGGATGACGGCGCCGTCTACGACCCGCGCCACCGCCACCTGGTGAGCAGCACGCGCTTCGTGTTCACCTACGCGATGGCGTACCGCCAGTTCGGCGATCCGGCTTACCTGGACGGCCTGCAGCACGCAGTGCGCTTCCTGCGCGACGCGCACCGCGCACCCGACGGCAGCGGCTACGCCTGGATGCTTGACGGACGCGACGTTGAAGATGGCACCCAGCATGCCTACGGCCAGGCCTTCGTGCTGCTCGCGTATTCGCACGCGACGATGGCGGGGCTGGAAGAGACCCGCGCCTGGATCGGCGAGACGTTCGACCTGATGGAAGCGCGCTTCTGGAACGCGGCCGATGGCCTCTACGCCGACGAGGCGAGCCATGACTGGAGCACGCTGTCGACGTACCGCGGCCAGAACGCGAACATGCACGCGGTCGAAGCACTGCTGGCGGCCCATCAAGCCACGGGCGAAGCACGCTACCTCGAGCGCGCCTATCTGGTGGCCAGCAACATCACGCAGCGCCAGGCTGCGCGCTGCGGTGGCCTAGTCTGGGAACACTACGACGAACAGTGGCAGCCGGACTGGAAGTTCAACATCGACGACCCGGAAAACCTGTTCCGCCCGTGGGGCTACCAGCCGGGCCACTTCACCGAATGGGCCAAGCTGCTGGTGCAGCTCGAAGCACGCGCCCCGGGCGTTCTGACGGATGACCTGAGCTGGCTGCTGCCGACCGCCGAGCGCCTGTTCAAGGTGGCGGTGGAGAAGGGCTGGGACAACGAGTTCGGCGGCGTGGCCTATTCGCTCGCGCCTGACCTGACCGTCTGCGACAGCCACAAGTACTTCTGGGTGCAGGCCGAAAGCGCCGCCGCAGCGGCGCTCCTGGCCACGCGCACCGGCAACGACGCCTACTGGACCTGGTACGAACGGCTCTGGCAGTACAGCTGGAGCCACTTCGTCGACCACGAGCACGGCGCCTGGTACCGCATCCTGGACCGCGAGAACCGCAAGCTCAGTGACGAGAAAAGCCCGGCGGGCAAGGTCGATTACCACACGATGGGCGCCGTCTACGACATCGTCGCCGCGATGAAAGGACGCCACCATGGTTGATGCGCCGTTCATGCTGTGCGCTGGCGAAGCGCTGACCGACATGATCCACCAGGGCGACGAGCGCTGGGTCAGCCGCGTGGGCGGGTCCACCTGGAACGTGGCGCGCGCGCTGGCGGTGCTGGGCGAGCCGACGGCGTTTGCCGGCGCGATCAGCCGCGACCGTTTTGGCGACGCGCTGTGGGCCGCCAGCGAAACGGCCGGCCTTGATATGCGCCTGCTGCAGCGCGTGGACCGCGCGCCGCTGCTGGCCGTGGTTGAAGGCGGCGAGCCGCCGCGCTACTTCTTCATCGGCGACGACAGCGCCGACCTGCATTTCGATCCGGCGGCGCTGCCGGCCGGCGCCTTCGACGGCCTGCGCTGGGCCCACTTCGGCGGCATCAGCCTGGCGCGTGAACCGCTGGCCGCCACGCTGGTGGCGCTGGCGCGCACGCTGAAGGAGCGCGGCGTGTCGATCAGTTTTGATCCGAACTACCGCAACCTGATGGATGCACGCTACACGCCGACGCTCGAAGCGATGGCATCCCTGGCCGACTTGATCAAGGTATCGGACGACGACCTGCGCGGCCTGTTCCCCGGCCTGGGGCTGGACGATGCACTGGCGCGCCTGCGGGCATTCAACCCCGCAGCCTATTGCCTCCTCACGCGCGGCGGTCAGGGCGCGAGCCTGTTCCATGGCGACGAGCGCTGCCACGCGCTGGCGCCGAAAGTGGCGGTCGTGGATACCGTGGGCGCGGGCGACGCCAGCGCCGCTGGCCTGTTGCACAGCCTTGCACGCCATCCGCAGCGCCGCTTGCAGGCGCACCTGCACGCCGCCCTGGCGGCCGGCTCCGCTGCCTGCCTGCAGGCTGGCGCCACCCCACCGCCACCGGCGGCCATGCACCAACTGTTCGAACTGCTCGAAGGAGAAGCATCGTGATGCCGCATTTCCGTACCCGTTTCAGTGTTCCCACGCTGGTGCTGGCCTGCCTGCTGCCACTGGGCGCACAGGTCGCGCTGGCGGCCGACAGCATGCCGGTCAACACGTTCATCGGCACCCAGGATGAAGGCAATACCTTCCCTGGCGCCTCCGCGCCGTTCGGCATGATCCAGGTCAGCCCGATCGCCGACCACTACGCCGGCTACCGCTACAGCGACAAGCGGATCCGTGGTTTCGGCCACTCGTTCCTGTCCGGCGCCGGCTGCTGGGAGCAGGGCGGGCAGCTGTCAGTGCTGCCGGTCACCGGCACCATCGGCCCGGGCGGGGATTTCGACACCGCCAAGAAAGGCACGTTCGACCACAAGCGCTACGCCGCCGACTACACGCATGACGGCGAAGTGGGCCAGGCCGGCTACTACAAGGTCAAGCTGACCAGCTACGGCGGCATCACGGCCGAAGCGACCGCGCTGACCCGCGCCGCCGCCGAACGCTACACCTATGCGCCGGGCACCAAGACCGGCCACGTGCTGCTCAACGTCGCCCAGGCCAACGAGCGCCATGGCGTCATCGGCAGCGAAGTGCAGGTCGTCGGCGAGCGCGCCGTCGAAGGCAAGATCGTCACCCGCAGTTTCTGCGGCGGCGCCAAGTACACGACCTGGTTCCGCATGGAGTTCGACCAGCCGATCGCCGCCAAGGGCGTCTGGGACGATCGTGGCGGCTGGCCTGGCGCCGCCGGCCCGAGCCAGCAGGGCGAGGCCAAGCCGCATGGCGTGTGGCTGACCTTTGACCTGAAAAACGGCCAGGCCGTTACCGCCGTCAGCGCGATCTCGCACGTCGACGCCGAAGGCGCGCGCATCAACCTCGCGGCCGACGGCAAGGCCGGCGACAAAGCCTTGACCTTCGATGCGATGAAAACCAAGGCGCAGGCCACCTGGCAGCGGGAACTCAAGAGCGTGCGCATCAAGGGCGGCAGCAAGGACGACCGCACCGTGTTCTACACGGCGCTGTACCACGCACTGCTGCAGCCGCTGACGGGCAACGACGCCGACGGCCGCTATCGCGGCTACGACGATGCGATCCATACCGCGAAGGACTGGACCTACTACGAATTCTTCTCGCTGTGGGACACCTACCGCGCGCAGAACCAGTTGCTGGCACTGATCCGGCCCGAGCGCGCGCGCGATATCGCGACTTCGGTGCTGGCGATCCGCGACCAGGGCGGCTGGCTGCCACGCTGGGGTTACGCGAACTTCGAGACCAATATCATGACGGGCGATCCGGTCACGCCGTTCCTCGTCGATCTGTGGCGCTTCGGCGCGCTCAAGGGCCGCGAAACGCAGGCCTACACGGCGCTGCGCGAGAATGCATTTGGCGTGCCGGCCCACGGCATCCGTCCGCAAGGCCGCTCGGGCAATCCGAACTACATGAAGCAGGGTTTTGTGCAGTACGACCGCAGTTTTGTGTCGAAAGGGATGGACACCGACCCGCACCACGGCGCTTCGGCGACGCTCGAATACGCGCTGGCCGATGGCGCGCTGGCCGAGATGGCCAAGGCACTCGGCCACGAGGACGATGCCAGTGTGTTGGCGCAGCGTGCGCTGAACTGGAAAACCGTCTGGGACGCGAATGCGGTCGACGAACCGACCGGCCAGCGCGGCTTCCCGCGCCCACGCCTGATCGACGGCAGCTGGTTTGCCGATGTCGGCAGCGGGTTCGATCCGCGCGGCGACCATGGCTTCCATGAAGGCACGGCGTGGCAGTACCAGTGGCTGGCGCCGCAGGACGTACCGGGCCTGGCGGCAGCGATGGGCGGCCAGGCACCTGCGCTGGGGCGCCTCGACCAGTTCTTCGACTACGACGCCGTGCTGGCCGACCCGAACGCCGTGCGCAAGTCGTGGGTGGTGGGGCCGTACAGCTACTACGCCCAGTTCCGCTACAACCCAAACAACGAGCCGGACCTGCACGCACCGTGGATGTACACGCTGATGGGCCAGCCGTGGAAGACGACGACCGTGCTGCGCGCTGCCGAAACGCTGTTCACGAATGGGCCGGGCGGCGTGACGGGCAACGATGACCTGGGCACGATGTCGGCCTGGTACCTGTTCAGCGCACTGGGCATCTATCCGGACATGCCGGGCAGCGGCCGCTTCCTGCTGCACGCGCCGCGCTTTGCCGGCGCCGAGATCGACCTGGGCCAGGGCCGCACGCTGCGCATCGACGCGGCGGGCGCCAAGCCGGGCCAGCGCGGCTTCGTCAAGTCGGTCAATTACGGTGGCCGCGCGGTCGAACGCGTCTGGCTCGACTGGGAGCAACTGCAGTCGGGCGGCGCGCTGAAGTACCAGCTGGCGCCGCAGCCGGATGCGCAGGGCTGGGGCACGCGTGCCCGCGACCTGCCACGTCCACCCGCCGGCATGGCCCGCTAAGCACCCCGACCACAATAACAATCATCAGGAGACAGCATGGCCAATATGGCAACAGGCGCGGCACCAGTCGCGCGGCAGGACGGCCCCCCCGGGACGCAACAAGGCAGTAACACGGGGGCGCTCGTCATCGTCACCATCCTGTTCTTCATGTGGGGCCTGATCACGTCGCTCAACGACGTGCTGATCCCTCACCTGAAGGCGGTGTACACGCTGACGTATGTGCAGGCGATGCTGGTGCAGTTCTGCTTCTTCGGCGCGTATGCGATCGTCTCGCTGCCGGCCGGCGCGCTGATTCGCCGCATCGGTTACCAGAAGGGCGCCGTGACGGGCCTGCTGGTGGCCGCCGGCGGCTGCACGCTGTTCTATCCGGCCGCTTCCGGTGGCTACGGCATGTTCCTGCTGGCGCTGTTCGTGCTGGCCTCGGGCATCACGGTGCTGCAGGTCGCGGCCAATCCCTACGTGGCGGTACTGGGGCCGGCGCGTACGGCGTCGAGCCGCCTGACGCTGACGCAGGCGTTCAATTCGCTGGGTACCACGATCGGGCCAGCCGTGGGCGGGGTGTTGATCCTGTCGGCGGCGGGTGCTGCCGCCGTGGCGGGGACCGATGCGGCTGCGGAAGCGGCCAGCGTGCGCGGGCCGTACCTGATGCTGGCTGGCCTGCTGGTCGTATTGGCCGTGATGTTCCTGGCCGCGAAGCTGCCAACGATCATCGCCGCCGATGACGATGGCGCGCCGGTGGCAGCAGGTGGCTCGGTGCTGGCGCACCGCCACCTGGTGCTGGGGGCGATCGGCATCTTCCTGTACGTGGGCGCCGAAGTGAGCATCGGCAGCTTCCTGATCAACTTCATCGGCGAGCCGCAGATCGCTGGCCTCGCGCATGCCGACGCCGCCCATTACGTCAGCATCTACTGGGGCGGCGCGATGGTGGGGCGCTTCATCGGCTTTGCCGTGATGCGCGTGGTCAGCCCCGGCAAGACGCTGGCGTTCAACTCGGTGGCGGCAATCGTGCTGGTGCTGATCGGCACGTTCGCGCAGGGCGATATCGCGATGTGGGCGATCCTGGCGGTTGGTCTGTGCAACTCGATCATGTTCCCGACGATCTTCAGCATGGCGCTGCACGGCCTGGGCAAGCACACGGGCCAGGGTTCCGGCATCCTGTGCATGGCCATCGTCGGCGGCGCCCTGGTGCCCTTCGCGCAGGGCGCGCTGGCCGATAGCCTGGGCGTGCAGATCTCGTTCCTGCTGCCGGCCGCGTGCTATGGGTTCATCCTGTACTTCGGGGCCCGTTACGCGTCGATGTACGCGCCGAAGTAAGCTTCACGCGTCGTAGCGGTAGCCGAGACCGTAGATCGAGCGGATCGGCTCCAGCCCCGGCGCCGCCCCGTCGATCTTGCGCCGCAGGTTCTTGACGTGGCTGTCGATCGCGCGGTCGGTGGCGTCGAGATTGTCGGCGCGGGCCGCGTCGAGCAGCTGGGCGCGTGACAGCACCTGGCCCGGCCGACGCGCCAGCGCGGCGAGGATCGCGTATTCGCTTGGCGTCAGGTCGAGCGCGCGGCCGTGGACCTTGACGCTGCGCGCGGCCTCGTCCAGCAGCAGGGCCGCCGGCGCGACGTCGGCGCTTCCGGCGCGGCGCAGGATCGCCTTGATGCGCGCCATCAGCTCGCGCGGGCTGAATGGTTTGCACAGGTAATCGTCAGCGCCCAGTTCCAGTCCCAGCAAGCGGTCGATTTCTTCGACCCGCGCCGTCACCATCACGATCGGCACCTCCGAAAACGCGCGCACCGCGCGGCACAGCGCCAGACCATCCAGGCCAGGCAGCATCAGGTCGAGCACGATCAGATCCGGTGGCGCCGTGCGGATCGCGGCCAGGGCCTGCGCGCCGTCGCCATGCACGGTCGGGACATAACCGGCTGCGCGTGCGTAGTCGGCGATCACGGCGGCCAGTTCGGGCTCGTCCTCGACGATCATAATGTTGCTGTTCATGGCGTGTCCTTTTCAAGCAGCGGCAGCGACACGGTCACGCGCAGGCCACCCAGTGGCGAGTGGGCGAACGCCAGCGCGCCGCCTTGCGCGGCAAGCAGGCGCCGGCTCAAGGCCAGACCCAGGCCGGCGCCACCATGCGCGCGGCTGCGCGATGCATCGACGCGGTAGAAGCGCTCGGCCAGCCGCGCCAGCGCGGCATCCGGCACGCCGGGCGCGCTGTCGTCGAGCATCAGGTGCAGCTGGCCGTCGTGCACCTGCGCGCTTAGCCGTACCGCGCCGCCGGGCGCCGTGTAGCGCAGGCTGTTTTCGAACAGGTTGGCCAGCACCTGGCGCAGGCGGTCCGGGTCGCCCAGCACCTGTGATTGTGCTGGCGTCGCGCCGGTCTCGAACGTCAGGCCGGCGGCCTGGAAGCGCGCGCCGAATGCTTGCGCTTCAGCGGTCGCCAGTTGCCACAGGTCGAGCGGCACGCGCTGGCACGCCAGTTCGCCGACGTCGGCGCGTGCCAGCGCATACAGTTCGTCGATCAGCTTCGTCAGCGCATGCACCTGCAGCACCATCGCATCGACGGTGGCGGGTGTGGCCTGGCGCACGCCATCCTGGATCGCTTCGAGCTGCGCGCGCAGCACGGCCAGCGGCGTACGCAGTTCGTGCGACGTGTCGGCCACCCACTGGCGGCGCGCCGCCTCCGCTTGATCCAGTCGCTCGGCCAGCGCATTGAAGTGGCGCGCCAGGTCGCCCAGTTCGTCGCTGCGCTGAACCGGCAGGCGCACGGCGTAGTCGCCTGCGGCCAGTGCGCCGGCGCCGCGTGCGAGGCGGTCGATCGGGCGCCGGAAGTGGCGCGCCAGGCCGATCGCGGCCAGCGCGCTGAGCACCAGGGCCAGCCCGCCGATCAGCCACAGGCTGCGCTGCAACTGGTCGAGAAATGCAAACGCCATCGCGTCGCTGGGCCGCGCGCTGCGCGCGACGCCGAGATAGCCGATCGTGCGGTCATCGACGGTGATGGCGCGCCGGGCCAGTGGCAGGTTGCCCGGCGGGCGGCCGGCGAGATACGCGCCATTCGCATCGAGCAGCGTGATGCGCGTGTGCAGGTCGGCGATCACGCCGGGTGGGGCGGGTGGGGGCGGTGGCAGTGGTGGCATGGGCGGACCCGCTCGCGTGTGCATCGCGGCGGCGGGCGACGCCGGCGCAGCCGGGGCGACGGGGTCCACCGGCGCTACGGGACCGACCGGCCCGACCGGTGGCGCCGGCTTGCCGCGCACGGACTGCAGGCGCGTCAATTCGCCGCCGATCCAGTCGCGCCGGTTGTCACCAGACGGCAGGAACGTCCAGTCGCCATGCTGGCTGTACTGGCGCGCGACGGCGCCGGAGAGTTCATCGAGGCGATCCAGTTCGATCGCCACCGCGTAGTCGCCGAAACTGCCCAGCACATTCTGGCGCAGCAGCAGCACGGCGGCAGCTGCCACCGTCAGCATGGCAAGGAGCACGGAGGCAAAGAGGCGGTGGCCGATGGCGATTTTCACGGGCGGGCAAGAAAGTGGTGACAGTGCATGGTAAGCCATCAGCATCGCGACGCGGAAGGTTGGGTGCGCACGAGGTTTGGCGACTACCTGGCCCAACGCCGTTCCGCGAGCACTCGTCGCACAAACATCCGCATCAACTTTCCCACGCAACCGGTGTAGACTGGTCCGCGCTTCAGATCCGAAACGCTACCGGAGTGCATATGAAAGCAATATGGAATGGTGAAGTGCTGGCGCAGTCGAACGATACGGTCGTCGTCGAAGGGAACCATTATTTTCCCCCCGCCTCGTTAAACCGCCAGTTCTTCAGCGACTCGAGTACAACAACCAACTGTCCCTGGAAGGGCACAGCGAGCTACTACAATATCGAGGTGAACGGCAAGGTCAACAAGGATGCGGCGTGGGTGTATGCCACACCAAAATCCGCCGCGTCAAATATTACTGGCCACATCGCGTTCTGGAAGGGTGTGGATGTGACGCCCTGACGCGATTCATCCGTTGCATCGTGCTGCAAGGTGTCGCAGACTGTTTCGATAGGCAACTGTCGACCCTTAACAGGTGTCGGTAAACAGTTCGGCTGTCCAATCGGCAAACGCACGCATCGCCGGAGAGAGAAAGCGGCGGTGGGGATAAAGTAGTGATACAGGAACAGGTGCTGGCCGCCAGTCGGCCAGCACCTCGACTAACTCTCCGCTCCGCAATTGTTCCGCTACCAGGATCTCCGCCAACTGAATCAGGCCGCGTCCGTCGATTCCAAGCTTGATGTAAAGCCCAGTCTCGTTGACTGCAACCTTGCCAGCGACCGGAACGGCGACGCAATTCCCGTCTTCGACAAAATGCAGCTCACTTCCCCGCCGCGTCGTGCTGGAAAAGTAGTGGACAGCCTGGTGTGCCTGCAGATCCAGCAGCCTCTTGGGAGTCCCCTTTTCTTCCACATAGGACGGCGCCGCGCATGTAACCCAGCGCAACGCCCCCAAACGACGTGAGACCAGCGTCGAATCATTGAGGTTGCCAGTACGGATCACGCAATCGACGCCATCCTGGATCAGGTCCACCTGACGATCATTTATGCCGATCATGAGATAGATATCGGGGTAGCGCTGCTCAAATTGCGCCAAACGCGGCAGGATCAAGGCATGCGCAATGCCCCCCGGCATATCCACCCGCAGCTTCCCTTGTGGGCGCTCGGCAGAGCCGTTCAGGCTCGCTTCCGTGTCGTCAATCAGGTCGAGTATCTCGCGGCAGCGGTGGAAGTATTGCTCACCTTCCGGTGTCAAGCTGAGGGTTCTGGTTGAACGGTTCAACAACCGAATTTGCAAATGTTTTTCGAGCCTTTTAACGATACCGGTGACGGATGATGGCGGTAAGCCGAGCGTCTGCGCCGCACGTACAAAGCTCTTGCCTTCGACGACTCGGACAAATACCTGCATTGCTTGTACGCGGTCCATATATTGGCCTGATAGCTATAAGGAAAACGGCACTATAACCCACCATTGTTCGCATTTTCTGCACAATGAAAACCTCCACGACCACTTTTTCCGCCCCGTTGCTTTCCCTATAGTGCAGGTATCAACGCTAAAGGAGAAATCAACATGTCCAACCAAATCCGCCATTCATCGGTACCGCTAACGATGAATCAAGCAGATCCTGACGCGATGTCTAAAAAGATTCTTGTACTCGGTGCCGGGGAACTCGGGATGCCGGTACTGCGCAGTCTCGCGCAACGCGCGAAGGACGTCGACGGTGTGACCATCAGCGTGTTGCTGCGCGCAAGCGCTGCCGCGTCCAATGTGCCAGACAAGCAGCGTGATGTGGCCGAAATCCGAAACCTTGGGATCGACATCATCATCGGCGATCTTGTGAAAAGTTCGATCGACGAACTGGCTGCGGTGTTTGGCCAATACGACACAGTCATAGGGTGTGCTGGCTATGCCGCGGGTATCGACACGCCAATGAAATTGGCGCGTGCTGCCCTGCAAGCGCAAATTCCCAGGTACTTCCCATGGCAGTTCGGCGTCGATTTTGACGTCATCGGTCGCGGCAGTCCGCAGGACATCTTCGACGCACAGTTGGACGTGCGCGAATTGCTGCGGGGTCAGCACCAGACTGAGTGGGTGATCATCTCGACCGGTATGTTCATGAGCTACCTGTTTGAGCCAGAATTCGGCGTCGTCGATCTTGAAGAACATGCGGTGCACGCTCTTGGCAGCCTCGACACTGCTGTCACGCTGACTACGCCAGATGATATTGGCGTTCTGACTGCCGAGGTCGTTTTCACGCAACCCCGTATCCGCAACGACATCGTTTATTTGGCAGGCGACACCGTGACGTATGGGGAAGTGGCCTACAAGCTGCAAGCGGCGCTAGGCCAACCGTTCAGCCGTTCGGCGTGGAGCGAGGAATACTTGCTAGGCGAGTTGGCCCGCGACCCACATAACATGATGCGCAAGTATCGCGCCGCCTTTGCGCAGGGAAGGGGTGTTGCTTGGGATAAAAGTGGCAGTTTCAATGCCCAGCGCGCTATTCCGGTTACCGACGTGGCATCGTGGATCAATGCAAACTTGATTTCTGGCCGAAGCAATTAGTATTCATTCACAGGGCTTAGGCACCGACCGTCATTGGCGGTGTCAGGTCTGACATCTGGACACATGCTCTACTTACTTGAGAGCATTTCAAATAGACCTCTGGCTCCTCAAGATGCGCTTGAAAATCGATATGCCGGATCATCGCAGAGCTCGTGTCTGAATGTCAGACCTGACCCCGTTATTCGTTGACCCCGTTACTCGTTACTTGCGTTGACTCCATTACTTGCGGTATGACCCAGTTAATTGCGGCAAGCACGGTGCAATGACATACAAGCGCCACTTTTCCTTAGCGCATTGAATCATGCGATGAAACTCCATGAATTTAATTGTCGAATTTTTTTACACTAGGACCACGCAAACCTTGAGGTTTATCAGCATGTGCTTGATTAACAACATAAATTTTCTTCTGGCATTGTAATTGCTAGTTACAAAGCACAACAACTAATCCTCAAAGGGGAATCCTGAATGAAAAAATTGATCCTTGCACTCGCCCTGAGCGCATCCTTCCAGGCACACGCCGGGGTGACGACCTTTACGTTGAACGACATCGGTACGTTCGCTGGATACACCAGCAACGACACGTCGCAAACGTTTGCCGGCAGCGGTTTCGTTGGCATGTACAACACGCAATGGGCGCACCTGTTTGGCCTCGAAATTTCTTCGTACTCGCGTACCTTGGCTCAGGTAAACATCGGCTCGCTGGCAGGCAAGCAGATTAACAGTGCAATGTTGAGCTTCTCCCTACTCGACGGCGACACCAATTCGCAATTGGCAACGGTTACCGGCTTCAATGGCGGCAGCGGAAATCTTGCATTCAACTTCAATGCACCGGGCACCAATTACGGGTCGGTTAACGCAACGGTCAGCGGCGGCGCCAATGCACTCGACATCACCGATTTGCTCACGGCCAGTGTTGCCGCGAACGATGGCTGGCTGGGACTGCATTTCCAGGGCTCTGATCTCTATCAGTGGACCTACACCACTGAGGGATTCGGTAGCAATCGTGCTAATCTTCAGTTGACGGTCGACTTTGCCGACACTACCGATGTACCGGAGCCAGCCAGCCTCGGCATGTTGGCCATCGGCGCCCTGGCCTTGGCAGCTGCACGCCGCAAAACCCGCCACGCCGCCTGATCACAGATAGTTGCCGGTAAATCGCAGCCCCGCTTGTCGGGGCTGTTCTGTTTCAGACTGGCGAAGCAGCGTGCCCCTAGGCTGGCATGGTCGGCGTGCACGCCAATCACTGGTTCATCGCCAGTACATCGCCGATCAAGCCCTAGCGCCAATCGCCCAGCGCTTTCACTATGCTCTCCGACGAACAACACGGTGCGAGTCAAGCTGGCTAATGCTGCTCGTCGCCAGCGACAGCCTCTCGCCAACAGCGACAGGACATCAGTACACGTCGCGCCGGTAGCGCCCATCGCCCATCATGGCCTCAACCGTGGCCGCGCCCAGCACCTCGACCAACGCATCATGCACGCCACCGGCCATCCCCTGCAGGCTGCCGCAGACATAGATCGCCGCGCCGTCCCGGACCCACTGGCGCAAGAGGTCAGCCTGCGCGGCAACCAGATGCTGCACATAACGTGCCGTGCTTCCGTCACGCGAAAACGCCAGGTCGAGCCGCGCAAGGGCGCCGCTGTCGCGCCATTCTTCCAGTTCGCCCCTGCACAGAAAGTCATGAGCCGCATTGCGCTCGCCGAACAGCAGCCAGTTGTCGTGGGTGCCGGCGTCGATGCGCGCCTTGAGCAGTGCGCGCAGGCCGGCTAGTCCGCTGCCGTTGCCGATCGCAATGAGTGGCCGCAGCGCATTCTCACCCAGCCGGAAGCGTGCATGCGCGCGCACCCGCAGCCGGATCGTGTCCGTTGCAAGCGCATCCGTGCAGAGCCAGCCCGACGCCGCGCCCGGCGTTCCGTCGGCACGCTGCTGCAATCGCACCAGCAACGTGAGCAGGCCTTCTGCTGGTACCGAGGCAATCGAATACTCACGGGGATGTTCCGGGTCGGCCGGCGCGCTGACTTGCGCCAGGTCGCCTGCTTCCCACGCCGGCAGCGCGCCATCCTGCGAGATCAAAGCGAGGCGATACAGCGGCGCGCCGGCGCTGCCGGGATTGAGCAGCGTGCGTTCGGCGATGCGCCACGCGCCGTAGGCGGGTGCTTCCCAGTCCGGTGCGTCGCTCGTGCCGGCCAGGTGGCTCAGGTGGTGCTGCCATGCGGCCAGCGCGTCGGGCGCGCCGCGGTCGACGTCGATGCGCTCGAACAAGCTCGTTGCGCCGCGCTCGCGCAGCCAGGCATCGAGCGCGCGGCCGAAGCCGCAGTAGTTGGTATACGTGATGTCGCCCAGGGCCAGCATGCCGAAGTGCAGCTGCGACAGGTCCGGCGTCGCGTCCATCGTCTGCGTGGCAAAACGCGCGGCGGGATCGGGCGCGTCGCCTTCGCCGTAGGTGCTGCAGACGAACAGGATGCGGCTGGCGCTGGTCAACGTAGCCAGGTCGAGCGTCGAGATGCAGGCCGCGCGCGCGTCCAGGCCTCCGAGCGCCAGCGTGGCGGCCGTCCGTTCGGCCAGAAATTCTGCGCTGCCGGTCTGGCTCGCATAGACCACAAGCCAGTCGGCTGCCACGCTACTGGGACGCGCCTTGGCCAAATGCATGCGCCACAGGCCCAGGCACATCGCAAGATAGGCGCCGGACAGCGCCAATGCGCTGCCCCAGCGCAGCGGTTCGATTGTCAGCATCATTGAAGCATCGAGCGCCAGGCGCCCGTTGTGGTTTCTTTCAAGCCGGATCCGGCGCGCACGAGAAAGCGCGCTGCAATCCCGCGTTGTTCCGCAAACGCCAGCCCGTCGTCAGGCCCCAGCACCGTCAGGGCAGTGGACAGCGCGTCGGCCGCCATGCAGGTTGGCGCCAGCACCGTGACCGAGGCCAGGTCGTGATCCACCGGATAGCCGCTGCGCGGATCGAGCGTGTGCGCCATGCGCCGCATGCCATATTGAAAACTGCGCCGGTAGTCGCCCGAGGTAGCGATCGCCAGCCCGTGCAGGGCAACGACCGTCTGCCCGACAGTCTCGCAATCGGGCACGCCCTCGACCTCGACCCACCAAGGCTGGCCATCCGGCTTGACCCCGGCGCCGCGCAATTCGCCGCCCGCTTCGACGACGAAGTGGCGCACGCTGCGATCCTCGAGGCAGGCGGCCATGCGATCGACCGCATATCCTTTAGCGACCGACGAAAAATCCAGAATCGCGCCGCCCGGCTGCAGCAGGCGCCGCCCGGCATGGTCAAGCACCGGCTGGCGCTCGCCCCGGCGCACGATAACATCAGCAACCAGCGCAACCTGCGGCGCCTGGAACCCCGGCTGGTCGTAACGCCCGCGGGCGCCGAAGCCCCACAAATCGACGAGGGCGCCGGCAGCCGGATCGTAGGCGCCGCCGCTGTCGGCCGCCACCTGCAGCGCATGCTCGGCGACGGCAAAAAACTGCGGCGGCAGCGCGTGCCAGCTGCCAGCCGGCGCGCGGTTGTAGCGCGACAGCAGGGAGTCTTCGTCCCAATGGCTCATTTGCGCAACGATCTCGTCCAGCTCGCCTTGCAGCGCGCGGGTGACTACGGCGCCATCGGCGCCCGGCGGCAGCATCAGCCGCGCCGACCAGGTCGTGCCCATCGACGTGCCGGATGTGGTGAACAGCGTGCTGCCGCCGGGCGGCATGGCCGCGTCGACGTTCAGGGGAACAAGAATGGTGCGCATCGAGCCTTTTCGCCCTTATTGCGGCAGGACGTCGAGCGTGGCCGTGTAGCTGTAGCGCTTGGCGCCCGGCGTTGGCGGCCCTTTTGGCGTCTCGAGCGGGAACTTAGCCGAGAGCCAGTACATATTCGCGTCCGGCACCGTGAACTTGACCTCGCCCTTGGCGTCGGTGGTAAAGCGCAGTTCGCCCAGCGTGCCGCGGTACTTGACGGCGCCCGGCACCATGCTGAACGGGAAGTTCGGCAGTGGCTTGCCATCGAGCTGGAAGCGGAAGGTGATCGGCTCGCCCGCGCGCAGGTCGGACGGATTGGTGACCGGCACCATTTCGAGACCGACGCCGCTTGGCTTGAGCGCCGTGTCGTTCATGTCATTGGCCGAGACGAAGGTTTCCAGGCGCGTGTGCGTGGTGCTGGTGGTCACGTCGGTGGCGCCGGCCGGCACTTGCGCGCCCGGTGTGCCTTCGACGCCGCGGAAGCGCTTGACCTCGCCACCCAGCTTGTAGCTGCCCATCACGTTGTTGCTGACGATGGCCAGGCGGTAGGTACCGTCCTTCGGCAGGCGGATGTCGATCGTGCTGCGGAATTTACCGAGCACGGCGCCTTCGGCCTTGGTCGTCACGCCATCGGGCCCCGTGATCGTCAGGTTGTCCAGGCGCAGCGGCACATGGTGGAATTCGAACAGGCCTTCCGAGATCGCGCCGTCGAGCGTGACCCACGGTTCCTTCGCTTCGACCATGGCCGTGCTGGGCAGCAGCCAGCCGCGGTGCGCCTGCGCGCTCATCGACATGCCGGCCAGGGCCAGGCCGAGCAGGGCGCCCTTGAGGATACGGTTGTGCATGGGATTCTCTCTTGATTGTTGTTATTGGAGTTCGAGGGCGACGGCGCCCAGTTCTTCCTTGCCTGCTGCATTCGCTGCGACCTTGCCCTTGCCGGTCCACGTGAACGGCACCTTGACCAGTTCACGCCCGCCCGCTTCGCGCGATGCTTCCACGACCAGCTTGTAGTCGCCGGCCGGGAGTTTGTCGAGGCCGTGCTTGGCGCCGTCGAATTTCATCGTCTGGCTGCCCGCCGGACGGGTCGCGCCGCTGACGCCATCGAGCGGGAATTTGGCGTCGCGCCCGGCCTTGCGCCACCACGTACGCAGGTCCTTGACCCATTTGTCGCCAGCAGCATCCTTTTTCAGGTCGTACAGCACGGCGAGATTGGCCGCGACGCTCTGGTCGGCGCGTTCGAGCCAGATCGCCACATACGGCTTGTGGTATTCGGCCACGTTCAGTTGCGGCAGGTCGAACTTGACGGACAGGTCGGCGGCCACGGCCCAGCCGGAAACGAGCGGCAGGGTCAGGACGAGCGAGTGGGACAGTTTCATTCTTGGTCTTCTCTCAGGTTGGAAATAAACGATCAGTGGACAAACAACAACGCCAGCACGGCTGGCAGCACGATGCCGAAGCCGATCACCGGCCAGGTCGACGGCCGGTTGGCCGCGTGGTATTTCATGATCAAAAAGCCCGTGATGCAGAACACGATGCAGGCGACCGAAAAAATGTCGATGAACCAGCTCCAGACGGCGCCCGTGTTACGGCCCTTGTGCATGTCGTTGAGCCACGAAATCCAGCCGCGGTCGGTGCGCTCGAATTCGGCGTTGCCGTCGACGGCGATGCGCAGCCAGGCGTCGCCGCCGGGGCGGGGCAGGGCAATGTAGGCGTCTTCCTCGGTCCATTCGGCGCGCTGACCACGCACATCGACAGGGAATGCGCTGTTGGTCCAGTCGGCAATGCTGCTTGGCAGCGGCACCTTGGCATCAGCGTGTTCTTCGGCCCACTGCTTGAATTGCGGAAGCAGCGGCGCCGGCAGCGTGGCTTTCAGGCGCGTGACCTCGGGCGTGGCCTTGATCAGCGCCGCGTTGTTCAGCGTCAGCCCCGTAAAGCTGAACAGCAGCATCGCCATCAGGCAGATTGCCGAGCTGATCCAGTGCCATTGGTGCAACTGCTTGAGAAACATGGCGCGGCCCGCGCCCGGGAGGCGCTGGGGCATGCCACCGGCAACGGGGGCGGGCGTACTGGTTGCTTTGGCCGATGCCGGTAACACCGGCTGGACGACATCAGGGGACGGGGCGGAGGTGGACATGCGTTAAATGATAACGATTATCATTTACAAGGTCAATGTGGTATTGACGACAACCGCACATTTGCCGGTTGGCAGCGAGTGTTCAAAAACACATTTGGAAATAAATTATTCTAGGAATGTAATCTGCCCCGCATGGGATCATGCGTTACAATCATGAGCGCAAACAGGCAGGATTTTGCACATGTATCGGTACTGAAACAGTCCTTCCCCCACAACTTGATGTCTTGAAGTGCAATCCGCTAAACGGTCAGGCCGTGTCGCGGAAGGTTAAATAACCCGCCCAACCCTCGCGAAGCGCGAAAAGAAAGGTGAGCAAGAATGATGCAACAACAAAACGCCAACTCATACCTGTTCGGCGGCAATGCCCCGTACGTGGAAGAGTTGTACGAGGCCTATCTGGACAATCCGACGTCGGTGCCAGAAAACTGGCGCGCCTACTTCGACCAGATGCAGCACGTGCCGGCCGTCGATGGCTCGAACCGTCCTGACGTCGTCCATTCATCGGTCATTGCGTCGTTCGCCGAACGCGCCAAGCAAGGCCCGATCCGCACCGTGGTCGCTTCGGCTGACTCCGAACTGGGCCGCAAGCGCGTCGCCGTGACCCAGATCACTGCCGCCTACCGTTACCTCGGTTCGCGCTGGGCCAACCTGGATCCGCTGCAGCGCCAGGAACGTCCACTGCTGCCAGAACTCGATCCTGCGTTCTACGGCTTCACCGAGTCCGACATGGACACGGTCTTCAACATCACCAATACGTATTTCGGTCAAGACACCGCGCCACTGCGCGATATCCTGAACATGCTGCGTGACACGTACACCCGCTCGATCGGTGCCGAGTTCATGTACATCAGCGATCCGACCGAAAAGCGCTGGCTGCAAGAGCGTCTCGAGTCGATCCGTTCGACCCCGACCTTCTCGGCCGAAAAGAAAAAACACATCCTCGAGCGCCTGACCGCGGCCGAAGGCCTCGAGCGTTACCTGCACACCAAGTACGTCGGCGCCAAGCGCTTCTCGCTCGAAGGTGGCGAATCGTTCATCGCGTCGATGGACGAAGTCATCCAGCGCGCCGGTGAAAAGGGCGTCCAGGAAATCGTTATCGGCATGGCCCACCGCGGCCGCCTGAACGTCCTGGTCAACACCTTGGGCAAGAGCCCGGCCGACCTGTTCGAAGAATTCGAAGGCAAGCACGCCGACGACCTGCCAGCCGGTGACGTCAAGTACCACCAGGGCTTCTCGAGCGACATCACCACGCCGGGCGGCCCGGTCCACCTGTCGCTGGCCTTCAATCCGTCCCACCTCGAGATCGTCAACCCGGTCGTCGAAGGTTCGGTCAAGGCGCGCATGGAACGCCGTGGCGACCGCAAGGGCAAGGAAGTGCTGCCGATTCTGGTGCACGGCGACGCTGCATTCGCCGGCCAGGGCGTGGTCATGGAAACCCTGAACCTGGCGCAGACCCGCGGCTACGGTACGGGCGGTACGGTCCACATCGTCATCAACAACCAGATTGGCTTCACCACATCGGACCCGCGCGATGCGCGCTCGACGCTGTACTGCTCGGACGTCGTCAAGATGATCGAAGCGCCGGTGCTGCACGTGAACGCCGACGATCCTGAATCCGTCGTGCTGGCCAGCCAGATCGCACTCGACTACCGCGCCGAATTCGGCAAGGACGTCGTCGTCGACATCATCTGCTACCGCAAGCTGGGCCACAACGAGCAGGATACGCCAGCGCTGACCCAGCCGCTGATGTACAAGAAGATCGCCAAGCACCCGGGCACCCGCAAGCTGTACGCCGAAAAGCTGGCAGCGCAGGGCACCATCGAAGCCGATGGCGGCGACAAGCTCGTCGCTGCGTTCCGCGATGCGATGGACGCCGGCAAGCACACGGTCGATCCGGTGCTGACCAACTTCAAGAACAAGTACGCCGTCGACTGGGCGCCGTTCCTGAACAAGAAGTGGACCGACGCGGCCGATACCGCCGTGCCGCTGACCGAACTGAAGCGCCTGGCGCAACGCATCACCACCACGCCAGAAAACTTCAAGCCGCACTCGCTGGTCGACAAGGTGCTGGCTGACCGCGCCAATATGGGCCGCGGCGAAGTCAACCTCGACTGGGGCATGGGTGAACACCTGGCCTACGCGTCGCTGTTGTCGTCGGGTTACGCCATCCGCCTGTCGGGCCAGGATGCGGGCCGCGGCACGTTCGTGCACCGCCACGCCGTGCTGCACGACCAGAACCGTGAACGTTGGGACCAGGGTATCTACCTGCCACTGGCCAATGTGTCCGAGAACCAGGCCAACTTCACCGTGATCGACTCGGTGCTGTCCGAAGAAGCCGTGCTCGCCTTCGAGTATGGTTTCTCGACTGCCGAACCGAACACGCTGACGATCTGGGAAGCCCAGTTCGGCGACTTCGTCAACGGCGCGCAAGTCGTCATCGACCAGTTCATCGCCTCGGGCGAAGTGAAGTGGGGCCGCGCGTCGGGCCTGGTCATGATGCTGCCACACGGCTACGAAGGCCAGGGTCCGGAGCACTCGTCGGCACGTATCGAGCGTTTCCTGCAACTGTGCGCAGACAACAATATGCAAGTGGTCCAGCCAACGACCGCCGCCCAGATCTTCCACCTGCTGCGTCGCCAGATGGTGCGCCAGTTCCGCAAGCCACTGGTCATCTTCACGCCGAAGTCGCTGCTGCGTAACAAGGATGCCGGTTCGCCGCTGACCGACCTGGCCAAGGGCGGTTTCCAGACCGTGATCGGCGAATGCGACGACAAGATCGACGCATCGAAGGTCAAGCGCGTGCTGGTCTGCTCGGGCAAGGTCTACTTCGACCTGGTCAATGCACGCAAGGCGCGCAACTTGACCGACACCGCGATCATCCGCATGGAACAGATGTACCCGTTCCCGCACAAGTCGTTCGGCGCCGAACTCAAAAAGTTCCCGAACGCCGGCGAAGTGGTGTGGGTGCAGGACGAGCCACAAAACCAGGGTCCTTGGTTCCAGATCCAGCACAACATCTTCGAAGGCATGGAAGATGGCCAGCGCCTGGCATACGCCGGCCGCGCCGCCTCGGCGTCGCCTGCGGTCGGTTATGCCGACAAGCACATCGCGCAGCAGAAAGAACTGCTGGAGACCGCGTTCTCGAAGCTCAAGGGCTTCATCCTGACGAAGTGATGCACAAGCATAAGTAAGACCACGACCCCGGCGCGACGCGTCGGGGTTTCTTGCAAAGAATAATTACTGGAGTTTTAAATGGCACAAATCGAAGTCAAGGTCCCTGTATTGTCGGAATCGGTTGCTGAAGCGACCCTGCTGTCCTGGCACAAGAAAGTCGGCGAGTCCGTCGATCGCGACGAGAACATGATCGACATCGAGACCGACAAGGTGGTCCTGGAACTGCCAGCGCCAAGCGCCGGCGTGATCGTGCAACTGCTCAAGGCCGACGGCGCAACCGTCGTCGCCGGTGAAGTCATTGCCGTCATCGACACCGAAGCATCGGCGCAGACCAGCCCGCTGCCAGTGAAAGCCATTCCATCGGCCGCGCCAAACGCACCGATCGCTGCTGCTCCATCGCAAGCGGCTCCGGAAGCTGCCTCGAACCAGTCGAAAGCCGGCGTGGCGATGCCTGCCGCTGCCAAGATCCTGGCTGACAACAACATGAACGCCGCTGGCGTCGATGGTTCGGGCCGTGATGGTCGCGTGACCAAGGGCGACGCCCTGGCCGCCGTTGCCAACAAGCCAGCCGCTGCACCAGCACCAGCTGCCGCACCTGCCAAAGCGCCACTGCAGCAAGTCGCTGCCGCCGCGCCTGCCAGCCAGGGCGACCGTCCGGAAGAGCGCGTGCCGATGAGCCGCCTGCGCGCCCGTATCGCCGAGCGCCTGCTGCAATCGCAGTCGACCAACGCCATCCTGACCACGTTCAACGAAGTGAACATGGCGCCAGTCATGGACCTGCGTAACAAGTACAAGGACAAGTTCGAGAAAGAGCACGGCGTCAAGCTGGGCTTCATGTCGTTCTTCGTCAAGGCTGCCGTTGCCGCACTGAAGAAGTACCCAGTGCTGAACGCGTCGGTCGACGGTAACGACATCGTCTACCACGGCTACTTCGACATCGGTATCGCTGTCGGTTCGCCACGTGGCCTGGTGGTTCCGATCCTGCGCAACGCCGACCAGATGTCGATCGCCGACATCGAAAAGAAAATCGGTGAATTCGGCCAGAAAGCCAAAGAAGGCAAGCTGACCCTGGACGATCTGAACGGCGGTACGTTCTCGATCTCGAACGGCGGCGTGTTCGGTTCGATGATGTCGACCCCGATCATCAACCCACCACAGTCGGCCATCCTGGGCGTGCACGCGACCAAGGACCGCGCGGTTGTCGAAAACGGTCAGATCGTGATCCGTCCGATGAACTACCTGGCCATGTCGTACGACCACCGCATCATCGACGGCCGCGAAGCCGTCCTGGGCCTGGTCGCAATGAAGGATGCGCTGGAAGATCCGGCCCGCCTGCTGCTGGACCTGTAAGTCTCAACCTGGCCGGCGCCCCGTGGCGCCGGTCATAGTTTGCCGGAGAACGACATGCTGTCAGACGAAATCAAGCGGCTGCACGAGCTGCACCAGGCGGGCGCGCTGTCCGACGCCGAATTCGAACAGGCCAAGGCGCGCATTTTGTCCGGCGCGTCTACCGTCAGCCTGACGAAAGAGAGCGCATTCACGAGCGGCTCGTCGTTCGACACGCACCGCGATGATCTGCTGAGTGGCCTGCGCCGCACGCGGCTCGATCGCTGGCTCGGCGGCGTGTGTGGCGGCCTGGCGCGCACCTATGGCCTCGAGTCGTGGGTCTGGCGCCTGATCTTCGTGCTGTTCGTCCTGACGTTCGGCTTCGGCATCCTGATCTACCTGCTGCTGTGGGTATTTGTTCCGGAAGAATAAAAAAGGAATCATGTAATGAGCGATAAACAATTTGACGTAGTCGTCATCGGCGGCGGTCCTGGCGGTTACATTGCTGCCATCCGCGCAGCCCAGCTGGGCTTCAAGGTTGCCTGTATCGACGAATGGAGCAACGCTGCCGGCAAGCCTGCGCCGGGCGGCACCTGCACCAACGTCGGCTGCATCCCGTCGAAAGCACTGCTGCAGTCGTCCGAGCACTTCGAGCACGCCGGTCACGCGTTTGCCGACCACGGCATTAACGTCTCGGGCCTCGAGCTCGACCTGGGCAAGATGCTGGGTCGCAAGGACACGATCGTCAAGCAGAACAACGACGGCATCCTGTTCCTGTTCAAGAAAAACAAGGTCAGCTTCTTCCACGGCCGCGGCGCGTTCGCCGGCACTGCCGAAGGCGGTTACACCATCAACGTCAGCGGCCCGACCACCGACACGCTGACCGCCAAGAACGTGGTCATCGCGACCGGTTCGAACGCACGCCAGCTGCCAGGCGCCGAATTCGACGAGAAACTGATCCTGTCGAACGCCGGTGCACTGGCGATCGATGCAGTCCCGGGCAAGCTGGGCGTGATCGGCGCCGGCGTCATTGGCCTCGAAATGGGCAGCGTCTGGCGCCGTGTCGGCGCTGACGTCACCGTGCTCGAGGGTCTGCCGACCTTCCTGGGCGCCGTCGACGAGCAGATCGCCAAAGAAGCGCACAAGCTGTTCGTCAAGCAGGGCCTCAAAATCAACCTCGGTTGCAAGATCGGCGCGATCACCAAGGGCGAGAACAACGTCACCGTGGCGTATGCCGACAGCACCGGCGCCGAGCAGAGCGTTACGTTCGACCGCCTGATCATCTCGATCGGCCGCGTGCCGAACACGATCGGCCTGAACGCCGAAGCCGTGGGCGTGCAGCTCGACGAGCGTGGCTTTGTCGTCGTCGACGACGAGTGCCGTACCAACCTGCCAGGCGTGTGGGCAGTGGGCGACGTCGTGCGCGGCCCGATGCTGGCGCACAAGGCCGAAGAAGAAGGCGTTGCCGTGGCCGAGCGTATCGCCGGTCAGCATGGTCACGTCAACTTCAACACGATTCCTTGGGTGATCTACACGTCGCCAGAGATCTCGTGGGTCGGCAAGACCGAGCAGCAGCTCAAGGCCGAAGGCATCGCCTACAAGGCCGGCACCTTCCCGTTCATGGCCAATGGCCGTGCGCGCGCACTGGGTGACACGTCGGGTATGGTCAAGTTCCTGGCCGATGCCACGACCGACGAAATCCTGGGCGTGCACATCGTGGGCCCAATGGCGTCCGAGCTGATTTCGGAAGCCGTCGTCGCGATGGAGTTCAAGGCCTCGGCCGAAGACATCGCGCGCATCTGCCACGCGCACCCGTCGCTGTCCGAAGCCACCAAAGAAGCCGCTCTGGCGGTGGACAAGCGTTCGCTGAACTTCTAAGCAGCAGAAACTTCGCCGGCATGCTTGCCGGCGCGTGAACTCCATGGGGTGGTCGGCGTCGCCGTCCACCCCATGTTTTTATCGGTATCCCATGAACGTTCAAGAATATTATGTGCACGAGCTTAACGCGCGTGGTTTCACGTCCGACCCCGCGCAGCAAATGGCAGTGGACCGCCTGCAGCAGGCGTACGACGACTGGGTCGCCTACAAGGCCCAGCGGTCGTCCGCTTTCAAGCGTCTGATCAACCGTCCCACGGTGCCCAAGGGCGTCTACATGTGGGGCGGGGTGGGGCGCGGCAAATCGTTCCTGATGGACTCGTTCTACTCGGTCGTGCCGGTGGTGCGCAAGACGCGCCTGCACTTCCATGAATTCATGCGCGCTGTCCACGGGCAACTGGATGAACTGAAGGGCGTGGCCGATCCGCTCGACGAAGTGGCCAAGCGCATCGCCAAGAAATACCGGCTGATCTGCTTCGATGAATTCCACGTCTCGGACATCGCCGATGCGATGATCCTGTACAACCTGCTCAAGGCGCTGTTCGATAATGGCGTGAGCTTCGTGATGACGTCGAACTACGAGCCGTCGACGCTGTACCCGGACGGCCTGCACCGCGACCGCATGCTGCCCACCATCGCGCTGCTGCAGGCCAAGCTGGACGTGCTGAACGTCGATGCCGGCAACGATTACCGCAAGCGCGCGCTCGAGCAGGTCGAAGCGTATTACACGCCGCTCAATGCCGCATCCGACCGCGCCTTGCGCGATGCCTATGCCAAGGTAGCCGACATCGCCGACGAAGCGCCGATCGTGCACATCGAGAACCGCGAAATCCGCGCGCTGCGCCGTGCCGGCGGCGTGATCTGGTTCGATTTCGCCACGCTGTGCGGCGGCCCGCGCTCGCAGAACGATTACCTGGAACTGGCCAGCCAGTTCCACACGGTGGTGTTGTCCGGTATTCCGGCGATGTCGGCGTCGCAGTCGTCCGAAGCGCGCCGCTTCACCTGGCTGATCGACGTGTTCTATGACCACAAGGTCAAGCTGATCATGTCCGCGGCGGTCGAGCCCGAAGAACTCTACACGCAAGGCCAGCTGGCCAATGAATTCCACCGGACCGTATCGCGTATCATCGAGATGCAGTCGCGCGAATACATGCTCTCCGAGCGGCGCGGCGCGGCCGACAAGATCGCCTGATACGGCCAGGCACGACAACAAGGATCCACATGACACGCATTACCACGCTGCGCGCAGGCGCGCTGCTGGCCCTGGCAAGCCTGCTGGCGGCCTGCTCGACGACACAGCCGGCCGCGCCGGAGGTGCCGCCGCCCGCATCGACCTCGACCGCGCAGGCCCAGCAGCGCCTGGAAGCCGTGGCCGCAGAGCGCCGCGCCATCGAAACCCGCTACGCCGAACGCGAAGTGGTCTGCTACGACAAATTCTTCGTGACCCGTTGCCTGGACGAGGCAAGCGAGCAGCAGCGCGTGGCGCTGCTGGAGCAGCGCGCCATCGAGATCGAAGCGTCGCGCTACCTGCGCCAGGCCAAGGTCGATGAGCGCGACCGCGCGCTGGCCGTGTCCGAAGCGGCCTTCCAGAAAGAAGAAGCCGAGCTGGCGGCCAATCCACCGGACGTCAAGGCGCCACCAAGTACTGCCTTGCCAGCGCCGCGCACGACGCCGGCGGAGTCGCGCGCAGCCCGCACCAAACGCCTGCAGGAGAACGCGGCCCGCACCCAGAGCGCCCAGGCGAGGGCAGCCCAGAATGTGGCGGCGGCCGAAGCACGGCGTGTGGAATCGATCGAGCGTCAGAAGCAGGTCGCGCGTCGTGTCGCCGAGCGCGAGGCAAAGGCCGCCAAGCGCGCCGCTGACGACGCGGCAAAGAAGGCGGGCCAGCCGCCTGCAGCGAGCAACTAGGCGCTGGGCGGTTTGACCAGTTTGACGATGGCCATGGTGCAATTACCGCCCTTGCCCTGAGAACGCTCACCGGCTTTGCTGATGAGCTTTTCGGCGGCCTGGCGCGGCGTGGACTTGGCGGTTACGGCGGCCAGTTCGGCGTCGGTGAAGAAGTGCCACAGGCCATCGGAGCCGAGCAGGAAGCTGTCGCCGGCGACCAGCCCCGTGTGGCTGCCAGTCGTAACGAACGGCTCCTTGCGGCTGTTTCCCAGTACATTGAGCAGCAGCTTGGAGCGGCGGTGATTGCGCGCCGCATCAGCAGGCAGGCGGTCGCTCGAGATCAGGTGCTCGACATAGGCGACGTCGCTCGTGCGCATCGCGCACTTGTCGTGCTCGAAGCGGTACAGGCGCGAGTCGCCCACGTGGGCCCAGACCGCCTCACCATGCGGACTGATGACCAGGCCGACGAAGCTGGCATGGAGTTCGGTTTTGCCGGCGACGGCGTTCATCTTGATTACCGTGTGGGTTTCGCTGATGATCTCGTGCAGAAGCTGGGCGAGGCGCTCGATGTCCGGATGGTCGCCCGGCTTGAATTCGTCGAATACCTGGCGCGCCGTGTGCAACACCTGTTCGGCCCCGGCCGGGCTGGCGATGCCGTCAGAGAGCACCGCGAGCACATAGCCGGGCGCGCGCGCGCCCGTAAGCAGGGCGGCGCGATCGTTTTGTTGGGGACGGTTACCGATGTGTTGCGCGGTACCCGCTTCGATCCTGTAGGAAGTCATAAATGCTTGTTTTCTTAGGCCTGACGCCAATCTTTGTTGGCGGCAATGACCGCGTGGATTAAACTATGCACCGAGAACCAACCAACAAGCAAGAAGATTTGCTTACGGCAATACTGGAAGGCCCGCTGCGCCAGCGCCGACCGGCTCCCATTCCCACAATCCCATCTGTAAACACTGTTTGGAACAGACCATCATGATCGATGTCCAGGACATCCAGCGCCGTATTATTGAACTCGATGTGGAACACCGCGACCTCGATGCCGTCATCGCCATGTTGACGGCGGACGGTCACGCCGACGGGTTACAACTGCGCCGCCTCAAAAAGCGTAAACTGCAGCTCAAAGATCATATTACGCTGCTGAAGATGCAGCTGGTCCCCGATATCCCGGCCTGAGCCATTGCTGCAAGCCACGTTTCTTCAAGATAAGTTACGACACATACATTGACCGACCATCTCCCTGTTCCCGGCCCTGCCGCAGAGCCGGCCGGGACGGCTGGGTCGGCCACTGGCGCCCTGGAAGCACATTCCGCCGCGTCGACCGACTCCGCTATCCCTGCCGGCAAGTACGACGCTGACCTCGACCGCCTGTTCGGTGCGGGCGGCCCGCTCGCGCCCGCCGTCGGCACCTTCAAGCCACGCCAGGCCCAGACCGAGATGGCCAAGGCCGTCGCCCACGCCATCGACAACCAGCAAGTGCTCATGGCCGAGGCCGGTACGGGCACCGGCAAGACCTTCGCCTACCTGGTCCCGGCGCTGCTGTGGGGCGGCAAGACGATCGTCTCGACCGGCACCAAGAACCTGCAGGACCAGTTGTTCATGCGCGATATCCCGACCATCCGCGCCGCGCTGCGCGCACCGGTGTCGGTGGCGCTGCTCAAGGGCCGCTCGAACTACGTCTGCCATTTCCATCTCGAGCGCACGCTGCAGAATGGCCGTCTGACTTCACGCGATGACGTCGGCCACCTGCGCGAAATTTCGCGCTTCATCAAAATGACCAACTCGGGCGACAAGGCCGAGCTGGCCAAGGTGCCCGAAACCGCCACGGTCTGGAACCTCGTCACGTCCACGCGCGACACCTGCATGGGCGCCGAATGCCAGTACTACCAGGACTGTTTCGTCATGAAGGCCCGGCGCGAAGCGCAGCAGGCCGACATCGTCGTCGTCAACCACCACCTGTTCTTTGCCGATGTGGCGCTGAAGGACACCGGCGTGGCCGAGCTGCTGCCGTCGGCCAACACCATCATCTTCGATGAGGCGCACCAGCTGCCCGACACGGCGACGCTGTTCTTCGGCCAGTCGGTGTCGACGTCGCAGGTGCTCGAACTGTGCCGTGACGTGCTGGCCGAAGGCCTGGCGCATGCGCGTGGTGGCCCGGACTGGGCCAAGGTGGTGACCGTGGTCGAGAAAGCGGCGCGCGACCTGCGCCTGGCGTTTGGTGAAGGCAATCTGCGCCTGTCGCTGCCGCAGATCATGCCGACGTCGCAGTTCTTCCCGGCGCTCGACAAGCTCAAGGCCGAGCTTGCGGGGATGATCACCGTGCTTGAAGAAAACGCCGCGCGCGCCGAAACAATCGAAGCCTGCCGCGTGCGGGCGCACGACCTGGCCGCCGCCATCGACGGCTGGAAGCCCGATGCCAAGGCGCCTGCCGCCGAGCAGGCGGTGCTGTGGGCCGAAGCGTTCGCGTCGTCGCTGCAGTTGCACAAGACGCCGCTGTCGATCGCACCGATCTTCTCCAACCAGCGCGAAGGCACGCCGCGCAGCTGGATCTTCACGTCGGCAACGCTGGCAGTCAAAAACGACTTCAAGCATTTCTCCGACCAGCTTGGGCTGACGGGCGAGCCGGCCAAGACCTGGCCGAGCCCGTTCGATTACGTGAACCAGGGCTTGCTGTACGTGCCGACCGGCTTGCCGGAACCGCAGGCCGCCGTCTACACCGATGCCGTCGTCGACGCCGCGCTGCCGGTGATCAAGGCGGCTGGCGGGCGCACGTTCTTCCTGTGCACGACGATCCGCGCCGTGAACAAGGTGGCGGAGCGCCTGCGGGTCGAGTTTGCCGAGCGCGGCTGGGATTTCCCGCTGTTCGTGCAGGGCGAGCGGGGCCGCACTGAATTGCTCGATTCGTTCCGCACCGCCGGCAATGCCGTGCTGGTGGGCAGCCAGAGCTTCTGGGAAGGCGTCGATGTCCGCGGCGATGCGCTGTCGCTCGTGATCATCGACAAGCTGCCATTCGCGCCGCCGGACGATCCGGTGCTGGCCGCGCGTATCGAGGTCATGGAAAAGCAGGGGCTCAACGGCTTCATGCACCACCAGTTGCCCGAGGCGATCATCACGCTCAAGCAGGGGGCAGGGCGCCTGATCCGCGACGTCGACGACCGGGGCGTGTTGATGATCTGCGACCCGCGCCTCATCACCAAGCCGTACGGACGCCGCATCTGGCAGAGCCTGCCGTCGTTCAAGCGCACGCGGGTGCAGGAAGACGTGCTGCGCTTCTTCGATCCGGCGGCAGCAGAGGACGATGACAGCGCCGTCGGCGCGGCGTGAACATGCTTACGGCCGGTCTTCTCCTGTCCGGCCGCAAGCGGTGGCCCTGACAGGCACGCTAGGATTGGCCGGATTGCGCCGTTTTTTACCGCCTGGCACGCTGTCCTTTCATTCATGAGGCGCCGCATGGACCAATCCGGCACATTGTTCGCGGCCCTCGATGCCCAGGAGGCATTGGCGCAAACGCTCGCGCGGCAGCATGAGCCCGGGCGTGCGCGCACGGTGCTCGAAGGCGTGCTCGATGCGCGGCGGCGCCAGCAGGGCAGCGAGCATGGCGGCACTCGGGCGCCTGAACGACGGCGGGTGAGCGTGGTTTTTTGGCCGTTGCTGCTCTTGCTACGCCGCTTGTCAATTCGCTAAGACATCGCTCACGGTGGCGTGCCAAAGCGGCATCCAGCGTCCCGGATCATGAAATCCGGCTGCATTTTTCCGCCACCAGGTGTCGATACAAGCGTTGCTTCAGGTAAAATCGCCTCCATGCGGATACTGATTAGCAACGACGATGGCTATCTCGCGCCTGGCATCCAGGCGCTGGCGGACGCGCTCGCGCCAATCGCCGAGATCGTTGTCGTCGCGCCCGACAGCAACCGCTCGGGCGCATCCAACTCGCTGACACTCGACCGTCCCCTGTCGGTCCACAAGGCGGCCAACGGCTTTTACTTCACCAATGGCACGCCGACCGACTGCGTGCACATCGCGCTGACCGGGATGTCCGACGCGTTGCCCGACCTCGTGGTTTCCGGCATCAACAATGGCCAGAACATGGGCGACGACACGCTGTATTCCGGCACCGTGGCTGCGGCCACCGAAGCCTATCTGTTCGGCGTGCCGGCCATCGCGTTCTCTCAGGTCAACAGCGGCTGGGCCCACGTGGACGATGCGGCCCGCGTGGCACGCGACATCGTGGAGCGCTTCGCTGCGGGCGGGTTTGCCGCCTTGCCGTCGCCGTTCCTGCTCAACGTGAACATCCCGAACCTGCCGTACGAGCAGATCGGCCCGCTGACGCCGGCCCGCCTCGGCCGCCGCCACCAGGCCGAACCCGTCATCCGCGCCCAGGATCCGCGCGGGCGCGAGATCTTCTGGATCGGCGCGCCCGGCGCCTGCCTCGATGCGGGCGAGGGCACCGATTTTCACGCCACGTCGCAGGGGCGGGTGTCGATCACGCCGCTGCAGATTGACCTCACCCACAAGACCCAGCTCGATCTGCTGGCTGGAGCCTTGCCATGAAGGACGCGCGTCCGAACTTCCCGTTGCCCCTCTCATCGACGACCAGCGGCATGCGCAAGCCCGGCGCGCCAGCGCCGGTGTTCACGCCACAGACCGCGACCCGCAACGCCGCCAGCGGCAGCAAGGCGCCGCCGGAGGCCGGGCCGGCCGCACGCGCGCCTGGCTATGTGCAGGCCGCGACCGGCGCGCCGACCGCCCAGCGTTCGGACCTGGCTGCCACCGAAGCGGTGCGCCGCGCGATGGTCACGCGCATCGCGCGCCAGGGCGTCAACGATCCGCAGGTGCTGCGCGCCATGGAAATCGTGCCGCGCCATCTGTTCCTCGAGCCCGCGATGTCGGGCCAGGCATATGTCGATGCGTCGCTGCCGATCGGCCATCAGCAGACAATGTCGCAGCCGTACATCGTGGCGCGCATGATCGACATGATGTGCGCTGGCCGCAAGCTCGAACGCGTGCTGGAGATCGGCACGGGCTGCGGCTATCAGGCCGCGGTGCTGTCGTTCGTCGCAAAGGACGTGTATTCGATCGAGCGCATCAAGGCGCTGCACGAGCTTGCCAAAACCAATCTGCGCCCGATGCGCATATCGAACCTGCGTTTGCAGTATGGCGATGGTATGTTAGGCTTGCCGCAGGTGGCGCCGTTCGACGGTATCATTCTCGCGGCCGCCGGCCTCGATGTGCCGCGCGCGCTGCTTGAGCAGCTGGCCATCGGTGCGCATCTGGTCGCGCCCGTTGGCGCCGAGGTGCAGCACCTGCACCGCATAACCCGCACCGGCAAGGCCGAGTGGACCAGCGAAACGCTGGAAGCGTGCCACTTCGTGCCCCTGCGCCCGGGCACCATCTAATTTCAATCTGGGCCGCCAGGCCCGCAGTACGCCGACAAGACTAAAGAATGCCAATGACACAAGCTCCGCGTTTCGCCCTCCTGACGATCATCATCGGCCTCGTTGCCGGCTGTTCCACCACGACCCGCCAGGCGCCCGTCGTCGAGCGCGGTACCGCACCCGTCCAGACCCGCCCGGCCCCGGTGCGTGTCGACGATACCCCCAAGCACGACGAGCGCGGCATGTACACCGTGCGCAAGGGCGACACGCTGCTGCGCATCGCCTTCGACTTCGGCCAGAACTACCGCGACCTGGTGGACTGGAACAAGCTGGCCAATCCGGACGACATCAAGGTCGGCCAGGTGCTGCGCGTGAGCCCGCCGGGCGGTGAGCGCACGGCCAACGTCCAGACCCAGCCGATTCCGATGCCGCCGGCCGCCAGCGCGCCGCGCAAGACCGAGCCGCGCGTCGACAAGAAGCCAGCCACCGAGACCACGGTGGCCGATACGCGCCCGAGCGTCCCGGCTGTCACGCCGGTCGTGCCGGCAGCGCCAGCAGCCCCGGTTGCCGGTGCCAGCGACGAAGCGCGCCTGAGCTGGATGTGGCCATCGGAAGGGCGTGTCATCGCCACCTTCGACGACGGCCGCAACAAGGGCCTGGACATCGCCGGCAGGGCTGGCCAGCCCGTGGTGGCCGCCGGTTCCGGCAAGGTCATGTACGCTGGCAGCGGGATTCGCGGTTATGGTAACCTCGTCATCGTCAAGCATAGCAACAGCCTGTTGTCGGCCTACGCGCACAATCGCAAGATTGTCGTGAAGGAAGGCGACAACGTGGCCAAGGGCCAACTGATCGCCGAAATGGGCGATTCCGACGCCGACCTGGTCAAGCTGCACTTCGAGATTCGCCAGCAGGGCAAGCCGGTCGACCCGACGAGGTTCCTGCCCGTTCGATAGGATGGTATGACACAGCCACCGCACTCGCTCGATTCGCAGGACACCGACGAGTTTCCGGATGACCCGGAAAGCGAGCCGGTGGCTGCTGCGGGCGACGGCGAGCCACTGGCGGTTGCCGTCGTCGTCGATACGGTCGACGAGCTGCGCAAGGTCTTGCAGGCCGAGCTAGCGACCGATACCACCCAGCATTACCTGAACCAGATCGGCACCCGCGCGTTGCTCACGCACGCGGAGGAAGTCCATTTCTCCACGCTGGCCAAGGCGGGGGACTTCGGCGCGCGTCAGACGATGATCGAGCACAATCTGCGCCTGGTCGTCTCGATCGCCAAGCATTACATCAATCGCGGCGTGGTGCTGCTCGACCTGATCGAGGAAGGCAATATCGGCCTGATGCGCGCGATCGACAAGTTCGAGCCCGAGCGCGGCTTTCGTTTCTCGACCTACGCTACCTGGTGGATTCGCCAGAGCATCGAGCGCGCGATCATGAACCAGGCGCGCACGGTGCGCTTGCCCGTGCACATGGTGCGTGAACTCAACGGCGTGCTGCGCGCCAAATACCACCTCGAAGCGCAAACCCACGACGGCAAGGAAGCCTCGAGCGAGGATATCGCCAGCCTGGTCGGCCGTCCGGTCGAGGAGGTGCAAGATATCCTGATGCTGTCCGAACATCCTACTTCGCTCGACGCGCCGCTCGACAACGATCCGCAATCGAGCCTGATGGACGTGCTGCCCGATGACGGCGAGAGCAGCCCCGACGCCCATGCCGAGCAGCAGGAAGCCGCGCTCTTGGTGCGCGACTGGCTGGCGCGCCTGCCGGACAAGCAGCGCCTGGTCGTCACGCGCCGCTTCGGCCTTGACAACGACGAGCCGGCCACGCTCGAGACGCTGGCCGACGAGCTGGGCGTCACGCGCGAGCGGGTGCGCCAGATCCAGCAGGAAGCGCTCGTGAAACTCAAGCGGGCGATGGCCGCCCGTGGCGTGGTCCGCGACGCGCTGTTATGAACCATCGGGGCAGGTTGTAGCGCCTCATCGGTTTCCTTGCTATCATGCGCGCGCCTGTGCGGCCGCGCCGCCAGCGCATCCTCCCCTCGACGCTCACTCCTTTCTGATCGCCCATGCACGACATTTTCATCGACATCAAATCCCTCGACATGGACGGGCGCGGCGTTGGCCACCTCGAGAACGCCGACGGCTCGCCCGGTAAAGTCGTCTTCGTCGAAGGCGCGCTGCCGGGCGAGCGCGTCAGCTACGAACTGCTGAAGAAAAAGAAGAACTGGGAAGCGGGCCGCATGGTCACGCTGCAGCGCGCGTCGTCCATGCGGGTCGAGCCGAAATGCATCCACTTCGGTTACTGCGGTGGCTGCTCGATGCAGCACCTGGAACCGGGCGCGCAGGTCGCGATGAAGCAGCGCGTGCTCGAAGATAACCTTAAGCACATCGCCAAGGTGAAGGCCGAGACCATCCTGCGGCCGATGTACGGCCCGACCTGGGATTACCGTTACCGCGCGCGCCTGTCGGTGCGTAATGTGCCGAAGAAAAACACGGTGATGGTGGGCTTTCACGAGAAAGCCTCGGCGCTGGTGGCCGACATCGTCACCTGCGAGATCCTGCCCGACCACGTCGCGCGCCTGATCGTGCCGCTGCGCGAACTGATCGCAGCGCTGTCGGTCATCGACCATGTGCCGCAGATCGAGCTGGCGATCGGCGAAGAATCGACCGTGCTGGTGCTGCGCATCATGGCGCCGCTCAGCCGCAAGGACGAAACGCTGCTCAAGGCATTCGCCGACACATGGAAGATCCACTGGTGGCTGCAGCCGAAGGGGCCCGATTCGGCGCATCCGTACTATCCGCTGGGCACCGATTTGTATTACACCCTGCCCGAATTCGGCATCCGCATGCCGTTCAAGCCGACCGACTTTACGCAGGTCAACCACCAGATCAACCGCGTGCTGGTCTCGAAGGCGCTGCGCCTGCTCGACGTGCAGCCGACCGACCGCGTGGCCGACCTGTTCTGCGGCCTGGGCAACTTCACGCTGCCGCTGGCAACCCAGGCGCGCGAGGTCGTCGGCATCGAAGGCAGCACCGCGCTGACCGAGCGCGCACTGGACAATGCCCGCGCCAATGGCCTGGCGGCCAAAACGTCATTCTCGACCCGCAACCTGTTCGACGTGACCAAAGAAGACCTCGTGGCGCTGGGCCGGTTCGACCGCATGCTGATCGACCCGCCCCGCGATGGCGCGATGGCGCTGGCGCAGTCGCTGGCCGAGCTGCGCACCACCCACGAGCACCTGATGCCGCAGCGGATCGTGTACGTCTCGTGCAGCCCGTCGACACTGGCGCGCGACGCCGGCATCCTCGTGCACGAAGCCGGCTACGTCATGACGAAGACAGGCGTCGTCAACATGTTCCCGCACACCTCGCACGTAGAATCCATCGGCGTGTTTGAACTGGGCGAAAAGCCAGCCCCAGCAGAAGAATGGATCTGAAAAGCCGGGGTCAGGTCTGACATTCGGACACGAGCTCGACTGCCAAGCCGGGGTCAGGTCTGACATTCAGACACGAGCTCGACTGAAAAGCCGGGGTCAGGTCTGACATTCGGACACGAGCTCGACAGTCGTCTGCCAAACCGGGGTCAGGTTTGACATTCGGACACGAGCTCGACAGTCGGGCAGTGGAAGCTAGCAGGCATCGTGCCATGCTAATTTTGAGCGAGACACCGTTGGAGATGGCTAGGGCTGAGGTCGTGTCTGAATGTCAGACCTGACCCCGGCTGTGGTTGGAGATGGCTAAGGCTGAGGTCGTGTCTGAATGTCAGACCTGACCCCGGCTGTGGAGGTGATCAAGGCTGAGCCCGTGTCCGAATGTCAGACCTAACCCCCGCTTTTGGTAGGGAAGTGGGCGAAAAAAAACCGGCCAGTGGCCGGTTTTTTTATTGGGACAGAGGACGATCAGTCGTCGCCGCCCACGATACCCAGCAGGCGCAGCAGGCTGGAGAAGATGTTGAAGACGTTCAGGTAGATCGACAGCGTGGCGGTGACATAGTTGGTTTCGCCTCCGTTGACGATGCGCTGGACGTCATACAGGATGAAGGCCGAGAAGATACCGATCGCCAGGACCGAGATCACGATCGACAGCACCGACATCTGCAGGAAGATGTTGGCAACGACCGCCAGCAGCAGCACGACGACACCGGCCATCAGCCAGCTGCCCATGCCCGAGAAATCGCGCTTGGTCGTGGTGGCGATGCTGGCCATCACGGCGAACACGATCGCGGTGCCGCCGAAGGCGGTCATGATCAGGCTACCGCCGTTCGAATAGTTCAGGGTGTGCGTCAGCAGCGGTGCCAGCATCAGGCCCATGAAGAACGTGAAGCCCAGCAGCAGGGCAACGCCCAGACCGGAGTCCTTGTTCTTTTCAATCGCCCACATAAAGCCGAATGCGACGGCCATGAAGATCACGAAGCCGAGGATGCCGCTGAACAGCGCCACACCCATGGACACGCCAAGGAAGGCGCCTGCCACGGTCGGGATCATTGACAGCGCCAGCAACCAGTAAGTATTGCGTAGCACTTTGTTACGCGAGGCCTGGCCACCTTTGGTCAGGTCGATGGTACTTTGGGTACTAGGATACATAGTGCCTCCGAAGAAATGAATAACTGCAGGTACTGTACAGCAACTATCTATCATCCTATAACACGTGACTTAAACGAGCATGAAGTTTGATCAAGAAGCTGGACGTAGATTTGCCGCCACTGTACCACCTTGCCGACCGCCACCGCAATATGAGCTTTTCGGGTCGGATATGGTAAAATTGAAGGTTAATTGAGTCCCAAAGTTTGTTTACATCGCTCAGTTCTAAACCTTTCATTTTATTGGAGTTTTCTCATGGCAATCGAACGCACCCTGTCCATCATCAAGCCTGACGCAGTCGCAAAAAACGTGATCGGCAAAATCTACAGCCGTTTCGAAGAAGCTGGCCTGAAGATCGTCGCTGCACGCATGGTGCAACTGTCGCGCGCTGAAGCCGAAGGCTTCTACGCTGTGCACGCTGCACGTCCATTCTTCAAGGACCTGGTCGAGTTCATGATCTCGGGTCCAGTCATGGTCACCGCCCTCGAAGGCGAAGGCGCGATCCTGAAAAACCGCGACCTGATGGGTGCAACCGATCCAAAGAAAGCTGACGCCGGCACCATCCGCGCTGACTTCGCTGATTCGATCGATGCCAACGCTGTTCACGGTTCGGACGCTGCCGAAACCGCTGCTGTGGAAATCGCTTACTACTTCCCGGCACTGAACGTCTACTCGCGTTAATTAGTAAGGGGGAGCGCAGTCCGGGCGCGCCCCGGAGCATTCTCCCCGGACTAATGCAATGAGTAACCCGCTCGCCTGCGGCCAAGGGCTGACGCGAGCGGGTGCTGAAACTGAGGAATTTTTGCCATGACGACGCTCACCAACCTGCTGGACCTCGATCCCGCGCAACTCGTCGCTTATTGCGCCGACTTGGGTGAGAAGCCGTTCCGCGCCAAGCAACTCCAACGCTGGATTCACCAGTTTGGCGCCGCGGACTTCGACAGCATGACCGACCTGGCCAAATCGCTGCGTGAAAAGCTGAGCACGCGCGCCGAAGTGCGCGCACCAGCCATCGTCAGCGACAACACGTCCACCGACGGCACGCGCAAGTGGCTGGTTGACGTCGGCAATGGCAATGCGGTCGAAACCGTGTTCATCCCGGAAGAAAACCGCGGCACGCTGTGCATCTCCACGCAAGCCGGCTGCGCCGTCAACTGCCGCTTCTGCTCGACGGGCAAGCAGGGCTTCAACCGCAACCTGACAGTCGCCGAAATCATCGGCCAGCTGTGGATGGCCGAGTTCGAGCTGCGCCGCACCAAAGGCATCGAGCCGGGCCCGAAAGGCGAACGCCAGATCACCAACGTGGTGATGATGGGCATGGGCGAGCCGCTGCTGAACTACGAACCCACCGTTACCGCGCTCAAGCTGATGCTCGACGATAACGCCTACGGCCTGTCGCGCCGCCGCGTGACCTTGTCGACCTCGGGCGTGGTGCCGAACATCGACAAGCTGTCGCAGGACGTGCCCGTGGCCATGGCCGTGTCGCTGCACGCGTCGAACGATGCGCTGCGCGATATCCTGGTGCCGCTGAACAAGAAATACCCGCTGCGCGAACTGATGGCCGCCTGCAAGCGCTATCTTGAATTCGCACCGCGCGACTTCATTACCTTCGAATACTGCATGCTCGACGGCTTCAACGACAGCGACGAGCACGCACGCGAACTGATCGCGCTGGTCAACGACCCCGTGGTCGGCGTGAACTGCAAGTTCAACCTGATTCCGTTCAATCCGTTCCCCGAGTCCGGCCTGTTCCGCTCCAAGAATCCCCGCATCAAGGCGTTTGCCCAGGTGCTGATGGATGCCGGCATCGTCACCACCGTGCGCAAGACGCGCGGCGACGATATCGACGCCGCCTGCGGCCAGCTGGCCGGTGAGGTCAAGGACCGCACCCGGGTAGTCGAGCGCATGGAAAAAATGGCCGAGTACCAGAAAAAGTTTGGCGCCGACTTCGGGCGCATCGTGGAGATCCCGACCTGATGAAGCTTGCCGCCGCGCTTGCACTCGCCTCGACCCTGACCCTGCTGGCCGGATGCGCCAGCAACGCGGGCAGCGGGTCGGGTACCACCGGCGAGCTCAAGACGGCGTCGGACCAGACGGCGGGCGAGAAGCGTGCGTCGATCCGCATTCAGCTGGCGGTCGGTTATTACCAGCAGGGCAAGTACGAGATCGCGCTCGATGAAATCAAGAAGGCGCTGGCGGCCGATGCGGCCTATGCCGACGCGTACGGCTTGCGCGCGCTGGTCTACACGTCGATGGGCCAGTATCCGCTGGCTGAAGAGAATTACCAGCAGGCGCTGCGCCTGCGCCCGAACGACCCCGAGTTTTCGAACAACTTTGGTTCGTTTTTATGCCAGTCGGTCAACCGTCCGGCCGAGGCAATGCGTTATTTCGATGCCGCACTGAAGAACCCCACTTACCAGACGCCGCTCAGTGCGCTGGTGAATGCGGGCGTGTGCAGCATCAAGAACCAGAACAACGATGCGGCCGAGCGTTATCTGCTCGAGGCCTTGCGTCTGAACCCCGGTCTGCCAACGGTCAATACCGGATTGGCGCGGGTGTACTACGAGCGGCGCGACCTTGAGCGCGCCGGTTTTTTCATCAACCGTCTGCTCGAGACAGCCAAGCTCGAGACGCTGTCGGCCGATGCGCTGTGGCTTGCCATGCGCATCGGCCGCAAGGCGGGTGACCGGACCCATGAAGCGTCGCTGGCAGCCCAGCTGCGGCGCCGCTTCCCCGGTTCGCCCGAGTACGCAGCGTACGAGCGCGGGGCGTTTGGTGAGTAAAGAAGAACAAGGACAAGGACAAGGACAATGAACGAGCAAGCAGACCAGCCAGCCGCACCGGGCAACGCGTCCGGCATCCCTGGCAAGACCCTGCAATCCCAGCGCGAGACCATGGGCTGGAGCGTCGAGCAGGTTGCCGACCAGCTCAAGCTGGCGCCGCGCCAGGTGCTGGCGCTGGAAGCAGGCGATTACGCGTCGCTGCCCAGCCCGGCCGTTACGCGCGGCTTCGTGCGCGCCTACGCCAAGCTGCTGCGCATCGACGCGGCGCCACTGGTGTCGATGATCGAACTGAACATGCCGCCGGAAGCCCGCGCTGGCGCCCAGTCGGCGATGGCTGCTGCGCGCCGTGAACAAAAACCGGCGGCGTTCTCGGAAACCCGGTTCCCGATCAATGGCAAGCGCCGCAGTCTGCCACTGGGCTGGATCGCCGCCGTGGTCATCGTGGCCGGCGCCGCCGTTGCGGCCTGGCAGTTCGACCTGATACCAAGTCTGAACCGCGATGTCGAATCGGGCGATACGATGGTGCTCGAGAATCCGGCTGCCGGTGTCGTGGCACCGGGTACTGCCGCGCCGGTCCAGCAGGGCCTGATCAATCCGTCGGTGCCGCTCATTTCGGTGCCGTCGCCATCGAGCCAGGGCACGGCCCCGGCGGGCGCGCCAGCGACGGCGCCAACGACGGCGCCGACGACGCCGGCCGCACCCGCAGCGGCGCCTGCCGCTGCGCCGGTCACTGCACCGGCTACCGCCACGCCGGCACCAGTTGCCGCAGCACCGGCTGCCGCAGGCGTCAACACGCTGGTGCTCAACGTGCGCGCCGATTCGTGGATCGAAGTGCGTCCGAGCAGCGGCGGTCGTCCGCTGATCTCGCGCCTGGTCAAGGCCGGCAGCACCGAGTCGGTCGAGGTCGCCGGCCCCGTGAACCTGACCGTCGGCGTGCCGGGCGCCGTGACCGCGACACTGCGCGGCGCCAACGTCCCGCTGCCACAGCAGCCGGGCAAGACCATCGCACGCGTGGCCCTGAAATAAGCTGATCACTCGCTGGAACCAACATGAATTCCTTGAACGAAGCCCCAATCCCCGAGTACGCATCGGCCGCCGCCATTCCGTCGGGTCCGATGGCCCGCCGCGCCAGCCGCAAGGTTCTGGTCGCGCATGGCGCGCGCCAGGTGTGGGTCGGCGGTGATGCACCCGTCGTCATCCAGTCGATGACCAATACCGATACCGCCGATGCGATCGGCACCGCGATCCAGATCAAGGAGCTGGCACGTGCCGGCTCCGAGATCGTGCGCATCACGGTGAACACGCCTGAAGCAGCAGCGGCCGTACCGGCGATCCGCGCCCAGCTCGACCGCATGGAAGTCGATGTGCCGCTGGTCGGCGACTTCCACTACAACGGCCACCTGCTGCTGCGCGACTATCCCGAGTGCGCGCAGGCGCTGTCGAAATACCGCATCAATCCGGGCAATGTGGGGCAGGGCGCCAAGCGCGACACCCAGTTCGCCCAGATGATCGAGATCGCCGCCAAGTACGACAAGCCGGTGCGCATCGGCGTGAACTGGGGCAGCCTGGACCAGTCGCTGCTGGCGCGCATCATGGACGAGAACGCATTGCGCGCCAATCCATGGTCGGCCCAGGCCGTCATGTACGAAGCGCTGATCACGTCGGCCATCGAAAACGCCATCCGCGCCGAAGAAGTGGGCCTGGCGCGCAACAAGATCATCCTGTCGTGCAAGGTCTCGGGCGTGCAGGACCTGATCGCCGTGTACCGCGAACTGGCCCGCCGCTGCGATTACCCACTGCATCTGGGCCTGACCGAAGCGGGCATGGGCAGCAAAGGCATCGTCGCCTCGACCGCTGCGCTGTCGGTGCTGCTGCAAGAAGGCATCGGCGACACGATCCGTATTTCGCTGACGCCTGAGCCGGGCGGTGATCGCACACGCGAAGTCATCGTCGGCCAGGAAATCCTGCAGACGATGGGCCTGCGCAAGTTCACGCCGATGGTCATCGCGTGCCCGGGTTGCGGCCGCACGACGTCGACCGTGTTCCAGGAGCTGGCGGACAATATCCAGACCTTCCTGCGTGACCAGATGCCAGAATGGAAAAAGACCTATCCGGGCGTGGAAGGCATGAACGTGGCCGTGATGGGTTGCATCGTCAACGGGCCGGGCGAATCGAAGCACGCGAACATCGGCATCAGCTTGCCGGGCACGGGCGAATCGACGGCGGCGCCGGTGTTTGTCGATGGCCAGAAGTTTGCCACGCTGCGCGGCGAGCGAATCGTCGAAGAGTTCCAGACGATCGTGCTCGATTACGTGAAGAAGAATTACAGCCGCGAGTCGGTCGCACAATAAAATCCGCCGCGGCGCCAGCACGCGGTGATCGAAGAGTTTACTTACCATGTCCAAACCAGAAAAAATCGTCGCCATCAAAGGCATGAACGACATCCTGCCCAGCGATGCACCGCTGTGGGAATTGTTCGAGAACACCACTGAAACGATCCTGAAAAGCTACGGCTACCAGAAGATCGTCACGCCGATCGTCGAGCAGACGAGCCTGTTCTCGCGCGCCATCGGCGCCGTGACCGACATCGTCGAAAAAGAAATGTATTCGTTCGAGGATTCGATGAACGGCGACCAGCTCACGCTGCGTCCGGAAGGCACTGCCAGCGTCGTGCGCGCCGTGCTCGAACACAATCTGGTCTACGACGGCCCGCGCCGCCTGTGGTACAAGGGCCCGATGTTCCGCCACGAGCGTCCGCAGCGCGGCCGCTATCGCCAGTTCTTCCAGTTCGGCGCGGAAGCCATCGGTTTTTCGGGCCCGGACATCGATGCCGAGCTGATCATGATGTGCCGCCGCCTGTGGGATGACCTGGGCATCGAGAATGTGCGCCTCGAACTGAATTCGATCGGCAATGCCGAAGAGCGCCAGCGTCACCGCGCCGACCTGATCGCCTACCTCGAACAGCATGAAAGCATCTTGGATGCCGAGGCCAAGCGCCGCCTGCACAGCAATCCGCTGCGCATCCTCGACACCAAGAATCCTGCCATGCAGGAAATGGTCAACGCGGCCCCGCGCCTGCTTGATTACCTGGGCGAAGAATCGCTGGCGCACTTTAACGGCGTCAAGTTCTTGCTGGACCAGAACGCGGTGCAGTACACGGTCAACCCGCGCCTCGTGCGCGGCCTGGACTATTACAACCGCACCGTGTTCGAGTGGGTCACCGATGCACTCGGCTCGCAAGGCACGATCTGCGCTGGC
The DNA here is from genome assembly GCF_059685955.1 of Telluria sp. LT2P80. Taxonomy (NCBI): domain Bacteria; kingdom Pseudomonadati; phylum Pseudomonadota; class Betaproteobacteria; order Burkholderiales; family Oxalobacteraceae; genus Telluria; species Telluria sp. LT2P80. Next base: position 500,733 of record NZ_JCASIO010000001.1, on the reverse strand, counting down.
GGCCGCTACGATCCGCTGGTCGAAACGTTTGGCGGCAAGGCCACGCCGGCCGTCGGTTTCGCGATGGGCATGGAGCGTATCATCGAGCTGATGAAGGCGATGGGCGAGCCGGCCGAGCCGAACCAATGCGACGTCTACATGGTCCATCAGGGCGAGAAGGCGCAGCTGCAAGCCTTCATCCTGGCCGAGCGCATTCGGGATGCCGGGCTGGATGTTGTGTTACATTGCGCAACGCCGTCGGGTGCTGGCAGCTTCAAGAGCCAGATGAAGAAGGCCGACGGGTCGGGCGCAGCGTTTGCCGTGATCATTGGCGAGGACGAAGTCGCCAACGAAACCGCGGCCGTGAAGACGATGCGCGGCGAGATCGGCGAGCAGCAGCAGAGCACCGTGCCGTTCCTGGAAGTGGTCGATTACCTGGTCGACCAGATCACCGGCGCGCACGTGCATGACGAACACTGCGGTCACGATCACGATCACATCCATAAGCACTAAACCCCGTCGTACAACGCATTCCATCCACTCACTACAAGAACACGCACATGGCATACGATCACCAAGAGCAGGAACAACTTGATTCCTTCAAGGCGTTCTGGTCGAAATACGGCAACATCATCGTCTGGGTCCTGATCCTGGCGCTCGGTTCATTCGCCGGCTGGAACTTCTGGAAAACCCACCAGGCCAACAAGTCGATCGAAGCCTCGGCGCTGTACGACGAACTGCAGACGTCGCTGCTGGCCAATGACAATGCCAAGGTGCAGCGTATCGCCGGCGACATCCGCAGCAAGTACGAGAATTCGCCATACACGCAGATGGCAGCCCTGGCCGCGGCCAAGACGGCATTCGAAGCGAACGACCTGAAAACCGCCAAGGCCCAGCTGCAATGGGCGGCCGACAACGGCAACGACGAATACAAGTCGATCGCCAAGCTGCGTCTGGCTGGCGTGCTGCTCGATGAAAAAGCCTTCGACGAGGCCCTGAAAGTCTTGAACGGCACGTTCCTGCCGCAGTTCACTGCTGAAGTGAACGACCGCAAGGGCGATGTGCTGGTCGGCCAGAACAAGCTGAACGAAGCACGTGCTGCGTATGTCGCCGCATTGGCTGCGATGGATGCCGCCAGCCCGGCCCGTCAACTGGTGCAGGTCAAGCTCGAAGCCATCGGCGGCACGGTGCCGGCAGACAAGAACGGCCAAGCGCCAGCCGCAGACCAGAAAGCGGCTGCGTAAATTTTTCGCATGAGATGGCCCGCGTCCGCCTTCGAGCGGCCGCGGGCTTTGCGTCCTTTATAGTCCAGGAACAAGGTAGAACATAATGCGTATTAGCAGCAAGCTTGTTGGCGTCGGCGTACTGGCCCTGATGACGGGTTGCTCCACCCTCAATTCGCTCAATCCATTTGCATCCGACAAGAAGGGCGATCAACCCGCCAAGCTCGTCGAACTCAAGGGCAGCATGGCCGTGCGCACCGCATGGAAACTCGACATCGGCAAGGCGAAGGGCTACCAGTTCTCGCCGGCGCTGAGCGGCAACACGCTCGTCGTGGCCGCGGCCGATGGCGCCATTGCGCGTGTCGATGCCGCCACCGGCAAGCAGCTGTGGCGCGTCAAGGCCGACAGCGACCTGTCGGCGGGCGTGGGCACGGATGGCAACCTGATCGTCGTCGGTGCCGAGAAGGGCATCCTGATGGGCTACGACATGGATGGCAAGCTGCTCTGGAAAACGCAGCTGTCGAGCGAAATCCTGTCGGCGCCGGTCGTGTCGCAAGGCATCGTCGTCGCCCGTTCGATCGACAACCGCATCGTCGGTGTCGACGCGACCGATGGCAGCAAGAAATGGACCGTGCAGAAGGTCGCGCCACCACTGACCCTGCGCAATGCGCCGGGCATGATCGTGGCCGGCACCGACGTCATCGTCGCGCAGCCGGGCGGCAAGCTGTCCGCACTGATCATCGCCACCGGCGCACCGCGCTGGGACGTCGAGGTCGGCATCTCGCGCGGTGCGACCGAACTGGAGCGCGTCACCGATATCGGCGGCGCCCCGGTGCTGTTCGAGAACGAGGTGTGCGCCGCTTCCTACCAAGGGCGCGTAGGCTGCTTTGACCTGGTGACCGGTTCGGCGCGCTGGACGCGCGACTTGTCGTCCAGCGTCGGCGTGGCCGTCGACCAATTGTTCGTGTTCGCACCGGACGACAAGGGAGCACTCAATGCATTCACCCGCGACACGGGCGCCAGCAGCTGGAAGAACGACAAACTGTCGTTCCGCCGCCTGTCGACCCCGCTGTCGTATGGCCGCGCCGTCGCGGTTGGCGACTACGAAGGCTACGTGCACTTCCTGTCGCGCGAAGATGGCTCTTTCCTGGCGCGCGCCGCAACCGACGGGAGCCCGATTGTGGGCACGCCGCTGGTGGCCGGCTCAAACCTGATTTTTCAAACACAAAACGGAACTGTGACCGCCATCGCGGTCGAATAAGAAAACATGAAGCCGGTAATCGCACTCGTAGGTCGTCCCAACGTCGGGAAATCGACCTTATTTAACCGCATGACCCGTTCGCGCGACGCGTTGGTGGCCGACATGCCAGGCCTGACGCGCGACCGCCACTACGGCGAAGGCCGCATTGGCGAACGACCATTCCTGGTCATTGACACGGGCGGTTTCGAGCCGGTCGCCAAAGAAGGCATCATGCACGAAATGGCGCTGCAAACGCGCCAGGCCGTCGCCGAAGCCGACGTGGTCGTGTTCATCGTCGACGGCCGCCAGGGCCTGACCCCGCACGACAAGACCATCACCGATTTCCTGCGCAAGAGCGGCCGCAAGGTCATGCTCGTCGTGAACAAATCCGAAGGCATGAAGTACACGGCCGTTACCGCCGACTTCTACGAACTCGGCATGGGTGACCCGTACGTCATTTCGGCCGCCCACGGCGACGGCGTGACCGACCTCGTGGTCGAGGCGCTCGACGCGGCATTCGCCGCGCGGCCGGACGAGCCGGCTGAACTCGAGCACGTCGACCATGGCATCAAGATCGCCATCGTCGGCCGCCCGAACGTGGGCAAGTCGACCCTGATCAACACGCTGGTCGGCGAGCAGCGCGTGATTGCGTTCGACATGCCGGGCACCACGCGCGACTCGATCGAAGTACCGTTCGAACGCGACGGCAAGAAATTTACGCTGATCGACACCGCGGGTATCCGCCGTCGCGGCAAGATCTTCGAAGCCATCGAGAAATTCTCGGTGGTCAAAACGATGCAGTCGATTGCCGACGCCAACGTCGTCGTGCTGCTGCTCGACGCCCAGCAAGACATCTCGGAGCAAGACGCGCACATCGCCGGCTTCATCCTGGAGTCGGGCAGGGCGCTGGTCGTGGCCGTCAACAAATGGGATGGCCTGAAAACCGACGAGCGCGACGAAGTCAAAATCGATCTCGACCGCAAACTCGATTTCCTGAGCTTTGCCAACACGCACTTTGTGTCGGCACTGCGCGGCACCGGCATCACGCAACTGATGAAATCGGTCGAGGCTGCCTATGCTGCCGCCACTGCCAACCTGTCGACGCCGCGCCTGACGCGCGCGCTGCAAGAGGCCGTGGAGAAGCAAGAGCCGAAGCGCAAGGGCTCGGGCCGTCCAAAGATGCGCTACGCCCACCAGGGTGGCCAGAACCCGCCAATCATCGTCATCCACGGCAACGCGCTGGACGGGATCAGCGAGCCCTACAAGCGCTATCTCGAGAAGCATTTCCGCGAGACGTTCAGCCTGGTCGGCACCCCGCTGCGGATCGAACTGCGCAGTGGCAAGAACCCGTTCGCGAAGCCGTAGCAGTACGACAAAAAGTGGCGAAACAGGTTACAGTAGTTCAGGGCCGCATTCGCTTTGGCAGAATATGGCCTCACCCATGTGGCATGACTACTTGAAAATCGGCAAATCGCCTCAAACTTTTAACTACAACAACATCACGGAGCTGTTATGAGCAACAAAGGGCAACTGTTACAAGACCCATTCCTCAACGCCTTGCGCAAGGAACACGTCCCTGTCTCGATCTACCTGGTCAACGGTATCAAGCTGCAGGGTCATATCGAATCCTTCGACCAATACGTCGTCCTGCTTCGCAACACCGTGACCCAGATGGTCTATAAACACGCCATCTCTACCGTCGTGCCGGCCCGCGCCGTCAACCTCAATCTTGACTCCAGCGAAGCCGAGTAAGGCCGATGGCTGACGCCCCCGGCACGCCGCTCATGCGCGCAGCCCTGGTCGGCATCGACTTCGGGACTGGCGACTTCAACGCCAGTCTCGAAGAGTTGTCCCTGCTTGCGAAGTCCGCTGGCGCCGAACCGATCACCACGATCACGGCCAAGCGCTCGAGCCCCGATCCCGCACTCTTCATCGGCAGCGGCAAGGCCGATGAAATCGCCCTCGACGCCAAGGCACTCGGCGTCGACATCGTCATCTTCAATCACGCACTCTCGCCTGCCCAGCAGCGTAACCTCGAGCGTCGTCTCGAGTTGCGCGTCGTCGACCGTACCAGCCTGATCCTCGATATCTTCGCGCAGCGCGCCAAGAGCCACGAGGGCAAGCTGCAGGTCGAGCTGGCCCAGTTGCAGCACCTGGCCACGCGCCTGATCCGCGGCTGGACTCACCTTGAACGGCAAAAGGGCGGTATCGGCCTGCGCGGTCCGGGTGAAACCCAGCTCGAGACCGACCGCCGGCTGATCGGCGAACGCGTCAAGGCGCTGCGCGCGCGGCTGGCCAAGCTGCGCAAGCAGCACGAAACCCAGCGCCGTCAGCGCGGCCGCAACAACACGTTCTCCGTCTCGCTGGTTGGCTATACCAACGCCGGCAAGTCGACGCTGTTCAACTCGCTGACCAAGGCCGGCGTCTACGTGGCGAACCAGCTGTTCGCCACGCTCGACACGACCAGCCGCCGCATGTATCTGGGCGACGAGGTGGGCAGTGTCGTCATTTCTGACACCGTCGGCTTCGTGCGCGACTTGCCGCACCAGCTGGTGGCGGCATTCCGCGCCACGCTCGAAGAAACCATCCACGCCGACCTGCTGCTGCACGTGGTCGACAGCGCGTCACCTACGCGCATGGAGCAGGTGGAGCAGGTCAACGAGGTATTGCGCGAGATCGGCGCCGATCATGTTCCCCAAATTCTGGTCTGGAACAAGATCGATGCTGCGGGCCTGGAGCCCGGGATCGAGCGTGATGAGTATGATAAGATCAACCGGGTGTTTATCAGTGCCCATAGCGGCGCCGGCCTGGATCTGCTGCGTTCGGCGATCGCCGAAACGGCCAAGTCCGGACCTGGTCAAAGCTATCGAGCCACCCCGGAAAACGAAGAACAGGACGACGCTTTCGAGCTCGCTGAGGTCGATGCGTCGGTGGACGCGCTGCCTGGCGCGCTACCCGAAGGTCCTGCCGACCATCTGCCAACTTCCACCCTTGTCGGGCCACGCTAAGCCTATGTTTGTTTCCATACTAAAAAGATTCGGCGTCAAACTGTCGCTGAACGACCCACGCTGGGGCCGCAACCCAGAAGATGACCGCAAGGCCCAGGACGGTCGCCGTCCGGGCGACGGTCCGCCCGACCTCGACCAGATGTGGCGCGATTTCAATGCGCGCCTCAACAAGATGTTTGGCAACCGTGGCAACAACAATGGTGGCGGCGACAGCGGTGGTCCGAACCGCGAAATGCGCGGCGCCGGCATTGGTGCGGGCGTGATTGCCATCATCGTCGGCTTCATCTGGCTGGCTTCCGGCGCGTTCATCGTGCAAGAGGGTAGAACCGCTGTCGTCACGACCTTCGGCCAGCTGAGCCACACGACGACGCCTGGTTTCAACTGGCGTTGGCCGTATCCGATCCAGGCCCACGAGATCGTCGATGTCTCGACCATCCGTACGGCCGAGATCGGCTACCGTGGCACGGCAAGCAACAAGCAACCGCTGGAATCGCTGATGCTGACCGACGACGAAAACATCGTCGATATCCAGTTTGCCGTGCAATACACGCTGAAAGACCCGGTCGCATGGGTGTTCAACAACCGCGATCAGGACGACACCGTGCGTCAGGCAGCCGAAACGGCGATCCGCGAAGTGGTCGGTCGCAGCAAGATGGACTTCGTTCTGTATGAAGGCCGCGAGAAAGTCGCGGCTGATGTGCAGACGCTGATCCAGACGATCACCGATCGCTACAAGTTGGGCGCCCTGATCAGCAACGTGACGATGCAGGGTGTGCAACCGCCGGAGCAGGTCCAGAGCGCGTTCGATGACGCCGTGCGCGCCAGCCAGGATCGTGCCCGCGCCCGCAACGAAGGTGAAGCGTATGCCAACCAGGTGATTCCGGCTGCACGCGGCCAGGCGTTCCGCCTGCAACAGGACGCCGAAGCGTATCGCTCGATGGTGGTTGAAAATGCGACCGGTAACGCGTCGCGCTTCGATCAGGTCGTCGCTGCCTACGCCAAGGCCCCGGGCGTGACCCGTGACCGCATGTATGTCGACACGATGCAGCAGATCTTCTCCAGCACCACCAAGGTGATGATCGACTCGCGTGCCAACAACAATATGCTGTACCTGCCTCTCGACAAGCTGATGCAGCAGGTTGCAGCCAACGATGCCCAGGTCGGCAGCAAGTCGGGTCCGGTGCAAGTGCCAGGCACTGCCCAGCCGGCCGAAGTGACCCAGGCCCTGGAAGCGGTGCGCCAGCGTGATGAGCGCAGCCGTGATTCCTCACGTGATCGGGAGACCCGTTAATGAACCGCCTCGTTACCATCTTCGTGGCCGGCTTCATCGCACTGATGCTGCTGTCGTCCACCATTTTCGTTGTCGACCAGCGCCGCTTCGCGATCGTGTTCGCGCTTGGCCAGGTCAAGGAAGTGATCGACAAGCCGGGCCTGCACTTCAAACTGCCGCCACCGTTTCAGAACGTGGTCTACATGGACAAGCGCATCCTGACGCTCGACACGCCCGACGTGAACCGCTTCATCACGTCCGAGAAGAGCAATGTGCTGGTCGATTCGTTCATCAAGTGGCGCATCAGCGATCCGCGCCTGTACTACGTCAGTTTCGCGGGCGATGAAACGCGCGCGCAGAACCGGTTGTCGCAGGTCATCAAGGCGGCACTGAGCGATGAGATCACCAAGCGCACCGTGCGTGAAGTGATTTCGGGCCAGCGCGCAGCCGTGATGGCAGCAGTGCAGGCAAAGCTCGTTGCTGAAGCCGCGGAAGTCGGCATCGGCATCGTCGACGTGCGCCTCAAGCGTGTCGAGTACACCGAGCAAAACATCAATTCGGTGTACGAACGCATGCGCGCCGAGCGTGTTCGCGTCGCCAACGAATCGCGTTCGACCGGTGCTGCCGAATCCGAGCAGATCCGCGCCGACGCCGATCGCCAGCGCACCGTGATCATCGCCGAAGCGTTCCGCGACGCCGAAAAAGTCAAGGGTGACGGCGACGCCAAAGCATCTGCCATCTACGCCGACGCCTTCGGCAAGAACCCGGAATTCGCACGCTACTACCGTTCGCTCGAAGCGTACCGTGCGAGCTTCAAGGATCGCAGCGACGTCCTTGTCGTCGATCCGAACTCGGAGTTCTTCAAGTACTTCAAGGCGCCTGCAGGCGGCGGCAAATAAGGCCGTTCCCGCTTGGTTGCGCGGGTAGTTGAACAAACTGGGGGAGCAGGGCCATTGGCCTTGCTCCCCCAGTTTCATCTACGGCAGGCATTGCCCGTACTGTCCGGCATCGTGGCAGATTATCAACCTTGACCCCCGCCGGTGCCGCTTTCGCTGCCTCAATCTGGTGGTTTTCGGTTAAAATCACCGATTCGGCGTTCGCGTCGTGCGCTGGCACGCCTGTCGTACGAAGCTTGCCATTGACTATCCCAAACCCATAACGTCGTTGCCCATGCCGAATTGGCTATTGCCTGAAAATATCGCCGATGTCTTGCCGTCCGAAGCGCGCAAGATCGAAGAGTTGCGCCGACTGATGCTCGACAACTTCCGGCTCTACGGTTACGAACTGGTCATGCCGCCGCTGCTCGAGTATCTCGATTCGCTGCTGGCCGGCGCCGGTGCCGACACCGACCTGAAAACCTTCAAGGTCATCGATCCGCTGTCGGGTCGCCTGCTTGGCCTGCGCGCCGACATGACCACGCAGGTCGCGCGCATCGACGCGCACCTGCTCAACCGCGACTCGATCACCCGCCTGTGCTATGCCGGCAGCGTGCTGCATACCCGCCCGTCGGGCCTGCATGCTACGCGCGAGCCGATGCAGATCGGCGCCGAGATCTACGGCCATGCCGGCCTCGAAGCCGATGCTGAGATCCAGGAACTGGCCCTCGGCTCGCTGGCCCTGGCCGGTTTCACGAACGTGCGCCTCGACCTGGCCCACGTCGGCGTGCTGCGCGCACTGCTCGACGACGACCCGGCCGCCAAGCGCGACGAGAACCAGCTCTATTGCCTGCTGCGCGCCAAGGATGCGCCGGGCCTGGACGCCATCTCGCAGAATTACTACCCGCAGACCCGCAAGGCGCTGCTGGCCTTGCCGCGCCTGTACGGCAATATCGACGTGCTGGCCGAAGCCCGCGAAGCCCTGCCGGCGCTGCCGGGCGTGCAGCGCGCGCTGGCCGAACTGGCGGCGCTGGCTGCCGGCGCGCTGGGCCGCGCCGAGATCGCGATCGATCTGGCCGACCTGCGCGGCTACCAGTATGAAAGCGGCGCCATGTTCGCGCTGTACGTGACGGGCTTGCCGAACGCGGTTGCGCGCGGCGGCCGTTACGACCATGTGGGCGAAGCGTTCGGCCGTGCGCGGCCCGCAACGGGCTTCTCGCTCGACCTGCGCGAGCTGGCCCGGCTGTTGCCGATGGCAGAGCGCAAGCATTCCATTCGCGCGCCGTGGGGCAATGCCCCCGAGCTGAAGGAAAAAATCGCTGACCTGCGCAAGGCAGGCGAAGTCGTGATCCAGAGCATGCCGGGTCACGACAATGTTCAGGACGAGTTCGAGTGCGACCGCGTACTCGTCCTCGAAAGTGGAAATTGGATTCTCAAAAACTTAGGTTAAGTGATGTCAAATACTAACGTGGCAAAGAACGTCGTTGTCATCGGCACCCAGTGGGGCGATGAAGGCAAGGGCAAGATCGTCGACTGGCTCACCGACCACGCCGCTGGCGTGGTGCGTTTCCAGGGCGGCCATAACGCTGGTCACACCCTGGTGATCAAGGGCCAGAAAACCGCGCTGCAGCTGATCCCTTCGGGCATCATGCGCGAAGGCGTCGCCTGCTACATCGGCAACGGTGTCGTGGTCTCGGTGCCGGACGTCATGCGCGAAATCGACAAGCTGGCCGCGGCCGGCGTTGAAGTCGTCTCGCGCCTGATGATCTCGGAAGCCTGCCCGATCATCCTGCCGTACCACGTCGCCATCGACAAGGCACGCGAACTCAAGCGTGGCGAGAACAAGATCGGCACCACGGGCAAGGGCATCGGCCCGGCCTACGAAGACAAGGTCGCCCGCCGCGCCATCCGCATCGCCGACCTGCTCAACGCAGAGCGCTTTGCCGAGAAGCTCAAAGAGAACCTCGACTACCACAACCACGTGCTCGTGAACTACCTGGGCGCCGAAGCGATCGACTTCCAGACCACGTTCGACGACGCGATGGCCCTCGTGCCACGCCTGCGTCCGATGGTCGGCGACGTGTCGTCCGCCCTGTACGCGGCGCACAAAGCCGGTGGCAAGCTGCTGTTCGAAGGCGCGCAGGGTTCGCTCCTGGACGTCGATCACGGCACCTATCCGTTCGTCACCTCGTCGAACTGCGTGGCCGGCAATGCCGCTGCCGGCGCCGGCGTCGGTCCGAACATGCTGCACTACATCCTGGGCATCACCAAGGCCTACACCACCCGCGTCGGTTCGGGCCCGTTCCCGGCCGAACTGCCAACCGACGCTGGCGTCGGCGAGCACCTGTCGCGCGTGGGCCACGAGTTCGGCACCGTCACGGGCCGCGCCCGTCGCTGCGGCTGGTTCGACGCCGCGCTGCTGCGCCGCTCGGTCCAGATCAACGGCGTGTCGGGCATGTGCCTGACCAAGCTGGACGTGCTGGACGGCATCGAGTCGCTCAAGCTGTGCACCGGCTACAAGATCGACGGCCGCGCGGTCGACATCTTCCCGGTCGGCGCTGAAGACGCAGCCCGCTGCGAGCCAGTGTACGAAGAGATGCCAGGCTGGACCGAAAGCACCGTCGGCGCCAAGTCGATTGAAGAGCTGCCGGCCAATGCCCGCGCCTACATCCAGCGCATCGAAGAACTGGTCGGCGTGCCGATCGACATGGTCTCGACCGGTCCTGACCGCGAAGAAACGATCGTGCTGCGCCACCCGTTCGCGGCCTAACGACAAAATCTGGAGTTAAAAAAGATGAATTCCCCTGTATCGACGGAAAAAGACCTGTGGGTCTCGTGGGACGAATATCACCGCCTGATCGAGCGCCTGGCGCTGCAAGTGTATGAATCGGGCTGGAAGTTCGACCAGGTCCTGTGCCTGGCGCGCGGCGGTGTGCGCCCGGGCGACGTGTTCTCGCGCATCTTCGACGTGCCACTGGCGATCCTGTCGACCAGCTCGTACCGCGAAGAAGCCGGCACCAAGCAAGGCGACCTGGACATCTCGAAGTACATGACGATGACCAAGGGTCCACTGGCCGGCCGCGTGCTGCTGGTCGACGATCTGGCCGACTCGGGCGTGACGCTGCGCAAAGTCAGCCAGCACCTGACCGAGAACTACCCGCAGGTCACCGAAGTCAAATCGGCGGTCATCTGGGTCAAGGGTACGTCGTCGATTCGTCCGGACTATTTCCTGGACGATCTGCCGCACAACCCATGGATTCACCAGCCGTTCGAAGAGTACGACGGCCTGCGTCCGCATCAGCTGGCGGCCTGGCTGAAAAAGTTCGAGAAATAATCGTTCGAGAAGTAGCCCGTTCGTTCATCGAGCGGTCGAAGCGGGGACAGGCAGCAGCCTGTTCCCGCTTTTTTTATGCCACAGTCGGGCGCCAAGAAGCTGTCTATGCAACCATGCCCTCTGGTAAGATTGCGTCTGTCCCAAAGTCGGTCAACCCAACAATAACAAGCCATGACCCAAAGCTTTTTCTCCACCTTCATTCTGCTCATCCTCGTGACCGACCCGTTCGGTAACGTCCCGCTGTTCGCGGCCGCCCTGAAAGACACCCCGCTCGAGCGTCGCAACCGCATCGTGATTCGCGAGTGCGCGATTGCTTTCGTGCTGTTGCTGGTGTTCATGTTCTTTGGCAAGCACTTCCTGGAAGCACTGCACCTGAGCCCAATCGCGCTGCGCATCGGCGGCGCCGTGATCCTGTTGATGATCGCAATCCGCATGATCTTCCCGCATCCCGATGGCGTGCTGGGCAAGAGCGAAGGGGGCGAGCCGTTCATCGTGCCACTGGCGATTCCTGCACTGGCCGGGCCATCGGCGCTGGCCACCGTGCTGCTGCTGTCGGCCACCAGCTTTACTGAAACGATGGTCCACGTGGCCGCACTGGCGGCGGTCGGTATCGTCTGGCTGGCCGTGTTCCTCAGCGCGGAGAAGCTGCAGCAAAAGCTCGGTCCGCAGGTCATGACGGCGTTCGAGCGCCTGATGGGCCTGATCCTGACGGCAATGGCGGTCGAGATGCTGCTGGGCGGTATTCGCGAGTTTGTGCGCACGCTGTAACGCTCGCGTCACGCTTGTTTCACGCTGGCGTGCGTGAGCCGCGCTGCAAATCTGGCACACTTCGCTTGCGCGATGTGCGCGGATCAACACGAAGCATCATGGGTATGAATCAGGTAGTGGGAGCGCCGACGGACGTGCGGCAAGAACCGTCATTATTCCTCGGCGACGGCACGGTGCGTGCGCTGATGCGCGAACACGACTGGACTACTTCGCCACTCGGGCATCCGCGCGACTGGCCGCAGGCATTGCGCACGACCGTTGCACTGATGCTCGACTCCAAGTTTCCGATGTTCGTCGCCTGGGGCGACGAACTCGGCTTCCTGTACAACGATGCCTACAGCGTGATCCTGGGCGCCAAGCATCCGGCGTCGCTCGGCCTGCGTTTTTGTGATGTGTGGCCCGATATCTGGGACGACATCGCACCGCTGGTCGAACGTACGATGGACGGCGAGTCCATTTACCTGGATCGCTTTCCATTGACCGTGCGCCGCCATGGGTACGATGAAGCAACCTGGTTCCGCTTTTCGTATTCGCCCGTGCGGCATGAAGATGGTCTGGTCGCCGGCATGTTCTGCACCTGTGTCGAGACCACCAACGAAGTGCTGGCGCAGCGTTACCGCGACGAAGAACACAGCCGCCTCATCAACCTGTTCGAAGAAGCGCCGGGCATCATTGCCGTGTTGCGCGGGCCCGACCATGTATTTGAACTGACCAACCGTTCCTACCTGACGCTGGTCGGCCATCGCGATCTGATCGGCAAGCCGGTGCGCGAGGCGTTGCCCGAGGTCCAGGGGCAGGGCTACTTCGAGCTGCTCGACCAGGTCTATACCAGTGGCCAGCCGTTTGTCGGCCATGCCGTGCCGCTGCGCGTGCAGCGCGAGCCGGGCGGTCCGCTCGAAGAATGCTTCCTGGATTTTGTCTACCAGCCGATCCGCGACCAGCAGGGTAGGGTGACGGGTATTTTCCTGGAAGGCAGCGACGTCACGGTGCGCAAGCGCATCGAAGACGAGCTGCGTGAAGCCAACCGCCAGAAGGATGACTTCCTGGCAATGCTTGCGCATGAACTGCGCAATCCGCTCGCGCCCATCACCACCGCTGCGCAACTGCTGCAGCGCGGCCAGATGGACGCGCCCGGTATCGTGCGCGCCAGTGCGATCATCGCGCGCCAGGCCGAGCACATGACGGCGCTCGTCAACGATTTGCTGGACGTCTCACGCGTCACGCGCGGGCAGGTCACGATGGCGAAGGAAGCGGTAGCGATCGAGCCGCTCGTGCACGAAGCGGTGGAGCAGGTGCGGCCGATACTCGACAGCTGCCACCATGAACTGTTCCTCGACATCGAGCCGGGCCTGTACGTGCTGGGCGACCGCACGCGCCTGATCCAGGTGCTGTCCAACATCCTGAACAATGCCGCCAAGTACACGTCGGCCAGGGGCCGCATCGTGCTGAGTGTGCGCATGGATGGTGGTGACGTGCGCATCGCCGTGCGCGACAACGGCCAGGGCATCGAGCCCCCGATGCTGCCATATATTTTCGACCTGTTCACCCAGGCCGAGCGCACGCCGGACCGCTCGCAGGGCGGGCTGGGCCTGGGGCTGGCGCTCGTCAAGAGCCTGGTCTTGCTGCATGGCGGCCGGGTCGATGCGCTCAGCGACGGGTTGGGCGAAGGCAGTGAATTCGTCGTGTTTCTGCCGCTGCTGGAAGCAGTCGCGCCGGTGGTAGCTGCGGAGCCGGATGCGCCTGCAATGGAAGCATCGGGCTTGCGCGTACTGGTGGTCGATGACAACATCGACGCTGCCGAGATGCTGGCCACGCTGCTGGAGATGAATGGCTACGAAGTCCGGGTCGAATTCGATGGTGCGAGCGCGCTGGCGACAGCATTGCGCGAGCCGCCGGACGTGGCGCTGCTCGATATCGGCTTGCCCGATATGGACGGCCACGAACTGGCCCGTCGCCTGCGTGCACAGCCCGCGACGGCGAAGGCCGTGCTGGTGGCGCTGACCGGCTACGGCCAGGCCGAAGATCAGCAGCGTGCGCAGCAAGCCGGCTTTGACCATCATATGGTCAAGCCGGCCGACCTGGACCGGTTGCTGACGTTGCTGGCCAGCGTAGAGCGCTAAGCCGGCAACGCCCCGCTGGCGTTACTTGCCCAGCATCGAGACGACGTTGTCGGCCCCTGGCGCGCCGAACGCCTGCTGCTTGAGCACATGCAACTGGTCGCGCACCTGCGCGGCTTTCTCGAACTCCAGGTTCTTGGCGTGATCGACCATGAGCTTTTCGAGGCGCTTGATCTCCTTGCTGATCTGCTTCTCGCTCATCGACTCGATCTTCGCCGTTTCCTTGGCGTCTTGCAGCACCTCGCGCTCCGTATTCGGGTTGTACACGCCGTCGATCATTTCCTTGATCTTCTTGTGCACGCCTTTCGGGATGATGTTGTTCTCGAGGTTGAACGCGATCTGCTTGGCACGCCGACGTTCGGTCTCGTCGATGGCGCGGCGCATCGAATCGGTGACGCGGTCGGCGTACAGGATCGCCACGCCGTTCAGGTTACGCGCCGCGCGGCCGATCGTCTGGATCAGCGAACGTTCGGAGCGCAGGAAACCTTCCTTGTCGGCGTCGAGCACGGCTACCAGCGACACTTCGGGCAAATCGAGGCCCTCGCGCAGCAGGTTAATGCCGACCAGGACGTCAAAGGTTCCCAGGCGCAGGTCGCGCAGGATTTCCACGCGCTCGACCGTGTCGATATCGCTGTGCAGGTAGCGCACCTTGATGCCGTGGTCGCCCAGGTATTCGGTGAGCTGCTCGGACATGCGCTTGGTCAGCGTCGTCACCAGCACGCGTTCGTCCTTGGCAATGCGGTCGTTGATCTCGCCCATCAGGTCGTCGACCTGCGACAGGGCAGGGCGCACGATGATCATCGGGTCGACCAGGCCGGTCGGGCGCACCACCTGTTCGACCACGTTGTCGGCGCGGCCCTGTTCGTACTCGGCCGGCGTGGCCGAGACGAAAATCGTCTGGCGCATCTTGCCTTCGAACTCAACGAATTTCAGTGGCCGGTTATCCAGCGCCGATGGCAGGCGGAAGCCGTACTCGACCAGGTTTTCCTTGCGCGAACGGTCGCCGTTGTACATCGCGTTGAGCTGGCCGATCATGACGTGCGACTCGTCCATGAACATCAGCGCGTCTTTTGGCAGGTAGTCGATCAGCGTCGGCGGCGGCTCGCCCGGCATCGCGCCGGACAGGTGGCGGGAATAGTTCTCGATGCCCTTGGTGAAACCGATCTCGGCCATCATCTCGAGGTCGAAGCGGGTACGCTGCTCGAGGCGCTGCTCTTCGATCAGCTTGTTCTGCTGGCGGAATTCTTCGAGACGATCGCGCAGCTCGGCCTTGATCGACTCGACCGCACGCAGCACGGTCGAGCGCGGCGTGACGTAGTGCGAACCCGGATACACGGTAAAGCGCGGGATTTTCTGGCGCACACGGCCCGTCAGGGGATCAAACAGTTGCAGCGATTCGATCTCGTCGTCGAACATCTCGACGCGGATTGCCAGCTCGGCGTGCTCGGCCGGGAAGATGTCGATCGTGTCACCACGCACGCGGAACGAGCCGCGCGAGAAATCCATCTCGTTGCGCGTGTACTGCATCTGGATCAGGCGCGCGATGATGTCGCGCTGGGCCACTTTGTCCTTGTGGCGCAGCGTCAGAATCATCTTGTGGTATTCGTTGGGATTACCGATACCGTAGATCGCCGAGACGGTGGCGACGATGACGACGTCGCGCCGCTCCATCAGCGACTTGGTGCACGACAGGCGCATCTGCTCGATGTGCTCGTTGATCGACGAGTCCTTTTCGATGAACAGGTCGCGCTGCGGCACGTAGGCTTCGGGCTGGTAATAATCGTAGTACGAGACGAAATACTCGACCGCGTTTTGCGGGAAGAATTCGCGGAACTCCGAATACAACTGGGCCGCCAGCGTTTTATTCGGCGCAAAAATGATCGCCGGCCGGCCGGCCTGCGCGATCACGTTGGCCATCGTGTAGGTCTTGCCGGAGCCGGTGACGCCCAGCAGCGTCTGGTACATCAGGCCGTCGTCGATACCTTCCATCAGGCCCTTGATCGCGGTGGGCTGGTCGCCCGCCGGCTCGAACGGCTGGTGCAGTTTGAACGGCGAATCCGGGAACGTGATGACGGTCGGTTCGGGAGAAGTTGCGATGGATAATTCAGCCATGCTTACAGACCTTTGTTAGAATGAGAATCCGCTCGCGGCCCCGCAGGTTCAAGGGCCGCTGTCTATACAATTGCAAACCCCGCCGCTGTCAATCCAGCCAACAAAACCGAGTTTATCAGATGACTTCCACTGCCTCCGCCAGCCTGTTCAGTGCCATTGAAATGGCCCCACGCGACCCGATCCTGGGCATCACCGAAGCCTTCAACGCCGACACGAACACCGCGAAAATCAACCTCGGCGTGGGTGTCTATTATGACGACAAGGGCAAAGTGCCGCTGCTCGAGTGCGTGCAGAAAGCGGAAGCGAAACTGATGGAGCAGCCAACGCCGCGAACCTACCTGCCGATCGAAGGTCTGGCAGCGTACGACAAAGCGGTGCAAGAGCTGGTATTTGGTGCCGACAGCCCCGTAATTCAAGAGAAGCGCGCGCTGACCGTGCAAGCCATTGGCGGCACCGGCGCGCTCAAGATCGGCGCCGACTTCCTCAAGCGCTTCCTGCCAGCGTCCGACGTGTATATCAGCGATCCGAGCTGGGAAAACCACCGCGCGCTGTTCGAAAGCGCCGGTTTCACCGTCCACAATTACGCGTATTACGATGCAGCCACCCGCGGCGTGAACTTCGAAGGCATGCTGGCCGCACTGAAAGCCATGCCGGCCGGCGCCATCGTCGTCTTGCACGCGTGCTGCCACAACCCGACCGGCGCCGACCTGACGCAAGACCAGTGGGATCAGGTGATTGCCGCCGTCCAGGCCGGCAACCTCGTGCCATTCCTCGACATGGCGTACCAGGGCTTCGCCAACGGCATCGATGAAGACGGCGCCGTCGTGCGTCGCTTCGCTGCAACCGGCATGGCAATGCTGGTGTCGAACTCGTTCTCCAAATCGTTCTCGCTGTACGGCGAGCGCGTCGGCGCGCTGTCGATCGTGGCCACCACGAGCGAAGAAGCCACGCGCGTGCTGTCGCAACTCAAGCGCGTCGTGCGCACCAACTACTCGAACCCGCCAACGCATGGCGGCAAGGTCGTCGCCACCGTGCTGGCAACGCCTGAGCTGCGCAAGCTGTGGGAAGAAGAACTGGCCGGCATGCGCGTGCGCATCCGCGAGATGCGCGGCGCGATGGTCGAGAAGCTCAAGGCCAAGGCCCCTGGCCATGACTTCGAATTCGTGCGCCAGCAGGTCGGCATGTTCTCGTACTCGGGCCTGACCAAGGAGCAAGTGGGCAAGCTGCGCGACGAATCGATCTACGCCGTGGACACGGGCCGCATCTGCGTGGCGGCGCTCAATTCGACGAACATCGATCGCGTCGTTGACGCCATCGCCAAAGTTCTCTAAAATCCTGGCTCTCTTGATCGCTGCAAGCGCGCAAGAGAGCAGCAGCAGATGGAAAGCGAAACGCCTGTTCTGATTTGACAGAAACGTTTCATGAACCATATAATGCCAGCTTCAATTCCCTGATAGCTCAGTTGGTAGAGCGACGGACTGTTAATCCGCAGGTCCCTGGTTCGAGTCCAGGTCGGGGAGCCAGAATACAAGAAGGCCGCATCGAAGGATGCGGCCTTTTTCGTTATGCGGCGTTATGTCGTCTTTTTGGAGAGTTCGCGTGAAGCAACCACTCAAGAGCCACGCCACCCTGATCGAAGGGCAGATGTTCCGCTTCGCGCGAGCCGGGCAGGGCAGTCCGTCGATCGTGCTGATTGGCGGCGCCGGCGGCCCGCTCGATGGCTGGTTCAAGCTGTATCCCGAGATCGAGGCGCTGGGCACCGTGTTCAGCTACGACCGGCCGGGTACGGGCGGCAGTCCGAAGCCGACCGAAGCGCAGTATGGCGAGACCGTCGTCGCGCAGCTGCGCCTGTTGCTGCAGTTCGCCAAGGTGCCGCCGCCGTTCGTGCTGGTGGCACATTCGTTTGGCGGCCTGCACGCCAACCTGTTCGCGCGGGAGTTCGCCGATGAGGTGGCAGGCGTGCTGTTCATCGAGGCGACGGCGCCGCAGGATGTCGACAATCTGAAGCAGCACCAGTCGGCGCTGCAGCGGGGCTTCGTCAAGCTGCTGGATCGCGTGTCGCCGCGCGATGCGTTCGACGAGCTCCGCAACGAGCGCGAGACCGTCAGGGATATCCTCGAGGCGCCGGCGTTCCCGCCAGTGCCGGTGACGGTGCTGTCGGGTACGAAGCGCCTGCCGAGATGGCTGGTGCCGGCAGCACTGGTGCGTGAGCGCGAACGTTCGCAGCTGGCGCTGGCAGCCTTGTCGCCGTTGGGCGAGCGGGTCGTGGCCGAGCGCAGTGCGCATTTTCCGCAGTTGTCCGAGCCGGAACTGGTGATCGATACGCTCAAACGCTTGCTGGCGCGGATCGCTCGCTAGATTTTCTTGTCGAAAAATTTGCGAAATCGACACCAGCAGGTATAATGCGGCCTCAATTCCCTGATAGCTCAGTTGGTAGAGCGACGGACTGTTAATCCGCAGGTCCCTGGTTCGAGTCCAGGTCGGGGAGCCAGAATACGAAGGGCCGCATGCAAATGCGGCCCTTTTTGTATTGGGGCTAGATCGGCTTATTTGCACGACACCGGCTTGACCTTCGCCGCTGCCGCCAGCGCACGTTCACGCGCCGTGGCGATGTCGTCCGCCGTGGCTAACGCCACGCCCATGCGCCGGCGTGCAAACGACTCCGGCTTGCCAAACAGGCGCACATCGGCGCCCGGTACCTGCAGCGCCTCGGCCACGCCCTCGAACGCAATACCCGTTTCATCGAGCTGACCGTAGATCACGGCCGATGCGCCCGGTGCGCGCAGGGCCACGTTCACTGGCAGGCCGAGAATCGCCTTCGCATGCAGTTCGAACTCGCTCTGCACCTGGCTGGCCATCGTCACCATGCCCGTGTCATGTGGGCGCGGGCTCACTTCCGAGAACCACACCATGTCGCCCTTGACGAACAGTTCGACGCCGAACACGCCCAGCCCGCCCAGATTGCCTGTGACCTTGGCGGCGATCTCGCGCGAACGTTCCAGTGCCAGCGGCTGCATCGGATGCGGCTGCCACGATTCGACGTAGTCGCCCTGGACCTGCTTGTGCCCGATCGGATCGCAGAAGCTCGTTACGACCTCGCCATCCGCGCCCAGCGAGCGCACCGTCAGCAGCGTGATTTCATAATCGAAGTCGATGAAGCCTTCGGCAATCACGCGCCCCGCGTCAACCCGTCCGCCACTGGCAGCGTAGGCCCAGGCCGCGGCCACATCATCCGCGCTATCGAGCTTCGACTGGCCCTTGCCCGACGACGACATCACCGGCTTGACCACGCACGGAAAGCCCACGGCAGCGCAGGCATCCTGCAGTTCGTCCAGGCTGCTGGCAAACTGGTAGGGCGACGTGGCCAGGCCCAGTTCTTCGGCGGCCAGGCGGCGGATGCCTTCGCGGTTCATTGTCAGTTGCGCTGCGCGTGCAGTCGGGATGCAGGTGATGACGCCGGCCGCTTCCAGTTCGGCCAGCTTGTCGGTGGCGATCGCTTCGATTTCCGGCACCACGAGGTGAGGGCGCTCCTGCGCGATCAGCGCTTCGAGCGCCGCGCCATCGGTCATGTCGATCACATGCGCGCGGTGCGCGACCTGGTGGCCCGGCGCGTTTGGATAGCGGTCGACGGCGATCACCTCGACGCCCAGGCGTTGCAGCGAGATGATCACTTCCTTGCCCAGTTCGCCCGAGCCGAGCAGCATGACGCGGGTTGCGGAAGGAGAGAGTGGGGTGCCGAGGGTGCGGGAAATGGTCATGGTCGTTCGGGGATCAAGGAGTGTGGTGGGAAGTTGACTATATCAAAAGCGCCCTTTGTCAGCGGCCGGCCAGCCGATTCACACACTGCTCTGGTCAAACCGCAAATGCCCGGCTATAATATTGCCTCAATTCCCTGATAGCTCAGTTGGTAGAGCGACGGACTGTTAATCCGCAGGTCCCTGGTTCGAGTCCAGGTCGGGGAGCCAGAACAAGAGAAGGGCCGCATGCGAATGCGGCCCTTTTTGCATTTCCGGCGCCGGTTACTCCGTCAGCGCCCCTTCTTCTTGTTCGCGGTGTACGTGCGCGTATAAAACCCAGCCGGCTTCTTCGCCACCCACGCGATGAACGCCGCGATATCCGCATGCCCGCGCAACGATTCCCACGTGTGATAGGTCTGCAGCAGTTCGCGCTCGGTGAACGCCGAGTGGATTTTACGATGGCAGATCTTGTGGATCGGGTACTGGTCGCGCCCCTTGAACGTCTTCGGGATCAGGTGATGGCGGTCGACGTGCTCCGTTCCCAGCGGCCGTCCGCATAGTGGGCAGGGGTCATCGGGCGTGGTCGTGGCTTGGTGATGTGGCATGCGCGCCATATGCAGGGCAATTTTTTACCGCACAAGTCTTGACCCGTGTTTGCCAGAATGATACCAAGCGGGACGAACCCTTGTTAAATGGTATTAGTGTAGAATTAACCCTGAATTCTCGCGCAGCACGTTACCCCTCCAGCCCTGAAAGTGACGCAGTTTGCAATGATCGAAGACAACTCCACCGTTTGTTCCGTGCTGTTGATCGACGATGAGTCGTTTGCCCAGGACATCATCGCCCATGGCCTCAAAAGCTGTGTCGGTCATCAGCTCCGTTACGAGTCCAGCCCCGCCCGAGCCGTCGAGGTCGCGCGCGATGTCGCTGCGACGGTGGTGATCGTCGATTTGCGCATGCCTGGCGGTCTCGATGGATTTGACGTGATTGCCATGCTGCGCGCGCATCCCGACACGCATGACGTGCCGGTCATCCTGCTTTCTTCCGAAGACGACCCCGACACCAAGGCCAAGGCCTTTGCCATCGGCGCCAACGACTACATGGTCAAGTGGCCCGATCCCCGTGAGCTCGTGGCGCGTGTGCGGTATCACAGCGGCGCCTGCGTTGCGCGGCGCGAGCGCGATGAAGCCTTCGCATCGCTGCGCCTGAGCCAGGAGCAACTGGCAGCGAGCCAGCTGGCGCTGCACCAGGCGCAAAAAATGGAAGCGATCGGCCAGCTCACGGGCGGCGTGGCCCACGATTTCAATAATGTCCTGCAAATCATCGGCGGCAATCTGCAATTGCTGAAGATGGTAGGCAACCTGAACGATGCTGCGCGTACACGAGTAGAGATGGCGCTGTCGGGCGTCGAGCGCGGCGCCAAGCTGGCCGCGCACCTGCTGGCCTTTGCACGGCGTCAGCCGCTGCAGTCGGTCGTCATCGATCCGACCCACCTGGTGCGCGAGCTCGACGATATGGCGCGCCGTGTTCTTGGCGCCGGTACCCGGGTCGAGACCGAGGTCGCGCCCGAACTGGGCAGCACCATGGTCGATCCCAACCAGCTCAACAACGTGCTGCTGAACCTGGTCATCAATGCGCGCGACGCGATGCCCGATGGCGGCACGCTGACCATCCGCGCCATCAACGCTGCGGCCGACGACGATTTGCCGCCCGACGTGCCACACAACGATTACGTGATGCTCGAGATCGCCGATACGGGCAAGGGCATGCCGCCCGACGTGCTGCGCCGGGCGTTCGAGCCGTTCTTCACCACCAAGCCGACGGGCCAGGGCACGGGCCTGGGGCTGTCGATGGCGTATGGTTTCGTCAAGCAGTCGGGTGGCGAAATCGTGCTGCGCAGCGAGCCGGGCAAGGGCAGCAGCGTGCGCATCTATCTGCCACGCAGCACCGCGATCCCGGCCGAGCAAGCAGAGGCAGCCGTGCACCCGTCGCTGACGGGCGGCCTGGAAACCATTCTGGTGGTCGAAGACGAAGACGACGTGCGCTCATCGACCTGCGGCATCCTGTCGGCGCTGGGCTACGAGGTGCTGGAAGCGCGCGATGCGGCCAGCGCGGCGGCGCTGGTGGAGGAGGGCCGGCATATCGACCTGGTGTTTACCGATGTGATCATGCCGGGACCGCTGTCGAGCCTGCAACTGGGCGAGATCGTGCGGCGCCACTTGCCGGAGTGCGAAGTGCTGTATACGTCGGGGTATGCCGAAGGCGTGCTGACCCACGAAGGCAAGCTGGACGCCTCGGTCCACCTGCTGCAGAAACCCTACCATCCGGATGCGCTCAGTGCGCGCATCCGTCATCTACTGCGTCGTTCGCGGCGCGCCTCAGGCAAGCCGCAAACGGCCAGTCACTTCGGCTTGATGTAACGGTGCGAGCCTGGCGGCGGCTCGTTGAGCACCGCCCAGAAGATTCCCAGGTCGGCAATCGCGCGCACGAATTCATTAAAATCAACCGGCTTGACCACATACGCATTCACACCCAGCTCGTAGCTGCGGATCACGTCCTGTTCTTCCTTGGACGACGTCAGCATCACCACCGGCACTGACCGCAGTTCGGCGGTGGTGCGGATTTCCTTGAGCACTTCGAGTCCATCGACCTTCGGCAATTTCAGGTCGAGCAGGATCACGGCCGGATTGCCGAGCTGGCGGCCGTCGAATTCGCCGCGCCGGTGCAGATAGTCGAGCGCTTCGGCGCCGTCGCGTGCGACCACGACTTCGTTGGCCAGCTGGCTCTTCGACAGGGCGATGAGGGTGAGCTCCAGGTCGTGGGGATTGTCTTCTACCAGGAGGATGGGCTTAAGCATGGGTGCCTTGTTCTGTGATGGCTTGTTTGGGGAGGGTGAAGGAGAACGTTGCACCTTCGCCCAGGATCGAGTCGGCCCAGACGCGGCCATTGTGGCGTTCGATGATGCGGCGCACGTTGGCCAGGCCGATGCCGGTGCCCTGGAAATCTTCCATGCGGTGCAGGCGCTGGAACACGCCGAACAGCTTGTGCACGTAGTCGCGGTTGAAGCCGGCGCCGTTGTCGGCCACATGGAACGCGATGTCGTCGCCGGCATCCTCGGCCCAGATCCGGATCACGGCCGGGTCGCGTCCGTTGGTGAACTTGACGGCGTTGGACAGCAGGTTGAACATCGCCAGATGCAGGAAACTCGGGTCGCCCTGCACGACCGGCAGGCGGTCGATGTGCCAGTCGACGCGGCGCTGGCCGATTTCGATGCCCAGCTTGTCGATGCAGCCGGACACCAGGTCGGTCATGTCGATGCTGGTGGGGCGCAGCGCGGCGCGGCCCATCTGCGAGAACGACAGCAGATCGTCGACCAGCTTGCCGGCCAGGCGCGCCGATTCCTTGATGTTCTTCAAAAAGCGCTGGCGCAGGGCCACGTCTTCGCTGCCGGCCGATTCGAGCAGCAGATCGGAAAAGCCGGCGATGTGGCGCAGCGGCGCGCGCAGGTCATGCGAGACCGAGTACGAAAACGCTTCGAGTTCCTTGTTGGCGCGGCCCAGCTCTTCGGCCAGTTCGGCCATTTGCTCGGCGCGCTCGAGCGCAATGCCCAGCAGCGCCGTGCGGAACTCGGTGGTCATCTCGATTTCGGCGGCGTGCCACGGCAGGCTGTGGCCATGGATGGTTTCGCGCCAGGTGGCGAAGCTCTGACGCGGCGATAACCGGCTCGGCGCACCAGGCGCGGCTTCCTTCTCGTATGGATTGCCAGCCCATTCCACGGTCTGGATCATTTCAGGGCGGAACCACAGCAGATAGTGCTGGTGGATGCGCGAGATCGGCAGCGCCAGCAGGCCGCTGGCATTGTGGAGAAAGGCGCTGGCCGGCGGGTACACGGCGGCGAGCTCGTCGGTGTGGAATACCTCGGTGTGGCCATGCACGGCAAGCCAGGTCGACAGGTCGCGAATGGTGGCGTCGTCCGGCGTATCGCCGTAAGTGATGATACGTTCGTCTGCCACGATGGCCACGCCGCCGGCGCGGGCAAAGCGCAGCAGCTCGCCGGACACGCCGCGCAGATTGTCGATGAAGTCGGCGCTTTTGGTCAGGCGGCCAAGGATTTCGACCATGATGCGGCGCACGTCCAGGCGGAACTGCAGCTCAGCGCTGTCTTCGCGGCTCTCGACGCACAACGCGAGGATCTGACCGAGCTGTTCACAGGCCGTGCGTTTTTCGACCGATACCGCGCACGGGACGGCGTTGTGGCACCCGATCAGGCCCCATAGCTTGCCCTTGACGATTAGTGAGACCGACATCGAGGCCTGCGTGCCCATATTGCGCATGTATTGCAGGTGCACGGGTGAGACGCTGCGCAGCGCCGCGTAGGTCAGGTCGTTACGGGCGCCCGTGGCGGGATTGACCTCAGGTACCAGCGGTGAGGCATCGTAGTCGGCATTCTGGATGACGCGGATCGGCGAGCTCAGGTACAGCTCGCGCGCCTGGGATGGAATGTCGCTGGCCGGAAACGATTGATTCAGATACGAGTCGTAGTCGGGCGCTTTGGCTTCGGCCACCACGCGGCCGTGGCCATCGGGGTCGAACCGGTACACCATCACGCGGCCGTAGCCGGTAACGGAACGTATATGGTGGGCCGCCAGCTCGGTCAGCGCAGGGATCGATGCGTGTTCGCCGACCTTGGCGAGAAAGTCGGTAATGAGCGGATACAGATGCCGAAAATCGGCGGGCTCGGCGCGATCGACAGCTTCGAACTCGGCGATCACCAGGCCGTCCCAGACATGGCCCATCACATCGAAATGGCGGTCGTTGCCAAGCGTGACGGTGCCCAGATACATCGGGCGCTGGCCAAGCTTGTCGGTGGCCAGTTCGCGCGCCATGCGCTCGCCACAGGCCTTGCCGATGACGGCTGCCAATGGCAGGCCGATCGCCGCTTCGGCCGCCAGACCGGCCAGCGGGAGCAGGTTGGCGCTGGCCTGCAACACGTCGAGTGCAGGCGATAGCGTCAGCATGAAGCCGTGGGGCTGGATACCGCCAGGCGTGCGGATGGGCTCGCTGGCGCAGCTGGAAATGTCGAGTTGGTCGGGAGATGCCTGGGTCATGGGCCGTCGGGGTAACGCACAGGTGAGCAGGGCCATATTGTATCGTGAAAGTTTGTTCTCACGTCACGATGTGTCGATTTGTCCCCCCTTCGACGCGCTCTTGAAATGAGAATCGTTCTCATCTAAGATGGGTTCTGGTTCAGGAACAGGAGGCGCAGATGGCCATATATCGGGAAGCCGACGGCTTGGCTGGTGAACACGTGACGTTGCTACGTGCACATGCCGACGCGCAGGCGCGCTGCAGTGTGCTGCTGCAGGAACAGGCCGCGCGCATCGCCGCCATGGAGGCGCAGTTGATCCGTGCGCGGGGCGCGACGATTCGTGCTGCAACGGCGCTGGCGTGGGAACGCGAAGACCGCGCGGCCCTCGATGCGGCGCTGCCGGGCCTCGGCCGGCGCGTTGCGTTGGGCCGGCAAGTGGCCGCGTTGCAGACGCGCGTGCATGCGCTGATGCGCACGCTGCAGCGCCGTGAGCTGGCCGGGCAGGCGGGCAGCGCGGATCATTTGGCGCACACGCCGGCCGGATTGGCGGCTGAACTGGAAGCGAGCTTGCAAGCCGCCGACCTGGTGATCTGCCAGACCGGTTGCATGAGCCATGGCGACTACTGGCGTGTGCAGGACCATTGCAAGCGCACTGGCAAGCTGTGCATGCTGGTGGACCAGCCCGACGGCTTGCAGATCGTGCGCATCCACCGGCCCCACGAGGTGTTGTCATCGTGAGCTACAGCGCAAAGAGGATGTCGCTGATCCGGTCGTACAGCGGATCGGCCGATGGCCCTTGATTGGGCCAGTTCAGGATATCGAAGTGGTCGTATCCCGGGTAGTTGCCGAGAAAGTTCCATGTTCCGCGCAGCGCCGTGCCGTTGTAGTCGCGCACCGGATGCCCGCCAGGTGCGCGCATGCTGACGGTGTTGACGACGCCATCGCTCGGGAACCAGTCGCTGTCGATACGCACCCGGTTTGGCACATTGACGGTGTAGCTGCCCATGCCGCGTTGGGCGGCCGAGGGCACGATCCACTCGCCGGCGAACGATTTGAAGTAGGGCATCATGTCGGCGCGCGCGTACTGGAACGCCGTCGTCTGGATCGGTGCGATCGCGCGGTCGGTGCCGTTGCAGCACCAGCTGCCGCTGGCGGTGGCCACCGTGCCCACTGAAAAATAGTAGACATTGGATGAGGTCAGCGCCCACCGGTTGAATTCGCGGGCGCCGTCCGGCGCGAGTTCCCAGCTGGCCGCTCGGTTACGCAGGATGTCGCGCAGCACGATGGGCACATTGGGCAGGATATTCAGGACCGCGTCACTGAGCGTGGTGCCATTGTGGGGCGCCGAGATCGTCGTCGCGCTGCGGATCCAGCCCGTCTTGCCGCCCTTGAACAGCGCGCCGTCGCCTTCATCCGTCATTGCGCCATGCTCCAGCAGCTGGATCAGGGCGCGGATGGTCGTGCCACCCTGGCTGTGGCCGATCATGTGGATCGGATGGTCACGGCCCCATCGCGGGTACAGCGCCGGCGGGTAGGCGTGCGGATTGTCGCGTGGATCGGCGGCCCAGCATTTGCCGGGCGGCTTTTGCATCTGACCGGGCACGCCCTGTGCTGCGACGTGCGCCTTGCCGTAGTCGACGCAGCCGCCCTTGATTTGCGCATACAGCTCGGCGGCGCGGTCCCAGTTCGACGCGATCGGGCTGACGGCGGCGGCAACCACCGCGTGCGGGCCGCGGTAGACCTGCATGTGCGCGGCGATATCGCCATAGCCGCCCCAGTAATTGAAGCCGCTCTTCTGGAACTCGTCGGGGCCGAAGCCCAGAAAGCCGTGTACCAGCACGACGGGATCGTTGTTCGCGCCATGGGCGACGGGCGCGGCCAGCACGCCGATGGCGAAAACGAGGAGCGCGGCAGCGCAGGCGTGGACGAGGCGAACCATTGGTATGCTCCGGACAATGCGACAGCCGCATTGTCTGATGCATCACTGGTCGGCGGTTTGCGCTGGATCGACCCGACGCACAGTAAAGCGAACTCGTGCAGGAAGAACTGCGCAGGCCGCTTGACAAGCCTGCGCGATCAGCGCGCGGTCGTACTACCCACCGACGTCGTCGGATCGGATTCGGCCATCGGGTTCGGCGCCGGCATCAGCGCCGCCGTGGCTCCCGCTTTCTCGGCCCGGTCGATACGCTCGTCATGCCAGACCACATAGTCGTCGACCGAATACAGCCGGCACGGCTCCTTGCTTTTTGCCGAACAGGTTGCCAGTGCGCGCCCGTCCGGATCTTCGCCTTCTTCGGCCCAGGTCCAGCCGCCGCTGGCCGACACGGCAAACGCGCGCGGCGTCATCTTGGTCAGGTAGTCGCGGTAGGCGCGGCGGCCGGTCTCGGACAGGAACGGTACGGCGGCGATATCGTCGACCTGCGCGTAATCGGTGCGCGCCGGCGTGGGCGGGGCAGGGACGTTGACCACGACGGCGGTCGGCATGCCGATCTCGCGCAGGAACTGTTCGGTATCCTGCAGCCAGACTTTTTCGCCGTCGCGGCTGGCCAGCATGCCGTGGGCGTCGCGCTTGAAGGCGGGGAATTCGACCAGGCGGCCACGGCCGCCGGCCGCGGCATAGGCGGCGTACATGCGGCTGGCCAGCTCCGGGCCGAACAGCGAATCGTTCTGGCCGTACATCCACAGGCTCGGGACCTTCGCTTTGGCGCCGTAGTCGGCAAAGGCCGCCACCAGCTGCGAGCGCCAGGCGCAGCGGTTGCTGTCGTCGCGCAAGCCGCCCGCAAAATTGATCAGGCCGCGCACACCCGGGAGCGCTTCGGTGCCCAGCGCGATGGCGGCCAGCCCGCCGTATGATTGGCCGGCCACGATCATGCGCGCGCCGTCGATCCACGGTTGCTGGCGTGCGTAGGCGAGGGTGGCCCGGATGTCTTCGGCCTGGGTATAGCCATTGGCCGTCATGTCGCAGCCGCGATCGCGGTAGCGCCCGCCCGACTTGGAAAAGCCCTGGCGCATCGGCACCATCACCGCGTAGCCACGCTTCACGAACACGGACGCCATATGATAGAAGCGGTCGCGCGACTGCAGGCTCGGGCGGCCCGCATCTTTGCCGTGGTTGATGACGATCAGGGGGAAGGGGCCGGCGCCATCGGGCTGGAACACCGTGGTTTCGAGCAGCACGTCATCTGGCCCGGCCGGTACCTGGATAACGCGCTCGTTCATCCGGTAGTCAAGCGTGCTGGTGACGGGCCTGGATGCCGGCAGTTCCTGTGAGAAGCCGACTGCGGGCAGCATGGCCAGCGAGAGAATCGAGGCGGAAATCAGGGTGCGGATGGCGTGGATGTTCGACATGGCTGACTCTGGAGACGCTGCCTTACGAAACTATTTCCGCGCGGCACAACTTGAGTCTAGAGCCAATAAATCCGTAGGGCAATATCTGATTGGCCAATTTTTGCATCAAATGGTTTGGGTGTGGCGAAAGCGCTATTCGACGTGAAGTCGAGCAAAGGCGTAAGATAGCGAGCCTGACAATTACGGTGAAACAGCAGGATGAGCAAGTACGCGCCACGCGAATGGGCACCCGACGAAAAGCCGATGCTGCCCGGCTCTCCGTCCACGCCAGCGCACACGACAAAGCTGCGACTGGCTTATCTGGCGGTCGGCATCCTGGTCACGATCACGGGCGGCCTGGGCAACGCGCTGGTTGCCGTCAACCTGATCAATCTGCAGGGGGTGCTGGGCGCCTACCAGACCGAAACGGCCTGGCTGCCGGCCGCGTACGTGATGGCCAACGCATCGATGAACCTGCTGCTGGTGAAATTCCGGCAACAATTCGGCCTGCGCCTGTTCACCGAGTGCTTCCTGGTGCTGTACGCGCTGGTTACGCTGGCCCACCTGTTCGTCAACGATCTCGGCTCGGCCATCGCCGTGCGCGCCGCCCACGGCATGCTGGCCGCTGCAGTCAGTCCGCTTGGCCTGTATTACACGTTGCAGGGCTTCAAGAAAGAGTGGCGCCTGAAAGGCATCGCGATCTCGCTTGGTACGGCGCAGTTGGCGTTGCCGTTGGCCTATATTTTCTCGGGCGACCTGCTGCGCATTGCCGAGTGGCGCGGGCTGTACATGTTCGAGCTGGGCCTGGCGCTGGTGTCGCTGGGCGCCGTGCTGCTGCTCAAGTTGCCGCCGGGTGACCGCATCAAGGCGTTCCGCCCTACCGACTTCGTCACGTTCGCGCTGTTTGCGCCGGGCATGGCGCTGCTGTGCATGGTGCTCACGTTCGGGCGCATCTTTTGGTGGACCGAGCAGGCGTGGATCGGCGTGGCGCTGGCGGTGTCGATCTTCCTGCTTGCGGCCGCGATGTGTGTCGAGCACAACCGTGCCAATCCGCTGCTCAACTTGCGCTGGCTGACCAACCGCAGCATCCTGCGCGTGGCGCTGTCGTTGCTGCTGGTGCGCATCGTGCTGTCCGAGCAGAGCGTCGGCGCAGTGGGTTTCCTGCGCGCCGTGGGGCTGGACAATAACCAGATGCAGTCGCTGTTCCTGTGCGTGCTGGCGGCCACCGTCGCCGGCATCGTGGTGTCGGCCCTGACGGTCAATGTCAAGCACCTGATGGCGCCGCAGGTCATTGCGCTGCTGCTGATGGCGCTGGGCGCCTGGATGGACGCGCATGCCACCAACCAGACCCGCGCCGAGCAGATGTACCTGAGCCAGAGCCTGCTCGCATTTGGCGGCACGCTGTTCATCGGGCCATCGCTGATTTCGATGATCGTCACCGTGATCGGCAATCCCGGCGCCCTGATCAGTTTCTCGGTGCTGTTCGGCCTGACCCAGAATCTGGGCGGCCTGATCGGCTCGGCACTGGTCGGCACGTTCCAGATCATGCGCGAGAAATTCCATTCGTCGACGATTGTCGAGGGCCTGAGCTTGCTCGATCCGCTGGTGGCCGGGCGCATCCAGTCCGGTGCGGCGGCGGCCGGGCAATTGCTGGCCGACCCGGCCGCGCGCACGCGCCAGAGCCTGGCGTCGCTGGCGGCCAGCGCCACGCGCGAAGCCAATATCCTGGCCTACAACGACGTGTTTTTGATGATCGCCCTGATTGCTGCCGTGAGCGCGACCTGGATCTTCCTGCACGCCGTCTGGATGCATTACAACCCGCCGGCTACCGCACCGGCTGCTGCACCCACACCCGCCGCACCTGTCAACAATACTCCCGCACCCATTACCGTCACCGATTGATATGTCAGAACCTGTTCCTACCCCCGCGCGCCCGAAGCGCAAGATCATCCTCAGTGCGCTGGCCTTTGCCGCCATCGCGCTCGTCGGCATCCTGATCGTGCTGTACGCCTGGAACCTGCCGCCGTTTCGCAGCACGCTGCAGGCGACCGAGAACGCGCTGGTGCGCGGCCAGGTGACGATCATCAGTCCGCAACTGAGCGGCTACGTGACCGAGGTCCGCGTGCAGGATTTCCAGACCGTCAAGAAAGGCGAGCTGCTGCTGCGCATCGATGACCGGATCCCGATCCAGCGCCTGGCGCAGGCACGGGCCGAACTGGCCAACCGCAAGGCGGCACTGGCCAACTTCGCGCAGACGAACGCCAGCGCCCGCGCCACCATCGCCCAGAACCAGGCGCTGCTGGCCTCGAACGAAGCCCAGGCCCGGCGCAGCAGTGCTGATTTGCGCCGCGTAGAAGAGCTGGCGGCCGACGGTTCGCTGTCGGCGCGCGAACTCGACGCCGCGCGCGCTACCCGCGCCCAGTCAGCGGCCAGCCGCGACCAGGCCCGCGCCTCCGTCGAGATCGCCCGCCAGAACCTGGCGTCGGTCGGCGTCAACCGCGCCGCCCTCGAAGCGGCGGTTGCCAGCGCCGAAGCGGCTGTCAAGCTGGCAGAGATCGACCTGGCCAACACCAACATCACCGCGCCGCGCGACGGCCAGCTCGGGCAAGTAACCGTGCGCCAGGGCGCCTTCGTCAATGCCGGCGCGCAGCTGACCGCGCTGGTGCCGAACCAGATGTGGATCATCGCCAACCTGAAGGAAACGCAGATGGCGGGGGTGGCAGTCGGCCAGCCGGTCAGTTTTAGTGTCGACGCGCTGGGCGGCGCCAAGCTGCGCGGCCACGTCGAGCGCATCGCGCCGGCCACCGGCTCGGAGTTTTCGGTGATCGCGCCAGACAACGCCACCGGCAACTACGTCAAGATCGCCCAGCGGATTCCCGTGCGCATCAGCATCGACCCGAACCAGCCGCTGGCCAACCGCCTGCGGCCCGGGATGTCGGTGGTGACGACAATCGATACGGCCGCTGCCACCACGGCGAACGCGGGGCAGCGATGAAGCGGCGCTTAGTGGTTCTGGCGGCGCCGTTGCTGCTGGCCGCCTGCGCGATGGCGCCGCAGCCGGCGCCGCCGTCCTCGGTGACGGTGCCGGTGGCGTGGCGCACGACCTTGCCTGGCGCGAATGCCAGCGTCGAGCGCGACTGGTGGCGTGCGTTCGGCGATCCTGCGCTGGACACCCTCGTGCAACAGGCGCAGGCGAACAATGGCGATCTCAAGGTTGCCCGCGCGCGACTGCAGGAATACCAGGCGCGCATTCGCGTGGCCGACAGCGCGCGCCTGCCAGCACTGAACCTGTCGCTGGCGCCGACCCGGGCGCGCGCCATTGGCCCGCAAGGCACGCCGATCGAATCGACGTCGCTCGTGGGCGCAGTGCAGGCCAGCTATGAGCTGGACCTGTTTGGCCGCGTGGCCAACACCGTCGAGGCAGCGCGGTTCGAGGCGCTATCGCAAGAGGCAGCGCTGGAAGCAGCGGCGCTGGCGGTGGCGGCCAATACGGCGTCGGGCTACCTGAACCTGCTGGGCCTGGATGCCCAACTGGCGCTGGCCAAGGCCACGCTGGCCTCGCGCGAGCGCTCGTACAACCTGGCGCGGCACCAGTTCGAGGTGGGCTACAGCTCGCGCCTGGAAATGTCGCAGGCCGAGGCCGAATTGCACGCGACGGCCGGCACCGTGCCGCAGCTGGAGCGGCAGGTGGCGCAGCAGGAACAGGCGCTCAATCTGCTGCTGGGTGCGAGCCCGGGCGCGATCGCGCGCGGTACCGATCTGCTGTCGCTGCGAGAGCCGACCCCGGGCGCCGGCTTGCCGTCGGAACTGCTGCGGCGCCGGCCCGACATCGCCCAGGCCGAGCAGGCCATCGCGGCGGCCGACGCCAGTCTGGCCGTGGCGCGCGATGCGCTGCTGCCGTCGATCCGGTTGACGGCGTCGCTCGGGGCAGGGGCGGGCGGCATCACGCAATTGCTGCGTTCGCCAACGGAATTGTGGAGTATCGGCGGCAGTGTGCTTGCGCCCTTGTTTGACGCGGGCCGCCTGCGTGCGCAGGCCGAGATCGCCGGCACGGTGCGCGATCGCGCCATCTATGGCTACGAAACCGTGGTGCGCACGGCGTTTGCCGAGACCGAAAATGCCCTGGCGTCGATCGACGGCTTGCAGCGGCAACTGGTGGAAGCCGAGGCACGGCGCGCGGCGGCCGGTGAAGTGCTGCGCGTGGCGCACAACCGCTACACGAATGGTTATGCGTCGTACCTGGAAGAGCTCGACGCGCAGCGTACGGCGTTCAGTGCCGATCTCGCAGCGCTGCAACTACGCACGAGTTTGCTGGCGGCGCATGTCGACC
This sequence comes from Telluria sp. LT2P80, assembly GCF_059685955.1. Lineage (NCBI taxonomy): Bacteria > Pseudomonadati > Pseudomonadota > Betaproteobacteria > Burkholderiales > Oxalobacteraceae > Telluria > Telluria sp. LT2P80. The sequence goes on along the minus strand of NZ_JCASIO010000001.1, from coordinate 468,324 downwards.
TGTACCGGGCGCTGGGCGGTGGCTGGACGCCGGCGCCGTGAACGGTGTGGCTGGCTTCAAACGCGCTGTCTGCACGACGTGCCTGCGGGCGCAGTCGGCCTGCATCTGTCGCTGGATCACGCCGATACAGGCGCAGGCGCACTTGCTGATCCTGCAGCATCCGCTGGAAGTGGGCAATGCCAAGAACAGCGCGCGCTTGCTGCATCTGTGCGTGAGCGGCAGCGTGATGGCGACCGGCGAAGCCTTCGACGCCAGGGTGCTCGACAGCCTGCTGCATGCGGATGGGCGCACGCCCGTGCTGCTGTATCCGGCCACGCCGGGCGATGCCGGCCTGCCTGTGCCGCCGCCAATGCCGATGCTCCCTGTCGACGCCCTGCGGCTGGTGCTGCTCGACGCTACCTGGCGCAAGAGCCGCAAGATGCTGTACCTGAACCCGGCGCTGCAACGGCTGCCGCGGCTGGAGTTGACCGACGTAGCGCCGTCGAACTACCGCATTCGTAAAGCGCACGCGCCGCATCAGCTGTCGAGCCTGGAAGCAGCGGCGCAAGCACTGGGACAACTTGAAAACGCGCCCGGGTGCTTCAATCCGCTGCTCGACGCCTTCGATGGGTTTGTGGCCCAACAAGCGGCCTATGTACGCGCTTGCGCTGCCAGATCACCCGCATGCAACGCAAGTTAATCTGATGAACAGGGCGTGAACCGTTTAGTGGGGCGTTAAACGGAAACACCCGTGACGATGAACCGCATTTTGACCTGTTTCCTGTATGATCAAATCATGCAAGAACAATCCTCAACCTCCCCCACGGTGTACTACGACGGCGGCTGCCCGATATGCACCCGCGAGATCGCCCTCTATCAGCGTCAGGACGGCGCAGACCAGGTTTCCTGGGTCGATGTCGCCCACTGCGCGCCCGAAGCGCTTGGCCCGGGACTGAACCGCGAGGCGGCCATGGCACGCCTGCACATGCGCCGTCCCGATGGCACCCTGGCCAGTGGTGCGGAGGCATTCACCTTGCTGTGGCGGTCCTTGCCGCGCTGGGCCTGGCTTGGACGCCTGCTCGGCTCCAGGCTCGCATTGGCGGTGCTGGAGCCGGCCTACCGCCTGTTCCTGGTTCTAAGGCTGCTGTGGCGCGGCCGCGGCAGCAAGCGATGAGTGGCACGAGCCTGCGGGTGGCGGTGGTGGGGGCGGGCATTGCCGGGGCCACCTGCGCACGCGCGCTGGCCGATGCCGGGCATGCGGTGCAGGTGTTCGACAAGTCGCGCGGTGTAGGCGGGCGGATGTCCACCAGGCGTGTGACGCTCGATGGCGCCGATGCCGAGCTGGGCCTGGATCACGGGACGCCGTGCTTTGCTGCCGTGGGCGCCGACTTCCTGGGTTTCGTGGAAGAGGGACAGCGCGCCGGGCTGCTGGCGCGCTGGACGCCGCGCCTGGCCCCACACAGCGCAGCCCTGCCTGGCGGCGCGATGTGGGTGGCCACGCCCGACATGCCGGCCCTGTGCCGCGCGTTGTTGAAGGACCTGCCGTTGCATACCCTGTGCACGGTCGATGGCGTACGCCACAGCGGCGTAACGTGGTCTATCGAGAGCGGCGGTGTGACCGTGGCCGATGGCTTCGATGCCGTGGCGTTGGCGATCCCGCCGCAACAGGCGGCCGCGCTGCTGGGCGTGCATCGCCCGGATTGGGCGGCGCGCGCGCAGGCCGTGCCGATGTTGCCCGTCTGGGTTTTGATGGGCATGACCGACGCGCCCGCAACAGGCTGTGACTGGGACCTGGCGCTGCCCGCATCTGGTCCGCTGGCGCTGGTGGTGCGCAACGATGCCAAGCCGGCGCGCACAGTGCTGGCGGGGCAGGCCCAGTGGGTGGTGCACGCAACGCCCGACTGGACCGGCGCGCATCTGGACACGCCGCCCGACCGGGTGCAGGCGATGCTGCAGACGGCGCTTGCCGATTGTGTCGGTGGCGCTCTGGCCTGGCATTTCGCGGCCGTGCATCGCTGGCTGTATGCAACGCTGGCAGCGGTGCCCGGTGACGAGCCGGCCGCTGGTGCCTGGTGGGACGCGGGCAAGGGGCTTGGCGTGTGCGGCGATGCCCTTGCCGGCGGCGGTGTGGAAGGCGCCTGGCGCTCCGGCCGCGCGCTGGCAGCGCTGGTGACCGCTGCTGCGAGCGGAGACCAGACATGAGCGCGCTTGCAGACGAAATCGCCCGCTTCGACCGCCTCGGCGCTACCTGGTGGGACCCGAACGGCCCGATGCGGCCGTTGCATGTCACGAACGCGCTGCGCCAGGCCTATCTGCTGACATGCATGGCGTCGCATTTCGGCCGCGCCGATATGTCGCTGGCGGGCCTGCGCATCCTCGACGTCGGCTGCGGCGGCGGGCTGCTGTCCGAACCGCTGGCACTGCGTGGCGCGCAGGTGGTCGGCATCGATGCCTCGCCCGGCAACTTGGCGGCGGCGCAACGCCACGCCGACGCCAGCGGCGCGGTCGTCGATTATCGCCTGGGCGAACTGGAGTCTGTGCTGCAGCCCGACGAATGCTTCGACGTCGTATTGGCGCTCGAAGTGGCCGAGCATGTGGCCGACCCCAACGCCTTCATCGAAGAGGTGGCTCGGCGCGTGGCGCCCGGTGGTCTGCTGCTGGCGTCGACGATCGACCGCAGCTGGAAGAGCTATCCGTTGGCCATCGTGGCAGCGGAGTACGTGATGCGCGTGCTGCCGCGCGGCACACACCAGTGGCGTCGCTTCGTCACACCCGCCGAGATGCTGGCTGCTGCCACCGGGGCCGGGATGCAGCGGATCGATCTGCGCGGCATGCGTTACCTGCCGGTGTTGCATCGCGCCTCATGGTGCAGTGATACGAGCGTGAACTACCTGGCGACCTTTTCCCGTCCGCACAACTAGCGGCTTGAATTTGGTGGGGTAGCGGCGTAATATACTGTACAAACATACAGTATGGAGCAGCGGCCATGATCGACACCGATGAGCCCATCCGCCGCGAGCGGGTAGAAGAACACATCATGCTGGCGCCGCCGCGCGTTGCACGCAAGGGGCGTGGCGCGGTGTCGAACCTGCAAGGGCGCTATGAGGTGAACGGCCGCGAGCGCTTTGACGACGGCTGGTCTGATGCCGATTCTGAATCGGCTACCGGGTCGACCGGTGAATCGGCTGCGTTCAAGACAGTGGTCACCGACGAGTTCGCCAAGACTATCCTGTCGCGCAATACGTCGCCCGATATCCCGTTCAGCGTGTCGCTCAATCCATACCGGGGTTGCGAGCACGGCTGCATTTATTGCTTCGCGCGGCCCACGCACAGCTATCTCGGCCTGTCGCCGGGCCTTGATTTTGAATCCCGGCTCTTCGCCAAGGTGAATGCTCCCGAACTGCTGCGACGCGAACTCGCCAAGCCCGGCTACGTCCCCGAACACATTGCCATCGGCGTCAACACTGACGCCTACCAGCCCTGCGAGCGCGAGCGCCAGATCACGCGCCAGGTATTGGAGGTCTTGTCCGAATGCCGCCACCCGCTTGGCCTGATCACCAAGTCGTCGCTGATCGAGCGCGACATCGACCTGCTTGCGCCAATGGCGGCCAACAATCTGGCGTGCGCGGCGGTGACGCTCACGACGCTCGACGCGCAGATTTCGCGCACGCTTGAGCCACGCGCGGCCGCGCCAATGCGCCGCCTGCGCACGATCCGCACGCTGACCGATGCCGGCATTCCCGTCAGTGTGAGCGTCGCGCCGATCATCCCGTTCGTGACCGAGCCCGAGATCGAACGCATCCTCGAAGCAGCGCGCGACGCCGGTGCGGTCGGCGCCCACTACACGGTGCTGCGCCTGCCGCACGAAGTCAATCCGCTGTTTCAAGAGTGGTTGCAAGCCCATTTCCCGGACCGCGCGCAGCGGGTGATGAACCGCATCCGCGAGATGCGCGGCGGCAAGGATTACGATGCCAACTTTGCACAGCGCATGCATGGTGACGGCGTGTGGGCCGACCTGATCCGTCAGCGCTTTGAAAAAGCGGTCGAGCGCCTTGGCTTCAAATCCTTGCGCGGGCGTTTCGGGCGGCTCGATCGCTCGCAATTCCGGCGACCGGTGGTGGTACCCGCGACGACACGCCGTGGCAGTGTGCAGGGGGCAGGACAGCTGGACCTGTTCTGAGAATGCAGCTGATGCGCCAGCGCTGAACGCAGATCTGCACAGCCCCTGCTTACACCTGCTTACAAGCGCTTAACCGCACACAACACGCGGTCAGCAGAGAATCGGTCGATCATCAAGGACACCGACTCATGAAACGACTTCGCGCCACCATTCTTTGCCTTCTCTTTCCCCTTGTCGCCGCAAGCACCTGCCAGGCAGGCGAGCCGGTCGTGGTTCCCGCTGCCGAATTCCAGGCCTTGCTCTCGGCCTATGCCCTGGTAAAAACCCGGTACGTCGAAGCGCCGGACGACAAGAAGCTGCTCGAAGGGGCGATCGCCGGCATGCTCGCCTCGCTCGACCCGCACTCGGGCTTTCTGGACAAGGACGAACTCGATGCCGTCCGCAAGGACGAGGCTGGCGAGTACACCGGCATCGGCATCAGTGTCGACTTCGCTGCCGCCGACATGGTGGTGACGGCGGTCACCGCAGACTCGCCGGCGTACCTGGCCGGCATCGAGCCGGGCGATACGATCGCCTCGATCGACGGCGCAACGATCTCGGGCATGCGCTTGCCCGACATTGCGCGGCGCATGCGCGGCGTGCCCGGCAGCGCGCTGGACATCGCGTACCGGCGGGGCGGAAGCGGCTCCGTTCGTACCGCCAGGCTGCACCGGGCGGCGTTGCTGGCGCAGACCGTCACGACACGTGCAATGCCAAACGGCGTCGCGTGGATCCAGGTGTCGGCATTCGAAGGGCGCACCGCGCAGGACCTGGTTGCGGCCTTGAAAACGCTCGCTGCAAGCGGGGCGCCGCGCGGCATCGTGCTCGACGTGCGCAATGATCCGGGCGGCCTGGTGTCGGCCGCGGTCGGCGTGGCCGGGGCATTCCTGCCGCCAGGGACGCCGTTATTTTCGGCGGGCGGGCGTGCCACCGCTGCTGATTCCGCTGCCGCTGCCGCCGCCGAAGCCACCGTCACGGTCGATCCGCGGTTCTACCGGCGGCCAGACGAGCCGGACGTACTGGCCGACTTGCCCGCTTGGGCGCGAACGGTGCCTTTGGCGGTGCTGGTTAACGGTGCGTCGGCCTCGGCCGCCGAATTGCTGGCCGGCGCATTGCAGGATCACCGCCGCGCCACCGTGCTTGGTTCGCGCACGTTCGGCAAGGGCTCGATCCAGAGCATCTTTCCGCTGACCGGTGACAGTGCCGTCAAGATCACGGTGGCGCGCTACTTCACGCCAAACGGCCACGAAATCCAGGCGCGCGGGATCACGCCGGACGTGATCGTGGCGCCGGATCCCGCTCGTAACGATGCGCTGGGACTGGCATTGCGCGAGGAAGATCTGGCGCAGCATCTCGCCGCGATCCTGCCTGCACAGGATGACGCATTGCCCACGACACGCGCCGGGGTGGAAAGCACGCGCATGTTCGGCACGCGTGACGACAAGGCGCTGGCGGCCGCCGTCAGCTTGCTGGGGTCGGGGCAGGCATCCCGTGCCGACAGCGTGCTGGGCGCACTGACCCCAAGCCTGAAGCGACTTGGCGCAGCACTGAAACGATGGTGACGCGCCGGGTAAGTTTCGGTAAAGCAGCACGACAGCCAACTGGCGTGCGCCTATATTCGTGATCGTCCTTTTCTGACCATGGGTGTCGTATGCCAATTCAAACCACGTTCTCGCGCTTGCCTTGCTGGCTGCGCACCTGCCTGCTGTCACTGGCTCTGGCCACGGCCGGCGCCGGCACGGCGCATGGCGTACCACTGACCGATCTGCGCGCCGAAGATCTGCTGCCGATGGCGGGCGACCTGAAACAGTCGCTCGGCCTGAGTCCCAACCAGCAAACCCTGTGGAACAAGGCCGAAGGGGCGTCACGCACGATCCTGCGCGATCGCTCCCGGCGCCGCGCCGCGCTGCAGGAATGGGCCAGGACCCTGCTGGCCAGCCCGGACGCCGACCTGCGCAAGCTCGACGCAGCCACCGACGCCGAAAGCGCGACAGCGAACGCGGAGGACCGGCAACTGCGCGCGCAGTGGCTCGACGTGAACGATGGCTTGGACGATCACCAGCGCCGCCAGGTTGCCAGCCGACTCGGTGAGCAGTTGCTGCGCGTGGTGCCTGACGGCAGCCAGCGCAGTGGCGCGCCGGCTGGACCGCGTGAGGAGCAGAACCGACGCGGCGGGCCTGGCAACGGGCGTAGCCCCGGTGCCGGTCAGGGACCGGGTGGGCCGGGCGGCGCTTCTCTGAACTTCGGCGGCTGACCGACAGCGTGCACGCTGTCATCTGCGATGATCGCGGCGTTATCCGGCCTGCGACGACGGCGGTGCCGGCACCAGCAGAGAGCAGCCTTTGTGCGCGCGGACCTCTTCTCTCAGTGCGCTGTGCGCAGCCGCGCTGACGCCACGTCTTCTTCCAGGTTGCTCCAGGCGGGCTTGTCCCCGGCGAACGTGCTGCGCACATAGACCAGCAAATCGGCCACCTGCTTGTCGCTCATGCTGTCGGCAAAGCCCGGCATATAGCCCAGATCGGCGTTGGCGGGTTGCTGGATGCCGTTCAGGATCACGTGGATCAAATTGTCGGGCTTGTCGCTATGGACGCTGGTGTTGACTTTCAGTGACGGGCGCACGCCGAACAGGGTCGGGCCACTGTTCTCCATATGGCACGCAGCGCAGGCGCCATGGAACAGGCGCTTGCCATTGGCCATGCCAACCGTCTGCAGAGGGTTGACCGCCGCAGCCGGCGGCATGGCCAACGGCGCAGCCGGTTCTGGCGCAATGGCGGCACCGGCCTTGTCATTCAACGACGCCAGATAATGCGCCATCGCCCGCACATCGTCACTCGGCAACTGTGCCAGTTCCGCCACCACCGGCGCCATCGGGCCGGCGGCAATCCCGTGCCGTGCGGAGAAACCCGTGCGCAGATAGGTGAACAACTCATCTTCGGTCCACGCTGTCGGTGCTTTCGAATTGCCCGTCAATGACGGTGCTTCCCAGCCGTCGACCACACCGCCGGTCAGGTGATGCAGGCCTTTTTTCTCCGCGCCCATGACGTTGCGGGGCGAGTGGCAGGCGCTGCAATGTCCGGCCCCTTCGACGAGATACGCGCCGCGATTCCACAGCGTCGAGCGATCCGGGTCCGGCTGGAATACCTCGGGCTTGTGAAACAGCGCATTCCATCCCGCCAGCAATGGCCGCATATTGAACGGAAAACGCAGGCTCGACGCCGGTACATGTTGCTCAACCGGCTTTTGCACCATCAGGTACGCATACAGCGACTGCATGTCCGCATCGGTCATCTTCGCGTACGCGGTGTACGGAAACGCCGGATACAGGTTGCGCCCGTCGCGGTGGATGCCTTCGCGCATGGCGCGCTCGAAGGCCGCAAACGACCAGTTGCCGATGCCGGTTTTTTCGTCTGGCGTGATGTTGGTGGTGTAGATCGTCCCGAAGGGGGTGGCGAGCGCATGACCGCCCGCATTGGGCACGCCGCCGCCCGGGGCCGTGTGGCATACGACGCAGTCGCCGGCCAGCGCCACCAGGCGGCCGCGCTCGATCGTCGCGGTCGAATACAGGTCCGGTGACGGCGGGGCGACCGGCGCGATCGCCGCACGCCATGGCATCGCCAGCGTCAGCGTGGTGCCGATCGCGGCGAGCGCGCCACCGATCCAGCCTGCTGTTTTGAGGCGGCGCCAGGCGGTCGGTGTCTGCTGCGCGGTCAGCGCCTGCTTGACTTGCGCACCCGAGAATGGCGCACTGCGCAGGCGCACGCCGGTTGCATCATGGATCGCATTGGCCACCGCGGCTGCCGCCGGCAGCGCGAATGCGCCACCGGCCTTGAGCTGCACGTCCTTCGACTGCAGCCCGGCCGGTGGGCCGATCACGTCAACGGCCGAGGTGATCGGCCGGACCACGATCTGCGTCGCCGGGCCCGGGCTGTCCGACGCCCAGTCATCAAACCCCATGCCCGGCGCAATCAGGTGCGACATGGCCAGCCTGGCTTGCGTGTCCGGCGCGCCGGTGCCGAGCGCCGCCTGCGCACCGTCAAGCGCGGGCATACCTTGCAGATCGTGGCCGGCGATGGCGCGTGTCACGCTCAATTCGCCCGATGCCGGGTCATATTCGACGTCCGCCACCCAGGCCGACCAGCTCTGCACCGGTTGCCCCGCTTCGTGCTCGATCGTCGTGGCGTAGCCGAAGCCGCGCCCGCGCAGCACGCCGCTCGTGCCAGCCCGGCTGGCAACTTCACCCGTGGTACGTGCCTGCCAGTGCGCCGCCTGTGCGACCGACCGGATCAAGCGCGCGCCGCGTGGATCGTCCACGTGCGCGAGCCGGTAGGCCACCGGGTCCTGGGCCGCCTGATTGGCCAGCTCGTCGACGAACGACTCCTGCGCGAACGTCACTGCGGCTGGCGCGATGTCGTCGCCCGTGCCGATGCGCCTGACCTCGACCGCCGGCCAGTCATACGGCGGCGCCAGCGTCTCTGCCGGCGTGTGACTGACGTCGCCAAGATCATGGGCGCGTCCGGTCAGCAGCCAGGCCAGCGGCGGCGTGGCCGCCGGCTGGTCGACGTCGAGGCGGTAGTGGTGCAGCCCGTTGCTGTCGACCCGTGCGCCCGCATGCAGCAGTGTGGTGCGCGGCGTTGTCGCACCGGCTTCCAGCGTCAAAGAGACTGCGCAACCCAGCTCGAGGCAGAGCAGGGCGGCGACGCCTGCTGCATCGATGGCCGCTCGCGCTTCGCCATCCGATTGCGCCGCGCGCACCGCCTGTACGGCGATCCGTCCGGGCGCGACGCGCAGCAGGTCGGCCAGTTCACGGGCCACCGCGCCCGCGGCAAAAGGCAAGTCGATCTGCATGCCCTCAGGGACCGGCGTGGCCTGCACCGTCACGGCGCCGGGCGCGCCATCAGGCATGCCGGGCTGCCAGCGATACGACGATGCCAGCGTGTCGGCTGCATCCGCATCCGCATCCGGACCAGTCGCGTCGCGTCCGAACAGTCGCCTGGGCAGCGCCACGTGCGGCAGCCTGGCGTCGTTCGCGCGACTGTCCGATCCTGCGCTCCAGGTACAGCGCACCAGCGGCCGCGCCGCGCGCGCTGCCCCGTCCGACGTGGCAATGACAGCCACCAACTGCTTGAGGACGACCACCTGCTGCACGCCGGACTGGCCCAGCGCGCGCGTCGTATCGATCCGTTGCAGGCGCGCGCCGCAATACCGCTCGCCATTCCAGGCCAGTGCTGGCGGAAGCACCAGCCGTGCGTACAGGGGAGGTGTCATCAGGCGGCGTCTCCACGCGTCAGCTCCACCGCGCGCAGTGCGCAGCGCATGATCTCGACATGGGTGCCGCAGCGGCACAGATTGAAGTCGAGCTCGCTGCGGATCTGCTGTTCGGTCGGCGCCGGGCAGCGCAGCAACAGCGCCTTGAGCGTCATGATCATGCCGTTCATGCAGTAGCCGCACTGCGCGCCCTGCTCATCGATGAAGGCCTGCTGCACGGGGTCGAGCGTGCCGTCGCATTCCAGGCCGTCGAGCGTGATGACCGCGCGCCGGGCCACACCGGCCAGCGGGATCACGCACGAGCGCGCGGCCACGCCGTCGATGAGCACCGTGCAGGCGCCGCATTCGCCCAGGCCGCAGCCGAACTTGGGACCGTTCAGGCACAGATCGTTGCGCAGAACATTCAGCAGGGGCGCGTCGCCCGCGATGTCGAGGCTGACGGGTTGACCGTTGACGTAAAAAGCAATGGGGGCCGTGGTGTGCATGTTCATGGATATGCTGCGACAACAGTTTCAGAGATTAACCCAGCCTGGGTAGTTCAGCCTGAAAAGCGTGCGGCCAACCGCTCTCATGGCGATCGGGCAAGCCTTGAATCAGGAAACTCAAAATCGAGTGTACACGATGGAAAATTTCACGACAATGTGAAATTTTATGGCCCCTGCGGATTGCCGCCTGGTGGTGCGTTATGACAGCTCCTACGCGCGTTTTCGGTGCTGCGCTGCACCCGTAACGGGATTTTTACATGACAGGAAGACGCTGAAAAAAAGCTTGTTGCAAAACGGCTGAAACTGGTTAACTATAGTGTATGCGCTATAAATTATGCGGCTTCGCAAGCGCCATCGACCATCAAGGAGAGCAGCAATGCAGCAACGTCTTTATCGTATCGGGCAAATCGTCCCAAGTTCCAACACCACCATGGAAACAGAAATCCCGGCGATGCTGACGGCGCGCCAGGCAATCCGGCCCGAGCGGTTCACGTTCCACTCCAGCCGTATGCGGATGAAGAAAGTGGTGAAGGAGGAACTGGCCGCCATGGACGCCGAATCCGACCGCTGCGCCGTCGAGCTGAGCGACGCCCGCGTCGATGTGTTGGGCTACGCCTGCCTGGTCGCGATCATGGCCATGGGCCACGGCTACCACCGCGTATCGCAAGAGCGCCTGGCGGGTCTGACGGTTGCCAACGGCGCCAGTGCGCCCGTGGTGACCAGCGCCGGTGCCCTGATCGATGCCCTGGCCGTCATCGGCGCCAAAAAGATCGTCGTCGTCGCGCCGTACATGAAGCCGCTGACCGAACTGGTGGTCGATTACATCCGCAACGAGGGCTATGACGTGCTCGATTACCGGGCCCTCGAGATCCCCGACAACCTCGACGTCGCGCGCCACGACCCGGCCAACCTGCCGGCGATCGTCGCGCAGATGGACACCAGCGGCGTCGATGCGATCGTGCTGTCGGCCTGTGTGCAGATGCCGTCGCTGCTGGTCATCGCGCAGGTCGAGGCCATGACCGGCAAGCCGGTGATCACGGCGGCGGTGGCCACCACCTACGCCATGCTCAAGCGCCTGGATCTGGACCGCATCGTGCCGGGCGCCGGCGCCTTGCTCTCCGGCGCCTATTAAGGAGATGGCCATGACCAGCACCTTCCGGTACGGCGCCAACATCCACGCCAACGGCATCCGCCAGCACTATCTGCGTTACGGCGGCCAGGAGGGCGAGCGCGCCAGCCGCGACGCCGTCATCATCGTGCCGGGCATTACCAGCCCGGCGATCACCTGGGGCTTCATCGGCGAGCGCTTCGGCCAGCAGTTCGACACCTATGTGCTGGACGTGCGCGGGCGTGGCCTGTCGTCGGCTTCCGATACGCTCGACTACAGCCTTGATGCGCAAGCGCAGGACGTCATCGCGTTTGCCGAAGCGCTGGGCCTGGACCGGTATGCGGTGGTCGGTCATTCGATGGGTGGCCGCATCGGCATCCGCGCCGCGCGCGCGCAGCCGCCTGGCCTGCGCCGCCTGGTGATCGTCGACCCACCGGTATCCGGCCCGGGCCGGCGCGCTTATCCATCCAAGCTGCCGTGGTACGTCGATTCGATGCGCCTGGCGCGCGAAGGCTGCTCGGCCGGGCAGATGCGCGACTTCTGCCCGACCTGGACCGACGACCAGCTGCGCCTGCGCGCCGAGTGGCTGCACACCTGCAACGAGCGCGCCGTGATCGAGAGCTTCGAGGGCTTTCACAGCGACGACATCCACCAGGACCTGCCGTCGCTGGCACTGCCCACGATGCTGATGGTGGCCTCGCGCGGCGACGTGCTGCTGCCGGCCGATATCGCCGAATTCAATACGCTGGTACCGCACCTGGCCGTCTCCCGTGTCGAGAATGCGGGGCACATGATCCCGTGGGATAACGAAGAAGGTTTCTACGCGGCGTTTGGCGACTTCCTTGGCGCCCGCCTGTGACGCCGCGCCCGATCATTACTGGAGAACGTTATGGCCGTCAGTGACCACGACTTGATTCAAGCCTGGAATCAGGTCCTCACGCTGTCGAAGCTCGAGCCGGGACAGATCGTCACCGTCCTCACCAGCACCAGCACGCACCCGCAGACGCTGTCGACGGCGCTCGTCGCCGTTGGCCTGATGGGCGCGACCGCCAACCGGCTCGATCTGCCGCCGGTGAATGGCGAAAAGGCGCTCAGCCGCGATTCGCTGGCCTTTCTTGGCACCACGCCGCTGACCGGCAACCGGGCTGCGATTGCCGCGCTCAAGGAGAGCGATCTGGTGCTGGATCTGATGACGCTGCTGTTCTCGCCCGAGCAGCACGAGATTCTGGCGGCCGGCACCAAAATTCTGCTGGCGGTCGAGCCGCCCGAGGTGCTGGTGCGCATGGTGCCAACCCTTGATGACAAGGCCCGCGTGGCGCAGGCCGCGCAGCGCCTCGACGGCGCGCGCGAGATGCACATCACGGCCGCCGCCGGCACCGATCTGCGCTGCCCGCTGGGCGAATTTCCGGTCATCCAGGAATACGGCTTCGTCGATGCGCCCGGCCGCTGGGACCACTGGCCGAGCGGCTTCGTGCTCACGTGGCCCAACGAGCGCCAGACCGAGGGCACCCTGGTGATCGACCGCGGCGACATCCTGCTGCCGATGAAGCGTTACGTCCAGGAGCCGATCCGTGTCCGCGTGACGCAGGGTTTCGTGACCTCGATCGACGGTGGCCTGGACGCGGAGCTGCTCAGCGAGTACATGGCTTCGTTCAACGATCCGGAGGCGTATGCGATGTCGCACATCGGCTGGGGCCTGCAGCCACGGGCGCAGTGGACCACGCTGGCGATGTACGACCGCGAAGCGACCATCGGCATGGATGCGCGCGCGTTCGAGGGCAACTTCCTGTTTTCGTTCGGGCCGAACAACGAGGCGGGCGGTTCGCGCACGACGGCCTGCCATATCGATATTCCACTGCGTCGCTGCACGGTGGCCATCGACGGCGAACCGGTGGTCCGCGACGGCAAGGTACTCGATGGCTTTGTGTACGGCAGCGCCGACCGCACAGGAGAATGAACATGCACCACGAAGCCGCAACCTACGAGCGCCAGGGCTTTGGCCAGACGCTCGACATGACGCCGCCCTACGGTCTGCTGATCGTCGATTTCGTCAACAGCTTCGCCGATCCGCAGCAGTTCGGCGGCGGCAATATCGGCCCAGCGATCGCGCGCACCACAACGCTGCTGGCGCACGCCCGCAGCCAGGGCTGGCCGGTGGCGCACAGCCGCATCGTGTTTGCCGACGATGACGCCGACTGCAATATTTTCGGCCTGAAGGTGCCGGGCATGGTCACGCTCAAGGAGGATTCGCCTGGCAGCGCGATCGTGCCGCAACTGGCGCCGCTCAAGGGCGAACTGGTGGTGCGCAAGACGGTGCCGTCGGCGTTCTTCGGCACGTCGCTTGCGCCGTGGCTGACCCAGCACGGCGTGCAGACGCTGCTGGTGGCCGGCGCCGTCACCAGCGGCTGCGTGCGCGCCAGCGTCGTCGACGCAATGTCGTGGGGCTTCCGGCCGCTGGTGGTGGCCGATTGCGTGGGTGACCGCGCCATCGCGCCGCATGATGCGAGCCTGTTCGACATGGCGCAGAAATACGCGACCGTGGCGCCGCTCGATGAAGCGCTGGCCCTGCTGCGGTAACTGACAAGCAGGCCGGCGCACCCCATGATGACAGCGATGAACGAATTGACCGCGACCATGAAGGCAACCATGACTGCGCCCATGTCTGCGCCGGCGACGCCGAAAGATGCCCGTCGCGCGCTGCTGGCGCGGGCTGACATCCTGCTGGTGATGCGGCCTGCGCAACCGGGGGCGACGCCGTCACCAGGCCAGCCGGGTGCTGCGTCGTCCTACCTGCAGCCGTTGCCCGACGTGTTCATTGCGATGCTCGCCGAAGGGCAGGTGCTGGCCTTCAATGGCCATGTCGATCTGGGCACCGGCATCGGCACGGCGCTGGCCCAGATCGTGGCCGAAGAACTCAGCATCGACATGACGCGCGTACGCACGGTGCTGGGTCACACCGAATCGGCGCCGAATCAGGGGCCGACGATTGCCAGCGCGACGATCCAGATTTCCGCCATCCCGCTGCGCAAGGCGGCGGCGCAGGCGCGCGAACACTTGCTGGCGCTGGCAGCCCAGGTGCTGCAGGCCGATGCAGGCGCGCTGGTGCTGGACGATGGGCAGATCCGCGTGCGCGCCGAGCCGGCGCGCGCTGTCAGTTACTGGTCGTTGCTGGTCGGGCACCGGATCGAACTGCTGCTCGATGCCGGAGACGTGCCGCTCAAGCCTGCCAGCCAGTACACGATCGTGGGCAAGAGCGCGCCGCGCGTCGATATCGCGCGCAAGGTCAGGGCCGAGGCGCTGTATGTGCACGATGTGCGCGTGCCCGGCATGCTGCATGGGCGCGTCGTGCGCCCGCCGTATCCGGGGCGCGACGGTGGCGATTTCGTCGGCACGAGCCTGATCGCCGTCGACCGGGCGTCGGTGGCGCACATTCCGGGGATCGTCGCCGTGGTCGTCGAGGGCGACTTTGTCGGCGTGGTAGCGGAGCGCGAAGAGCAGGCGCAGCGTGCCATGCGGGCACTGTCGGTCCAGTGGAAACCGGTTGCGCCACTGGCGCCGATGGACGACCTCGAAGCGCGTCTGCGCGCGCTGCCGGCAACGCGCCGCGAACTGATGCGTCAGGGCGACACGACCCATGCGCTGGGCGCCGGCCAGTCGCTCGAGGCCACCTATGTCTGGCCGTATCAGCTGCATGCGTCGATCGGCCCGTCGTGCGCGGTGGCCGACCTGCGTGACCATGGCCTGACCGTCTGGTCGGGCACGCAGAATCCCCATGTCATGCGCATCGATCTGGCGCGCCTGTGCGATCTGGACGAGGGCCGCATCGAAGTCGTGCGCATGGAGGCGGCCGGTTGCTACGGCCGTAACTGCGCCGACGACGTGGTGCTCGACGCCGCGCTGCTCTCGCGCGCCGTCGGCCGACCGGTGCGGGTGCAGCTCACGCGCGAACAGGAGCATGCGTGGGAGCCCAAGGGGGCGGCCCAGTTGATGGATGTGCGCGGCGCCATCGATGCGCAGGGTGCGCTGGCGGCGTACGAATTTGCCACGCGCTATCCGTCCAATGACGCTCCGGCGCTGGCCTTGCTGTTGACCGGGAAGATCCCGGCCACGCCGCGCGTGCTGGAAATGGGCGACCGCACGGCAGTGCCGCCGTACGCGTACCCGAATACGCTGGTGGTGTGCGATGACGTGGCGCCGATCGTGCGCGCCGGCTGGCTGCGCGGCGTCTCGGCCTTGCCCAATTCGTTTGCACATGATTGCTTCATCGACGAGCTGGCGCAGTTGGCCGGGCGCGACCCGCTGGCGTACCGCCTGGCGCACTTGCCGGACGAGCGCGCCTGTGACTTGCTGCGCGCGGTGGCGGCCAGGGCGAACTGGCAGCGCGGTGCACGCGGTTCGCGCGGGCAGGTTGCGGCCGATGGCTTGCTGCACGGACGCGGCATCGCCTACGCCCGTTACATCCACAGCAAATTCCCCGGTTTTGGCGCGGCCTGGTCGGCATGGGTGATCGATATCACCGTCGATCCGCGCGATGGGACGCTGGCCGTGACGTCGATCGTGGTCGGGCAGGACACCGGCCTGATGGTCAACCCGGCCGGCGTGCGCCATCAGATCCACGGCAACGTCCTGCAGTCGCTCAGTCGCGTGCTCAAGGAGACAGTGCGCTTCGGCGCACAGGGCGCTACCAGCCTGGAGTGGGGCGCCTATCCGATCCTGCGCTTTACCGAGGTGCCGCCGATCGAGATCGTCCTGATCGACCGGCCGGATCAGCCGCCGCTCGGCGCGGGCGAATCGGCATCGGTTCCGAGTGCGGCGGCACTGGCTAATGCGTTGTTCGATGCGACCGGACTGCGCCTGCGGCAGCCGCCGTTCACCCCCGAGACCATCTTCGCGGCGCTGCAGGGCAATGCCTGACGGTCAGCTGTCGATCATTTTTCGCAGCAGGAATACCAGCGCCACGCGCTCGCCCGGATTGAGGTTGCCGTAGGTCGCTTCGGTGATCGTCGCCGCAAACGGTACCGTTTCGGTCACGAGCGCACTGCCGGTGTCGCTCAGTGATACGAGCACCTTGCGCTTGTCGTTGGCGTCGTGCGACAGCAGGATCAGGTGGCGCGATTTGAGGCGTTCGATGATGCCGCGGATCGTGCCCTGGTCGATGGCCGTCACCTTGACGATCTCGCTCAGCGAGCAGGTCTGCATGTCGCGGATCGCGCACAGCGTCACGAACTGCGCTGCGGTGAGCTGTGAATCGAGAATGTGCTGCTGGAAGATGGCCGTGTGGTGCTGATAAGCCCGGCGCAGCAGATGGCCGATCTGGTCGGAGAAATGGTAGTCGCGGATCGCGGATTTGTCGGTCATGGATGCAATGTTAGCGCGGCTTGTGGCCGGTGTGTATTTGATGTTGATGACGTAGCGCGGCAGGCGCCGCTGCACCCAATGCGGTGCAATTGCCGGGTGCGTCGTGCACTCGCAATGTGCATGCGTGCACTGTCCATAAATAGCGCGTGCACATTATAAGTTAGTCGCAACTGTCAATGCCGGTAAAACGCAGGATTCGCCACATTTACTCTAAAAATAAGGCGATTCCACGGTCGCGCGGCGCTGGTACGGATCGTGCTCAAGATAAGTTAAAGAGTGTCTACACCATAAATTTCTGAGTAATGTTCTTCACGCAGTTCACCACACCACTAACAGGGATCGCAATCATGAAAAAAATGTTGGCCGCAGGCGCCGTGGGCATTGTCTGCGCAGGTAGTGTCCAGGCCCAGTCGAATGTCGTCATCTACGGGGTGCTCGACACGTACGCCGGGTATACCAATGCCGAAGGCACCGGCAATGTGGCGACTGTGGACAGTGGCGGTTACCAGGCCAGTCGCATCGGCCTGCGTGGCGCCGAGGATCTCGGTGGTGGCGTCAAGGCCACCTTCACGCTCGAAGGCGGCATCGCTTCGGACACGGGTGCGATGCACGACAGCAGCCGCCTGTTCAACCGCCAGGCCTGGGTGGGCCTGAGCAGCGGGTATGGCGAACTGCGTTTCGGTCGTCAGAATTCGTCGAGCTTTCTGATGATCGCGCGGCTCGATACGTTCGCCGGTGCCACCTACGGCTCGTTCCTGAACAATACGTCAGCCTACACGCCGCGCTATGACAACGTGATCGGCTACATCTCGCCGGTGATGAAGGGCTTCAAGCTGCAGGCCTACTACAGCCTGGGCGAGCGCAGTGACGACAGCGACGGCCTGCGCACGATGATCCTGGCGGGCGAATACGAGCGTGGGCCGCTGTATCTGGGGGTGAGTTCATCGCGCCAGAACACCGCGAACGGCGAGGCATCGATCACGTCCACGTTTGCCGGCGGTTCGTACGACTACGGTCAGGGCAGGCTGTATGCCGGTGTCTACCGTGGCAACAACCTGGGCGCCGTGGCTGCCACCAATATCGCCGGCGCGTACTACACGTCGTACTCGATTTCTGGCAACTACCGCCTGAGCGATCGCGCAACCATCGGCGCCGGCTATGGCTGGGGTGAAAGCGGCACCAGTGTGGCCCGCGACGCGCGGCAGATCAGTCTGATCGGCATGCTTGACCTGTCCAGGCGCACGCTGCTTTACACGACCTATGCCCACATGATGAACAAGGATGCGGCCAATTACACGTTCAGTGCTGCGGCGCCGATCACGAGAAATATGCCGACCGCCGGCGGCACGGTCGACGGCCTGCAATTCGGAATTCGTCACTTGTTCTGAGTGCGCTGAAAATACAATGTGTACGCTTTAAAGGTTGGGTGGGCCGGCATGGTGAGGCCACGGCAAAATTTGCACCAGCAGAGTGATTAAGCGCTGTATTAATCAATGTTTTTGCACTGCGGTGCAGCATCAAAAATTTAGCCGTCATGACGTCTTTCATTTAAATAAATGAGCGTGTACACTTTAAATTACTCGCACACGACGCCACCCATCCGGCCTTGCGCCGCGCGCGTTTCAACCATTTTTGCAAGGAGAACACCGTGTCCCAATCCCCCCGTATCGCCGTCGTCGGCGCCGGCTTAGGCGGAGCGGCAACCGCTGCGTTGCTGCTCAAGGAAGGCTTCAATGTGCGCGTCTACGAGCAGGCGCCGAGCTTCTCGCGCCTGGGCGCCGGCATCCATGTCGGGCCGAACGTGATGAAGATCCTGCGCCGCATCGGCATCGAGGATGCGCTCAACGCCCAGGGTTCGCATCCCGACTTCTGGTACAGCCGTCACTGGCAAACTGGCGACGTGCTCGCGCAGATTCCGCTGGGCGAGCATGCCGTCAAAACCTATGGCGCTTCGTACCTGACCGTGCACCGCGGCGACTTCCACGACCTGCTGGTCAAGGCGCTGCCCGGCGACGTGGTCGCCTTCGGCAAGAACCTCACGCATGTGGAAGACCGTGGCGATGACGTGCTGATGCACTTTGCCGATGGCACCACCGAGGTGGCCGACATCGTGATCGGCGCCGATGGCGTCAATTCGCGCATCCGTGAAGAGTTGCTGGGACCGGAAGAGCCGAAGTATGCCGGCTACCTCGCGCACCGCGCCGTGTTCCCGACCCCACAGGTCAAGGCCGGCATGCTGCCTTTTGATGCGTGCGTCAAGTGGTGGAGCGACGATCGCCACATGATGGTGTATTACGTCACCGGCAAGGCCGACGAGCTGTACTACGTTACCGGGGTCCCGGCCGACAAGTGGGACCTCAAGGACCGCTGGCTGCCGTCGAACAAGGACGAACTGCGCGCGACCTTCGATGGGTGGCACCCGACCGTACAGGCCCTGATCGATGCCACCGTGGACGTGACCAAGTGGTCGCTGCTCGAACGCGATCCGCTGCCGTTATGGAGTCGTGGCCGACTCGTGCTGCTGGGGGATGCCTGCCATCCGATGAAGCCGCACATGGCGCAGGGCGCGGCAATGGCGATCGAAGACGGCGCCATGCTGGCGCGCTGCCTCAAGGAAGTCGGCGTGAGCAACCACAGCGACGCGTTCGCGCTGTACGAGGCCAACCGCGCCGCGCGTGCCAGCAAGGTGCAGCGCATTTCGCACGACAATACCTGGCTCCGTACAAATGAAGATCCGTCCTGGTGCTTTGGCTACGATGTGTTCAACGTTCCCCTTGTCTCGCCGGTAAAAGCCGCAGCTTGACGATGGACCTGCGGCGCGCCCGTTCGTTACTGGACCGGTGCTGGACCATTCCTTGCTCGCGTATGCTGGCAAGGTGAACGTTGCGGCGCGCAGGCGGGTCCGGGCAATACTCAATTTTGACTATGTGAAGGCGATACAGATGGCAACTTCAGTCACAGCAATGGGCGGCGCTGTACCAGGCCCGTCGGCAGGGAACGCAGCGTCGGGGGCAGCAGGCATGTCGGTGGAAAAAGCATTGCAGACAGCCGGCGTCGGGAAGTTTCAGTATCGCCTGTTCCTGATCTTTGGCCTGGTCTGGCTGGCCGATGCGATGCAGGTGCTGTCGATCGGCTTTTCCGCGCCGTCGATTTCCAGGACGTTCGGTATCACGATGCCGCAGGCGCTGCAGACAGGTACGTTCTTCTTCATCGGGATGCTGATCGGGGCGTTCGTGTTCGGGCGACTGGCCGACCGCATCGGACGGCGGCCCGTGCTGCTGATGGCGGTGGTCATCGACGCCTGTTTCGGTGTGGCCTCGGCCTTCGCGCCGGACTTCACCTGGCTGCTGGTACTGCGCTTCATGACGGGCATTGGCGTGGGTGCGACGCTGCCGGTCGACTACACGATGATGGCTGAATTCCTGCCGAGTGACCGTCGCGGCCGCTGGCTGGTGCTGCTTGAATCGTTCTGGGCCATCGGCACCATCCTGCTGGCGGTGCTGGCGCTGTATGCCGTGAACTGGGGTGACGATGCCTGGCGCGTGATCTTCTTCGTGACCGGCCTGCCGGCGCTGATCGGCCTGGTGCTGCGCTTTTATGTCCCCGAGTCGCCCATGTTCCTTAACCGCAATGGCAAGTCGGCGCAAGCGCAGGCGGTATTGCAGCGCGTCGCCAAGACCAATGGCAGCGATGTCGTGATTCCTGCGCTGCAGCCCGAAGTGCCGGTCAAGACCTCGATCCTGTCGCTGTTCAAGGGTCAGTTGCGCCGTCGCAGCATTGCACTGTTCATCGCCTGGGGCCTGATCTCGGTGGCGTATTACGGTGTGTTCGTCTACCTGCCGGTCAAGCTGAGCGCAGAAGGCTTCGGCTTCATGCGCGGTCAGGAATTCCTGATCCTCCTGGCACTGGTGCAGTTGCCGGGCTTCGCCTTGTCGGCCTATGGCGTCGAAAAGTGGGGGCGCAAGCCAACGCTGGTGGGTTTCCTGCTGCTCAGTGCGGTAGGCTGCCTGTGCTACAGCCTCGGCAGCGCGCCAGCCGTGGTGATCGGTTCGACGCTGTTGATGAGCTTTGCGTTGCTCGGTACCTGGGGCGCACTGTACGCGTTCACACCGGAAGTCTATCCGACCAGTCTGCGTGCCAGTGGCATGGGCATGGCCGGCGCCGTGGCGCGTTTCGGTGGTCTGTTCGCGCCGCTGATCATCGCGCCCGTCATGGCAACCCAGTTCACACTGTCACTGCTGATGCTGTCGGGCTTCCTGCTGGTGGGCGCGGTGGCCATCCTGTGTGTCGATCTGGAGTCGCGTAACCGCGCGCTCGACTGATCGTAGGTGCATCAATGCAGCCCCGGTGTTCAGTCGAGTGCCGGGGCTGTTTGCGTATCGCGCTGCATCACCCCGAGCGCCGCCAGATGCCGCTCGATCTCGAACACGTGCGGATCGGGTTTGCCCAGCGCGCGCAGTGACTGGGCCAGGCCCAGCAGGTAGTCGCTGTTCGGGCCGCTCGGGCCGCGCGCCGTCGCGATCTGGCGCGCGATGGCGTGCTCGTCGGCCGGGCCCAGGTAGGCCGCGTTGTCGTGCGTGGCGATATACACGATGCCTTCGTCGCTGCTGCCGTCATCGAATTGCATTTGCGTGGCCAGACGCAGGTAGCCGTTCTTTTCGCGGTGGTCGAGATGCGCGAATTCTTCGGGCGTGACGAGAAACGCCATGCCGTGGCAGACAGCATCGGGATCCGGTACCAGCGTTACCACACGCCCCGGCGCCGTCTCGGTGCCGCGGTGGTCGTGCGAGCCTTGCCAGAAGCGGCGCGTCCAGCCCTGGATGGACGCCGCGCGCTGTTCAAGAAACGGGAAATCGGGTTTGAAGATCAGGGAGCCGTAGCCAAACAGCCAGACGCTGGCATGGCCATCGAACTTGTTCATCTGGCGGTTGATCGCGATGGTATCGTGGGACATCGTGGGTCCGATAAAAAAAGACACGGTTCATTGTAGCGTGCCTTTTTGTGAGAATCAGCCTTCCGCTTGCGCCCGTTTTACATATGCAAAGAGGAAATCCACATAACTCTCGGCGGCCGGCGACAGCGACCGGCCCGGCCGCGTGTAGACGAAAAAGCGCCGCTGCAGTGTCGGCGCATCGAGCGGGCGCATCGTCAATCCGTACAGCATGGCCAGCGGCGCCGCGTAGGGCAGGCACACCGTCACGCCCAGGCCCGCGCTGACCATCGCCAGCGCCGTCGTCATGAACGTCACCTCGTGCGCCGGCGTGAGCGCAATGCCCGTGCGCGAGGGCGGCACCGCGTCGAGCAGCAATTCGGTGAACTGCCCCTGCAGCGAGATGAACGGATAGGCCGCCGCATCCTGCCACGTCACGCGCTCGAGCGCGGCCAGCGGATGCTGGTGCGGAAACACCAGCGCGAACGGCATGGTGAACAGTTCACGCGCCAGCAGCGGCGGCGCGGGCGTGCGCTCCGGACCGATCCCCACATCGGCCTCGCCCGACAGCACGCGCGTAATGACGCCCTCGACTTCGGTATCGGCCAGGCGCACGACGATCTCGGGGTGCTGCGCGCGGTAGGCGGCAATGCTTGGCGGCAGCAGCGTGCACGCCATCAGCTGTGGCGCCGCGATGCGCACGACGCCTTTCTTCAGACGCGTATGGTCGGCCACGTTAGCCAGCGCACCGTCCAGGTCGTCGATGATCTGGCTAAATAAGGGCAGCAATTCGCGGCCGATGTCGGTCAGGCCGATCCGGCGCGTGCTGCGGTCGACGACCCGGGCGTCCAGCGTCTGTTCGAGCTCCTTGATCAGGCCCGACAGTGCCGATTGCGTCACGTGCAGTGTCTGCGCGGCCAGCGTGAAATTGCCGGTGCGGGCCAGCGCAACGAAGGCGCGCATTTGTCGTAACGTTGGATTCATCAGATAAGGTGATATATCACACTGAAAATATCGTTTGTATGATAGTGCGTTTTACCTTGTAATGGCGGCTACTCAGCAATAACAAAAGGACAGTCCATGAAACTCGCCACCCTCAAAGCCGGCGGCCGCGACGGTACCCTGGTCGTCGTCAGCCGCGATCTGGTCACCTGCCAGCAAGTCCCGACCATCGCGCGCACGCTGCAGGCCGCGCTCGACAACTGGGATGCGTGCAAGCCGCAGCTCGAAGACGTCTATGCCCAGCTCAATGACGGCAACGCCGAGGCGGCCGAATCGTTCATCGAAGCAGATTGCCACTCGCCGCTGCCGCGCGCCTACCAGTGGGCCGACGGCTCGGCCTACATCAACCATGTCGAGCTGGTGCGCAAGGCGCGCGGCGCCGAGGTGCCGGCATCGTTCTACACCGATCCGCTGATGTACCAGGGCGGTGGCGACTCCTTCGTCGGTCCCACGGATCCGATCGCGGCCCTGTCCGAAGACTGGGGCATCGATCTCGAAGCCGAAGTGGCGGTCGTCACGGGCGACGTGCCGATGGGCGCCGACGCAGCCGAGGCCGCCAGCGCCATCCGCCTCGTCATGCTCGTCAACGACGTCTCGCTGCGCAACCTGATCCCGAACGAGCTGGCCAAGGGCTTCGGTTTTTACCAGTCCAAGCCGGCCAGTGCATTCTCGCCGGTGGCGGTCACGCCGGATGAGCTGGGCGAGGCCTGGCAGGGCAACAAGCTGCATCTGCCGATCCTGGTCACGCTCAACGGAGCCGCGTTCGGCAAACCGAACGCCGGCGAAGACATGACCTTCAGCTTCGCCCAGCTGATCGCGCACGCGGCGACCACGCGCGAGCTGTGCGCCGGCAGCATCATCGGCTCGGGCACCGTGTCGAACAAGCAGGGCGGGCTGTATGGCTCGAGCGTCGAGCATGGCGGCGTGGGCTATTGCTGCCTGGCCGAAGTGCGCATGTACGAAACCATCGAAGGCGGCGCCCCGAAAACGCCGTACCTGTCATTCGGCGACACGGTGCGCATCGAGATGCAAGATGCGAGCGGGGCCAGCATTTTTGGCGCCATCGATCAGGAAGTCGTCCGTTACCACGAGAGACAACCATGAAACTGTATACTTACTTTCGCAGCTCGGCGGCGTATCGGGTGCGCATTGCGCTGCACCTGAAAGGGCTGGCCTACGACGCGGTGCCGGTGCATCTGCTCAAGGATGGCGGGCAGCACCTGCAGGACGACTATCGCCAGATCAATCCGAGCGGCCTGGTGCCGGCGTTCCAGGATGACCGCATCACGCTGTCGCAGTCGCTGGCGATCATCGAGTATCTCGAGGAAGTGTATCCGGACGTGCCGCTGCTGCCCAAGGATGCGCCGGGCCGGGCGCGCGTGCGCGAGCTGGCCCAGATCATCGGCTGCGACATCCACCCGATCACCAATCTGCGCGTGCTCAATTACCTGGCGCGCGAGATCGGCGTGCCCGACCAGGCAAAGAGCGAGTGGTACCGCCACTGGGTGATCGAGGGGCTGCAATCGCTTGAAGCCCATCTGGCGCGCGATCCGGGCGCGGGGCCGTTCTGCCACGGCGACCATCCGACCATCGCCGACTGCTATCTGGCGCCGCAGGTATTCAATGCGCAGCGCTTCAATATCGATGTTTCGGCCTATCCGAACATCGAGCGCATCAATGCGCTGTGCATCGCGTTGCCCGCGTTCCAGGCAGCGCACCCGTCGCGCCAGCCCGACTCCGAATAGCGCGCGGGTGGATGCGAAGGGCGGCGGCGCGCTACAATCGCCGCCTCTTTCCATTGCCATTTCGCCATGACCGCCACCGCCGCGCCCGCCTCCAGTCCCATCGCCATCCCTGCACCGATCCTGCAGGCCCTCGACCTGGCCGACGCCTCGTGGCGTCCGATCCTCGAAGCGGGCCTGCAGGCGGTAGCCCGTGCCAATCCTGATTATTTGCCGGCGCTGGCGCAGGACGATTACGTCCCTACGGAACACCGCATGTTCGCCGCCTTCGCCCAGCCGCTGGACAAGGTGCGCTACGTGCTGGTGGGGGAGGGGCCGTACCCGCGCGCTGCAAGCGCCACCGGCGTGAGCTTCATGGACGGCGCCGTGGGCGACCTGTGGAGCGATGGCGGACTGTCCAAACCGGTGAACCGGGCCACGTCACTGCGCAACTTCATGAAAATGCTGCTGGTGGCAGGAGGCCAGTTGCAGCCCGAGGCGACGAGCGGGGAGGCGCTGGCGCCGATCGCCCGGGCCGCGCGGGTTGATGGCTCGATCCAGACCTTGGCGCAGTTGCAGGACAATCTGATGCATGAGGGCTTCTTGCTGCTCAATGCCGCGCTGGTGTTTCGCAAGCATGTCAAGCCGGTCATCGATGCGCGTGCCTGGTTGCCGTTCCTGCAGACGGTGCTGAGGGCGCTGGCCGCCCAGCCGCAGGCGCCGACGCTGGTCCTGTGGGGCAAGATCGCCGAACAATTGCAGAAATTGCCAGAAACGACCGCCTTCCCGCAGGCAGTGGCCGAGCATCCTTACAACCTCAGCTTCATCGGGCATCCGGGCATGCAGGCGCTCTTCGGGCCGATGGCGTTGCTGCGGGCCCGTTGAGGGGCGTGGAAACCGCACATTCGTCATGAACATGACCCGCCGTTTTTGGGGTGGTCCAAGACAAGATCATTGCGATTTGCTATACTTGACTAAATCGTTCAACTAATCAGGTCTTTCCCCGATCTCAGAGGGAAACGTGCTGCAGGATGCAGCGCCGACTTGGTACTTGGACAAGAGAAATATTTTATCACTTACCGGGGTTGAAATGCGTCTGACCACCAAAGGCCGTTTTGCTGTCACTGCGATGATCGACCTTGCCATGCGTCAAGGCAATGGTCCGGTCACGCTGTCGGGCATCAGCCAGCGCCAGGCCATTTCGCTGTCGTACCTCGAGCAGCTGTTTGGCAAGCTGCGCCGCCACGAGATCGTCGAATCGATCCGTGGGCCGGGCGGCGGCTACAGCCTGGCCCGCGCGGCAGGCAAGGTGACGGTGGCGGACATCATCATCGCCGTCGACGAGCCGCTCGATGCAACCCAGTGCGGCGGTAAAGAGAACTGCCATGGCGCCCACACCGACGGCGCCCGCTGCATGACCCACGAACTGTGGACCACGCTGAACGAAAAAATGGTCGACTACCTCGACTCGGTATCGTTGCAAGACCTGGTCGACCAGCAGCGCCAGAAAGAACAGAACGTCGTGCACGTGCACCGCGGCGCCCCCGCCGCAGTCGGACATAACTAAAGCTACCGGAGTAAATCAGATGAACGCGCCTATGGACAAGACCACCGAGCAAAGCTTCGCGCCAGCTCCCCATTTTCCGATCTACATGGATTACTCGGCCACGACGCCGGTCGATCCACGCGTCGCCGACAAGATGATCCCGTTCCTGCGCGAGCAGTTCGGTAATCCTGCGTCGCGCAGCCACGCCTACGGCTGGAACGCCGAAGCGGCCGTCGAAGAAGCACGCGGCCACGTTGCCGCGATCATCGGCGCCGATCCGCGCGAAATCGTCTGGACCTCCGGCGCGACCGAAAGCAACAACCTGGCGATCAAGGGCGCGGCCCAGTTCTACAAGACCAAGGGCAAGCACATCATCACGGTCAAGACCGAGCACAAGGCCGTGCTGGACACCGTGCGCGAACTCGAACGCGTCGGCTTCGAAGCGACCTACCTCGAGCCGCAAGCCAATGGCCTGATCACCGTCGAGCAGCTTGCAGCGGCAATCCGCCCTGACACGATCCTGGTGTCGGTCATGTTCGTGAACAACGAAATCGGCGTCGTGCAACCAATCGCCGAAATCGGCGAACTGCTGCGCTCGAAGGGCATCATCTTCCACTGCGACGCAGCCCAGGCTGTCGGCAAGGTCGAGATCAACCTCGAAGTGCTGAAGGTCGACCTGATGACCTTTACCGCGCACAAGGCCTATGGCCCGAAAGGCATCGGCGCGCTGTACGTGCGTCGCAAGCCGCGCGTGCGCCTCGAAGCGCAGATGCACGGTGGCGGTCATGAGCGCGGCATGCGTTCGGGCACGCTGCCGACGCACCAGATCGTCGGCATGGGCGAAGCATTCCGCCTGGCCAAGGTCGAGATGGGCAGCGAGCTGGCCCGCGTGCGCGCACTGCGCGATCGCCTGGCCCGTGGCCTCATGGAGATCGAAGAAGTCTATATCAACGGCGACATGGATCACCGCGTGCCGCATAACCTGAACGTCTCGTTCAACTATGTCGAAGGCGAGTCCCTGATCATGGCGATCAAGGATCTGGCCGTGTCGTCCGGTTCGGCCTGCACCTCGGCCAGCCTGGAACCATCGTACGTGCTGCGCGCCCTGGGCCGCAGCGACGAGCTGGCGCACAGCTCGATCCGCTTCTCGATTGGCCGCTTCACGACCGAAGAAGAAATTGATTTTGCCGTCAACCTGCTCAAGAGCAAAGTTGGCAAGCTGCGTGAACTGTCGCCGCTGTGGGACATGTTCAAGGACGGGATCGACATCAGCTCGATCCAGTGGGCTGCACACTGATCTGCTCATACCGAGCGCGCATTTTCTAAACATACTGGAGCATCACCATGGCATATTCGGACAAAGTACTGGACCACTACGAAAACCCACGCAACGTCGGCGCGTTCGACAAGGGCGACGATGACATCGGCACCGGCATGGTCGGCGCGCCGGCCTGCGGCGACGTCATGAAGCTGCAGATCAAGGTCAACGACCAGGGTCTGATCGAAGACGCAAAGTTCAAGACGTATGGCTGCGGTTCGGCCATCGCATCGAGCTCGCTGATCACCGAGTGGGTCAAGGGCAAGAGCCTGGACGAAGCACTGGCCATCAAGAACACGCAGATCGCCGAAGAGCTGGCACTGCCGCCGGTCAAGATCCACTGCTCGATCCTGGCAGAAGACGCGATCAAGGCCGCTGTGGCCGACTACAAGGCGAAGCACGCCGACAAAGCAGCAGCGTAATTCCTGGAATAGAACAGAGCTGGAGAAGCACAACATGGCAATCACCCTGACCGAAAAAGCTGCAAAGCACGTCAACCGTTACCTCGAACGCCGGGGCAAGGGCATTGGCTTGCGTTTCGGTGTGCGCACCACCGGCTGCTCCGGCCTGGCCTACAAGCTCGAGTACGTCGATGAAAGCGCCAACGAAGACAGCGTCTTCGAATCGCATGGCGTGCAGGTATTCGTTGACCCGAAAAGCCTGCCGTACATCGACGGCACCGAGCTCGATTTCGCCCGCGAAGGCCTCAACGAGGGCTTCCGCTTCAATAATCCGAACGTCAAGGACAATTGCGGCTGCGGCGAGAGCTTCCGCATCTGATCGCGCATGCAGAATCACTTCGAACTGTTTCAACTGCCGGCCCGCTTCGAGGTCGACCAACACGCCCTGGACGCCGCCTATCGCGAGATCCAGGGCCGCGTCCATCCTGACCGGTTCGTCGGCAGCAGCGACGGCGAAAAACGCGTGGCCATGCAATGGGCGACGCGCGCCAACGACGCGTACCAGACCCTGCGCAATCCCCAAAAGCGCGCGCAGTATCTGTGCGAGCTGAACGGCGTCGACCTGCAGACCGAATCGAATACCGCGATGCCCACGGCGTTCCTGATGCAGCAGATGGAATGGCGCGAAGAACTCGGCGATGCACGTGCGGGCAAAGATGCCGCCGCGCTCGACGCGCTCGATGCGCAGGTGCGCGCCGAACGCAAGCAGATGCTGGTCATCGTTGGCCAGCAGCTCGATGCGGGCGACTACGCCGCTGCCGCACAGGGCGTGCGCTCGCTGATGTTCCTCGACAAGTTCGGCGACGAAGTGCAGTACGCCTTCGAAGCGATCGAGGCATAACCTTCCTGCACTTCACCGTGGGCGGCAGCGTCGTCCACGCCACGTCACGCAACGCCACGCTATTCCGGCCGGACGCGTAAAATAGCGTCCGCACCATCCCGGCACGCAAAAATAACACTGGTATCACGACTATGGCACTCCTCCAAATCGCCGAACCCGGCATGTCCACCGCCCCGCACCAGCACCGCCTGGCCGTGGGCATCGACCTGGGTACCACCAATTCGCTCGTCGCCACCGTTCGCAGCGGCAGCCCTGAAGTGCTCAGCGACGAGGAGGGCCGTTCGCTGCTGCCGTCGATCGTGCGCTACCTGGACAACGGCCACGCGCATATCGGCTACAAGGCGCGCGCGCACCAGACCACCGACCCGAAGAACACGATCGTCTCGGTCAAGCGCTTCATGGGCCGCGGGCTGAAAGACATCACGCATGCGGAGAACATGCCGTACGACTTCGTCGATGGCGAGGGCATGGTTCAGCTGAACACCGTCGCCGGCGTGAAAAGCCCCGTCGAAATCTCGGCCCAGATTCTGGCCACGCTGCGCCAGCGCGCCGAAGATTCGCTGGGCGACGACCTGGTCGGTGCCGTGATCACGGTGCCGGCGTACTTCGACGATGCCCAGCGCCAGGCAACCAAGGATGCGGCCCAGCTGGCCGGCCTGAACGTCCTGCGCCTGCTGTCCGAGCCGACCGCCGCCGCCATCGCATATGGCCTCGACCAGGGCAAGGAAGGCGTGTACGCCGTGTATGACCTGGGCGGCGGCACGTTTGACATCTCGATCCTCAAGCTGTCAAAAGGCGTGTTCGAAGTGCTGTCCACCGGCGGCGACTCGGCGCTGGGCGGCGACGATTTCGACCATCGCCTGTTCTGCTGGATCATGGAAAAGGCGCGCCTGGCGCCGCTGTCGGACCAGGACACCGCGACGCTGATGGTCAAGGCCCGCCAGGCCAAGGAACTGCTGTCGACGAACGAAGAAACGACGATCGAGGCGATCCTGAAATCGGGCGAGCTGGTGCAGGTAACGATCACGGCCAGCGAGTTCGTCGAGATCACCAAGCACCTGGTCGGCAAGACGATGAACGCGATCCGCAAGGCGATGCGCGATGCCGATACGAGCGTCGAAGACGTCGACGGCGTGGTCATGGTCGGCGGCGCGACGCGCATGCCGCATGTGCGGCGGGCCGTATCGGAATTCTTCCAGACCATCCCGCACGCCAATATCGACCCGGACCGCGTGGTGGCATTGGGCGCGGCGATCCAGGCCAATCTGCTGGCCGGCAACCGCGCCGATGGCGAAGACTGGCTGCTGCTGGACGTGACCCCGCTGTCGCTGGGCATCGAGACGATGGGCGGCCTGGTCGAAAAAATCATTCCGCGCAACTCGACGATTCCGGTCGCGCGCGCGCAGGAATTCACGACCTTCAAGGATGGCCAGACGGCGCTGGCAGTGCACGTGGTGCAGGGCGAGCGCGAGCTGGTGTCGGATTGCCGCTCGCTGGCGCGCTTCGAGCTGCGCGGCATCCCGCCGATGGCGGCCGGTGCGGCGCGCATCCGCGTGACCTACCAGGTCGACGCCGATGGCTTGCTGGCCGTGGCCGCGCGCGAAATGCGCTCGGGCGTCGAGGCATCGATCACGGTCAAGCCGTCGTATGGCCTGGCGGACGATCAGGTGGCGCGCATGCTGCAGGAGTCGTACACGTCGGCCTCGAGCGACATGCAGATGCGCGCACTGCGCGAAGAGCAGGTCGAGGCCGAGCGCATCCTGCTGGCGACGCAGTCGGCGCTGGACAGCGATACCGATCTGCTGTCGCCCGACGAGCAGGCCACGATTGCTGCGCAGCTGCAACTGGTGCGCGACGCGGTGGCGATGTCGAACGATACTGCGCTCGAACCGGGCCTGCGCCAGAACGCGGTGCACGATGCAGTCCAGGCGCTGGCGCATGGCACCGAAGAATTCGCGGCGCGCCGCATGGACAAGAGCGTGCGCAAGGCATTGTCGGGCAAGTCGCTGGACGAAATCTGATCTGCACACCCGCACAAATACAACAATCAACCGAGGTAATCCAAGTGCCACAAATCGTCATCCTTCCCCATCCCGTGCTGTGCCCAGAAGGCGCCGTGCTTGACGCGCCAAGCGGCAAATCGGTCTGCGACGTCCTGCTCGAGAACGACATCGACATCGAACACGCGTGCGACCGCGTCTGCGCCTGCACCACCTGCCACGTGATCGTGCGCGAAGGCTTCAATTCGCTGAACGAACAGCAAGAGCAGGAAGAAGACATGCTCGACAAGGCCTGGGGCCTGGAGCCCAATTCGCGCCTGTCGTGCCAGGCGATCGTCGCTGACGAAGACCTCGTCGTCGAGATTCCGAAGTACACGATCAACCACGCCGCCGAAAAGAACCACTGATCTTCATGAAGCGTGTCGAGAACGTCAAGAAAGCCCAGGCTGCGCCGGAGCTGCCACCCGAGGTTCGCCCGGGCCAGTCGATCGAGCTGCTCAAAGAGCTGCACATCCTGACCCGCGACGGCAAGTTGAATCAGGACAGCCGCCGCAAGCTCAAGCAGGTCTACCACCTGTATAACTTCATCGAGCCGCTGCTGCGCGATGTGCAAGGGGCGAAGGGCAGCGTGTCGCTGGTAGACCATGGCGCCGGCAAATCCTACCTCGGCTTCATCCTGTACGACCTGTTCGTGAAAGCCCAAACCGAGGGTTCGCACATCTACGGCATCGAGACGCGCGAAGAGCTGGTCACCAAATCGACCGAGCTGGCCGCGCGCCTGGGTTTCAAGGGCATGTCATTCCTGCCGCTGTCGGTGGCCGAATCGACCACGTCGAGTGCGTTGCCGGAAACAATCGACATCGTCACGGCGCTGCACGCCTGCAATACCGCCACCGATGACGCCATCGACTTCGCGCTCAAGAAGAACGCGAAGCACATGGTGCTGGTGCCGTGCTGCCAGGCCGAAGTCGCCACCGTCCTGCGCAAGAACAAAGGCAAGGACGTGAAACGCAGCGCGCTGACCGAAATCTGGCGCCACCCGATCCACACGCGCGAATTCGGCAGCCAGATCACCAATGTGCTGCGCTGCCTGCAGCTCGAGGCGCATGGCTACCAGGTCACCGTGACCGAGCTGGTGGGCTGGGAGCACTCGATGAAGAACGAGCTGATCATCGCCACCTACAAGAACCTGCCGCGCCGTCGCCCGACCGAACGCCTGCACGAGGTGCTGGGTGAACTGGGCCTGGCAGAAATGACCGAACGTTTCTACGCCCCACAAGCCGCCACCACGGAGTGACAACAAGCATGAGCGACAACACGCAAGGCTGGATCGACCTGCGCAGCGACACGGTGACGCAGCCAAGCGCCGCGATGCGCGCCACGATGGTGGCTGCGGGCGTCGGCGACGATGTGTATGGCGATGACCCTACCGTCAACCGCCTGCAGGATTACGCGGCGGAGCTGTTCGGTTACGAGGCCGGCATGTTCGCCCCGAGCGGCACGCAGACCAATCTGATCGCCCTGATGACGCACTGCGGCCGCGGCGACGAATACCTGGTCGGCCAGGAAGCGCACACCTACAAATACGAAGGCGGCGGCGCCGCAGTGCTGGGCAGCATCCAGCCGCAGCCAATCGCCAACCAGCCGGACGGCTCGATCCTGCTTGCCGATATCGAGGCCTATATCAAGCCCGACGACATGCACTTCGCGCGTACGCGCCTGCTGGCGCTGGAAAACACGATCGGCGGCCGTGTGCTGAGCCAGGAGTACGTGGCTGCGGCCACGACGCTGGCCCATGAGAAGGGCCTGGCCACGCACCTGGACGGCGCGCGCATCTGCAATGCGGCCGTCAAGCAGGGCATCAGCCTGGCGGACGCCGTCAAGGGTTTTGATACCGTCTCGGTCTGCCTGTCCAAGGGCCTGGGCGCGCCGGTCGGCTCGGTGTTGCTGGGTCCGAAGGCCTTCATCGAACAGGGCAAGCGCTGGCGCAAGATGCTGGGCGGCGGCATGCGCCAGGCCGGCGTGATCGCCGCTGCCGCGCATTACGCGCTCGAACACAATGTCGCGCTGCTGGCGCAGGACCATGACAATGCCGCTGAACTGGCGCGCGGCCTGGCCCTGATCCCGGCGCTCACCGTCAGTACCCCGCAAACGAATATCTTCTGGATCGACGTGCCGGCTGGCGCCTGCGCACCGCTGCGCGCGGCGCTCGAACGGGCGCAGATCCGCGCCACGGTCGGTCCCAGAATGCGTCTCGTGACGCACCTCGATGTCTCCGCGCGCGATGTTCAGCGCACGGTCGACGTCTTCACCGCATTTTTTACTGATTGGCGTGCATGACAACTGAAGAAGCAATCCGCCTGGCCAAGCGCGTGGCCGACGTGGCAGGGTGCTCGCGCGCCGATGCCGAGCGTTACATTGCCGGCGGCTGGGTCAGCGTCGACGGCGCCGTGGCCGAAGATCCCGCCACCCGCGTCACGCCGGAGCAAAAGGTCGAGCTGCTGCCCGGCGCGACGCCGGTCGAACCGGACCCGGTAACGATCCTGATGCACAAGCCGGCCGGCATGGAAATCGAGGCGGCGCTCGCGAGCATCACCGCCGAGAACCAGGTGCTGGAACACGGGCGCGGCAAGCCGTTCCTGCGCCGGCACCTGTTCAAGACCACGGCCGCCACGCCGCTGGAAACCATGGCCTCGGGCCTGATCGTGTTCAGCCAGGATTTCCGCGTGATCCGCAAGCTGGTCGACGATGCATCGCGCAACGAGTCCGAATACGTCGTCGAGGTCGACGGTCAGATAGCCGACAATGGCATGGCCAAGCTTGGCCGCATGTTCAAGGCCAGCTGGCAGAGCGAGCAGCGCCTGCGCATCGCCGGCAAGAACATCCAGCGCGGCCAGATCGAGCGCCTGTGCGGCGACGTGGGCCTGCGCGTGACCGCACTGCGCCGCCTGCGCATCGGCCGCATCTCGATGGGCCCGATGCCGGCCGGCGGCTGGCGCTTCCTGCGCGACACCGACCAGTTCTGATCCGGTGACGGGGAACGTGTTGATGACATGTCATGCTGCTGTCATCGGCGCGTCCTATGCTGGCGGTTTTTCATCCCTGGAAAACCGACCATCATGCTGCGCCGTGCCCCTGCTGTTCCTGCTACCACCCGCTACCTTCCGATGATTGCCACAATTGCGCTGGCCTGCACGCTTGCTGCCTGCGGCGGCGACCATGACGACGAACCGACGCCCACCACACTGACGCTGGAAAAAATCGGCAGCTACAACGGCGGCGCCGTCGGCGCGGCCGAGATCACCGCCTACGATGCGGCCAGCAAGCGCCTGTTCGTCGTCAACGGCGCGAATGGCACCGTCGACGTGCTGGACCTGAGCGCGCCGAATGCGCCCAAGCTGCTGGGCACGATCAGCGTCGCCGGCATCGGCAAGGCCGTCAACAGCGTCGCCGTGCATGACGGCCTGGTCGCACTTGCCATCGAAGCGGCGGTCAAGACCGACCCGGGCACCGTGGCGTTCTACAATGCGGCCGACCTCAAGTTGATCAACAGTGTCAAAGTCGGCGCGCTGCCCGACATGCTGGTGTTCACGCCTCACGGCAGCAAGGTGCTGGTCGCGAATGAAGGCGAGCCAAGCGGCTATGGCGTGGCCGCTACCAGCGATCCGGAAGGCGCGGTCAGCATCATCACCGTGAATCGCGGCGGTGCACCAAGTGTCGCCACCGCAGACTTTCGCAGCTTCAATGGCCAGGAAACGGCGCTGCGCGCGCAGGGCATCCGCATCTTTGGTCCCAACGCCACGGCGGCGCAGGACTTCGAGCCGGAATACATCACCGTCAGCGAAGACGGCAAGACGGCCTGGGTCACGCTGCAGGAAAACAATGCCATTGCCATCGTCGATGTGGCGAGCGCGAAGGTCACGTCGATCAAGCCGCTCGGCTTCAAGGACCACAATGTCGCCGGTTTCGGTATGGACGCATCGGACGAAGATGGCGGCACCAATACCAACAGCGGCACGCCGGCCACGAAGATCGGCCCGCAGCCCGTCAAGGGCATGTACCTGCCGGACGCGATTGCCGGCTACACGGTCGATGGCAAGCATTACCTGCTGACCGCGAATGAGGGCGACGCCCGCGCCGACTGGCCGGGCTTCAATGAAGAGACGCGCATCCGCGCCCATTGCACGGCAGGGCTGGACCCGAGCGTGTTCCCTAACGCCGGCAACGCGACGTTCGACTCGAATCTGGGCCGGCTGCGCGTGACGACAACGCCCAACGGCGGTGGCATGACCGGCAAGAACGCGGCCGGCCAGTGCACCGAGCTGTACACGTTTGGCGGGCGGTCGTTCTCGATCTGGGACACCGACATCAAGCGCGTCTACGACTCGGGCGACGAATTCGAGCGCCGCACCAGCACGCTGCCGAACGCACGTTTCAACGCCAGCAACGACAACAACAATCTGGAAGACCGCAGTGGCTCGAAAGGCCCGGAGCCGGAAGGCGTCGTGGTCGGCAAGTTCGGCGACAAGCAGTATGCGTTTGTCGGCCTGGAGCGCATCGGCGGCGTGATGGTCTACGACATCACGTAGCCGGCGTCGGCGTCGTTCGTGACCTACCTGAACACGCGTGATGGCGACAAGGGCTACCTGGGACCGGAAGGCTTGACGTTTATCCCGGCGCACAAGTCGCCCAACGGCAAGCCGTTGCTGATCGTCGGTAACGAGGTCAGCGGAACGACTGCCGTCATGCAGGTCAACCTAACGTATTAATTGTCAGAGCGTTTGCCCAGCAAGGAGAGGCCGACGGCGGCCGCGATCAGCACGGCGCCCACGGCGAGCGTGTTGTCATTCGATGGCACGCGAGGCTGCACGTCGCGCCGCGCTCTAGCAGGGGCAGGGGCAGGGCGCTTCACCATGCCGCTGTGCACGCCGCTGGCGCCCTGCTGCGGCTCGTACAATGCGCCCACCGTGTCTTCGGTGGGGTCAGCACGTTTGGCCCAGGTTTCCATGAAGCGGTTCATGCCGGATGCCAGCAGGTCGGGCGCCAGTTGCGTGAGCTTTTTGGTCACATCGGGCGCGCCCAGCAGCGTGACGGCGCGCGGCTTGCGCACCAGGGCGACGACGGCATTGGCCACTTTTTCAGGGGCCAGCACGCCCGGCGGATACGACAGCTTGGCGCCCGTATAGTTGGCAGCGTGCTTGAAGCCCGGCGTGTCGACGAAGGACGGGTAGATGTCGCACACATGGATGTCGCGCTTCTTGCCCAGTTCGGCGCGCAGCGCTTCGCTGAAGCCGCGCAGCCCGAATTTGCTGGCGCCGTAGGCCGCTGCGTACGGGGTGGCGACGAAGCCGCCCGACGAAATCATGTTGACCCAGATGCCGTAATTCTGCTCCAGGAAAATCGGGATCACGGCGTGCGCGTCGTTCATGTGCGTGATCAGGTTGGTCTCGATCACCTGGCGATGGTGCGCGATCGGGACATCGGCGAACTTGCCGACGACGCCACTGCCCACATTGCTGAACCAGAGGTCGATCTGGCCGAGAAGGTCGCGTGCATCCTGTGCGAACGCGGCCACCGCGTCGGCATCGGTAGCGTCGACGACCAGCACGTCGGCATGGCCGCCAGCCTGGCGGCAGCGCTGGGCGATGTCGTCAAGGCCGTCCTTGCCGCGCGCGCCGAGCACGAGGTGGGCGCCCTGGCGGGCGAAGGCGATGGCGGTAGCGGCGCCGATGCCGCTGGAGCCGCCCATGATGACGACACGAAGATGTGATTGGTGCATGGCGTACCCTTATTCAATAATTGACGAGTTCGTAGACCGTTCAATTATTGGGGTATTCCTGCGACGACGTATTTCGAATTCCGCGTGACAAGTTAACGCTGTTGCAAGCGCAGCGCATCCGTTGCATCGACGGCGCCGGTGACCGTGTCGGCAATGGCAAGACGGACCGTGAAGGTGCTGCCGCGGCCGATACCATCGCTGGCGGCGATGACGTCGCCGCCATGCAGGTCGATGATGCTCCTGACCAGGGCCAGCCCGATACCGAGGCCGCCCTGGGCCCGGTCCGGCGAGCGTTCGGCCTGGGTGAACAGGTCGAACATGCGCGGCAACAGCGACGCATCGATGCCAACCCCGTTGTCGTGCACGGTGATAGTCACGGTCTGCGCTTCGCGCGCCACCGTCAACGCAATGCGTCCGCCGTGGGACGTGTACTTCGCTGCGTTGTTGAGCAGGTTGGCCAGCACCTGGACCAGGCGGTGCGCGTCGCCAGCGATGTGGGCGCCGGCGGCGTCGCCCGTCACGCTCAGCGTATGGCCGCGCGCCGTGATCAATGGCTGCGACTGCTCGACGGCATTGGCCACGAGCTGCATCGGGTCGAGCAGCGCCCGGTCCAGCTTGATCAGGCCGCGGGTGACGCGCGACACGTCGAGCAGGTCGTCGACCAGCGACGTCATGTGGCGCACCTGGCGGCTGATCACTTCGCTCGAGCGCCGTACCCGTTCTTCGTTGGCGGTGCCGAACTTGAGCATCTCTGCGGCCGCAGCGATCGGCGCCAGCGGGTTGCGCAATTCGTGCGCCAGCATGGCCAGAAACTCGTCCTTGCGACGGTCCTGATCCTGCAGCGAACCGTACAGCCGCGCATTCTCGAAACCGGTGGCGGCGATCGACGCCAGTTGCACGAGAATGGCTTCGTCCTCGTCCGTGAAGTCGCCCTCGAACCGGTCGGATGCCTGGATCAGGCCGATGTTCTTGCCCATGCGGTCGATCAGCGGCACGGCCAGCCAGCCGCGCAGCACCGGATGCGCACCGGCATGCTCGCCAAAGCCGCGCCAGGCCGGATGCGCTTCGAGCTGCGCTTGCGTGAGGCGCATCACGCGGTTGTCGCGGCACACCTGTGCGTAGATCCCGGAGCCGTCCGTCTTTGCATCGTAACCACGGTAAGCAGCGTACTTGTCCGACAGCGAGACGGCGTTGATGGCCTGCGTCCAGCCGCCCGCTTCGGTCAGCGAAACAACTGCCTGGTGGGTCTGCAGGATGTCGCGCACGGCCGTCACCAGCGCCTGCGCGATGTCTTCGGCCGCCAGCACCGTGTGCAGCGTGCGGGCTGCCTGCGCGACCTTGGCCAGCAGGGCGCTGTTGCGTTTTTCGCGGTCGAGCCGCTGGGCCAGTTCGAGCTCGGCCGAGATCATGTCGTGAATGTCGCTGTTGGCGCCGATCCACTCGCGGATCGTGCCGTCGTCGGCCAGGATCGGGATGCCCTTGACCGCGGTCCAGCGGTAGCTGCCGTCGGCGCTGCGCAGCCGGTATTTTGTCTCGAACACCGAGCGCGCGGCAACGCAGGCCAGCCACAGAGACTGGGCCGGTGCGCGATCGTCGGGGTGCAGGGCATCGACCCAGCCGAAATCCTTCCATTCGTCGTAGGTCTGGCCGGTATAGGCGCGCCAGGACGGCGAGTCTTCCAGCACGCGGCCATCCGGGGTATTCGACCAGACGATCTGCGACGTGGCCATCACGAGCGAGCGGAAGCGCTGCTCGCGCAGGCGCAGCGCACTGTCGGCCGCCATGCGCTCGGTGATGTCCTCGTGCATGAGCATCACTTCAAGCGTGTTGCCGGCCTTGTCCTTGATGGGCCGCGCCTTCGCCGTCACCCAGCGCTTCGGACCGTGACCATCGAGCGCGCTGACGTCGTACAGCGCAGCCGGCAATTCAACCGGTTCCCCCTGCAGCGCCCGCGCCAGCAGCGCGCCGATGCCGTTGTCGGCCAGTTGCGGATCGTGCAGCACGTTGTAGTCGCCCAGCACGTACGCCATCAGCGGCGTGCCTTCGTGGATCTGCCACAGGCTTTCCCATGCCTTGTTGACACGCGTGGTGTGCCCGGATGGCGCGAGGATCTGGATGCTGATTGGCGCCTGTTCGAACAGGGCCTGGAAACGGGTGTCGGGCATGCTGGCTGATTCTGCTTCTAATTCTGATTCGGGGAACGTACCGTGCGCAGTGGAAGACAAAGCGCACGTGGACTGATGTTTGTTGTTGGAACCGCATGATGTCACAGCGTGGCCGTCTTGATGCGACGATTATCGGGTCGCGCCGGCTCGGGCGTGTCAGGGCAGCTTGCCCTTGCCGTTTCCCTTGCCGTTACCCTCACCGGACATGGGCTTCGGCAGGCCGATCTGGCGCGTGCCCGCCAGGCGGTCATGCAGGAACTGCCGGTCGCGGTCGAGCCAGGCCGTTGCTGCCCAGGCAGCAACGCCGAGTGCGAGTGCGATCGCGATGTCGGCCTTCGCATGCAGCCCGAAGGCCGCGCAGACGATCAGCGCGGGCGCGAACCAGCCCCAGGCGGCCAGGTAGCGCACGATGGCGACGCGCCAGGGCAGGCGGGCATGGCCCGGCTTCACGAGCTTGATGCGCCAGGTCTTCATCGCCAGCGTGTGCCCGCTGTCGCGCCAGCACCAGGTGAAGTACAGGCCCGTGATCACGAACAGGTACACCTTCAGACCATGCTGGAAGAGGGGATCCTGGCGGTTGCCGGTAACGAGCAGATACAGCAGGACGGCCAGCATCTCGACCGCGAACAGCAGGAAGAATTCATAGATCATGACGGCCAGGCGCCGCCTGATCGTGGGCGTGCCGGCGGCCGCCAGCGCAGCCTCGGGCAGCATGACCGGCGGCTCAGTTGCCGGCATTGGCGGCCTGCGCGGTACCGGGCTGGACGCCTGATGTGGCGACAGCGCCGCCATTTGCGGGCGCTGCCGCGGCAGGCGCGAGCGGCGGCACGGTGCTCGGTGTTGGCGCAACAGGCGCCGGTACGACGGCAATCGCCGACGGCGGCGGCGTATCGGGCGTGCCGATCAGCACGCACTCGGCGCCGCGGCGCGTCGTGTTTGCCGCGCACGGCATCGGCACGACCAGTTGCGGCGCGTCCGGCAACGCGATCGGCGCGCTCTTTTGCAGCGTGGAGGGCTTGCTGGCCAGCTTGCGCTTTTCTTCGGCCGACAGCTGCTTGTAGTTTTCCCAGTTGGCGGCCTTGTCGCCCTGGGCCAGCTTGTTGGTCTTGCTGAAGTTCTCGCGCGCCAGGTCACGCTGCTGGGGCGTGAGTTTCATCCACTGGCGCATGCGTTCCTGCACGCGTTGCTGCTCGGCCGGGGCCATCGAGGCAAAGCGGGCCGAGACCTCGATCCAGCGGCGCTTGCGCGCGCCTTCCATGCGGTCCCATTCGGGCGCGAGCGGTGCAAGCGCCACTTGTTGCGCACTGCTCAGGTCGCGCCACAGCGGCTTGTCAGGGGCCTTGCGCAGCGGGCGCACGCTCGCGATCGTCTCGGTGGCTGCCGGCAGGATGGACGGCGTCTCGAGGCGATCGACGATCACCCAGGCCAGCGCAGCAGCGGCCACCACGCCGATGACGGTCTTCAGCACGGGGAAACGCGATCTCGAGACGTTCTTCTTGGTCATTGCTGGCGCTGCTGCGACTCCAGATAGGCGTTGAAACCCGGGTCGAGATAGGCCGTCAGCGGCAATTCGTCGGCCAGCACAGCGGCGTCGATGTCAGCCAGTGCGGCCAGTTGCTGCTGTTGTTCATGCTCGTAGAAGCCGCCCATGCCAATGACCAGTGCCAGGAGCGGCACGGCGATGGCCAGGCGCGACACGGCCGGCCCGGCAAGAAATGCACCCAGCCCGCGCCAGCCGAAGCCGGCCCTGGCGTCAGGCTTCTTGCGCGCCATAGCCGCCGCGCGTGCGGCGGCCAGCCTGTCAACCGTCGAGGCCGGCAGGTGGTCGAGCTGTTCGTCCAGCGCGTGGCGTATCTTGTACGCCAGATTGATGTCGTCGATGTTCATAGTGTGATTCCCTTGGCCTGGAGCGCTGCCGCGAGGGCGTGGGTAGCGCGCGAGCAATGCGTTTTGACGCTGCCCTCCGAGCATCCCATTGCTGCCGCCGTTTCGGCGACGTCCATATCTTGCCAGTAACGCATGAGGAAGGCTTCCCGTTGACGCGTCGGGAGTTTTTGTACTTCGTCATCGATCAAGCGCAAGGTCTGGGTACGCTCGACCTGGTCCGCGCTCGACTCTGCGGCCGCCGAACCCTGCTCGGCCTCGAGTGAGGCGAGTATATCAAAGTCATCATCGTCGTTTCCGTCGCCCCGCCCGAAGCCCGAGAACAGGCTGACCCAGGTATTGCGCACTTTCTCGCGGCGGAAGTAATCGAGGATCGTCGTCTGCAGGATGCGCTGGAACAGCATCGGCAGCTCGGCTGCCGGCTTGTCGCCGTATTTTTCGGCGAGCTTGATCATCGCGTCCTGCACGATGTCCAGCGCCGATTCGTCCTTGCGAACCGCATAGACCGCCTGCTTGAACGCGCGCCGTTCGACATTCTGCAGAAAGTCGTTAAGTTCTTTGTCTGTGGCCATGCAGGTTCAGGGGGAGGCGCGCAAGTGGGTCGTGCTTTAGGGAAAACTGTCGCATCCTAGCAAAAAACCATCCGGCCTGCATCGGAATCGCTCAGCCGCCGGTTCTGCCATGCCCGCTGCATCGGGACCACCGTGCCTGATAGGCAGATGGGCGGGGTCAGTTCCCCCTTGCGGCATGCCCGTTGCAGAGCCCAGTGACGCAATCCGGTAAGTGGCTTTCTGTCCGCCGTCGTCGGTCATGATGAACTCGGTGCCGTCAGCGCCCATGTTGAACATGCGGCCGGCCCCCGCAGGAATCAGGGACTGCACGCTGCGCACGACGTGACCGGCAAGCCCCTGCGTGCCGTGCGCCACCAGTACCGTGCCATCCGCGCCGTCCGTGCCTGGCGCATCCCCGCGCAGGTCGATCAGCGGGATGGCCGCGCCATGCCAGGCCATCGTCGTGCCGGACGGTGCGTCCAGCGGCACGATCTGTTCGATCGCCGCGAGCGGCAGCGCCTGCAGGCCGGCGGCATCGAACACGACATAGGCTTCGGCATTGCCGGTGCCGGTGCCGGCGCTGGTACTGGCGGTGGACGTGACGCTGTCGCCGCGCGCCAGCGCCGCCTCGGGATGCCGCGCCAGCAGGCGCGCGACATCGACCAGCAGCACCGTGGCGCCGCTGGCATCGATCACGTTCTCGCCAACCCCGTCCGTGCTGGGCACGCCTGGACCGAATTCCTCGAGCCGCAGAACGGCCTGCACTGGCACGCCAAGCGTCAGGTCTGCCTGCTGCAGCACGGCGAGCAGGGGCGCAGCAGCGACGCGCGTGTCGACGCCAGGCGCCTGGAACAGCGCTGTGCTGGCAATCAGCGCGAGCTGGCTGTCGTTCCAGCGGCACCAGGCGCTGCTGCCGATGTGCGTCAGCGGCGGCAAGGCCAGCACTTCGGCCAGCGCGGCCGGCGGCACGCCGATCAGGCCGTGGCCAGTGTCGAGCAGCGCGTAGCAGGTGCGTTGCAGCGTGTCGGCCACGGGCGGGGAAGCGGACGCAGCGGCCGTGGTGGCCGCCGGGTCCGTGCTCCAGCACAGCGCCAGATCGGTCAGCCGGGTCACTTCCAGCAGGCTCAGAAGCACGCCGTTCCCGACCGGCACGGCGCTATGAAACACATCGTCCGGATCGTCGCCGTGATGCAGGCGCTGCAGCGCCGCTGCCTCGACCTCGACCAGTTCCTCGAGCGCATCGACGCGCAGGCCGACCGTGCGGTCCCCGTCGCGCAGCAACAGCAGTTGCGGGACGGCGCCCGCCGGCGCCGCGCCGACGTCGAGCCAGCGCGCCAGGTCGACCACCGGCACGGCCATGCCGTCGTGGTCGACCATGCCGAGCAGGGCGTGGGTGCGCAGGGGCAGGCGACCGAGGGTCGCCGGCAATGGCAGGGCCTGGAGCACGGCCTCGATCCGTACGCCGATCCCGACCTCGCCGATCCGGATGCGCGCCAGCGTCAGCGGCGCGCTGCAAGTGGCCGGCATGGCCTAGCGCTCGCGCGCCACTGCCTCGAGCTCGGCCAGCAGGCGTGAAGCATCGCGGGTGGAGTCGGCCTGATGGTGGGTGGCACTGCCAATGCCTGCAATCGAACTGCTGGTAGCGGCGACCGACTCAAGGATGCGCTCGAATGCATCTTCCACATCGCCGGCCAGGCGGGTGCCTTCGTCAACGCGGCTGACTGTCTCGTTGATCAGCTTGGATATTTCGCGCGCCGCCAGTGCCGATTTCTCGGCCAGCTTGCGCACTTCGTTGGCCACCACCGAAAAGCCGCGCCCATGTTCGCCTGCGCGCGCCGCTTCGATCGCGGCATTAAAGGCCAGCAAGTGGGTCTGGCCGGCGATGCTCGTGATGGTGTCGATGATTTCGCGCACGTCGCCAGACGACGTCTGGATGGCTTGCATGGCGCCCTTGGAGCGTTCCAGCAGGCGGCTGCCGCTGGCCGCACCGTCCTGGGTACGCGCGGCCATCGCGGCGGAGTCACGCGCGCCGTCGGCGATTGTGGTGATCGAGCGGCCCAGGCCGTCAAGTGCCGTACCGATGGCGTCGATCTTGGTGCTCACCAGTTCTTCGCGCCGTACCTGGGCCGTCACGTCCATCGCGAACTTGACGACCTTGTATGGTTTGCCGGTGGCATCGAGGATCGGATTGTAGGTGGCCTGGATCCAGATATCAGCGGCGTGCTTGCCACGGCGCTGGAAGCGTCCGGCCTGGAACCGGCCCTGGCCCAGATCGGCCCAGAAGTGGCGGTATTCGGCGCTTTTGGCCAGTTCCGGGTCGCAGAACAGCGTGTGGTGGCAGCCGACGATCTCGTCTTCGGTATAACCCATGGTGCGCAAGAAGTTTTCGTTAGCGGACAAGACATTGCCGCGCATATCGAATTCAATGACTGCCTGCGAGCGTCCGATCGCGTCGAGCTTGCCGCGCGATTCGGCGGCCAGCAGCTTCTGCTCGGT
This sequence comes from Telluria sp. LT2P80, assembly GCF_059685955.1. Lineage (NCBI taxonomy): Bacteria > Pseudomonadati > Pseudomonadota > Betaproteobacteria > Burkholderiales > Oxalobacteraceae > Telluria > Telluria sp. LT2P80. The sequence goes on along the minus strand of NZ_JCASIO010000001.1, from coordinate 425,276 downwards.
GATGTCGGTGGCGAACTTGACCACCTTGACCGGCTTGCCGTCGGCGTCAAAGATCGGGCTGTAAGTGGCCTGGATCCAGACCGGTGCGCCGTCGCTGCGGATACGCTTGAATTCGCCCGTGTGGAACTCGCCCTTGGCCAGGCTGTGCCAGAACATCTTGTATTCGGGCGAGCGCTGATAGGCGGGATCGCAGAACATTGCATGCTGGCGCCCGATGACCTGATCCTGCTCGTAACCGAGGGTGAGCAGGAAATTGCGGTTGGCGTGCAGGATGCGGCCTTCGAGATCGAACTCGATCACCGCCTGTGCGCGGTCGATGGCCGTCATCGCGGCCATGGCCATTTCCTGAAGATTGTCGTGGGGCGCTTGCATAGCTGAATCCGGGGCAGAAGGTGAGCAAAAAAAACGGCATTTCCGAGGCAATAATCATAAGCGTTTTTTTCTTTGGGACATGATTTCCATGTAGCAATAGATCAAATTTTACTGCGTTGCGCCCGATTTACAACACGTGCACGTGACTTGCACCAAAAACGAGCGGGTCAGCACCCTGCGCGCTACGACGCAGTGCGGTGCTTTGGCTGCAGCAGCCACCCTGTGAGAGCGTCCTGCAGCTATTCCGCCAACCATGGTCGCACCTTGTCGAAAGACAAAGCTTGACCAGAATGGTGCGGCGCGGTATGGTGTTCCTCACGCTTTGCACCCTCAAAGCATCAACGTCATGCGGGAGTCGCCCACAACGCCCCGTCCGCCATGGCACGCTTTCATTTGTAGGCAGTTTGCTCCGACCCGTGCCACAAGCGCGAGAGATGCGTCCAACCGCTACAAACACTCAAGCCTAACGAGTTGCGCCCAGCGTCAATGCGCACGGTCCCTACGGCGACCCGAACCATCGACGTGCACGCAGAAAGAAGTGGAGCCTGAGGGTTGTAAGCGCAGCACGCATATCGCCAGGAACGAGCATCCGATCAATCAACCCTATGGGTTTTGAAAGGAATGGTTATGAGTTTCGATCCAACAGTCCCCATCACGGGCGCTGAAATCGTTGTCCGTTGTCTGGCAGAAGAGGGCGTCAAGCACGTCTTCGGTTATCCGGGCGGCGCGGTTCTGTATATCTACGACGCGATCTTCCAGCAAGATAAATTCCAGCACGTTCTCGTTCGCCACGAACAAGCCGCGGTGCATGCCGCCGACGCCTATTCGCGCAGCTCGAACACCGTGGGCGTTGCCCTCGTCACGTCCGGTCCGGGCGTCACCAATGCCGTCACCGGCTTGTCGACCGCTTATATGGACTCGGTACCGATGGTCGTGATCTCCGGCCAGGTGCCGAGCCACGCGATCGGCCAGGATGCGTTCCAGGAATGCGATACGGTCGGCATCACCCGTCCGGTGGTCAAGCACAACTTCCTGGTCAAGGACGTGCGTGATCTGGCGTCAACGATCAAGAAAGCCTTCTTCATCGCCCGCACTGGCCGGCCCGGTCCCGTGCTGGTCGATATTCCGAAGGACATCACGGTCAACAAATGCCTGTTCGAGTACCCGCGCGAGATCGAGATGCGCTCGTACCGTCCAGTTGACAAGGGCCATGCCGGCCAGATCCGCAAAGCGGTTGCGCTGCTGCAGAACGCCGAGCGGCCGATGATCTATGCGGGCGGCGGCGTCATCCTGGCCAATGCCTCGAATGAGCTCAACCGCATGGTCGAGACGACCGGCTTCCCGATCACGAATACGCTGATGGGCCTGGGCGGGTCGCGTTCGTCCGATCCGCACTTCGTCGGCATGCCGGGCATGCATGGCACGTATGAAGCGAACATGGCGATGCAGCACTGCGACGTGTTGATCGCCATTGGTGCCCGCTTCGACGACCGCGTGATCGGCAACCCGAAGCACTTCGCTTCGCATCCACGCAAGATCATCCATATTGACATCGACCCGTCGTCGATTTCCAAGCGCGTGAAAGTGGATATCCCGATCGTCGGCAACGTCAAGGACGTGCTGATCGAACTGCTCTCGCAGCTCGAGGCCGGTACTGGTCACGCGAATGCGCCTGCGCTGCAAAGCTGGTGGAAGCAGATCGCCGAGTGGCGTGGCCGCGACTGTCTGGCGTATGCAAGCTCGGATACGCTGATCAAGCCGCAGTCCGTGATCCAGCAGCTGCACAAGGTCACCGATGGCGACGCGTTCATCACGTCCGACGTCGGCCAGCACCAGATGTGGGCTGCCCAGTACTACCCGTTCGACAAGCCGCGCCGCTGGATCAATTCCGGTGGCCTGGGCACGATGGGTGTGGGCCTGCCGTTCGCGATGGGCGTGCAAATGGCCAATCCGGATGCCACCGTGGCGTGTGTCACCGGCGAAGGTTCGATCCAGATGTGCATCCAGGAGCTTGCCACCTGCAAGCAATACCACCTGACGCCGAAGATCATCCTGCTCAACAACCGCTTCCTGGGCATGGTCCGCCAGTGGCAGCAGATCGATTACGGCTCGCGTTATTCCGAGTCGTACATGGATTCGCTGCCCGACTTTGAAAAGCTGGCCGAGGCCTATGGCCACGTCGGCATGAAGATCGAGAAACCGGGCGATGTCGATGGCGCGCTGCGCGATGCATTCGCCATGAAAGACCGCCTGGTATTCATGAACTTCATTACCGACCAGAGTGAAAACGTGTGGCCAATGGTCAAGGCGGGCCGCGGCCTGAACGAAATGCTGCTCGGCTCGGAGGACCTGTAAATGCGCCATATTATTTCTGTCCTGCTGGAGAATGAAGCCGGTGCGCTGTCACGCGTGGTTGGCCTGTTCTCGGCGCGCGGCTACAACATCGAAACGCTGACCGTGGCGCCGACCGAAGACGCAACGCTGTCGCGCATGACGATCGTGACGTCCGGCTCGGACGACATCATCGAGCAGATCACGAAGCACCTGAACCGCCTGATCGAGGTTGTCAAGGTGGTCGACCTGACCGAAGGCCAGCACATCGAGCGCGAGCTCATGCTGATCAAGGTACGGGCGGTCGGCAAGGAGCGCGAAGAAATGAAGCGCACCGCCGATATCTTCCGTGGCCGCGTCATCGACGTCACCGAAAAGACCTACACGATCGAGCTGACCGGCGCCAAATCGAAACTGGATGCCTTCATCGACGCCATCGACCGCGCCTCGATCCTCGAGACGGTGCGCACCGGCGGTTCGGGCATCGGCCGCGGCGAACGCATTCTGAAAGTTTGAGCAACGCTCAACATTACACAATTCAAATTAAATAACAGGACAAAAAAATGAACGTTTTCTACGACAAGGACTGCGACCTCTCCCTCATCAAGGGCAAGAACGTTGCCATCATCGGTTACGGCTCGCAAGGCCACGCGCATGCACAGAATCTGAGCGAATCGGGCGTCAATGTCACCGTCGGCCTGCGCCGCGGCGGCGCTTCGTGGGGCAAGGTCGAGCAAGCCGGCCTGAAAGTGGCGGAAGTCGATGAAGCAGTGAAGAACGCCGACGTCATCATGATCCTGCTGCCAGACGAAAACATCGCCGAAGTCTACAAGCAGAACATCGAGCCAAACGCCAAGCAGGGCGCCGTGCTGGCCTTCGCCCACGGCTTCAACGTGCACTATGGCCAGGTCGTCCCACGCGCCGACCTCGACGTGATCATGGTCGCGCCGAAAGCGCCGGGCCACACGGTGCGCGGCACCTACACGCAAGGTGGCGGCGTGCCGCACCTGATCGCCGTGTACCAGGACAAATCGGGCGCCGCCCGTGATATCGCCATGTCGTACGCGATGGCCAACGGCGGCGGCCGCGCCGGCATCATCGAGACCAACTTCCGCGAAGAAACCGAGACCGACCTGTTCGGCGAGCAGGCCGTGCTGTGCGGTGGCGCGGTCGAACTGATCAAGGCGGGCTTCGAGACGCTGACCGAAGCCGGCTACGCGCCGGAGATGGCGTACTTCGAGTGCCTGCACGAACTCAAGCTGATCGTTGACCTGATCTATGAAGGCGGCATCGCCAACATGAACTACTCGATCTCGAACAACGCGGAATACGGCGAATACGTCACCGGCCCGCGCGTCGTGACCGAAGACACCAAGAACGCGATGCGCCAGTGCCTGAAGGACATCCAGACCGGCGAATACGCCAAGAGCTTCATCCTGGAAAACAAGGCCGGCGCACCGACGCTGATCTCGCGCCGTCGCCTGACGGCCGAGCATCCGATCGAAGAAGTCGGCGCGAAGCTGCGCGCGATGATGCCGTGGATTGCGAAGAACAAGCTGGTGGATCAGTCGAAGAACTAAGTTCGCGCTAGTGGACAGGAACGGCGCCTTCGGGCGCCGTTTTTCATGGGGCGCCGGTTGTTACAAACCACGTCAAAAGCTACTCATTTGCAACTGTCCATTACAAATTACCGATGTTTTCCCTGTGCACGGTATCGTATAACTACGCCGGACATACGTCGCAACCCACAGGAGAACAAGAATGGCATTCACCAAATCCCTCGTCGCCGCCGCCCTCGTGCTGGCCTTCAGCGCTGCCCAGGCGCAGACCGCGCCGTCGACTGCGACCACCGGCACCATGGTCATCGTTCCCGCCTTCGGCGAAGTCAAGCACGCCAATGACGAAGCGACGATCACGTTCGCCGTCGAAGAACACGACAAGGACAAGAACGCCGCCGCCGACCGCGTCAACCGCAAGATGAAAGAGGGCACCGAGATCGTGCGCCGCGCCGATCCGAAAGCCGAACTGAAAACCCAGGGTTACTACACGTACCCGGTGTACCCGGAAGTGCAGCCACAGCCGGTCGGGCGCGTGGTTGCGCCAGTCAAGCCGGTGCCGATCGCCTGGCGCGTCGGCCAGTACCTGGAAGTCAAGACCACGAACCTGGCCGCACTGCCGAAAACGGCCGCTGCCGCGCAGAAGGTCTTGCAGATCAATAACATCAACTTCGGCCTGACCCCGGCGACCGAAAAGCGCCTCGATGACCAGCGCATCGCCGCCACGTATCAGAACCTGAACGAGCGCATCGTCTCGATCGCCAAGGCAATGGGTCGCCAGCCGGGCGACGCCGTCCTCGATACGGTCGACTTCGAAGGCTCGGGCAATTATGCGGGCGACGCGCAAGGTGCGCCGGCCATGATGATGCGCTCGAGCGCCAAGCGCGAGATGGATGACGGCGCGGCCGAACCGAGCTTCGAGCCAGGCGAAACCACGCTGCAGATGCGCCTGGTAGGCAAGGTCAAGTTCAAGTAAGGCGCAGTCAGCGTTGTCTGTTGATGACGCCGATTGCGATGCAAAACAATTGTTCTGCTGAACTGACCCTCCCGCCATCCAGTGCTCAGCGCCACCCAAGGTAGTTGGGCAAATAGCGCGATGCCACCCCGCGAAAGCCCAGTAGCCAGGCCTTGAAGCGCCCGTGGTACGCGTTCACGTTCTGTACGTGGATGGCGCGGCTACCCGAATGCCTGACGCGAACGCCGGCGCGCAGGTTAACCGTCTCGTGCGCAATCCTGTGCTTGCGTGCAAAGGCGCGGTACGCGGCGTGGCTGTCGCTGACCAAGAGTGCCTGCGGATCAAGTCTGGGCAGCAAATCGCGTTCGAGTTGCGCGGCCGTCAGTGCGCCACGGCCAGTGACGGCATCGATGGTGCGGCCATTCCGGTCGCGCGCCACCAGGATGCAATCGAGGTGGCGGGAAATGCCACGTTTGGGGGCGTGGCCGCCCCGTCGGCGTGGCGGCCGGTCGAGCGTGCGTGATCCTTTTTGCGATTCGAGCAGGAATGTCTCATCGGCCTCCACGATGCCATTGAGCGATAGAGGCCGGTCGAGCTTGACCCAATCGAGAAAGCGGTGGCGCCACCGGAATGCCGTGTTGCGGTGCACCCCGATCCGGTCTGCGCCCTTGCGTACGGACAGAGAATCGAGCAACACCTGCGAATACGCGAGCCATTTGGCCTTGTGCCTGAGTCGCGCCAGCGGCGTGCCGCTCAGGTCGTTGAAAGTGCGGCCACAGGCGCAACAGCGAAAGCGCTGCAGGTCGTTGGCGTATCCGTGGCGATTGCAGCGTTCGTTGCCACAGCTGGGGCAGCAGCGCGCTGGCGCTCTTGCCTGCGCGATCAGCGCGACCACCTGGTCGAGGCCGGCTGCGGGACGCAGGGCGTCGAGCACCTGACGGCGCTGTGGCTGATTTAGCGCTGACAGCTTGGCAAACCAGTTCTTGAAACGGGGCGCTTTCATGAGCGATTCCTGACGCTGGGGACCGGCGTTGGACCACGAAACCGCTCATCAGTTCACCGCTTTGCTCTATTTAACGTTGACTGCGCCTCAAGTAAGGCGCAGTCAGCGTTGTCTGTTGATGACGCTGATTGCGATGCAAAACAATTGTTCTGCTGAACTGACCCGCCCGCCATCCAGTGCCCAGCGCCACCCAAGGTAGTTGGGCAAATAGCGCGATGCCACCCCGCGAAAGCCCAGTAGCCAGGCCTTGAAGCGCCCGTGGTACGCGTTCACGTTCTGTACGTGGATGGCGCGGCTACCCGAATGCCTGACGCGCACGCCAGCGTGCAGATTGACTGTCTCGTGCGCAATCCTGTGCATGCGTGCAAAGGCCCGGTATGCAGCGTGGCTGTCGCTGACCAGGAGCGCCTGCGGATCAAGTCTGGGCAGCAAATAGCGTTCGAGTTGCGCGGCCGTCAGTGCGCCACGGCCGGTGACGGCATCGATGGTGCGGCCATTCCGGTCGCGCGCCACCAGGATGCAATCGAGGTGGCGGGAAATGCCACGTTTGGGGGCGTGGCCGCCCCGTCGGCGTGGCGGCCGGTCGAGCGTGCGTGATCCTTTTTGCGATTCGAGCAGGAATGTCTCATCGGCCTCCACGATGCCATTGAGCGATAGGGGCCGGTCGAGCTTGACCCAATCGAGAAAGCGGTGGCGCCACCGGAATGCCGTGTTGCGGTGCACCCCGATCCGGTCTGCGCCCTTGCGTACGTACAGAGAATCGAGCAACACCTGCGAATACGCGAGCCATTTGGCCTTGTGCCTGAGTCGCGCCAGCGGCGTGCCGCTCAGGTCGTTGAAAGTGCGGCCACAGGCGCAACAGCGAAAGCGCTGCAGGTCGTTGGCGTATCCGTGGCGATTGCAGCATTCGTTGCCACAGCTGGGGCAGCAGCGCGCTGGCGCTCTGGTCTGCGCGATCAGCGCGACCACCTGGTCGAGGCCGGCTGCGGGATGCAGGGCGTCGAGCACTTGGCGGCGCTGTGGCTGATTTAGCGCTGACAGCTTGGCAAACCAGTTCTTGAAACGGGGCGCTTTCATGAGCGATTCCTGACGCTGGGGACCGGCGTTGGACCACGAAACCGCTCATCAGTTCATGGCTTGGCTCTATTTAACGTTGACTGCGCCTTCAAGTAGGCGCCATGCAATTGCCAGCTGGGTTAGCGTAGTGTTTCGCTAACACGGGTCCCGCCTCTATAATGGCTGGGAACAGTCGCTCGGCGGCTCACTTGAATACGATTGCTTATGCCAACTTTTCCACGAAGAAGAAAGCCAGGGACCCCGCCCAAGGGTCCACGATTCTCCCGCCTGAAAAAGCGTTTCGCGCCCCGTACGCAAGCACGCGCGGCCGGTGAGCGCAGCCGCGGCATCTACCTGCTGCCCAATGCCTTTACCACCGCGGCGCTGTTCTGTGGCTTCTACGCCATCGTCATGGCGATGAACCAGCGTTTCGACCAGGCTTGCTGGGCCGTGTTCATCGCAATGATCCTCGACGGCCTGGACGGGCGCATCGCGCGCCTGACCAATACCCAATCCGAATTCGGCGCCCAGTACGACAGCCTGGCCGACATGGTCTCGTTCGGCGCTGCGCCGGCGCTGGTAATGTACGAATGGTCGCTCAACGGCCTTGGCAAGGTCGGCTGGGTCGCCGCCTTCATCTATTGCGCCTGCGCCGCCTTGCGCCTGGCACGCTTCAATACCAATATCGAAGTGGTCGACAAGCGCTTCTTCCAGGGCTTGCCCAGCCCGGCGGCGGCGGCGCTCGTGATCGGCTTCATCATGATGATGATCGATCCCGATATCAGCGTCATCCCGCGCAAGGTCGAGTGGGTGTCGTGGGGCATCACGGTCTTCGCCGGCCTGACGATGGTGTCCAACGTGCCGTTCTACAGCTTCAAGGACATCAACTTCCGCAAGTCGGTGCCGTTCATCGCCGTGTTCCTGATTGCACTGGTGCTGGCGCTGCTGGCGATCGATCCGCCCAAGGTACTGTGGCCGATCTTCGTGATCTACGGCCTGTCGGGTTACGCCGTGTATGTGTGGCAGCGTGCAAAGGGCAAGCGGGTCAGCATCATCCCGCTCGACGACGCCGACGACGACCTCCACCGCTGATCACAGGCTGCCTGAACCATGAGAGCTCCTTACTTTGCCGCCTGCGCCGCCACCGTCCTGCTGCTGTCAGGACTCCTTGCGGCCTGCTCGCCGCTGTCGCTGGTCAATGCGGTCTCGCCAAGCGGCGCCACGCGCACGGTGGCCTCGGCCGCCTACGGCACCAATCCGCGCCACGTACTCGACATCTACCGCCCTGAAAACTGGACCGGCCCGGCGCCCGTCATCGTGTTCTACTACGGTGGCAACTGGGTCAATGGCGAGCGGGGCGACTATGCCTTCGTCGGCCGCGCGCTGGCGGCGCGTGGTTTCGTCGTAGTCATTCCCGACTACCGCCTGTACCCGCAGGTACGCTATCCGGACTTCCTGACCGACAGCGCCGAAGCGCTGGCCTGGACATCGCGCCGCATCAAGGCCTATGGCGGCGATCCGAAGCGCATCTATGCGATGGGCCACAGTGCCGGCGCCTACAACGCGGCAATGCTGGCGCTCGACCCGCGCTGGTTGCGGGCGCAGGGCACGGCCCCGAGCATCCTGCGTGGCTGGATCGGCATGGCCGGCCCGTACAACTTCCTGCCCGTCGAAAATGAAACGACGCGCCCGGTCTTTCTGTACCCGGATACGCCGCGCGATTCGCAGCCGATCAACCACGTGACGGTCAATGCGCCGCCTGCGCTGTTGATCGCGGCGCGCAACGATTCGACAGTCGACCCGGAGCGCAACACGGGCGCGCTGGCGGACCGGCTGCGTGCGACGGGTGTGCCGGTGCGCGAAGTGAGCTTTACTGGCGTGAACCACGTCACGCTGCTCGCAACGCTATCGAGCTCGCTGCGCCGCCTGGCGCCGTCGCTCGACGCGATCGAAGACTTCGTGCACAGCGACGGCGGGCGCAAGCTGCCACCCGCGCGCTAGGCGTTTTTCATGCAGCAGCCCCTACCAGGGGCTGCGTTCCCTTGGCTCGTACATCGGGTCCGGGCCGTTCATCATCTGGCGCACGACGCCCTGTTCGTCGAAGTGAACGTGCATCATCGAGTTCCAGACACCAGCCTCCTTGTAGCGATACGACCACACCTCGTAGTTCTGCATCGCCACGCGCGAGCGTTCGGCAGGGCGCCCGATCGTGCGCAATACCTGCTCCTTGGTGGCCTGGTCGACCTTGAGCGTGGCAAATTTTTCGCCAGTCAGCACCTGCTCGTAGGCCGTCAGGCGCCCATCGGAACCAAGGCGTGCCATCCACGTGTACTGGCCCATCGGCCCCGTCGCGTATTCGAGCGAGCGCGCCGCGCCATCGGGATCGACATAGATGGACGTCGGCTTGCCAAGCTTGGCCTGGACCACATCGGCTGTTTCGCCCGGCAGCGGGGCAGGGCGGGTGGCGCACGCCGCCAGCAGCAGCGTGGCGGCCAGCGTTGTTATTTTCATCATTGGGTGCATTATTTTGTCCTTTACGTGGCGGCAGGGCAGGCAAACGCTGGTGGGTACCCGCGATTTGCACTATACTTGCCGGTCTGTCCGAATCCGGGCAGGCATTCAATCAATCACGGTGCGCTGGGTTCCGACTCTTGCACCGCATGTGAAAGGTAACATCATGACCGTAGAAACTCTGAACAAAGCCGCGATTATCGCGGACAACGCACGCGGCGAAAAAGACACCGGTTCGCCAGAAGTGCAAGTTGCACTGCTGACCGCACGCATCAACGACCTGAACGGCCACTTCAAGGCCCACCAGAAAGATCACCACTCGCGTCGTGGTCTGATCATGATGGTCAACCGTCGTAAGAGCCTGCTGTCGTACCTGAAGAACAAGGATCTGAACCGTTACCGCGACCTGATCGCCAAACTGGGCCTGCGTAAGTAATTCGTTTGCGCCAGACGGTTTAAGTCTGAAGATGCCTGCGCCAGTTCTCTGTCGCGGGCATTTTTCGTTTTTGAGCAGTTTGTTTGTTGTTGCAAGGCTGTTCTGCTCGTGAACGGCCCGTGGTGAGAGGTGAACGACAGCACCTGAAAATCTGTCGGCAAAATGAAAGGGATACCCCATGTTTAACAAAGTTACGAAAACCTTCCAGTACGGTCAACACACTGTCACCCTGGAGACGGGCGAAATCGCGCGCCAGGCAAGCGGCGCCGTCGTGGTGTCGGTCGAAGATACCGTCGTGCTGGCAACCGTGGTCGCACGCAAGGATGCCAAGCCGGGCCAGGACTTCTTCCCGCTGACCGTCGACTACCTCGAGAAAACGTATGCTGCGGGTAAAATCCCGGGCGGTTTCTTCAAGCGCGAAGGCCGTCCTTCCGAAAAAGAAACGCTCACCTCGCGCCTGATCGACCGGCCAATCCGTCCGCTGTTCCCGGAAGGCTACCTGAACGAACTCCAGGTCATCATCCACGTGCTGTCGGTCAACCCTGAAATCGATCCGGACATCCCTGCGATGATCGGCGCGTCGGCCGCCCTGTGCATCGCCGGCATCCCGTTCAGCGGCCCGATCGGCGCCGCGCGCGTCGGCTACGCGAATGGCCAGTACATCCTGAACCCGACCACCACCGAGCTGAAGACCTCGCAGATGGACCTGGTCGTGGCCGGTACCGAAACCGCCGTCCTGATGGTCGAGTCGGAAGCCAAGCAACTGTCCGAAGAAATCATGCTGGGCGCCGTCGTGTTCGGCCATGACCAGATGAAAGTCGTGATCGATGCGATCCACGACCTGGTCGCCGAAGGCGGCAAGCCGGAAGTCGAATGGGCGCCAGCGCCAAAGAACGAAGAACTGATCGCCCGTATCGGCGAACTGGCCGGCGCGAAAGTGCGCGATGCGTACCAGACCCGCGAAAAATCGGCGCGTCAGCAAAAACTGAAGTCGCTGTCGTCCGAAGTGATGGCTGACCTGAACGCCGCTGGCGTGACGGCAGATGCTGGCGACGTCGGCAACATCCTGTTCGACATGGAAGCCAAGGTCGTGCGTTCGCAGATCCTGGAAGGCGAGCCACGCATCGACGGTCGCGATACCCGCACCGTGCGTCCGATCTCGATCCGTTCGAGCGTCCTGCCACGCACCCACGGTTCGGCCCTGTTCACCCGCGGTGAAACGCAGGCGCTGGTCGTTGCCACGCTGGGCACCGCCCGCGACAGCCAGAAGATCGACGCGCTGATGGGCGAGTACACCGACTCGTTCATGATGCACTACAACATGCCTCCGTTCGCCACCGGCGAAACCGGCCGCGTCGGTACGCCGAAGCGCCGCGAAGTCGGCCACGGCCGTCTGGCCAAGCGCGCGCTGATCGCTGCGCTGCCGGATCCGGAAGACTTCAGCTACTCGGTGCGCCTGGTCTCGGAAATCACCGAGTCGAACGGTTCGTCGTCGATGGCTTCGGTCTGCGGCGGCTGCCTGGCACTGATGGACGCCGGCGTGCCGATGAAATCGCACGTGGCCGGTATCGCCATGGGCCTGATCAAGGAAGGCGGCAAGTTCGCCGTGCTCTCGGACATCCTGGGCGATGAAGATCACCTGGGCGACATGGACTTCAAGGTGGCCGGTACCGCAGCAGGCATCACCGCGCTGCAGATGGACATCAAGATCCAGGGCATCACCAAGGAAATCATGCAGGTGGCACTGGCGCAAGCCAAAGAAGGCCGTCACCACATCCTGGGCGAAATGCAGAAGGCCATGCCAACCGTGAAAACCGAACTGTCGGACTTCGCGCCACGCCTGATCACCATCCGCATCAATCCAGAGAAGATCCGTGACGTTATCGGCAAGGGCGGCGCTGTCATCCGCGCGCTGACCGAAGAGACCGGCACCCAGATCGACATCAGCGACGAAGGCGTGGTCACGATCGCGTCGGTTGACGCTGCTGCCGGCCAGGAAGCCAAGCGCCGCATCGAAGAGCTGACCGCATCGGTCGAAGTGGGCAAGACCTACGACGGCACCGTGCTGAAACTGCTGGACTTCGGCGCGATCGTGCAAGTCATGCCAGGCAAGGATGGCCTGCTGCACATCTCGCAGATCGCCAACGAGCGTGTCAACGCTGTTGCCGACTATCTGAAAGAAGGCCAGCAAGTGCGCGTCAAGGTCCTCGAGACCGACGAGCGCGGTCGTCTGAAGCTGTCGATGAAGGCGGCTGATCCGGTCGAAGGCGCAGCGGTGTAATCACGCTGCAATATGAAAAAACCGCCAGTGCGTGAGCCTGGCGGTTTTTTTACGCCGGTATGCGCGAGAAAACCGGGCGGCGCCGCCTTCTTGACGAAAGGGATCGATGTGCTATGCAAGGCGATTCGACGCCGGCAATCGGGTACGCTACATTCGTGGATCACCACGATCAAGGCGCGCCATGCTGACACTCTTCCAGTTCAAGCCATCCCTGAAAAAGTTCGCACAGGCGCTGATGGCGCATGCGCAGCACAGCAGCTTTGCCCATCCGATGCACTTTGACGCGGACCGGGCCCGCATCCTCACCGGTGCAAACGGCGACCAGATCGTCAATCTCGCCAACCTGCACAAACAATATTGTGATGCTGCGCGCGCCGATCGCCCGCGCTTTCTCGAGATGTGCATGGCCATCTTGCGCGACACCTCGCTTCCGCAGCGCTTCGAGGATGTCAGGGCCAACCTTCTGCCGGCCGTTCGGGCGCGCTCGTACGCCGAGTCGCTACGTCTGTCGGCACGTCTTGCGGGAACGGCATTGGCTGGTACGTCCGCGGCGCCACTTGGCGAGGATGTCGTGACCGTTATTGTCGTCGATGACGCCGATTCGATGAGTATCGTGACTGCAACGCAGCTCGATGCATGGGGGGTGTCGTTTGCGGTGGCATTGGATATGGCGCTCGATCATCTGCGTGGCATGCCGGGTGGCGGATTCGTACGCAACCCTGATGGCGTGATGGTCGGCGACTGGAACGATGCCTACGACTCATCCCGCCTTCTGCTGCCAGACGTGATCCACCGCGCCGGCATCAGCGACCCGGTCGCGATGATTCCCACGCGCGACAGCATCTTGCTGGCCCCGGCTGGAGATCGCCGTGCGTTACTGGCCATGCTTGCCCTGGCCCACACTGCCAGTGAAGAGCAGGGCCGCACGGTATCGGCGGCGATGTACCATTTTCGGAACGGCAGCGCACAAACCCATAACCCTGAAGATGAGGAAGTTGCACGCGGCCTGGCCCAATTGCGCCAACGCTATCTGGCCGAAGACTATGCGGACCAGAAAACACTTCTCGACGATCTGCATGAAAAGCACGACCTCGACTTGTTTGTCGCGAGCTTCATGCTGGCACAAGACAACCATGCGCGCCAGGAATTCAGCCTCTGTACCTGGTCAGAGGGTGTCGATGCGCTGCTTCCCAAGGCAGACAGGATCGCCCTGGTACGCTTCAATGAGCAGGGGGAGGCGCAGCGTGCCGGCACGTACGACTGGGATACGGTGAGTGCGGTCGCGGGGCACCTGATGACACCGGAGCCCGACACCTACCCGATCCGCTACCGCGTAACGCAGTTTCCCGACCTGGCCCTGCTAAAAGTGCATTGACGGCACGCCCGTCGATGGGCTCGCCGCCTTTGATGTTGCGTCCAGCGAGGATTCCATCAAGATAGTGTAGTTATGTCTGTTTCCGCACGGATTACTTGCTGACACAACCGTATGCTGCGTACGTGAACTGGGTAAATACAATTCACAGGTTTGCAGACATTGGCGCCATCGCTGCCGATGCCAGCACGAATCAACGTACCACCGGACGCGTTTTCGTGGTCGGACGCGCCGGGAACAGGCATTGCAGAATCATGACGGACCATACACAGACGCTTGACGAGGGAACGCCACGCGGCATTCCTGGCAATACGAAGAAAAAGCGCAGAGGCCCGCCCTTGTCGGTGGCGGCATGGAAACAGTTCGTCAGCGTCGCCAAGCCGTACTGGCTGGGCGACGAGCGCAAGCTGGCCTGGCTGCTGCTGGCCCTGCTGATCGTGCTGATGCTGGTGGAAACCAAGCTCGCCGTGATGCTCAATGACCAGGCCGGCGAGCTGACGTCGGCGCTGGCCGGCAAGGACCGAAACCGCTTCTGGGGCGCGGTCCAGGCTTGCCTGATCGTGCTGGCGTTTGCCGTGCCGATCTACGCGTTCTACTACTATATGCGCGACCTGTTCGCGAACAAGTGGCGGCGCTGGCTGACGCGACGCTTTCTCGATGGCTACGTGGGCGGCCGCAAATACTATGAGCTGGGCTCGAACCAGGAGATCGACAACCCGGACCAGCGTATCTGCGAGGATGTGAACACGTTCACCGGCCGCTCGGTCCACTTCATGCTGATCTTCCTGGGTTCGCTGATGCAGCTGGTGGCGTTCAGCGCCGTGCTGTGGTCGATCTCGCACGTGCTGGTGGCCGTCCTGGTGGGTTACGCGCTGCTGGGCACAATCATCGCACTGGTGGTGTTCGGCAATCCGCTCATTCACCTGAACTTCTGGCAGTTGCGGCGCGAAGCCGATTTTCGTTTCAGCCTGATCCGGCTGCGCGAGAATGCTGAGTCGATCGCCTTCTATGGAGGCGAAGCGCAGGAACGCGCGCACATCGACAGCAAATTCAACAAGGTCATCCATAATTTTTCGCGCCTGATCAAGAAGCAGCGCGCGCTCAATCTGTTCCAGCGCACCTTCAGTCAGCTCACACTCGTGCTGCCATTCGTGATCCTGGCCGATGCCGTCCTGTCGGGCGAGCTCGAAGTGGGCCGTGCGGTGCAGGCGGCCGGCGCGTTCACGGCGGTGCTGGCAGCGGTGGGCGTCATCGTCGACAACTTCGAGAGCCTGAGCCGCTTTGTCGCGGGCATCGGCCGGCTGCAGACCCTGTCGATGCATGTGATGCCCGAGCCGCCGGCCGGCAATCCGTGCGACACGCAGGCCCGCATCACGCGCACCCCTGGCGACCATCTGGCACTTGAATCACTGACCTTGTGCCCGCCGCAGTCCGACCGCGTGCTGATCAAGGACCTGACGCTGTCCCTGAAGCCGGGCGACGCGCTGCTGATCAACGGCGACAGCGGCTGCGGCAAGAGCTCGCTGCTGCGCGCCATTGCCGGGCTCTGGCACAAGGGCAGCGGGGTAATTCATCATCCGCCGCGCGAGGATTTCTTCTTCCTGCCGCAGCAGCCGTATCTGCAGCCGGGCACGCTGCGTAGCCAGCTCATCTATCCAAGCACCCGCACGTCGCTGAGCGACGCGCAGCTGACCGACATCCTCGAGCAGGTGCACCTGCCGTACCTGGCCGGACGCGTCGGGGGCCTGGACGCCGTCCTCGACTGGGAAAAGCTGCTGTCGATCGGCGAGCAGCAGCGCCTGGCATTTGGCCGCGTGCTGGTGCACGAGCCAGCCATCGTGATCCTGGACGAAGCCACCAGCGCGCTCGACAGTGCCAACGAATCGTCGCTGTACAAGCGCCTGCGCGACAAGGGCACGACGCTGGTGAGCGTCGCGCACCGCGCCGGCGTGCTGCGTCACCATACGCACGTGTTGTGGCTGACGGGCGACGGCGGCTGGGAAGTGCATGCCGCGGCCGATTATCAGTTCGATGTGCCGGTGCCTGCGCGCAGCGGTGCACAGGAAGCGCAGCCTGTTCCGCAGTCAGCGCAACCTGTACCGCAGTCGCGTGCGAGCGTGCTGGTCGGTTAAGCGGACCCTGCCTGTAACGCGTATGGCGCGGCGCGACGATAATCCTTGACCCTCCAGCCGCTACAGGGTATTTAATGGCATCTGGCGCGCGATCATCCGGTCGCGCGCCATTCGACAACGACCGATCCGATGCGCCGTCTTTTCCTCATCCTGCTGCTGTTCGCCATGCCCTTCCAGGCCGCCTGGGCGGCGGGTGCTGCCTATTGCACGCACAATGAAAAGACGATGCACCCGGGCCACCACACCCACAAGCATTCGTCCTCGACCGCGAGCGCGTCATCGACTGCCACCCAGGATGACGCCAGCCCGGCCGACCCGTGCAACGACTGCGACGCCTGCCATCATCTGTCGGCCAGCGCAGTCCTGTCGTCGCAACCCAATCTGCCCCTGCCCAAGGGGGCGCCGCACCTGCGCGGCGAAACACGGCGCTACGTCTCGCACGTGCCCGACCTGATCCCGCCACCCGACCGCCTGCTGCGCATCTAGCGCGGCGAACCTCCATCGCCGGCCCGCCACGCGCGGCCGCCCGATTGCCTTCGCCGGACATTCACCCGTTCGGAGCACCATCATGAAACACCGTTTGACACCGCCGCTGGCGGCGTTCGCCATGGCGTGCGCGCTGGCCTCCATTGGCCTGCCACTTGCCGCCCAGGCCGCGCCCATGGCTGCCGCCGTGGCCGTACCCCTGCAGCCCTTGACGCTCGACGCCGCCATCGCGCTGGCCCTGCGTTTGAATCCGACGCTGCGCGCGGCCGGCCAGGAAGTCGCCGCGCAACAGGGCGCACTGACCCAGGCCGGGGCGCGGCCCAATCCCGAGCTCGAGTTGCTGCGCGAGGGCACGCGGGGAGACAGCCGCACGACCACGGCGCTGTTGACCATTCCAGTGGAACTGGGCGGCAAGCGCGCCGCGCGCATCGATGCGGCGCGCCACGAAGGCCAGCTGGCGGCGCTGGCGCTGAACGCCGAGCAGGCGCGCGTGCGCGCCGATGTGATTGCCGCGTTCCACGACGTCGTGTCTGCGCTGGCGCGCGAACGCATGTCGCAGGAACTGGTGAATCTCGCTGGCCGCGCGCTGGATGCCGCCGGCAAGCGGGTCGATGCCGGCACCCTGTCGCCCGTCGAGCAGACCCGCGCCCGTGTGGCGCAGGGCAGCGCGCGCATCGAGGCGCTGCAGGCGGCGCGCGCGCTGGAGGCAGCGCGTATCCAGCTCGCAGCGCTGTGGGCGGGTGACGCGCGCGGACTCGTGGTCGTCGAACCCGACGCTGTCACGCTGCCCGTGCTGCCGCCGCTCGACCGGTTACTGGCACAACTGGACGCCGCACCCGGCATGCGCCAGGCTGGCGCGTACCTGAAGCACCGCCAGGCGCTGGCCCGGCTCGAACAGGCGCGCCGCACGCCGGACGTCAGCGTGATCGTCGGCGCTCAGCGCGAAGGGCCCGATGCCCGCAACCGCACCGTGCTGGGCCTGTCGGTGCCGCTGCCGCTGTTCAATCGCAACGATGGCGCCGTCCTGGATGCGCTGCGCCGCGTCGACAAGGCGCAGGACGAACAGGATGCGCAAGCTGCCCGCCTGCGCGCTGAACTGGGCCAGGCCCATGCGAGACTTGGCACAGCGCTGGCCGAATGCGCGCTGATCGCGACCGACATCCTGCCGGGTGCGCAGGACGCGCAGCGCGCCGCCAGCCGCGGCTTCGAGCTTGGCAAGTTCGGCCTGATCGACGTGCTCGACGCCCAGCGCGTACTCGCGCAATCCACCTACCAATACCTCAATGCCGTCGCCGAGAGCCATCGCGCGCAGGCCGATATCGCACGCCTGCTGGGACAGGCAGCCGTGCAGGAGAACCCATGAACAAGCAGCAAACCCGCATCATCGTCATCATGCTGGCCATCGCGCTGGCGCTTGCCGCCTTTGTCATGCTGCGCGACCGCGCGCAGCCGGCAGGCGCCGAGCATGACGAACACGCCGAACAGGGCGAACACGCCGAAGAAAAAGAAGGAACACACGCCGACGACGGCGTCATTCACTTCACGCCGAACCAGATCACCGTGGCCGGCATCACGGTTGCCACGGCCGGCCCGAAGCACCTGGACACCTTCATCCGCATGCCGGGCCAGATCGCGCTGAACGAAGACCGTACCGCCCACGTCACGCCGCGCGCTGCCGGTTCGGTGCGCGACGTCAGCGCCGACCTGGGCCAGCAGGTACGCAAGGACCAGGTCCTGGCCAGCATCGCCAGCGCCGACATCGCCGGCCAGCGCGGCGCGCTGACGGCGGCGCAAAAGCGCGTGGACTATGCGCGCCGGACCGTGGCGACCGAGCGCACGCTGTGGGAAGAAAAGATCACGGCGCGCCAGGATCTGCTGAAAGCCGAGCAGGAACTGGTCGAGGCCGAAGTCGCGCGCGATACCGTGCGCCAGCAACTGCAGGCGCTGGGCGCCGCGGGTGGCGGCGGCTCGAATCTGCTCGCCATCCGCGCGCCGTTCGACGGCATCATCGTTGAAAAGCACATTACGCTGGGCGAAGTGGTGGGCGCCGATACGCGCGTGTTCACGCTGACCGACCTGTCGACCGTGTGGGCCGACGTGGTGGTGCCGGCACGTGACCTAGACATCGTGCGCGTCGGTACGACCGCCGTGATCCGTTCGATTGCCTCGGATACGACGGCGCCCGGCAAGGTGAGCTTTGTCAGTTCGCTGGTGGGCGAGGCGTCGCGCTCGGCCAAGGCGCGCGTGGTGCTGGCCAATCCGGGCGCCGCGTGGCGGCCAGGCCTGGCCGTGAACGTCGACATCGTGACCGGCTCGAGCGACGTGCCAGTGGCGGTTGCGCGCGAGGCAATCCAGACCGTCGATGCACGGCAGGTGGTCTACAAGCGCGTCAAGGAAGGCTTCATCGCGCAGCCTGTCAGCACCGGCCGCGCGGATGCACGCTTCATCGAGATCACGGCCGGCCTGAATCCGGGCGACACCTACGCCGCCAGCGGCAGCTTCACGGTCAAGGCCGAACAGGGCAAGGGCGAGGCCAGCCATGAACACTGACCTGCAAGCTTCCACCTGGTTCGACCGCCTCATTGCGCTCAGTATCGAGCGCCGCTGGCTGGTGCTGCTGGCCGTGCTGGCAATGGCGGCCATCGGCATCTACAACTACGGCCGCCTGCCGATCGACGCCGTGCCCGACGTGACCAACGTCCAGGTGCAGATCAACACGGCCGCGCCGGGCTACTCGCCCCTCGAGGTCGAGCAGCGCATCACCTATCCGGTCGAGGCGGTGCTGGCCGGCCTGCCGCACCTGGAAACCTACCGCTCGCTGTCGCGCTATGGCCTGTCGCAGGTGACGGTGGTGTTCGACGAGGGGACCGACATCCACTTCGCGCGCCAGCTCGTGAGCCAGCGCCTGCAGGATGCGCGCGAGAACCTGCCGGCCGGCGTGGTGCCGGCGCTGGGGCCGATCGCCACGGGCCTGAGTGAAATCTACCAGTGGACCGTCGAGAGCGAACCCGGTGCGAAGAAGCCCGATGGCACGCCTTACACGCCGACCGACCTGCGCGAGATCCAGGACTGGATCATCAAGCCGCAACTGCGCACGGTGCCGGGCGTCACCGATATCAATTCCATCGGCGGCTTCGACAAGGAATACCTGGTGGCCCCGAACACGGCCACGCTGTCGTCGTACGGGCTGGAACTGATCGACATCGTGCACGCGCTCGAGCGCAACAACAGCAATGTCGGCGCCGGCTACATCGAGCGCGAGGGCGAGCAGTACCTGGTGCGCGCGCCGGGCCAGGCCGCGTCGATGGACGACATCGGCAATATCGTCGTCACCAGCGTCAACGGGATTCCGGTGCGCGTGCGCGACGTCGCCGAAGTGGGCATCGGGCGCGAGCTGCGTACCGGCGCCGCCACGGAGAACGGCGTCGAGGTGGTGCTGGGCACTGTCGTCATGCTGATCGGCGAGAACAGCCGCAAGGTGGCGCAGGCGGTCGACGCGCGCATGCTCGAGATCAACCGTAGCCTGCCGAAGGGCGTCAAGGCGGTCACCGTCTATGACCGCACGGTGCTGGTCGAAAAGGCGATTGCCACTGTGCGCAAGAATCTCGTCGAGGGCGCGATCCTCGTCATCGCCGTGCTGTTTTTCTTTCTGGGGAACCTGCGCGCGGCGCTGCTCACGGCGCTGGTGATCCCGCTGGCGATGCTGTTTACGTTCTCCGGCATGGTCGCCGGCGGCGTCAGCGCCAACCTGCTCAGCCTGGGCGCGCTGGACTTTGGCATCATCGTCGACGGCGCAGTCGTCATCGTCGAAAACTGCGTGCGCCGGCTGGCCGGCGCCCAGCACCGGCTCGGGCGCCTGCTCACCCGCGAAGAGCGCTTTGCCGAAGTCTTCGCCGCCGCGCGCGAGGCCAGGCGGCCCCTGATCTACGGGCAGTTGATCATCATGATCGTGTATCTGCCGATCTTTGCGCTCACCGGCATCGAGGGCAAGATGTTCCACCCGATGGCGTTCACGGTGGTGTTCGCGCTGCTGGGCGCGATGATCCTGTCGGTGACGTTCGTGCCGGCCGCCGTGGCGCTGTTCATCGGCCGCAAGGTCGCCGAAAAGGACAGCCGCGTCATGCTGGCCGCGCGCCGCTGGTACGCGCCGGCGCTCGACTATGCGCTGGCCAACCGCGCCGTGGTGCTGGTGTTTGCCGGCCTGGTGATCGCTCTGGCGGTGCTGATGGCCACGCGCCTGGGCACCGAATTTGCGCCCAATCTCGACGAGGGCGACATGGCCGTGCTGACGGTGCGTGTGCCGGGCACGAGCCTGACCCAGTCGGTCAGGATGCAGCAGCAGATCGAGACGACGCTGATGCGCGAAGTGCCCGAGATCGCGCGCGTGTTCGCCCGCATCGGCACGGCCGAAATCGCGTCCGACCCGATGCCGCCCAGCGTGGCCGACAGCTATATCATTTTCAAGCCTGAGTCCGCGTGGCCCAAGCCAAGACGTTCGCGCGCTGCCGTGCAAGAGGCGATCCGCACGGCGCTCGAACGCCTGCCCGGCAACAGCTACGAATTCAGCCAGCCGATCCAGCTGCGCGTGAACGAACTGATTTCGGGCGTGCGCAGCGACGTCGCCGTCAAGCTGTTCGGCGACGACCTGGGGGTGCTGGAAGCGACCGCTGGCCAGATCGCGGCCAGTCTGCGCACGGTGCCTGGCGCGGCCGAGGTGCAGGTCGAGGCGACGTCCGGCCTGCCGATCCTGCAGATCCGGGTCGACCGCGAGCGCGCCGCGCGCATGGGCCTGAACATCGGCGACGTGCAGGAAATGATCGCGACCGCCACCGCCGGGCGCGTGGCCGGTACCCTGTTCGAAGGTGACCGCCGCTTCGACATCGTGGTGCGTCTGCCGGAAGACAGGCGCTCCGACATCGACGCGCTGCGCCGGCTGCCGGTGGCATTGCCCGGCACGAAGGAGGGAGGACACAGCTTCATCACGCTGGGCGAAATCGCCACTTTCGACGTCGCACCTGGCCCGAACCAGCTCAGTCGCGAAGAAGGCAAGCGCCGCGTGGTCATCACTGCCAACGTGCGCGGGCGCGACATCGGCTCGTTCGTCGCGGCAGCGCAGGCACGCATTGCGCAGGATGTTCGCATTGCGCCCGGCTACTGGACGGCCTGGGGCGGCCAGTTCGAGCACCTGACCGCCGCCGCCGAGCGCCTGCGCCTGATCGTGCCGGCCTCACTGCTGCTGGTATTCGTGCTGCTGTACCTGGTTTTCAACAACCTGCGCGATGGCCTGCTGGTGTTCACCGGGATTCCGTTCGCGCTGGCCGGCGGCGTGGCCGCGCTGTGGGCGCGCGGCATCCCGCTGTCGATGTCGGCGGCGGTGGGCTTCATCGCGCTCTCGGGTGTGGCGGTGCTCAATGGCCTGGTGCTGATCGCGTTCATCCGCAGCCTGCGCGAAGAGGGAGTGGCGCTACCCGATGCAGTGCGCGATGGCGCCCTGGCACGCCTGCGGCCGGTGCTGATGACGGCGCTGGTGGCCTCGCTGGGCTTCGTACCGATGGCGCTGGCGACCGGCACCGGCGCCGAGGTCCAGCGCCCCCTCGCCACCGTGGTCATCGGCGGGGTGTTGTCGTCGACCGTGCTGACGTTATTATTGCTACCCGTGTTGTATGAATGGGCCCACCGTGCAGGCCTGCGCACAGCGCGTAAAAATATCCTCTAGTCAATAGAACAAGGCCGATTGTCTACATCGGAAATGGTATAGTTGGATTTTTACCAGCACTCTGCCACAGCAGCCCGGAATGCGCGGGATATTGTGCGGCGCCACCTATTATTTGAGGACACGACAGATGAGCATGAACGATTATGCGGACCGGATCAGCCAGGCGATTCTTGCAGAAGAATCAGGGATTGGCGCAGAATGGCTCGCCCAGCTGGAGTCGATCACGGTGCGCAGCAGCGGCGCGGCGCGCGAGCAGTTGCGCGCCCATTGCCAGCAGCTGCTGAAGGCGTTCGCAGTCGCGACCCGCAGCGGTGAACTCGAGAACATCGAGCACCGTTCGTGGGACGAAGTGCGCGACCTGCTCAGCGAAATCTCGGCCACCCGCGCCAAGGCCGGCTCCACCCCGGCCGAAACGGCAACGCTCGTGTTCTCGCTCAAGCAGCCGCTGTTCGCGCGCCTGCGCGATGTGTTCGAGACCGATGCCGATGGCCTGGCCATCGCCTCCTGGACCGTCAACACGCTGATCGACAAGCTGGGCCTGTTTACGATCGAAGTGTTCCAGAAAACGAAGGACCAGATCATCGTGCGCCAGCAGCAGGAGCTGCTCGAGCTGTCCACGCCCGTGGTCAAGCTGTGGAACGGCATCCTGGCGCTGCCGCTGATCGGCACCCTCGATTCGGCCCGCACCCAGGTGGTGATGGAAAACATCCTGCAAAAGATCGTCGACACGGGCGCCATGATCGCCATCATCGACATCACCGGCGTGCCGACCGTCGACACGCTCGTGGCCCAGCACCTGATGAAGACCATCGCGGCCGCGCGCCTGATGGGCGCCGACTGCATCATCAGCGGCATCCGCCCGCAGATCGCGCAAACCATCGTGCACCTGGGCGTGAACCTGGAAGACGTGATCACCAAGGCCACGCTGGCCGACGCCTTCCTGGTCGCGCTCGAACGCACCGGCGCGTCGATCATGATCAAGAACGCAGCCTGAGGCGAGTGCTATGGAACGTATCCCGATCCTGCGCATGGGCGACCTGTTGCTGGTGACGATCCAGGTCGACATGCATGACCGCCTGGCGATGCAATTGCAGGACGACCTGACCCAGCGCATCGTCAGCGACAGTGCCAAGGGCGTCCTGATCGACATCTCGGCGCTCGACCTGGTCGACTCCTTCATCGGCCGCATGATCAGCAATACTGCCGCCATGGCGCGCGTGCTCGACGCACGCACCGTGGTGGTGGGCATGCAGCCGGCAGTGGCGATCACGCTGGTCGAACTCGGATTGACCCTGCATGGCGTTCAGACGGCGCTCAATGTCGAGAAGGGCATGGCCCTGCTCGGAAAGAGCTATCGATAATGGTCGACGCGCAAACCCAGACGGTGCTGTTCGAGACACCGCTGCTGGAGCATCGCCGCGCGCAGCGCACCGGCCGCGTGACCTTGCGCCTGCGCTCGGATGAAGACGTGGTGGGCGTGCGCAAGCAGGTGCGCGAACGCGCAGTGGCGATCGGTCTCTCGCTGGTCGACCAGACCAAGCTGGTGACGGCGGCCAGTGAACTGGCACGCAATACCATCAAATACGGCGGCGGCGGCGAGGTGCATCTCGATGCCTTCGACGACGGCGCGCGCCTTGGCATCGGGCTGTTGTTCGTCGACGCCGGCCAGGGCATCCCGAATATCGAGAGCGCACTGCGTGACGGTTTCACCACTGGCGGCGGCCTGGGCCTCGGCCTGGGAGGCTCCAAGCGGCTGGTCGACGAATTCGACATCGACAGCCGTCCGAAGGAGGGCACTGCGGTGCTGATTATCAAATGGAAACGCTGATCAGTTCTCAGTCGTCGCACTTCGTCTTTACCCTCACCCATGCCAGCGATGTCGCGGCCGTGCGCCGCGCCGGCCAGAAGGTCGCCGACTCGCTGGGCTTCAATGAAGTCAAGGCCGGCCAGCTGGCCCTGATCATCACCGAAGCTGCCACCAACATCCTCAAGCACGCCGGCGAAGGCGCCATGCACGTCGGTCCCGCGCAGTCGCCGGCCGGCATCGGCGTGGACGTGCTGGCGCTCGACAAGGGCCCCGGCATCGCCGACATCGACAACTGCCTGCTCGATGGGGTTTCGAGCGCCGGCACCGCCGGCACCGGCCTGGGCGCGCTTTTGCGCCTGTCCGATGAATTCGACGTCTACACGCGGCGCGGCGAGGGCACGGCGTTCTTCATGCGCCTGTGGCGCGACGAACCGGCGCCGCATCCGAGCGGCGTGGAAGTGGGCGCGCTGTGGGCGCCGATCGCCGGCGAAGATGAATGCGGCGACGGCTGGGCCGTCTCGTGCGGCGACGATGGCGCCACCATCCTGGCGTGCGATGGCCTGGGCCACGGCCCGAATGCAGCGGCGGCCACGAATGCGGCGATCGATGCGCTGGCCAAGTGCGGTCCGGTTGGTGCCGGCGAGATGGTGCACGTGGCGCACGACGCATTGCGCGGCACGCGCGGCGCGGCCCTCGCGGCGGCGCGCATCGATTTCTACAAGGACGAACTGAGTTTCGCCGGCGTGGGCAATATCGCCGGCGTCGTGATCGACGACGACCGGCGCGCGCTGGTCTCGCACAATGGCATCGTCGGCGCCAATATGCGCAAGGTACAGGAGTTCGCGGTGCCGTTTCCGGCCGGGGCGCTGTGCATCCTGTGCTCGGACGGCATCCAGACCCAGTGGGATCTGCACAAGTATCCGGGCCTGCACGGGCGCGCGCCGGCGCTGATCGCCGCGGTGCTGATGCGCGACTTCATTCGCGGCCGTGACGACGCGATGGTCGTTGTCGTGCGCCGGGCAGCGAGCCTCCCATGACATCCCTGCGCATCCTCAGCGTTGGCCTGGACAGCGAGCAGGATGTGGTACTGGTGCGCCAGCGTGCGCGCCAGATCTCGGCCATGCTGGGATTGTCGCAGCAGGACCAGGTGCGGGTTGGCACGGCGGTGTCCGAAGTAGCGCGCGGCGCCAGCTACCAGGGCCCCGGCGGGCGCGCCGTGTTCCAGCTGTGTGAACGCGACGGGCGCCAGCATCTCGAAGTCCTGGTCAGCGCCGGGCGGCCCCGCAATGGCCGTGCAGGCGACGCCACGTTTGGCGAAATTGGCCCCGAGTCGCTGCGCGAACTGGCGATCGTCACCGCCCATCGCCTGATGGACGCGTGCGAAGTCGATCCCGGTGAAACCGGCGCGGCCAACGTCACGGTGCGCAAGGCGCTGCCGGCGCACGAGCGCATCACGCCGGCGCGGCTGGCTGAAATCGGCGCGCGCCTGGCCGACAGCCCGGATGCCACCCCGCTGCACGAGCTGCAGATGCAGAACCAGGAGCTGCTGTCGACACTGGCCGAGCTGCGCGAACGCCAGGAAGACCTGATGTCGCTCACGCGCGAGCTGGAAGACACCAACCGCGGCATCGTGGCGCTGTACGCCGAGATCGAGGACAAGGCCGAGCGCCTGCGCCGCGCCGACGAAATGAAGTCGCGCTTCCTGTCCAACACGAGCCACGAACTGCGCACGCCGCTGTCGTCGATCCGCGCGCTGGCCCAGTTGCTGCTCAACCGGATGGACGGCGACCTGACCGAGGAACAGGAGCGCCAGGTGAGCTTCATCGCCACCGCGGCCAACGACTTGTCCGAGCTGGTGAATGACCTGCTCGACCTGGCCAAGATTGAAGCGGGGCGGGTGCAGGTACAGGTCGAGCCAGTGGTGGTCGAGAACCTGTTCCGCGCGCTCAAGGGGATGCTGCGTCCGCTGGTGGACGAGGCGCGCGTCGAACTGGTGTTCGAGCCGTCCGGCGTGAGCGAGCCCCTGTATTCGGACGAAGGCAAGATTTCGCAGATCCTGCGCAACTTCATTTCGAACGCGCTGAAATTCACCGAGCAGGGCTCGGTGCTGGTGTTTGCCGCGCACGATCCCGAGGCGGACACCATTGCATTTGCCGTGGCCGATACCGGCATCGGCATCAGCCACGACAACCTGCAACTCATTTTTGAAGAATTCAGCCAGATCGAGCATCCGCTGCAACGGCGCAGCAAGGGCACCGGTCTCGGTCTGCCCCTGTGCCGCAAGCTGGCCGAACTGCTCGGCGGGCGGGTCGACGTGGCCAGCACCGTCGGTGTCGGTTCGACCTTCACGCTGACCCTGCCGCGCAGCCTGGCGCCGACGCCATCAGCATTTGACACCACAGGATCATGAACTCCCATCCGACCCAGATTCTCAACGTTGACGACAACGACGGCGCGCGCTACGCCAAGACCCGCATCCTGCAAAGCGCCGGCTTCGAGGTGCTGGAAGCGGCCAATGGCACCGACGCGCTGGAAATCGTGCGCAACACGTTGCCGGCGCTGGTGCTGCTCGACGTGAAACTGCCCGACATCAACGGCATCGAAGTGTGCCGCCGCATCAAGGCCGAATCGGACAGCAGCACGGTGCTGGTGCTGCAGACGTCGGCCGCGCTGACGGGCCGCGCCGACAAGATCCGCGGCCTGGAAGGCGGCGCCGACAACTACCTGGCCGCGCCGATCGAGGCCGATGAACTGATCGCCAACGTCAATGCGCTGCTGCGCATGCGCCAGATCCAGGTTGACCTGCGCGACAGTGAAGAGCGCTTCCGCCAGCTGACCGACAATATCGACGACGTGTTCTGGATGTTCTCGGTGCCGGCGCGCGAGGTGGTGTATGTCAGCCCGGCGTATGCCACCGTGTGGGGCCGCAGCGCCGAGGCGCTGGGCGAGCAGCCCGACGACTGGCTCGCGGCCGTGCACCAGGAAGACCGCGCGCGCATGGCGGCGCGCTGGGAACGCGTGGCATTCGAAGCGCATTACGACGACGAGTTCCGCATCGCCGGTGCCGACGGCCAGGTGCGCTGGGTGCGCGACCGCGTGTTCCCGGTGCGCGATGCACGCGGCCAGGTGGTGCGGGTGGCGCGCGTGACCAGCGACATCACGGGCCGGCGCGAGATGGAGGCGCTGCTGCGCGCCGCCGACAGCAACAAAAACCAGTTTTTGGCGACGCTGGCGCACGAGCTGCGCAATCCACTGAGCCCGATCCGCAACGCGGCCGCGCTGCTGGGCGCCATCGGTGAAGGGGCGGCCGAGCGCCAGGCGCATGCACGCGACGTGATCACGCGCCAGGTCGATCACCTGGCGCACCTGGTGGATGACCTGCTGGATGTGGCCCGCATCTCCGAGGGCAAGATCGTGCTGCGCAATGAAGAAGTCGACATCAACGGTGTGATCGCCCAGGCCATCGAGACGGCTGCGCCTTTGATTAACGCGCGCGGGCACCACTTGAGCGTCGAGCAGCCGGACCACCAGATCTGGGTCTCGGGCGACCCGGTGCGCCTGGCCCAGTCGGTCGGCAACCTGCTGCACAACGCCGCCAAGTTCACGCCCACCGGTGGCCAAATTCACCTGGCCGTGCGCGTCACCGACAGTGCGCGCGTGTGCATTTCGGTGCGCGACAACGGTATCGGCATCGCCAAGGACAACCTGCCACGCATCTTCGGCATGTTCACCCAGGTCGAGGTGCCGCCCGACCGCGCGCCGGAGGGCCTGGGTATCGGCCTGTCGCTGGTGTCGCACCTGCTTGAACTGCATGGCGGCCATCTGTCGGCTACCAGCGAGGGCATTGGCCTTGGCAGCACGTTCATGGTCGACCTGCCGCTGCTGCATGTCGGCGCCGGCGCAGACGATGCGACGGCAACGCAACCAACTCCCGAGTCGCAGAGCGGCGGCATGCGCGTGCTGCTGGTGGACGACAACGTCGATGCGATGGAGATGATGGGCTTTTTGCTGGCCGAGATGGGCTACGAGGCGCACACCACGGCCGACGCCAACGAGATCGAAGAGTTGGCCGCGCGCCACGAGCCGCACGTGATCGTGCTCGATATCGGCTTGCCGGGCGTGGATGGCTACCAGGTGGCGCGCCGCATCAAGAGCAATCCGCAACTGGCGCATATCCGCCTGGTGGCGCATACCGGCTACGGCTCGCCGGAAGACCGCCGCCGCGCGCAGGAGGCCGGATTCGATGCGCATCTGGTCAAGCCGGCCGAGTTGTCCGATCTGGAAGCGGCGCTGCGGGGATAACCCGGTTCAGTTTCAGGCCAGCAGCGCCACGGCCTTCACCTGTGCCCATACCGCACAGCCCGGCGCGATCGCCAGTTCGCGCCGCGAACGCTCGGTGATCCGCGCCAGCAGCGCCGTGTCACCGACCAGCAGGCGCACCAGCACCTGGCCGGGCGTGCCGCTCGGGCCCACCGCATCGACCCGCGCCGGCAGGATGTTCGTGATGCTGCTGCCGCGTGGCCGTTCCAGCGCCAGGCTCACATCGCGTGCATGGATGCGGCAGCGCACGCGGGTGCCGACGGCGACGTCGCGCTGGCCCACCAGCAGCACGCCGCCGGCAAATGCCAGGTGCGACAAGCCATCGGCGTCGTGCGTCTGCAGCGTCGTTTCCAGCATCACACCGGCGTCGTCCTGAAAATTTGCCGCCAGGTCCAGCCGCGCAAGCGTCGCGGCCAACGGGCCGCTGGCCAGCACCCGGCCTTCTTCCAGCACCACCAGATGATCGGCCAGGCGTGCCACTTCGTCGGCCGCATGGCTGACGTACACGACCGGCAGCGCCAGTTCGTCGTGCAGGCGTTCGAGGTAGGGCAGGATCTCGAGTTTGCGCCGCATGTCGAGCGCAGCGAGCGGCTCGTCCATCAACAGCAGGCGGGGCGAGGCAAGCAGCGTGCGCGCAATGGCCGCGCGCTGGCGCTCGCCGCCCGACAGCGTGGCGGGACTGGCATCGAGCAGGCGTTCGATGCCGAGCAGTTCGGCCACCGCCAGCAGGTCGAAGCGGCGCTCGGCGGGTTTGAGGCGTTTGCGTCCGAACTCGAGATTGGCGCGCACGGAGAGATGCGGGAACAGGCTCGCTTCCTGGAACACGTAGCCAATACCGCGTTCGTGGGTCGGCACGAATAGCTTGCGCGCATCGTCCTGCCACACCTCGTCGCCCAGCGCGACGCGGGCGCCGGCCACGCGCTCCAGGCCCGCCAGCACGCGCAGCAGCGTGGTCTTGCCGGAGCCGGAGTGGCCGAACAGCGCGGTCACGCCGCGCCCGGGCAGGGTCAGGTCGACATCGAGATCGAACGTGCCGCGGTCGATCCGGCATGCGAGCGAGATGGGCTTCATCGCTGCGTTCCCCGCATCGACTGCGGATACAGCGTGTACAAGGTGAGCAGCACGACAAAGCTGAACACTAGCATGCCGCCGGCCAGCCAGTGGGCCTGCGCATATTCCATCGCTTCGACGTGGTCGTAGATTTGCGTGGAGACGACGCGCGTCTTGTCGGGGATGTTCCCGCCGATCATGAGCACGACACCGAATTCGCCGATCGTGTGCGCAAAGCCCAGGATCGCGCCGGTGACGAAGCCGGGGCGCGCCAGCGGCACGACCACCGACCAGAAGGTGTCCCACGGCCCGGCGCGCAGCGTGGCGGCCACTTCGAGCGGGCGTTCACCGATGGCCTCGAACGCGTTCTGCAACGGCTGCACGACGAACGGCAGCGAATAGAACACCGAGGCGATCACGAGGCCCGTGAAGGTAAAGGCAAGGGTGCCCAGGCCCAGCGCGCCGGTGAGTTGCCCGAGCGGGCCGTTCGGCCCCATCGCCAGCAGCAGATAAAAGCCGATCACGGTCGGCGGCAGTACGAGGGGCAGGGCGACGAGCGCGCCGACCACGCGCTTGGCGCGTGAGCGGGTGCGCGCAAGCCACCAAGCCAGCGGCGTGCCAAACAGCAGCAACAGCAGCGTGACGAGGGTCGCGAGCTTGAGCGTCAGCCAGATCGCGGCGAAGTCGGACGCGTCCAGCATGTGCCTAGACTTCGTAGCCGTAGGCGCGGATCAGCGCCTTGGCCTTGTCGGTGCGCAGATAGTCCAGCAGTGCCTGCGCAGCCGGATTCTTCGCGCCGCGGGTCAGCAGCGCGGCATCCTGGCGGATCGGCGCGTGCATCGTCGCGGGGACGATCCAGCCCGAACCGGCCGTGAATTTGCCGTCGCGCCAGACCTGTGCTTGCGCCACGAAACCCAGTTCGGCGTTGCCCGTGCTGGCAAACTGGAAGGCTTGCGCGATGTTTTCGCCCTGGACGAGGCGTGGTTGCAAACGCGCGGTCAAGCCCAGCTTGTCGATGACGGCGACGGCCGCCGCGCCGTACGGGGCCGTCTTTGGATTGGCGACGGCCAGGTGTTTGAAGTCGCCCGTCTTGAGCACGGCGCCGGTTGCATCGACGTAGTTGGCCTTGGCTGACCACAGCACGAGGCGGCCGACCGCGTAGGTGAAGCGGCTCCTGGCGACGGCATGGCCTTCGGCTTCCAGCCGCGCCGGCGTTTCATCATCGGCCGAGAGCAGCACCTCGAACGGCGCGCCGTTGCGGATCTGCGCATAGAATTTGCCAGTCGCGCCGCTGGCGACGACGGCCTTGTGGCCCGTGTCTTTCTGAAATTGCTCGGCCAGCTTTTCCATCGGGCCGGCAAAGTTGGCGGCCACCGCCACCTGGACTTCGCCAGCGTGGGCCGTTCCCAGGCAAGTCACCACGGCGAGCACACTGGCAAGGTATTTCATGTCGTTCCTCAGTCGTAAAAAGCGCTATAGTCGCAAGTATATAACGGATTCTGGAGCGCACATGGATGACAGGCACATCGCTCTCGGGGGCACCGTCTGGATGACGGTCGGTGGCGAGCAGCTCGGCGGCACGAACCGCGTCGGCTTGCTGGCGGCGCTGGCGCAATGCGGTTCGATCACCGCAGCCGCGAAACAGGTTGGCCTGAGCTACAAGGCGGCGTGGGAGGCGATCGACACGATGAACAACCTGGCCGGCGAACCGCTCGTGCAGCGCTCGACGGGCGGCAAGGGTGGCGGCGGCACGCGCCTGACGGCGCGCGGCGCGCAGCTGGTCGAGAACTTCGCCATGATCGAGCAACTGCACCATGATTTTCTGGAGCGGCTTAATCGACAGGCAGAGGGCGTGGCCGACGATGTTTCACTATTTTCGAGGTTCAGGATGCGAACGAGCGCACGCAATCAGTTCTTTGGCACCGTGACGCGCGTTACGGCGGGCGCGGTCAATGACGAGATCGAACTCGCCATCGCCGGCGGACACAGGATTGTCGCCATCGTCACGCGCGAGAGCGCTGACAACCTGGCGCTGGCGCCGGGCCGGCAAGTGTTTGCGCTGATCAAGTCGTCGTCCGTGATCGTCATGACGGCGGGCGAGGGCGTGCGGCTGTCGGCGCGCAACCAGCTGGCCGGCACCGTCACGCGCCTGACGCGCGGCGCCGTCAATGCCGAGGTCGTGATTGCGCTTGGCGGCGGCGGCACGGTTGCCGCGACCGTGACCAACGAGAGTGTCGATACGCTGGCGCTGGCCGAGGGCACAGCTGCAACCGCCGTGTTCAAGGCGTCGAGCGTCATTCTTGGGGGGCCCGAATAAACGGTGGTAATGTATCTTTTTTCCCCACCTCTGAAAGGCGATCATGTTCAAGCGTATGGCGGCAGAAGCACTCGGCATCAGCGATATCGGCGTCATTGTCGGCCCGGCCGACTACGGCAATGTCGATGCGGATGACTACCTGTTCACCGAAGACGGAGAACAGATCTTCTTTCTCATCAAAAGCAAGAAGGACGAATACTGCTTTACCAATCTTGGCCTGATCCATGTGGATGGCGACTCGGCCATTTCGTCGAAGCGCGCGATCAAACGCTACGATTACGCGTCGCACCAGATCAGTGGCGTGACCATCGAAACGGCTGGCACGCTCGATATGGATATCGAACTGAAATTCAATCTGGACGACACGAAGTTCTCCATCGACGTCAAGAAAGCGTTCATCGAACAGCTCAAGGACATCTATAAAGCCTTGATCTCGATCGGCAAGCGCCAGCAGCGCGATGCAATATGCCGCAACAACGCGCTGCGTACGCTGGACGCTACTGCATCGGTGCACAAGCTCAATATCGCACCGGGCGCCGGTGGTCTCGTCAGTCAGTTCGATGAATTGCTGACGGCGTTGAATACCGCGATGCTCGATACCTATACCAAGCGCGATTTCAGCGACGTGTACACCAAGTACATTCACAACTGATCAGGGGGTGGTGGCGGGCCTGAAAGGCTCGCTACTGAACCATGGCGTACCCCACGGTGACAAGGGCCGCAGGTTCATAGCCGTTGTGCTGCGCAGAACTGATGTCGGCTGTGGCAATAGTCTGTGACTTTTCCGTACTGTCAGCCTGATACACTAAACCAAGCTTTCAAGGGGTACAGATTTGAATATTGAAAAGAAATGGTGGTTCGTTGGCATGGTCTCTTTTGTCACTGCGCTTACGTCAATTCCCTTGTTGATTGGCGCTGGCACGTGGCCTGTCACAGGATTCGCTCAGGGGGTGGTCTCCCTCATGTGTTTTTTCACCCTCAATCGCCTCTTTTCCGCTATGGGGCGGGTTATTGTGGTGTCCGCATTCCAATCAAAAAATGGCAATAGCTGAGCGATCATCAGCTTCGGATTGGCAGACGTAGGCGAACAACCCACTCAGTCACTGCTGAAGAGACCAAAGGAAGAAGTATGCTGGCTGACCTGATCTTGAATATCCTCGGTCCAATCAGTGCGAAACGGTATCCAGTCGTGCGGATCGCGTTGTGGTTGATCGTTGCTGTCTTTTTAATCCTCCTGATTTATGGTGCATTTGCCCGTTGAACCTCGTCAGGGCCCGGCCCGACACGGGAGCGATGCTGAACGTGCGTATATAAAATCCTCCTTGTCTGCAAAGATTCTGTGTTCACGATGAATGGGCAGGGTCAGGCCTGACATTTGGACGAGGGCTCTTGCTTAGTACCTTCACTTGGGCATGCATGGACAGAGCTTTTGTTGAGCTCGTGTCTGAATGTCAGACCTGACCCCCGCTTGTTTTTCTGTTGATATGTTGAGAACGGCCGCATTTTGCGCGCCATGAGAGTAAGCTCGACCACCAGTCATCAAGAAAGCCGATCCATGCGATGCTATGTCTTGATAGTCGAACGAGACCTTCTCATTCGCGAGACCATTCTCGATCTGTTGACGGCACTGGGTCACTCTGGTCTGGGCGCATCGTCACCCGTTCGCGGCCTCAAAATGCTTGAGGTGATGGTGTTTGACGCAATGATGATTAGCCCGGGCGCCACATTGCTTGGCGAGCCGAGCTATGCGATCGATGCAAAAAAGATCCAGCCGCACTTGAAAGTGATCATGGCCGCCGCAGTCGAGCTGCCCGAGTATTCGGCGCCGCCAATCGATGCGTTCATTCAAAAACCATTTTCACTGCTGTCACTGGAAGCGACATTGCAAAAGATATTCATCGTGGGCGCGCCACCTGCTGATTGACGTCGGTGTGCGCTGACACCATACATCGAGGCGTGAGCGGTTTTCTGCCCGGCAAGCGAGCGCTGCTGTTCCGAGTCGCATGCGAGGATCCATTCCCCCTACGCGAAAGGAATCCTCATGAAGCACGATCAGCCGCCGCGCCGCGATTTTCTGCGCTATGTCGGTACCGTGGCCGCCCTGTCCACGCCAGCGCTGCAGGCCGCGGCCAGCGAACAAAACCGGGTCAGCTTCCCGCCCATCTTCGACAAGTCCGAAAAGCCCGAGAAGACCGAGCCGCCGGGTGACTCGTGGGATGAGCGGGTGGGCATCGCCGTGGTCGGCCTGGGCCGCATCGCCATCGACGAGATGCTGCCTGCCTTCCAGCGAAGCAAGCATGCGAAGGTCGTGGCGCTGGTCACGGGGGACCGCGAAAAGGGCCTGAAGGTTGCGCGCCAGTACAACATCCCGGAAAGCGCGGTGCTCGACTACAAGGATTACGACAAGCTGGCCCAGATGGCGGACGTGAAAAGCGTCTACATCGCGCTGCCCAACAACATGCACCTGGAGTACACCGTGCGTGCGGCGCGCGCTGGCAAGCATGTGCTGTGCGAAAAGCCGATGGCCAACAGCGCCGCCGAGTGCCGCCAGATGATCGACGCGTGCCGCAAGGGCGGGCGCCAGTTGATGATCGCCTATCGCAGCCAGTACGAAGCGCTCGATCGCACCCTGGTGAACATGATTCGCGAGAAAAAGCTGGGCGCGCTGAAGGAATTCAACTCGGTTAACTCGCAGAATATGGGCGACCCGCAGCACTGGCGCCTCAAGAAAGCGCTGGCGGGTGGCGGCGCGCTGCCGGACATCGGTATCTATTGCATCAATGCCGCGCGCTTTCTCAGCGGCGAAGAACCGACCGAGGTATTCGGCAGCATCTGGTCGACGCCAGGCGATGCGCGTTTTCGCGAAGTCGAGGAATCGTGTCAGTTCGTCCTGCGCTTTCCCAGCGGCTTTTCGGCTACCTGCAGCACCAGCTATTCGGCGCACAAGTCGCAGATGTTCCGCCTGAATGGGTTTGAAGCCTGGGCCGACATGGATCCTGCCTACGCCTATCACGGTAACAAGCTGCGGATCACGCGCGTGGTCGACGGCAAGGACCTGACCACCGAGATCCCGGCCGGCAAGACCAACCAGTTCACGCTGATGATCGATCACTTCGCCAGCTGCATCCAGCAAAACAAGGACGTTCACACGCCGGGCGAGGAGGGGTTGCAGGACCAGCGCATCATGGATGCGATCTACGAATCGGCGCGCAGCGGCCGGGTGGTCAAGCTCAAGCCGCCGGCGGGCAAGACGCGCGGGCCGGAGCCTGACAGCGCAGATTGAACACCGCTGCCGCCTGCTGCACCGCATTCAGTGGAAAATCGTGGCTGCGGCGTTCATGTTATGTTGAAAACTCATTCCCTTCGAGATAAAAAACACCATGAAATTCAACCTGCAATTTCTTGAACACGATGTATCGATCGACCAGGATACCTGGACTGCATTGGCCACCACGGGCAGTGATGTGTCGCTTGAAAACGTTCGGGCCGCCATTCTGGGCGTACTGGAACGCGGCGGGGTATTCACGGTTGACGACAGCAATGACCAGGTCGTGCGACGCATCGAGACGTCTGCCGAGTTCGAAGGCTATATGCAGGAAATCGGGACCCAGCGCACCCAGTTCCAGCAGGAACAAGCCTGAGTTCGGTGGCGCGCCGCCAGCCTCGTGCGCGCCAGCGCGCAGTCAGAATGAATTTGGAACTGCCTCTTCCCAACTCTTGAAGCGAGTCACGATGTCATTTTCACGCACCATCCGCAGCACCTTCCGTCACACCATCCTCGCCGCCAGCCTGCTCGCTGGCCTGTCCCAGGTTGGCGCGCACGCCGCGTCGCTTCCGGCGCCATTCGACACCCAGCTGGCCGCCGACTTTCCCAAGCTCGAAGCCTTCTACCGTGATCTGCACGCCAATCCCGAGCTCGGCTTTGCGGAACACAAGACTGCGGCCAAGCTGGCCGAACGGGCCAAGGCGCTTGGTTTCGAGGTGACCACCGGCGTCGGTGGCACTGGCGTCGTGGCGATCCTCAAGAATGGTCCGGGGCCGACCGTGATGCTGCGCACCGAGATGGATGCACTGCCGGTGCTGGAGAAGACCGGCCTGCCGTTTGCCAGCAAGGTCACGACAAAAAATGCCGCCGGCGACACCGTCCCGGTGGCGCATGCCTGCGGCCACGACCTGCACATGGCTGCCTGGTATGGCACCGCAAAGCTGATGGCAGAGAACCGCAAGGCCTGGAGCGGTACGCTGATGCTGATCGGCCAGCCGTCCGAAGAAGCGTTAACGGGCGCCGCCGCCATGCTCAAGGACGGCTTGTTTACGCGCTTCCCGAAACCGGATTACGCGCTGTCGATGCATGACGACGCGTCGATGGCATCGGGCACGGTCATGTGGCACGCCGGGCCATTTCGCGCCTCGGCCGACACCGTCACCATCACGATGTTCGGGCAGGGCGGCCATGGCGCCGTGCCGCATGAAACGCGCGACCCGGTGGTGATGGCGGCGCGCCTGGTCATGGCGTTGCAAACGCTGATCTCGCGCGAAAACAATCCGCTCGATCCGGTCGTGATCACGGTCGGCAGCATCCAGGGCGGCACCCAGGCCAATATCGTGCCGGATCAGGTCAAGCTGGCGCTCACGGTGCGTACCTTCCGGCCCGAAGTGCGCCAGCGCGTGCTGGCCAGCATCGCGCGTGAAGCCAAGGGTGAGGCGCTCGCTGCCGGCGCGCCGAAGGAGCCGCTGGTGGAAGTCAAGACGGGCACCGACTCGGTCGTCAACGATCCGCAGTTGGTGGCGCGCGCCGTCAAGGCGGTCGAGCAGGCCGTCGGGCCCGATTTTGCGAAAGAAATGCCGGCCAAGATGACGTCTGAAGACTTCGCCATGTACGGCCAGCAGCCCGGCGTCAAGGCGTTGCTGCTGCACGTGGGCGCGGTCGATGCCGGTCGTCTCGAGGCAGCGAAGAAAGCAGGCAAACCCTTGCCGGGCACCCATTCGCCACAATGGGCGCCGGATCTGAAGCCGACGCTGACCAATACCATCAAGGCCGAGACGGCGATTCTGCTCGACCTGATGGCACCACAGCGCTAGGCGCACCATCATAAGGCCCGTCATGCATTTTCTTGTCCTCGCCGCTGCGTCCTCGCTCGTCCTTGCCACCGTACCGCTTGCCCAGGCCCAGCCTGCAGGCAAGGTTGTGCAAGTCAAGATCGGTACGGTATCTCCGCTGTCCGGCCCCAGCGCCCATGCGGGCAAGGACATTGAAAACGGCGCCCGCATGGCGATTGATGACCTCAACGTGAAAGGGATCGTGCTTGGCGGCAGCAAGGTCCAATGGGTCTTGCAGCCTGAGGACGACGGCGCCGATCCCCGCACCGGCACGACGGTCGCGCAAAAGCTGGTCGATGCGAAAGTGGCGGCCGTTGTGGGGCACCTCAATTCAGGCACGACCGTGCCGGCTTCGAAAATCTATGCCAACGCCGGCATTCCGCAGATTTCGCCAGCGGCCACGACGCCCGTCTACACCAACCAGGGTTTCAAGACGGCGTTTCGTGTCGTCGCCAATGACAACCTGATCGGCCGCACGCTGGCCACGTATACGCTCGGCACCCTGAAGGCCAAGAAGATTGCCGTGATCGACGACCGCACCGCCTTCGGCCAGGGGCTGGCGGACGAATTCGTCAAGGGCGTCAAGAAGGCGGGGGCCGGCACAAGCGTCGTCAGCCGCCAGTTCACCAGTGACAAGGCAACCGATTTCAGCGCCATCCTGACCCAGATCCGCGCGCGCGATCCGGACGTGATTTTTTATGGCGGCATGGATGCGGTGGCCGGCCCAATGCTCAAGCAGATGAAGGCGCTCGGGCTGCGTGCCAAGCTCATTTCGGGCGACGGCGTCTGCTCGGAAAAAATGCCGCTGCTGGCCGGCGATGCGCTGGTCGACGACAAGGTGTATTGCGTCGTAGCAGGCGGCGTTGGTGCCGCGCAGGAAGCGGGCCTGAACGCCTTCACGCAGCGTTACCAGCAGCGCTACAAGCTCCCGGTGCAGACGTATGCGCCGTATGCCTACGATGCGGTAATGGTATTCGCGAAAGCGATGCAGGCAGCAAATTCGAGCGATCCAGTCAGGTTCCTGCCGGCGTTGGCCGCTGTCAGGCACGAGGGCGTTACTGGCAGTATCGCCTTCGATCAGAAGGGCGATTTGCGCGACGCGGCGATGACGATTTATACCTTCCGCAAAGGCAAGAAGGTCAGGCTGGCCGTGCTGCGCTAACGCGGAGAATTCAAACGACAGCCATGCCGATAATGGCTGGCCGGCCATTTCCCAACGCGACCAGCAATTCGCTGGTGATATATCGACATTTTGATCCAGCGCCAAAGGTAGTCATTGTGACATTCTGTGACTTATGGAACTTGTGTGTCTGCTATGCTGGATAAAGTCGGATGACGCTAGCGCTCATCTCTGAAAAAAAAACAACGCAGATTCAGTATGGAAAACAGGGCATGAATATTACAAAAAAATTGATTTTCCAGAGCGTGCTTGCTGGATTGCTTGTAGCTCTGCTTGTTCTCATCTACGAGTATGTCGTTGGACCGATATCTGCCAATTTTTTGGTGCGAGGTATTGGTATAGGAATACTTTGCGGTTTTGCATCGGTCACCTTTTTATTACTTGGGAATCGAAAAAGATCTTGAATATCTGCTCTCGGTAGATTACTGACTTCACGTCAAGATGACTTTTGCAAACGATGAAAAACTTTTTCTTTAATGCGTCAGGAGTTGCCGTTGGCACACTTCTTTACACCGGTTTCCTGAGCAGTACAGACGAACTCGATTGGGGCCGTGCTGCATTCGTGGGGATTTTCTGTGGAATATGCTTGGCTATATGGCCTGGCAAAAACAGAAAAAAGTAAGCCAACAGACGCAGTGTCAGTGAATTTCCCAGCGCATCACCTGCTTTTCTGTCTGTGTTGCCAGCTGGCCGGCTGCGCTACCGGCAGCTATTCGGAAACCGTCTGAACCCGGCAACGTTGAGCAACGAGCCGTCAGGCAATCTCGTGGCCCTGTTCGACGCCGCCAGCCTGGCCGCTAACGACAACCCGGTATCGTCAGCAGTCGACGACATGCTACAGGCTGACCCCGAACTCCAGCGGCGTTTGCAACAGGTACATCTCATGTTGGTCACTGCCCCCAACGCACCCATCGACACGCATCTGATCAGCGAGTGGAACGGCGTCAATCCGTCGATGGCAATCCACGCGCCGTATAGTGCCGCGCAATGGGAGGGCATCGACGTGACAGGCATACCGTCCTTTTATCTGCTCAGGAACGGCAAGGTCGTCGACCGGCGCACCGGCTGGTCAGACACCGGCAAGGCGGATCTCCTCAAATTGATCGATGCCGCCGAATAAGTCGATTGCCATGCGACGAGGATCCATCGACGTTCAGGCAGCGTGCCTGCGATGCGTCATGCATGGCGAGGTTACGCGACGGTGACCGGTGGTAGGATGCTGATTTCGTTCAGAAGTCCAGAGGAAGCAATGACCATATTCGCCATGTCCGTCTTCGATGCAACCGTGATCTACGACGGCAAGGAACTCTTCAAGGGGCAGGGCGCCGCCACTGGCTGGGCCGAGAAGCTTGCGAAGGAAATCGAGAGCCGCGTCACCGTCGAAAAAATCGGCACCGGCTGGGCGCTGGTCGGCCGGGTCGACGGCGTGGACTGCCGTTGGGGCATCATGGGGCAGCGCCTCAAGCGGCTGGACTGATCGTCATGCGTAGTTCGAACGGCGGTCTCGTCTATTCCACGGAAACGGGCCGCATGTGTCCCACCTGTCGCCAGCCTGCGGCGCAGTGCACGTGCAAGGCGGGCGCCAGTGCTGCGCCGGTCGGCGATGGGAATGTGCGCGTGTCGTTGCAGAGCAAGGGGAGGGGCGGCAAAAGCGTCACGCTCGTCAAGGGCGTGGTGCTCGATCCGATGGCCCTGGCCGTGCTCGGCAAGCAATTGCGCACGGCCTGCGGCGCCGGCGGGACCGTCAAGGACGGTGTGATCGAAGTGCAGGGCGATCATTGCGACACCGTTCTGCAGGCACTGACCAAACTCGGGCACCGGGGGAAGCGGGCCGGCGGCTGATGCCGGCCCAGGTATATCAGTAGTCGCGTGCAGCGCGCGTTGCCAGCGCTACCACGGCAATGCCTGCCGTGACAATCAGGGCATCTTCGATCAGGCCGCTGCGGGTCTGGCCCATCTTGGCCATCGCCTGTTTGCGGGCGGCCAGCGTCGCATACGCCAACGGCACGGCGGTCGCGACGGCGACTGCGGCGCCTGCCTTTTCACGACCCTCTGGCGCCAGCGCCGCACCGGCAATGCCCGCGCTGGCGATGCGCGCCAGCAGGCCCAGGAACACGGTGCGGTCCGGCGCCGACTTCATCTTGTCGCCGTACAGTTCACCGGCGCCCATGGCCAGTGCGCCGTACTTGAACAGGGGGCGGTCCAGTAGCATGAGGTTGCCAGATGTGTGACGGCCGGCAAGGCGTGCGGCGGCAAGCGTGGCCATCGGCGTCATCGAGCGGGCGCTGGCGACAGCGCCAATCAGGGCGGAAGAGAGCAGGCTGGTAGATTTCATCGTAAGTCCTAAGGAAATAGTGTTGTTCGATACGTTGTTCAACTGAATACAAGATTGATTCAGTTGCCTTATTTTTAACACAAAATCGAAAATCAGCCTGTTCTGTAAGGACGCTAGATGACCCGGCGCGGGGCCGCCGTGGCTAGGTCGCCGCTGTTGGGCGTGCCAGTGCGCTCGATCAGCATGATCTGCGCTTCGTGGGGCGCGCGGGGCCGGTGCCGCATGCCTTGCGGCACGACATAGAGCTGACCCTGTCCCAGCGTCACGGTCGTGCCGTCGTCAAGGTCGATCTCGAGACTGCCGGCCAGCACCAGGAAAAAATCGTCCGAATCGTCGTGCACATGCCAGTGGTATTCGCCACGCAATTTGGCGACCATGACGTCGTGGCCGTTGAACAGGCTGACCGTGCGCGGCTGCCAGGCTTCGTTGAATGTGGCCAGTTTGCCGGCCAGATCGATTGCAGCGTTCATGGGTTCTCCTTGAGTGAAAAAGTGAAAACGTCATGGTGCGCCTTTGGGTGGCCAGGGGTCTTGTACAATTGTTGCATGCACCCCGCACCCGCCCGGCCAGTCAACGATGCCACCTTTTCGGCGCTGACCGGCGGCGTCACGCTGATGCAGGCAAGCTTCACCGATCACGCGTTCGAGCGTCACAGCCACGATGGTTTCGCGATCGGCGTGACCACCGCCGGCGTGCAGCGGTTTCGCTGCAAGGGCGCGCAGTACGACAGCCAGGTAGGCGACCTGGTCCTGTTCAATCCGGATGAAGACCATGACGGCAGCGCCGGCACGGCCGACGGTTTCCGCTATGCGATCTGGTATGTACCGGATGCGTTCGTGGCAAGCTGCATCGCGCCCGAGGGCGAGCGCGCCGATGGCCGGTATTTCGCCCGGCCATGCGTGACTGATCACCGGATGGCGGCGACGTTTGCGCGGCTGTCCAGCAGTTTGCTGGCAACGCCAGCCGAGTCGTTGCGCGCGGAAACGATGCTGCGTGCGTTTCTCGGAACGATGCTGGCGCGCCATGGCGAGCGGCCCGGGGCGCACCTCGAACGGGCGGGTACCTATGCCGCCGATGCGCGCATGGCGCAGATCAGGGACTATATCCGCATGTACTTCCAGCGCGATATCACGGTGGCCGACCTGGCCGCCGTGGCCGGGATGTCGCGCACGCATCTCACGCGCGCGTTCAGCGCGGCGTATCACACGCCGCCGCACGTGTACCTCAATTCGGTGCGCGTCGCCCATGCCTGCACGCTGATCCGGGGCGGGATGCCGCTCGCGGCGGTGGCGATCGAATGCGGCTTTGCCGACCAGAGTCACCTGACCCGGCGCTTCAAGGGTTGTGTCGGCGTGACCCCGTCAGGCTGGCGCGACAGGCTGCGACGCTAGCGCGCCCCGCTCGTCGGCCGCTGCAGGCCGGATCGTCAGCGTCTGCGCAAAGTGCGCAATCAGCGCCGTCACCTTGGGCGCGTGCTGGCGGCTGCGCTGCCACACCAGATACAGCGGCAGGCCGGACGTCGCCAGCTCGGGCAGGATTTTCACCAGGCTGCCGTCGCGCAGTTGCTGCTCGACGAGCCAGGTCGCCAGTTGCGCGATTCCCAATCCCATTTCCACCGCCGTGACCTGCGCCTCGGCCTGCCCCAGCACGATGCGGCTCTTCACGTGCTGGCGCGCCAGTGGCAACTCGCCATCCTTGATCAGCCATGGACTCGTGCTGCCGTCCGCGCGACCGTACAGAATGGCGTCGTGGCCCAGTAACGCCTCCAGCGTCGCCGGTGCACCGTGGCGCGCCACATAGGCGGGCGACGCACAGAAGACGAGTTCTTCGTCACCCAGGTGCTGGTAGCACA
Source organism: Telluria sp. LT2P80 (assembly GCF_059685955.1). Taxonomy (NCBI): domain Bacteria; kingdom Pseudomonadati; phylum Pseudomonadota; class Betaproteobacteria; order Burkholderiales; family Oxalobacteraceae; genus Telluria; species Telluria sp. LT2P80. The sequence goes on along the minus strand of NZ_JCASIO010000001.1, from coordinate 383,108 downwards.
GCGCCGCCGGCCAGGTGTCCGAGCCGCCGATGCGCACCACCACGTCCAGGCCATCCTCGACCGGGTCGACAAAGCGGTCGGTGAACGACGCATGGGGCTGCACCTGCGGATATTGCTCGGCAAACGCCAGCAATGACCGCACGGCGTGCATGCGGCCGAAGGTGGCCGGCATGTCCACGCGCAATCGGCCCGACGGGGCGATATGGTCGTGCGCCAGCAGGCGCTCGGCCGCTTCGAGTTCGTCCAGCACCCGCACGCAGACCTTGTAGAAGACGTTGCCGGCGTCCGTCATCTCGAGCTTGCGCGTGGTGCGGTCGAACAGTGGCCGTTTCAATCGCCCTTCCAGTCGGGCGATGGCCTTGCCGACGGCGGAATTGGTCAGGTTGAGCCGGTCAGCGGCCGCCGTAAAACTGCCGGCGTCGGCGACGACAACGAAGGTTTCAAGGCCTTTCAGGCGTTCTGCGGGTGTCATTGACTTGCTCCTGGAATTTTATTCCACATGATGCGGGAATTCTTATCCAACACGAGAATTTTTATCTTTTATATCATGTTAGATAACTGTCCACAGGAGTTTTTTGCAATGCCCAATTCATCTACTACGACCGTCGACGCGATGGCCGACAAGCCCCAGGCCACCGGCGGCGCGCTATCGATCACGATTCTTGCCATCGCCGCGTTTGTGATCGTGACCACCGAGTTCCTGATCGTGGGCCTGCTGCCGGCACTGGCACGTGACCTGTCCATCACGGTGGCCACGGCCGGCCAGCTGGTCACGCTGTTTGCCGTGGTCGTCATGGTATGCGGCCCGTTCCTGACGGCGTGGCTGGCCAACGTCGACCGCAAGAAGTTGTTCATCGCCGTGCTGGTGCTGTTCGCGGCAACCAATGCGCTGGCGGCTGTCGCGCAAAACATCTGGGTGCTGGCACTGGCGCGCCTGCTGCCGGCGCTGGCGCTGCCCGTGTTCTGGGGTACCGCGAGCGACACCGCAGCCCAGATCGCTGGCCCGGAAAAAGCCGGTCGCGCCGTCTCGACCGTGTATCTCGGCATCTCGGCCGCGATGCTGTTTGGTATTCCGCTCGGCACGCTGGCGGCAGACGCGATCGGCTGGCGCGGCGCGTTCGGCCTGCTGGCCGCGCTGTCGCTGCTGGTGGCCGTGCTGATGTTCTTCAGCATGCCGACGGTGCGTGCGTCGCAACCGGTTGCCATGCGTGAACAGGCCAAGATCCTGAAAAGTCCGTTCTTCATGGCCAACGTGGCGTTGTCGATCCTGGTGTTCACCGCCATGTTCACCGGCTACACCTACCTGGCCGAGATGCTGGAGAAATCGGCTGGCGTGGCGCCGGCGCAGGTGGGCTGGTGGCTGATGGGCTTCGGCGCGGTTGGCCTGATCGGTAACTGGCTGGGTGGTCTCTGGGTTGACCAGAAACCATTGGCCACCACCGCCATCTTCAGCCTCGTGCTGGCAGCCGGCATGGCCGCGTCGATGCTGTTCGCCGGTCTGAGCATTGGGTTCGCCATCGCGCTGGGCGTGTGGGGCATTGCCAATACGGCGCTGTATCCAATTTGCCAGATCCGTGTGATGAAGGCGGCAACCGGCGCCCAGGCGCTGGCCGGCACCATCAATGTGTCGGCAGCCAACGGTGGCATCGCGCTGGGCGCCGTGATCGGTGGCCTTGCGGTGGCCAACTGGGGCGCTGGCAATGTCGGTTATGTGGCTGCGGGCATCGCCGTCCTGGCGGCACTGGCGACTGGCCTGGTCGCGCGTATGACCCCTGCAGTCAAGGCGTAACGATCATGACGATTGCACCCATTGGCCCGTTGCCGGCCGAACTGGCAAACCACGCCGGCTACCAGCGTATCTTCAAGCCGGGCAAGCTGACCTTCGGCTTCATCATGCCGCTCGAAGGCTATCCGGATTCGCCGTTTCCGACGCTGGCCAATCACCAGACGATGGCGCGCATGGCCGACGAGGCCGGTTTCTCGACCCTGTGGCTGCGCGACGTGCCGTTTTACGATCCCAATTTCGGCGACACCGGCCAGGTGCTCGATCCGATGGTGTACATGGGCTTTCTGGCAGCGCACACGAGCCGCATCGCGCTGGGCACCGCCGGCATCGTGGCGACGCTGCGCGAGCCGTTGATCGTGGCCAAGCAGGCGGTGTCGGTCGACCAGTTGCTGGGCGGGCGCCTGGTGCTGGGCCTGTCGACCGGCGACCGGCCCGTCGAGTATCCGGCGTTTGGTCTGGATTTCGACAACCGCGGCGAGCGTTTTCGCGAAGCGTTCGGCCTGATCAAGACCGTCACCGAACAGGACTTTCCGCATGCGCGCACGGCGCACTACGGCAACCTCGACGGGAACATCGATCTGGTGCCCAAGCCGGCGGCGCCGCGCCTGCCGATGATCGTCGTCGGCCGGGCGCGCCAGGACATGGCGTGGATCGCCCGTCACAGCGACGGCTGGATCTGGCACCTGAGCGACTTTACCCGCCTGCCGCAACTGATCGAGGCATGGCGCGCCAGCCACGAGCCGGGGCAGTGGGTGCGCCCGTACGGTTACGGCACGATGTTCGACCTGGCCGAAGACCCGCATGAGCCGATGCGCTTCGTGCGCAATGGCATTCGTAGCGGCCGCCATGCATTGATCGAGCTGTTTTACCATCAGCAGGAACAAGGCGTGAGCCACGTGGCGCTGAACCTGAAGCCGCTGCGCCGGCCGGCGCAGGATGCGCTGGCCGAACTCGCGGAGCACGTGCTGCCGCTGTTTAAGGCGGACTAATTTTTATCATTGTCTTTTAATGCACGATCAAGAAAAAGGAATGTCATGACCATTGATTTCGACCGTAGCGACAACCTGCAGCGCCCACCGATGGGCCAGACCCGCGATCCGATTACGCATCCACTGATCGTCACGGCGACCTTCGTCAGCCGTGTAGACAGCACGCCGCGCAGCGAGCGTCCGCAAGATGCGGGGTCGGCCAAAAGCAAGCACGGCAATGAGGTGCATCTGCCGAACTGGCGTCCCGGCGCGCTGGCGCTGGAAGGCAATGAAAACCTGGCGTTCGAGCACTGGGACGAATACTGGCGCAAGGTGCACGGCCCGAAATTCGCGTGGGACGAGCCGGGCAGTTCGTCCGAACGCGTGCTGCGCTACGACCAGGTGCACCGTATCGCATCGGGCCCGTCGTCGTTCTTCCCGCCACCGTACCGCGCGATGATCGGCGAGGACGGCAAGCTGCCGGCCGAGCCAGAAAAGTGCGTGCCGCCGTACGGGCGTCCGCGCTGGGATGGCCTGGCCTACATCACGTATGCCGAGCAGGACGATATCGAGCGCGTGCTGGGCCAGGAGAAATTTGCCGAGCGGATCATCGCCGATGAGCAGGTGGCGTTCCGCATGGTCACGCGTGAAATCACGCGCGAATACATCCTGATCCCGAGCGCGCGTCACCGCGATCCGGTCAGCCTGGTCAAGATCCACATGCGCAACCCGGACCTGTCGCGCGAAGAATTCCAGCGCCGCCTGCTGGACGAGCACGCGCCGCTGGTCATGGGCCAGTCTGCGACGACCGAGTTCGTGAAGCGCTACGCGGTGCTGCTCAATATCGGCTCGACCCAGAAAGACCCGGAGGGCAGCAAGATCGACGCGGTTTCGATCCTGTCGTTCGCGTCACTGAACGATGTCGAGGATTACCTGGTCAGCAGCGACCACGAGGCGATCGCGCAATCCGAAGCGGCGCTGACCGGCGAAGGCTCGGAGTGGTGGACGGCGATTAACTACAGCGTCATGAACCGGCTCATGCCGGAAGTGGCCACCGAGCGCTGACCGGCTACGGTAGAATCACGCCAACGCCGGTCGCGCCGACCGGCGGTAACGTGATACGGGGATTTGCCATGGCCAAGAAGGAAGAAGAACTCGACGAAGAAACGCTGGCGTTCGTCAACTGGTGTATCGAGGTCGAGGGGTTTTTAGTCGCGGGCGGTGCTACCGTACGGCAGGCGCAAGACCATATCGAGGAAGAAATCGAATGGTTCACCGACCAGTTCTACGATTCGCTCACGCCTGAAGAGGCGGCCAAGGAAGCACTGGCGTAACGACAGTACTACCAATGAAGACAGGCCTGCACCGCGTCACCGCGGTGCAGGCCTGTTTGCTTGTGCCCGTGGCTGTTCAGACGCGGGCGCCCGTGCGGCGGCGACGCACATCGACGGGCACGTCCGGTCCCATAATATTGCTGACGCCGGACTGTTCGACAACGGCGATGTCATTGGTGGTACTGAGGAACAAGGTATCGGCAGTCAGGAACGACAGTGCCGCCCAATAGCCAGTCCTTGAAGCGCTGGTGATAGGCATTCACGTTCTGTACGTGGACGTCTCGTCAGCCTCGACGATGCCATTCAGGGATGCGGGCCGGTCGAACTTGACCCAATCGAGGAAGCGGTGGCGCCACCGGAAGGCGGTATTCCGGTACACGCCAACCCGGTCTGCAGCCTTGCGCACCGACAGTGAGTCGAGCAGCACCTGGGAATACGCAAGCCACTTCGCCTTGAGCCTGAGCCGTGCCCGTGGCAGCGCCCATTGCCGCAGCGGGGACAGCAACGGCCAGGCGCTCTGGCCTGGGCGATCAGCGCCACCACCTGGGCGAGGCCGGCCACAGGATGCAAGGCGTCGGGCACGTGCCGGCGCTGCGGATGATTCAGCGATGGCAGCCTGGCGAACCAGCTCTTGAAACGTGGCGCTTTCATGATCGACTCCTGGCTTGGGGGCAGGGGTTGGACCACCGGGCTGCTCATCAGTTCAAAGCTCGCCTCTATTTAACGTTGACTGCGCCCGAAAAAAATGCCCCGTGAGTGACACGGGGCATGCATGGGTACTGCGCTGGTCGGGTTACTTGTCCTGCACCGTAAACTCGCCATACGGCGCCAGCTGCGCATCGAGCTTGGAAGGATCGCCGACGATCACGATCGACTGGTTCTCGGGCGCAAAATATTTCTGCGCTACCGTGCGCACCTGCTGCGGCGTGACCTTGCGGATCAGTGGCACGTAGTCGCCCAGGAATTCAGGCGGCAAACCCACCAGCCAGTTCGCGGCCAGCGTGTTGGCCACCGAGCGCTGCAACTGGTTATTCAGCAGGTAGCCGCCTGCGACGTAGCGCTTGTTCATGTCCATCTCGGCTGTCGTGACCAGCTCGCTTCCCAGGCGCTTGTACTCCTTGAAGTATTCGGCCAGCGCTGCGCCCGTCACCTCGTTGCGCACGTCGGCGCCGCCGACCATCATGCCGCCCGCGCGGCTCATGCGCGCCCCGGCCGAGGCGCCATAGGTGTAGCCTTTTTCTTCGCGCAGATTGGTGTTGATCCGGCTCGAGAAGCCGCCGCCGATGATGGTGCTGGTCAGGCGCAGCGGGATCTGGTCGGCGGCGCTGGCCGCGATGCCGGGGCTGCCCACGCGCAGCGTCGATTGCACGCTGCCGTCGCGCTTGAGCAGGATGCGCGCCGGCTTCACGTTCGTGGCGACGGCCGGGGTGTCCGGCAATGCGGCGCCGCTGGCCTTCCAGTCGCCAAACGCAGCTTGCGCCAGCTTCATTGCTTCGGCTTCGGTAATGCGGCCGGTGATGACCAGCAGCGCGCGGTCCGGACGGAAGCGTTTCGCGTGTTCGGTGCGCAGCAGCGCGGCATTCACGGCATTGATCGACTCGACCGTCGGATCGGTGCGGCTGTAAGGGTGATCGAGGTAGACGGCTTTCTTGATCGCACGCTCGGCGCGGAAACCCGGCTGGGTTTCGGCCACGCGCAGCGCCTGCAGCGCATTGGCTTTCGCCAGCGCCACTTCGTTCTCGGGGAACGATGGCTGGCGCGCGATCTCGGCCATCAAATCCAGCATGCCGCCCGCCTGCGAGGCGACGGCGTTGGCCGACAGGATGATGCCGTCGGAAGCCGGACTGGCGGCCACTTCACCGCCCATGCCTTGCGCCGCTTCGGCAATCGCGCGCGAATCGCGCTTGGCCGTGCCTTCGTTGAGCATCCCGGCGAGCATCGCCGCGAAGCCGCCCTGGGCCGGGGCGTCGGCAGCGAAGCCGGCGCCGCGCAGCGCCAGCACGAAGTCCACGCGGGGCAAGCCCTGGCGCGGCACGACCCAGACGGTCAAGCCGTTGGCCAGCGTCTGCTTGGCGATCTTCGGTGCGGGAATCGATTTTTCCTGGCCATAGGCAGGCATGCCGTTTGGCGCCTTGGTTTGTGCATGCAGTGGCGGCGCGAACGCCAGCGAAACGGCAAGCGCGAGCATCAATTTGTTCATGATGCGCTCCTTATTTGTTCGCGCCGGCAGGCGCAGTGGTGGCGGTGGCGGCGGTCTTTGCGGCCTCGATCATCGCAGCCGGTTTGCGGTCGATGACGGTGCGGTTGGTCGGCACGAGATACGTCTTGACGACGCGCTGGATGTCGCTCGAGGTCACGCCATCGATCCAGCCCGGAATCTTGTTGACGACATTGGCGTCGCCCCACAGCACCTGCAGCTTGGCCATCGTGTCGGCGCGGTTGACGAAGCTTTCCAGCTTGTTGTTCCAGTCGGCCAGCATGCGCGTCTTGACGCGCTTGAGGGTGGCGTCGTCGACGCCGTCTTTTGCCACCTTGGCGATCTCTTCATCCATGGCCTTGAGGATGGCGTCCGCGCTGCTGTCGGGCTTGTACAGCGCATGCACGGTCATCAGGGTAGGGCCGTTGTATTCCCACGGGCTGGTCAGGCCAAACAGGATGTCGACGTTCAGCGCGATCTCGCGGCCCTTGACCAGGCCCTGGTAGAACAGCGACGCATCGCCGCCGCCCAGCAGTTCGGCCAGCACGGCGACCGGCGCCTGGTCGCGGCTGCCGCGCTCGGGCACCTTCCAGGCCGCCGCGATCGCCGGCACCTGGGCCAGCGCATCGCTTTGCTGCAGGCGCTTTTCGGCCGTGTTGAGGGGCTCGCTGAAATCGGTTCCTTTCGGTACCGGCCGCGCGGGGATGGCGCCGAAGTATTTCTGGGCCAGTGCGAAGCCCTGCTGCGGCGTGATGTCGCCGGCAATGGCCAGCACCGCATTGTTCGGGCCATAGTAATCGCGGTGGAATGCGCGCACGTCGTCCAGGCTGGCGTTTTCCAGGTCTTCGAAGCTGCCGTAGCCGTCGTGGTTGTTTTCCCATTTCTGGAAAGCGTGCTGGCTGATGTCGATCCACATGAAGCCGCCATACGGCTGGTTCTTCACGTTGACGCGGATTTCTTCCTTGACGACGTCCTGCTGGTTCTTCAGCGTGGTTGCGCTGAAGTCGAGTGTCTTCATGCGGTCTGCTTCCAGCCACAGGATCGGCTCAAGTGCCGAGCTTGGCACGGTCTCGATGTAGTTGGTGAAGTCAGGGCGGGTCGAGCCGTTGTTCCAGCCACCGCCGCCCGTGATCGTCGTGTCGAAGATGCCTTTCGGTGCATTCGGCGTGCCCTGGAACATCAGGTGTTCGAACAGGTGCGCAAAGCCGGTGCGGTTCTTCGGCTCGAGGCGCATGCCGACGTGGTAGACGACCGAGACGCCGACGGTGGGCGAGGTGCGGTCTTCCGACACGATCACGGTCAGGCCGTTGTCGAGTTTTTTCATGGTGACCGGCAAGGTCCACCCGTCGGCCGGTGCGGCAAATGCCGACATCGACAGGGTGAACCCGGCCAGCAGGGCGGGGTAGTGGCGCATGCGCATGGGGACCTCGAAATGGATCGCAATGAAATGAATGTGACCGGGGCGGGGTGCGCCACCGGCGAAACATCTTAGCGCAATGGCATGCTTTAAAAGAATGTTTTTGTTGTTGCAGCGCAGGACAATGTGCGTGCATGCGTGCTGCATGGCCCCCCCCCCCCCTCGTTCTGATGCAAACCGCCACCGCCGCGCAGCTCGGATGCCGTTTTTTGCAGTTCATCGCACGCATTGCGGCGGGGCTTGACTTTCGGGCTATAGTTTCATCATGACAAGTCCCGGCATTGGCCCGGGCCGCAACACACTGGAGAACCTCGATGAATCACCTTTTCAAGCTGGGCGCCGTGGCTGCCTTGTTGGGCGCTACGGCCGGCCTCGTGCGCGCCGCGCCGGACGCGGCCAGCGAGACGCGGCCCGTCGATGCCCAAGTCGTGCGCGTGACGCTCGAAGGGGTCGGGGATCTGGTGATCCGCCAGGGCGCGACGGCCACGCTGGTGCTGACGGGCGACGCGCGCCTGCTGTCGCGCACCACGACCACGCAGCGCGGCGACACGCTCAATATCGAGACCGAAGGCCGCCGCGGGGGCTTCAACTTCGGGCGTTCATCGGGCATCCAGGCCGAACTCGTGCTGCCGAACCTGCGCGCCGTATCGTCCGAAAGTATCGGCGCCACCACGGTCAGCGGCTTTGCCGGCCAGTCACTGGACATCAATCTCGATGGCGCCGGGTCAATGTCGGTATCATCATCGAATTATCGTTTTATTACCGCCAACCTGGGCGGCGTGGGCAACCTCAAGATCCACGGGATCGACAGCGAGGGCATCGATTTGAACCTGGGCGGCGCCGGCTTCGTGACACTGACCGGCCGCAGCAAACGCCTGAAGGCCGAGCTGGGCGGCCTGGGCGGGCTCGATGCGCAGGGCTGCAGCGTCGACTCGGTCGCGCTCGATCTGTCGGGGCTGGGCAATGCCACCGTGAATGTGCGCCAGAGCATCAATGTATCGCTGTCGGGCATGGGATCGGTGACGGTACTGGGCAAGCCGGTCAACCGCAAGGTGGCGCTCGACGGGCTGGGCAAGGTCAACTGGAAATGACGGACACGCGACAACCACGCTGGCCGGGGACACCCCGGCGGCACCGGCAACGATCTGGATTCTGTGTGCGAACCATGAAGACACCATTCTTTGCAGTTCTCCTGGCGCTGTGCCTGCAGTTCGGCCTGCATGGCAGCGCCCACGCCGGTTTTCCCGAATGCGCCAGTGCCTACAATGCCCGCAACTATGCGCTTGCGCTGAAGGAAGTCACGCCGTTGGCCAAGGCCGGCCACGCCGAAGCGCAGCATCTGCTGGGGCTCATGTACTACATGGGGCGGGGCGTGGCGCGCGACTACAAGCAGGCATTTGCCTGGCACCAGAAGGCCGCGCTGCAGGGCAAGGCCGATGCGCAGTACGTCGTCGGCGCCATGTATTACACCGGCAACTCGGTGCCGCAAGACCAGAAGCACGCCGTGACCTGGTTCCGCAAGGCCGCCGAGCAGGGCCATGCCGAGGCACAGAATGCCCTCGGGCTGATGTACCGCTACCATGTGGCCGGGGTGCCGCAGGATGTCGTGCTGGCCTACATGCTCTACAACCTGGCCGCGGCCGGCGGCAACCGCAACGCCGTCGACCAGCGCGCTGCCATTGCCAAACGCATGACGCAGGAGCAGATCGAAGAAGCGCAGGCGCTGTCGCGTACCTGGAAACCTGGCACGCCGCTGCCGACGACGTCGAAAACGGGCGGTGACGCATAACGCGCCAGCGCGGCCGGCACAATCGCCTGGCAATCGTCCTGTTATGCGGGTTGGCGAACCGAACCGGGGTGCAGGGCAAGCCATGATGGTGTGAACACACTGTCAAGGAGCCCCCGATGGCCAAGGTAACACTGACGATGACGACCCACGTACCGGTCTCGACCGGCGAAGCCTGGGCCTGGTCGACATCGCTCGAAGGCGTGCGCACCGAAATGCGCCCGTTGCTCAAGGTCGTCTTTCCCAAGGCAATGACGCATATCGGCCCCGATACCGCGCTCAACACGGTCCTGGGCCGCTGCCAGTTTTTGCTGTTTGGTTTGTTTCCCATCGACATGTCCAAACTGCGCTTTACCGAGATGGAACCGGGCCATCGCTTCGTCGAGGAATCCGATCTGCTGTCGATGCGTTCCTGGCGCCATGAGCGTGTGATCACGCCGTCGGGCGATGGCCGGGGCGCCCAGGTCACCGACCATCTGGCGTTCACGCCACGCCTGGCTACGCCGGTGGTGCGCTACCTGGTCAAGCTGTTTTTCGCGCACCGTCACAAGAAGCTGGCGCAGGCGCTGGGTGTCCGTGGAGCTACCGTCGCAGCCCGCGGCGCAGCCGGCAGAGCACGCTGAGACAGGCTGAGATACGTCCCCGCATGGTAGGCTTCGGCTTTGACTCATTCGCGCGCCCGATTGCATCGCGGCGTTGCAGCAATTTGGAGCTTGTATGTTGATTGCCACTCACGGCGGAAAATTCCACGCAGATGATGCGTGGGCCGTCGCCGTCCTGAAGGTGCTGTTCCCCGATGCCGACGTGATTCGCACCCGCGAGCAGGCCCGGATCGATGCCGCCGACTTCGCGATCGACGTTGGCGGGGTCTGGGACCCGGCCACCGGCCGGTTCGACCACCATCAGAAGGAATTCAATGCCACCCGGCCGTCCGGCGTGCCGTATGCCAGCGCCGGCCTCGTCTGGCGTGACCACGGCGCGCGCTGTGTTGCTGCGCTGGCGCTGCGGCACACGGGCGAGACCTTGTCCGACGATACCGCCCAGCAGATCGCGTACGCCATCGACGTCGATATCGTCCAGTATCTCGATCTGTCGGACGTCGGCGTGGCCAAGAACGCGCCGGGCAGCTACGGCTTGTCGGCCGTGGTCTCGGGCTTCAATCCGGGCTGGCTCGACGAGCAGCGCCTGGGCTATGGCGAAGCGGTCGACGTGTATCGGATGGGTCAGTTCATGCGCGCCGTGGAGTTTCTCACCGACATCATGGGCAACGCCGTGCGCTACCGCGTGGGCGCCATGCTGGCTGTCACGCAAGTGCGCCAGGCCGAGGTGCTCGAGGGCGGCAAGCTGCTGTTCCTGAAGAATGCGGCGCTGCCGTGGAGCAGCATCGTGCGCAAGGAAATGCCGAAGATCCTGTTCGTCATCAGCCACAGCCTGACCGAGAACCGCTACATCCTGCACACGGTGTCGGTCGACACCGAAAGCTTCGATGCACGCGCCGACCTGCCCGAAACCTGGGCGGGCCTGCGCGAAGCGGACCTGGCCGCTGTGACGGGCGTGCCGGACGCCGTGTTCTGCCACACGGGCCGCTTCATCGCCGCCGCGCGCAGCTACGACGGCATTCGCACCATGGCGCGCCAGGCGCTCGATGCGGTGGAGCAGGGCGTGACCGTTACGACGTATTCGTAGGCATGGTATTTACGGCGCGCACGATCGCCGGGGTGGCCGGCAAGCCACCGCCGACTCCCGTACAATTGCGGTTTTGCTAATGCGGGAGCTTTCCATGCGCGCCATCGAGATCACCAAGCCGGGCCAGCCCGACGTCTTGCAACTGTGTGAACGGCCATTGCCGGTCCTGAAAACCGGCGAAGTCCTGATCAAGGTCCATGCTGCCGGTATCAACCGCCCTGACGTGTTTCAGCGCCTGGGCAAGTACCCGGTGCCGCCGGGCGCCTCTGACCTGCCGGGCCTCGAAGTAGCCGGCGAGATCGTCGACGGCGACATGAAAGACAGCGGTTTTGCCAAGGGCGACCTCGTCTGCGCCCTGGTGCAGGGCGGCGGTTACGCCGAATACTGCGCCGCGCCACTCGAGCAATGCCTGCCTGTACCAGAAGGGCTGACCCCACTGGAAGCAGCCACCTTGCCGGAAACCTATTTCACGGTCTGGAGCAATGTCTTTGACCGTGCCCGCCTGAGCGAAGGCGAGAGCCTGCTGGTGCAGGGCGGCAGCTCGGGCATCGGCGTGACCGCTACCCAGGTCGCCAGCGCGCTGGGCCACCGTGTGTTCATCACCGCCGGCAGCGACGACAAGTGCCGCGCCGTCGAAGCGCTCGGCGCCGAGCGGGGCATCAATTACCGCGATGAGGATTTTGTCGCCGTGGTCAAGGAACTCACGGACGGCCGTGGTGTCGATGTGATTCTGGACATGGTTGCGGGCGACTATGTGGCGCGCGAGATCGAGTGCCTGGCCGACGATGGTCGCCTGGTCGTCATCGCGCTGCTGGGTGGGCCGCAGGCCAACCTGGACATGAACCATGTACTGCGCCGCCGCCTGACGATTACCGGTTCGACGCTGCGTCCGCGTCCGGTTACGTTCAAGGCGGCCATTGCGCGCCAGTTGCGCGAGCAGGTCTGGCCGCTGTTTGCGCAGAAAAAGATCAAGCCGGTGATCCACCACGTGTTCCCGCTCGAAGAAGCCGCGGCAGCGCACACGATGATGGAATCGAGCACCCACGTGGGCAAGATCGTCCTGCAAGTGCTGGCCGACTGACCATAAAAACAACAGGCGCGCCGGTGGGGCCGACAGGCCCTGCGCGGTGCATCCACGAGCGGCTTCAAGCAGCTTGGCACTCCCAGCCATTGTTTGACCGCCACAATATCGACCGCTAGAATAGCGGGTTATTTGACATGGGGTAGTATGCGTCCCACACTCGTAGTAGGTAACTGGAAAATGAACGGCAGCCGGGCAGTCAATGCCGAGCTGCTGCAAGGCATTCTCGCTGGTCTCGACGCTGATGCTGGCGCTGGCACGCAGGCGTCGTGCGCGGTGTGCGTCCCCGCGCCGTACCTGTTCCAGTGCGAGCAATTGTTGGCCGGTAGCAGCGTGGCCTGGGGCGCGCAGGATGTCGCGACCGAGCCGTGCGGCGCCTTCACCGGCGAAGTGTGCGTCTCGATGCTGCAGGATTTCGGTTGCCGTTACGTGATCGTCGGCCACTCCGAGCGCCGCGGCTATCACGGCGAGTCGAACGAGCTGGTCGCGCGCAAGGCGAAAGCGGCGCTGGACGCCGGCCTGACCCCGATCGTCTGCATCGGCGAAACACTGGAGCAGCGCGAAGCGGGCGAGACCAACGACGTCGTCGGTGGCCAGCTGCACGCAGTGCTGGAACTGGTAGGGTTTGAAGATGTCGCGCGTCTGGTGCTCGCTTACGAGCCGGTGTGGGCAATCGGTACCGGCAAGACGGCCACGCCCGAGATGGCGCAGCAAGTTCACGCCGACATGCGCGCGTTAGTGCGCAAGTGCAACGTTGATGCCGCAGAAACCGTACAAATCCTTTACGGCGGCAGCATGAAGCCGGAGAATGCACGCGAGCTGCTGGCGCAACCGGACATCGATGGCGGCCTGATCGGCGGGGCGGCGCTGAAAGCGGCCGATTTCCTCGCCATTCTGCGCGCCGCATAACGACATAATCTCGCGCATATAGTTTTGCGAAGATTTTGGAATTACAAAAAATTTGAAACGCTGTTAAACCTTGGAATGGAATTGCAATGATCTGGTCTAATCTTATTATCGTCGTGCAGGTTATCTCGGCCCTGTCCATTATTGGCCTGGTCCTGATGCAGCATGGCAAGGGCGCTGATATGGGTGCGGCCTTCGGTTCCGGCGCCTCTGGCAGCCTGTTCGGTGCATCCGGATCGTCGAACTTCCTGTCCAAGGCAACTGCAGTGGCCGCCGCCGTGTTCTTCGGCACCACGCTGACGCTGGCCTATATCGGCAACGATCGCAGCGGCGGCGACAACGCCGGCGTGATGGGTCGTGCCCAGGCGCCTGCAGCCGGTATCCCGGTCACGGCCCCGGTGCAGACGGCGCCAGCCGACGTGCCGACGCTGCCAGCGGGCAGCGCCGTTCCGGCAGCACCGGCAGCGGGTGTCCCGGCTGTTCCGGCAACCCCGGCGCCAGCCCCGGCAGCCCCGGCACCAGCCACGAACTAAGCCACGCAGTCCCGGCGCCATGCGCGCCATTGCTGTTCCAAAACAATGCGCCTTTTTATCGGGCGCATTGTCGTTTTTAGGCGTAGAATACTGCGGCGCGTGACAGGGTTGAACAACCGGTCTGTGCAGCCTCGCAATATTGACGGTCGTGTCGCAACGAACTTTGTCATGCTCATGTCAGTAAAAGAGCGTCCAATAGATTGTTCGGCGATATGATTCAAATAAATGGCAAATATCTTTGTGATTGCGCAATTTGAGCATTGAAAGATAGTGCTAAAGCAGGTTAAAATACTGTTCTCCAGCCGACGTGGTGAAATTGGTAGACACGCTATCTTGAGGGGGTAGTGGCGCAAGCTGTGCGAGTTCGAGTCTCGCCGTCGGCACCAAAATTTAGAAAGAAAGCCAGCAAGGGCGCACGAGTTTTTACCTCATGCCTGAGCTGGCTTTTTTACGAGGATCTGTCGTACGATCCTGGCGGCAGGCTCGAGGCCAGGTTCGCACGATTCGGTGCTGCATCTCTGCAGCGTTCCATTAACCGATCGTTCAGAAGGCTTCATCGTGAACCTCGAAAGTTATCTCCCCGTTCTTCTCTTTATCCTGGTTGGCATCGGTGTCGGTGTCGCCCCTCAGGTGCTTGGTCGCCTGCTCGGGCCGCACAAACCCGACGATGCCAAACTGTCCCCGTATGAATGCGGCTTCGAAGCCTTCGAAGACGCGCGCATGAAGTTCGACGTCCGGTACTACCTGGTCGCGATCCTGTTTATTTTGTTTGATCTTGAAACGGCATTCTTCTTCCCATGGGGCGTCTCGATGCGCGAACTGGGGTTCACCGGTTTCATCACGATGATGGTGTTCATCGCCGAATTCGTCGTGGGCTTCTGGTACATCTGGAAGAAAGGTGCCCTTGATTGGGAATAAGCCATGGCTATTGAAGGCGTACTAAACGAAGGTTTCATCACCACCACAGCCGACAAGCTGGTCAACTGGGCACGTACCGGGTCGATGTTCCCGATGACGTTCGGTCTGGCCTGCTGCGCGGTCGAGATGATGCACGTGGGCGCGGCCCGCTACGACATGGACCGTTTCGGTATCGTGTTCCGTCCGTCGCCACGCCAGTCCGACGTCATGATCGTTGCCGGCACGCTGTGCAACAAGATGGCGCCGGCGCTGCGCAAGGTCTACGACCAGATGGCCGAGCCGCGCTGGGTCATCTCGATGGGCTCCTGTGCCAACGGTGGCGGCTACTACCATTATTCGTATTCCGTCGTCCGTGGCTGCGATCGCATCGTCCCGGTCGATGTCTACGTGCCAGGCTGTCCACCGACCGCCGAAGCTCTGCTGTACGGCATCATGCAGCTCCAGAACAAGATCAAGCGCACCAATACCATCGCGCGCTAAAAACGGACGGCGTACTCCATGACGACAAAACTCGAAACCCTTCAACTCGCCCTGCAGACTGCATTGGGCGAGGGCGCCGCGATTTCGGCGGCGCTGGGTGAAGTCACGGTGGTGGTCAAGGCCGCCGACTACATCCGCTCGATGACGGCCCTGCGCGATACCCCTGCGCTGGCCTTCGAGCAGATGATCGACCTGTGCGGCGTCGACTATTCGGAATATGGCGAAGGCACCTACGAAGGACCGCGCTTTGCGGTCGTCGTGCACCTGCTGTCGCTGACCCACAACTGGCGCGTGCGCGTGCGGGTGTTCTGCCCGGACGACGACATGCCGCTGGTCGAATCGATTACCCCGATCTGGCGCGCCGCCAACTGGTTCGAGCGCGAAGCGTTCGATCTGTTCGGCATCCTGTTCGACGGCCACGGCGACCTGCGCCGCATCCTGACCGACTACGGTTTCATCGGCCACCCGTTCCGCAAGGACTTCCCGATCTCGGGTTATGTCGAGATGCGCTACGACCCCGAGCAGAAACGCGTGATCTATCAACCCGTCACGATCGAACCGCGCGAGAACATTCCCCGCGTGATTCGCGAAGAGACTTACGGGACGAAATAATGGCTGAGCTTAAGAACTACACCCTGAACTTTGGTCCGCAGCACCCGGCAGCGCACGGCGTGCTGCGCCTCGTGCTCGAACTCGACGGCGAGGTGATCCAGCGCGCCGACCCGCACATCGGCCTGCTGCACCGCGGCACCGAGAAGCTGGCCGAAACCCGCACCTACCTGCAATCGGTGCCGTACATGGACCGTCTCGACTACGTGTCGATGATGTGCAATGAACACGGCTACGTGCTGGCCATAGAAAAGCTGCTTGGCATCCAGGCGCCGATCCGCGCCCAGTACATCCGCACGATGTTCGACGAAGTCACCCGCATCCTGAACCACCTGATGTGGCTCGGCGCGCACGCGCTGGACATCGGCGCCATGGGCCCGTTCCTGTACTGCTTCCGCGACCGCGAAGACCTGTTCGACGTCTACGAAGCGGTATCCGGCGCGCGCATGCACGCGGCCTACTACCGCCCGGGCGGCGTGTACCGCGACCTGCCGGACACGATGCCACAGCACAAGGCTTCGCCGATCCGCAGCGCCAAGGCGATCGACGCACTGAACGAACACCGCCAGGGCTCCGTGCTCGACTTCCTTGACGCGTTCACGAAGCGCTTCGACGGCTATGTCGACGAATACGAAACCCTGCTGACCGATAACCGTATCTGGAAACAGCGTACCGTTGGCATCGGCGTGGTCACGCCGGAAGACGCGAAAGCCATGGGTTTCACGGGCGCCATGCTGCGCGGCTCGGGCATCGCCTGGGATCTGCGCAAGACGCAGCCGTATGCAGCGTACGACAAGGTCGAGTTCGACATCCCGGTCGGCACCAACGGCGACTCGTACGACCGCTACCTGGTGCGCGTGGAAGAGATGCGCCAGTCGAACCGCATCATCAAGCAATGCATCACCTGGCTGCGCGCCAATCCGGGCCCGGTCATGATCGACAATAACAAGATTGCGCCGCCGAACCGGATGGACATGAAGTCCAATATGGAATCGCTGATTCACCACTTCAAGCTGTTCACCGAAGGCTTCCACGTCCCAGAGGGCGAGGCATACGCTGCGGTCGAGCATCCGAAGGGCGAGTTCGGCATCTATATCGTCTCCGACGGCGCCAACAAGCCATACCGCCTGAAAATCCGCACGCCGGACTATGTCCACCTGCAGAGCCTCGACGAAATGGCACGCGGACACATGATCGCTGATGCCGTCGCCATCATCGGTACGCAAGACATCGTGTTCGGCAGTATTGATCGCTAGTCCGAAAGGCAGAGAAGAATATGTTATCCCCGCAGTGCTATCAAAAAATCGATCGGGAGCTGGCCAAGTACCCAGCCGATCAACGCCAGTCGGCCGTGATGGCCTCGCTCGCCCACGCCCAGGTCGAACTGGGCTGGCTGTCGCCAGAGACGATGCAGGAACTCGCCGATTACATCCAGATGCCGGCCATTGCCGTGCAAGAGGTGGCGACTTTCTACAATATGTTCAACGTCAAGCCGGTTGGCCAGCACAAGATCACCGTGTGCACCAACCTGCCATGCGCATTGTCGGGCGGCGAACGCGCAGCCCAGCGCATCAAGGACGCCCTGAACATCGACTTCCGTGACACCACGGCGGACGGCAAGTTCACGCTGATGGAAGGCGAGTGCATGGGCGCCTGCGGCGACGCACCCGTCATGCTGGTGAACAACCACCGCATGTGTTCGTTCATGAGCGACGCCAAGATCGACGCCCTGCTTGAGGAACTGAACAAATGACCAGCCTGCACGATCGTCACATCAAGCCGCTGATCCTGAAGGATCTGAACGGCACCAACTGGCACCTGACCGACTACGTCAACCGTGGCGGTTATTCGGCGCTGCGCCGCATCATCGAAGAAAAGATCACGCCCGAGCAGATCATCGCCGACATGAAGGCGTCGGGCCTGCGCGGCCGCGGCGGCGCCGGTTTCCCGACCGGCCTGAAGTGGAGCTTCATGCCGCGCCAGTTCCCGGGCCAGAAATACCTCGTCTGCAACACCGACGAAGGCGAGCCAGGCACGTTCAAGGACCGCGACATCATTCGCTACAACCCGCATGCGCTGATCGAAGGCATGGCCATCGGTGCCTACGCGATGGGCATCACCGTGGGTTACAACTACATCCACGGCGAGATCTTCGAAGACTACCTGCGCTTTGAAGAAGCGCTGGAAGAAGCGCGCGCCGCGGGCTTCCTGGGTGACAACATCCTGGGCAGCACGTTCTCGTTCCAGCTGCACGCGCACCACGGTTATGGCGCCTACATCTGCGGCGAAGAAACCGCGCTGCTCGAGTCGCTCGAAGGCAAGAAGGGCCAGCCGCGCTTCAAGCCGCCGTTCCCGGCCTCGTTCGGCCTGTACGGCAAGCCGACGACGATCAACAACACCGAGACCTTCGCTGCGGTCCCGTTCATCCTGAACATCGGCGCCGAGAACTACATGGCGCTGGGCAAGCCGAACAACGGCGGCACCAAGATCTTCTCGATCTCGGGCGACGTCGAGCGGCCAGGCAACTACGAAGTCCCGCTGGGTACGCCATTTGCGACCCTGATGGAACTGGCGGGCGGCATGCGCGGTGGCAAGAAGATCAAGGCCGTGATTCCAGGCGGTTCGTCGGCGCCAGTGGTGCCGGGCGAGCAAATGATGCAAACCGATCTCGACTACGATTCGATCGCCAAGGCTGGCTCGATGCTGGGTTCGGGCGCCGTGATCGTGATGGACGAGACGCGCTGCATGGTCAAGTCGCTGCTGCGCCTGTCGTACTTCTATTACGAAGAATCGTGCGGCCAGTGCACGCCATGCCGCGAAGGCACGGGCTGGATGTACCGCATGGTTCACCGCATCGAGCATGGCCAGGGCCGACCGGACGACATGGATCTGCTGAACAACATCGCTGACAACATCAAGGGCCGCACGATTTGCGCGCTCGGCGATGCGGCCGCGATGCCAGTGCAGGCCATGATCAAGCACTTCCGCGAAGAATTTGAATATCACATTGAGCACAAGCACTGCCTCGTGCCCTCATACCTTTAAACCAGGTCAGGTAACGATCCCATGGTTGAAATTGAATTAGACGGCAAGAAAGTTGAAGTCCCACCGGGTTCGATGGTGATGGACGCCGCAAACAAGCTCGGAACGTACATTCCGCACTTCTGCTATCACAAGAAATTGTCGATCGCTGCGAACTGCCGCATGTGCCTCGTCGAAGTGGAAAAGGCGCCGAAGCCTTTGCCAGCGTGCGCGACCCCGGTCTCGCCGGGCATGATCGTGCGCAGCCACAGCGACAAGGCCGTGCAGGCCCAGAAGTCGGTGATGGAATTTTTGCTCATCAACCATCCGCTCGACTGCCCGATCTGCGATCAGGGCGGCGAATGCCAGTTGCAGGATCTGGCCGTGGGCTATGGCAAGAGCGGTTCGCGCTACGAAGAAGAAAAGCGCGTGGTGGCCCCGAAGGAAGCGGGCCCGCTGATCTCGATGGAAGAGATGTCGCGTTGCATCCAGTGCACCCGTTGCGTGCGTTTCGGCCAGGAAGTGGCCGGCGTCATGGAATTCGGCATGCTGGGCCGCGGCGAGCATTCCGAGATCACGACGTTCGTCGGCAAGACCGTCGACTCGGAAGTCTCGGGCAACATGATCGACCTGTGCCCGGTCGGCGCGCTCACGAGCAAGCCATTCCGTTATTCGGCACGTCCATGGGAACTGCAGCGCCGCAAGTCGGTCTCGCCGCACGATTCGCTGGGCGCGAACCTGATCGTTCAGGTCAAGGGCGGCCGCGTCATGCGCGTGCTGCCGCTCGAAAACGAAGCGGTCAACGAATGCTGGCTGTCGGACAAAGAGCGTTTCTCGTACGAAGCGCTGAACAACACCGACCGCCTGACCAAGCCGATGATCAAGCAGGGCGGCATGTGGCAGGAAGCCGAGTGGCAGACTGCCCTTGAATACGTCGCTCACGGCCTGCGCAATATTCGTCACGAACACGGCGCCGATGCGATCGCTGCTGTCGCGACTGCGCATTCGACCGTTGAAGAACTGCACCTGCTGAACAAGGCCGTGCGCGGCATGGGCTCGGACAACGTCGAGTTCCGCCTGCGCCAGAGCGATTTTTCGCTCGACGGCCAGGTCACGCCATGGCTCGGCATGCCGATCGCCCAGCTGAGCACGCTCAAGCGCGCACTGGTCATCGGTTCGTTCCTGCGCAAGGATCACCCTTTGGCCTCGACGCGTCTGCGCGCCGCCACCAAGTCGGGCCTGCGCCTGTCGCTGGTCGCTGGCGCAGACGACGAACTCTTGATGAAGGTCGCGCACAAACTGATCGCTGCACCGAGCGACTGGCTCGTCGCGCTGTCGGAAATCGTCGTTGCCATCGCTGCCGACAAGGGCATCGCGGCGCCAGCCGGTTTCGAACAGATCGAAGCATCGGACATCGCCAAAGCGATTGCCGCATCGCTGGTCGTCGTTGGCGACGTTGAACTGCCAGGCGCGATCCTGCTGGGCAACGCTGCTGCGCAACATCCGCAAGCATCGAAAATCCACGCCGCCGCGCAGTGGATCGCCGAGCAGACCGGTTGCTCGTTCGGTTACCTGGTCGAGTCGGCCAACACGATCGGCGGCCACCTGGTGGGCGCCACGTCGGGCAAGAACGAAGCACCGTTCGCCACGCCGAAAAAGGCTTATGTGCTGCTGAACGCCGAGCCGCAACTGGACGCTGCCAATCCGCAGCAAGCCAGTGCGGCCCTGGCCGGCGCCGAGATGGTCGTCGTCATGTCGGCCTTCAAGCATGGCCTGGACTACGCCGACGTGCTGCTGCCAATCGCGCCGTTCTCGGAAACTTCGGGCACGTTCGTCAATTGCGAAGGCCGCGCACAGAGCTTCAACGGCACCGTGCGTCCGCTGGGTGACACGCGTCCCGCCTGGAAAGTGCTGCGCGTGCTGGGTAACCTGCTGGGCCTGCAGGGCTTCGACTACGACACGTCGGAATCGATCCGCGACGAGCTGTTCGGCAAGGGTGTGACCGATCTGTCGGGCAAGCTGAACAACAAAGCCACGCTGGCACCGACCGTTGGCGCCTATGCGCCAGCCGGCCAGCTGGAACGCGTGACCGACGTGCCGGTGTACTTCACCGATGCGCTGGCACGCCGCGCCGAGCCGCTGCAGCGCACCGCCGACGCGAACGCGCCGCTGGTCACGCTGTCGAAAGCGGTGGCTGAATCGATCGGCGTCAAGGCCGGCGACAGCGTCACCGTCACGCAGGGCGCTGGTTCGGCCGTGCTGGTGGCCGATGTCGACGCCACGCTGCCATCGAACGCAGTGCGTGTCGCCGCGGGCCATCCGGCCGTGGCAGGCCTGGGCGCCATGTTCGGTTCCATCCAAGTTGCAAAAGCAGGGGAGAGCAAGTAATGGCCGCGCCCGGTTACATTGATTCATTCAACGCCGGCGGTGCAGACCTGCTCGGCCCGGTCTGGCCGATTGTCTGGACCCTGATCAAGATCATCGCGGTGCTGGCACCGCTGATGATCGCGATCGCCTACGCCACGCTGTGGGAACGCAAGTTCATCGGCTGGATCCAGATCCGCGTGGGTCCAAACCGCGTCGGTCCTGGCGGCCTGCTGCAGCCAATGGCCGACGGCCTGAAGCTCCTGATCAAAGAGATCGTGATCCCGGCCAAGGCGAGCAAGAGCCTGTTCGTGATCGGTCCGGTCATGACGATCATGCCGGCACTGGCTGCCTGGTCGGTCATTCCATTCGGTCCGCAATTTGCGCTGGCCAACGTGAACGCCGGCGTGCTGCTGCTGATGGCGATCACCTCGGTCGAGGTCTACGGCATCATCATCGCCGGCTGGGCGTCGAACTCGAAGTACTCGTTCATGGGCGCCATGCGCGCATCGGCCCAGATGATCTCGTACGAAATCCCGATGGGCTTCGTGCTGGTGGTCGTGCTGATGGTCACGGGCAGCCTGAACCTGTCGGACATCGTTGCCGGTCAGCAGATGGGCACGTTCGCCGGCTGGGGTGTCAACTTCCTGTCGTGGAACTGGCTGCCGCTGTTCCCGTTGTTCATCATCTATCTGGTGTCGGGCCTGGCCGAGTGCGGCCGTCACCCGTTCGACGTGATCGAAGGTGAATCCGAGATCGTTGCCGGTCACATGGTCGAATACTCGGGCATGTCGTACGCGATGTTCATGCTGGCCGAATACGGCAACATGATCCTGATCGCCTGCCTGGCGTCGCTGTTCTTCCTCGGCGGCTGGTCGGCACCATTCAGCTTTCTCGAAGTGGGCGGCACCCTGGGCGGCTTCATCGGCTTCTTCTGGCTGTTCCTGAAAACGTTCTGCCTGGTCACGTTCTTCATCTGGGTGCGCGGTACGTTCCCACGTTACCGTTACGACCAGATCATGCGTCTGGGCTGGAAAGTGTTCATTCCGATCACGCTGATCTGGCTGGTGTTCATCGCCGCCTGGATGCAGACGTCGTGGAATATTTGGAAGTAAGGGGACGCACATGTCACGTATGAAAGAAATCCTCGGCAGCCTGATGCTGACCGAGTTGATCAAGGGCCTGGCCCTGACCGGCCGCTACGCTCTGTCGCGCTCGATCACGGTCCAGTACCCGGAAGAAAAGACCCCGATGTCGAACCGCTTCCGCGGTCTGCATGCGCTGCGTCGCTACCCCAATGGGGAAGAGCGCTGCATCGCCTGCAAACTGTGCGAAGCAGTCTGCCCGGCCATGGCGATCACGATCGAGTCGACCCAGCGCGAAGACGGCACCCGCCGCACCTCGCGCTACGACATCGACCTGACCAAGTGCATCTTCTGCGGCTTCTGCGAAGAATCGTGCCCGGTCGATTCGATCGTCGAAACGCACGTGCTGGAATATCACGGCGAAAAACGCGGCGACCTCTATTACACCAAAGAGATGCTGCTGGCCGTGGGTGACCGCTACGAAACCGAGATTGCCGCTGCCCGCGAGGCGGACGCCAAGTTCCGCTAAGTGTTAATTACAAGAGGCTCCTGGGTTAGTCATGACATTTACTGATATTTTGTTCTACGTGTTCGCGGCCGTGATGGTGCTGGCAGGCCTGCGCGTCATCACCGCCAAGAACCCGGTTCACGCCGCGCTGTTCCTGGTGCTGGCTTTCTTTAACGCCGCCGGTATCTGGCTGCTGCTGAAGGCCGAATTCCTCGCCATCGTGCTGGTGCTGGTCTATGTCGGCGCCGTCATGGTGCTGTTCCTGTTCGTCGTCATGATGCTCGATATTAATATCGACCGCATGCGCGAAGGCTTCTGGGGCTTCCTGCCACTGGCCGCCGGCGTCGGCGCCCTGATCGTGCTCGAAATGGGCGCGGTGCTGTGGCACGGCTACAGCAACTTCCAGCAAACGCCGGAAGCGGCTGCCCTGAACATCGGCGGCACCAAGGAACTGGGCCTGCAGATCTACACCCGCTATATCTACGGCTTTGAAATTGCCGCCGTGGTGCTGCTGGTGGCGATCATCGCTGCTGTCGCCCTGACGCTGCGCCGCCGCAAGGACAGCAAGGCCATCGATCCAGCCGACGCCGTGCGTGTGAAACGCAACGACCGCCTGAAGATCATCAAGGTCGCGACCGTGAACCAGCCGGCGATCGATGCCGCGAACGTGGCCAAGGCCGCTGCAGCCGCTGCTGCTGCCGCGCCAGCTGCTGCCGAACCGAAGGAAAGCAAATGACCGTCTCCCTCGCACACTATCTGATCCTGGGCGCGATCCTGTTCGCGATCTCGGTGGTCGGTATCTTCCTGAACCGGAAGAACATCATCATCTTGCTGATGGCCATCGAATTGATGCTGCTGGCGGTGAACCTGAACTTCATCGCGTTTTCCCACTACCTGGGCGACGCGGCGGGGCAGATCTTCGTGTTCTTCATTTTGACCGTCGCGGCCGCCGAAAGTGCAATCGGCCTGGCGATCCTGGTGGTCCTGTTCCGCAATCTGGACACGATCAACGTGGAAGACCTCGACAGCCTCAAGGGCTGATCGGTCTCGCTCGATAACTTATAACGAATAAGGTTCAACATGGCGGGGCAAATTTCAACCTCACTCTTACTGGCAGTGCCACTGGCACCGCTCGCAGGCTCGGCAATTGCCGGTCTGCTGGGTACCAAGTTCCTGGGCAATGTCGTCGGCCGCAAGGTGTCGCATACCGCGACCATCCTCGGCGTGGCGATCGCGCTGGTCATCTCGGTCATGACCCTGATGGCCGCGCTCGACGGCTTCACGCTCAACCAGGACCTGTACACCTGGATGACCGTCGGCACGCTCAAGCTGGCCGTCGGCTTCCAGATCGACACCCTGACTGCGATGATGATGTGCGTCGTCACGTCGGTGTCGCTGATGGTCCACATCTACACGATCGGCTACATGGCCGAGGATGACGGCTACAACCGCTTCTTCTCGTACATCTCGCTGTTCACGTTCGCCATGCTGATGCTGGTCATGTCCAACAACTTCCTGCAGCTGTTCTTTGGCTGGGAAGCAGTGGGCCTGGTCTCGTACCTGCTGATCGGCTTCTGGTACACGCGTCCAACGGCGATCTTCGCCAACATGAAGGCGTTCCTGGTCAACCGCGTCGGCGACTTCGGCTTCATCCTCGGTATCGGCCTGATCCTGGCCGCTGCCGGCACGATGAACTACGCCGAAGTGTTCGCGCAGGCCGACCAGCTGGCACTGATGACCGTGCCGGGCACCGACTGGCCGCTGCTGACCGCCGCCTGTATCTGCCTGTTCATCGGCGCGATGGGCAAGTCGGCGCAGTTCCCGCTGCACGTCTGGCTGCCTGACTCGATGGAAGGCCCGACCCCGATCTCGGCACTGATCCACGCCGCAACGATGGTTACCGCCGGCATCTTCATGGTGTCGCGCATGTCGCCGCTGTTCGAACTGTCCGATGGCGCGCTGTCGTTCATCATCGTCATCGGTTCGATCACCGCGCTGTTCATGGGTTTCCTGGGCATCATCCAGAACGACATCAAGCGCGTGGTTGCTTACTCGACGCTGTCGCAGCTTGGCTACATGACCGTCGCACTGGGCGTGTCGGCCTACTCGGTCGCCGCATTCCACCTGATGACGCACGCGTTCTTCAAGGCGCTGCTGTTCCTTGGCGCCGGCTCGGTCATCATGGGCATGCACCACGACCAGGACATGCGCAACATGGGCGGCCTGCGCAAGTACATGCCGATCACCTGGATCACTTCGCTGATCGGTTCGCTGGCCCTGATCGGTACGCCGTTCTTCTCGGGCTTCTACTCGAAGGATTCGATCATCGAAGCAGTGCACGCAAGTAACCTGCCAGGTACCGGCTTCGCGAACTTCGCAGTGCTGGCCGGCGTGTTCGTCACGGCGTTCTACTCGTTCCGTATGTACTTCCTCGTGTTCCACGGCGAAGAGCGTTTCGGCAAAGCGCATGCGCATGATCATCATGACGATCACGCACATCACAAGGCAGCTGCCAACGATCATTCGGATCCGCATGCACTGCACGATTCGGGTTCGCACCACGAAGAAGACGCGCACGACGACCATGGCCACCACGGCCTGGCCCCGGGCCAGAAGCCGCACGAGTCCCCATGGGTCGTGACGGTGCCGCTGGTCCTGCTGGCAATCCCATCGATGCTGATCGGTTTCTTCACGATCCAGCCGATGCTGCATGGCACGTTCTTCGATGGCGTCATCACCGTGAACCCGAACCACCCGGCCATGGCCGAACTGGGCGAGATGTTCCACGGCGCTGCCGCGATGGCCCTGCACGGTCTGCAGACCGCACCGTTCTGGCTGGCACTGGCTGGCGTCGTTGCCGCCTACTACTGCTACATGATCAACCCACGCGTGCCGGCCTGGTTCTATGCCAAGTTCAAGCCGCTGCACACCCTGCTGGACAACAAGTACTACATGGATGCGTTCAACCAGAAAGTCTTCGCCGGCGGCTCGCTGCTGCTGGGCGGCGGCCTGTGGAAAGTGGGCGACCGCGGCCTGATCGACGGCCTGGTCGTCAACGGCAGCGCCAAGGCAGTCGGCTGGTTCTCGACCATCACCCGTAAAGCACAGACCGGTTACATCTACCACTATGCGTTCGTGATGATCGTTGGCGTGCTGGCGGCCATGCTGTACTTCTTCCCGTTCTGGCGCGGTTAATCACAGGCAGAGATAACGAAAAATGATGCAGTCTACAATTTCAACATTTCCACCGTACCTGAGCCTGGCCATCTGGCTCCCGATCCTGTTCGGCGTGCTGGTCCTGGCCGTCGGCCGCGACAAGAACGCCGGCATGGTACGCATGCTCTCGCTCGTGGGCGCCATCGTCAGCCTGTTGCCGACGATTCCCCTGATCACGAACTTCGACAACGCCGCCCACGGCATGCAGTTCTTTGAAGAAGCGGCCTGGATCGATCGCTTCAACATCTTCTACCGCCTGGGTGTCGATGGCCTGTCGCTGTGGTTCGTGCCGCTGACCGCCTTCATCACGATCATCGTCGTGCTGGCGGCCTGGGAAGTGATCCAGGAACGTGTCGCCCAGTACATGGGTTCGTTCCTGATCCTGTCGGGTCTGATGATCGGCGTGTTCTGCGCGCTGGACGGCCTGCTGTTCTACTTCTTCTTCGAAGCGACGCTGATCCCGATGTTCATCATCATCGGCGTGTTCGGTGGCCCGAATCGCGTGTACGCGGCGTTCAAGTTCTTCCTGTACACGTTCTTCGGTTCGCTGCTGACGCTGGTCGCGATCATCTATCTGTACAACGCCTCGGGCTCGTTCAACATCCTCGAATGGCACCTGCTGCCACTGACGATGAAAGAGCAGATCCTGATCTTCTGCGCGTTCTTCATGGCGTTTGCCGTCAAGGTCCCGATGTGGCCAGTGCACACGTGGCTGCCGGATGCCCACGTCGAAGCGCCAACCGGCGGTTCGGTCGTGCTGGCTGCGATCATGCTGAAGCTGGGCGCCTACGGTTTCCTGCGCTTCTCGCTGCCGATCACCCCGGACGCAAGCCAGTACCTGGCGCCGGTCGTCATCGTGCTGTCGCTGATCGCCGTGATCTACATCGGTCTGGTTGCACTGGTCCAGAAGGACATGAAGAAACTGGTGGCGTACTCGTCGATTGCTCACATGGGCTTCGTCACGCTGGGCTTCTTCATGTTCAACGACCTGGGCGTGCAGGGCGGTCTGATGCAGGCAATCTCGCACGGCTTCGTGTCGGGCGCGATGTTCCTGTGTATCGGCGTGCTGTATGACCGTGTCCACTCGCGTGAAATCGCTGCCTACGGCGGTGTCGTCAACACGATGCCGAAGTTCGCTGCCTTCGCAGTGCTGTTCTCGATGGCCAATGCCGGCCTGCCGGCGACGTCGGGCTTCATCGGCGAGTTCATGGTCATCCTGGGCGCGGTCGAGTTCAACTTCTGGACGGGTCTTGCTTCGGGCACCGCGCTGATCCTGGGCGCCGCCTATTCGCTGTGGATGGTCAAGCGCGTCATCTTTGGCCCGGTCGCCAACAAGCATGTCGCCGAACTGGTCGACCTGAACGGCCGCGAGTTCGCCATCCTGTCGGTGCTGGCCATCGCCACCCTGGCCATGGGCCTGTACCCGGCGCCGATCGCCGAGACCCTGCAGGTGTCGGTCACCGATCTCCTGCAACATGTCGCAGTCAGCAAAGTGCCTCAATAAAACGCCATGAACGAGATGAACACAACCCTGTTATCGGCGGTCGACACCAATCTGGTGCCGGTCTACGCCGAGATCTTCCTCCTGATCGCCACCTCGGCGATCCTGCTGATCGACATGTACCTGAAGGCCGGCAAGCGCAACCTGACGTATGCGCTGTCGCTGCTGGCAATCGCCGGTTGCGCCGTGTTCTCCTTCGTCGATTTCAATGCCGGCACGACCGTCTTCACCTTCAACGGGATGTACGTGTCCGACCCGATGTCGAACCTGCTCAAGCTGTTCACGTACGCAGCCACGGCCATGACCCTGGTCTACTCGCGCCAGTACATTGGCGAGCGCGACATGATGTCGGGTAATCTGGGCGGCGAGTTCTATGTGCTCGCGCTGTTCGCGATGCTGGGCCAGATGATCATGATCTCCGGTAACAGCATGCTGTCGATCTACCTCGGCCTGGAACTGATGTCGCTGTCGACCTACGCCCTCGTGGCCCTGCGCCGCGATCACGCGATCTCGACCGAAGCGGCGATGAAGTACTTCGTCCTCGGCGCACTGGCCTCGGGCTTCCTGCTGTACGGCATGTCGATGATCTACGGTGCAACCGGTTCGCTGGACATCACCACGATCGGCCAGGTCACCAGCACCGGCGAAGCCGATCCGATGATCCTGGTCTTCGGCCTGGTATTCCTGGTGGCTGGCCTGGCGTTCAAGCTCGGCGTCGTGCCATTCCACATGTGGGTACCGGACGTGGTGCAGGGCGCCCCGACGGCTGTCACGATCCTGCTGGGCGGCGCGCCGAAGCTGGCGACGTTCGCCATCATCATCCGCCTGCTGGTCGAAGCGCTGCCATCGATGGCCTTTGACTGGCAGCAGATGCTGATGGTCGTGGCCGTGCTGTCGCTGGCCTTCGGTAACATCACCGCGATCGCGCAGACCAATCTCAAGCGCATGCTGGCCTACTCGACCATTGCCCAGATGGGCTTTGTCGTGCTGGCCCTGGTGGTGGGCAATATCGGTGGCGATACGACCGATGCCGCTGCTGCCTACAGCGCCGGTATGTACTACACGATCATCTATGTGCTCACGACGGTCGGTACCTTTGGCCTGATCATGATGCTGGCGCGCGCCGGCCATGAAGCCGAGCTGATCAGCGACTTTAAGGGTCTCGGCAAGCGCAGCCCATGGTTCGCGATTGTCATGACCATCCTGATGTTCTCGCTGGCTGGCGTGCCGCCGATGGTGGGCTTCATCGCCAAGTACGCGGTGCTGCAGGCCGTGGCCAATGCCGGCATGGTGTGGCTGGCTGTCGTTGCGGTGATGTTCTCGCTGATCGGTGCGTTCTACTACCTGCGCATCGTCAAGACCATCTGGTTCGACGAAGCAATCGACACCTCGGCCATCTCGACCCCGCTGGACATGCGCATCATCATGTCGCTCAACGGTGTGGCGATCGTGGTGATGGGCGTGATTCCAGGCAGCCTGCTGGCCGTCTGCTACAGCGCCATGCAAGCCACGCTGGCCAAGTAAGGCGTGGATCTGAACCTGGCCGCCTGGCTGGTGGTGCTGCTTGCACTGGCCGCCGCCAATCTGCCGTTCATCAACGAGCGCCTTTTCGGGCTCGTGACGCTCCCCAGCCGCAAGCCGGCCGGGGAGCGCCGCACCAAGCCGTTCCCGGTGCGGTTGCTCGAGCTGATCGTCCTGTACTTCGTGGTGGGCTTCATTGCCCGCCTGCTCGAATCGCGCATCGGGTCGGTGGCCGTGCAGACCTGGGAGTTTCATGCCGTGACCGGGTGCCTGTTCCTGGTACTGGCGTTTCCCGGCTTCGTGATGCGGTATCTGCACAAGCCACGCAGGTAGAGATCGGGCGGTTCGCTTATGATGCTTCGTATCGCAGCCTCAACGATAAGGAGCACATAGTGTCGGAACTGAAAGAAACCCGCCTCGATGGCGGCGTCGTCTACGATGGTCACTTCCTGAAGGTCGAACGCGACCGCATTCGTCTGCCGGATGGCAAGGAAAGCCACCGCGAATTCATCCGCCACCCCGGCGCCGTTGTCATCCTCCCGCTACTGCCCGATGGGCGCATCCTGCTGGAACGCCAGTTCCGCTACCCGAACGGCAAGGTCTTCATCGAATTCCCGGCCGGTAAAATCGATCCGGGCGAAGACCACCTCGATTGCGCCAAACGTGAACTGGTCGAAGAGACCGGCTACACGGCTGCCAAGTGGCGCTTCGTCTGCACCATCCACAATGCCATCGCCTACTCGGACGAGCACCTCGAGATCTTCCTGGCCGAAGACCTGACGCACGGCGAGCAACGGCTCGACGCCGGCGAATTCCTCGAACTGTTCAGTGTCACGTTGCCCGAACTGCTCGAACTCGTGCGCCGTGGCGAGATCACCGACGTCAAGACGATCATCGGCACGTTCTGGCTCGAGAAGATCCTGGCCGGCGACTGGACCCCCGCCTGAACACGATGCAGCCCTGGTTGTTTTCAGCAGTACTAATCCTGTTGGCCTCGTCGGTGTCGGCGCAAACCCGCACGCCGCTGCAGGCGCGCTGCGAAGACACGATCGGCGAGAGCATCTCGGTGCTGTCGACGCGCGAGCAGGGCTTTCGCATCGACAACACGCGCTCGTATCATGACCTCACGCGCCTGATGCCCAGCGTGCGGCGCGGCTCGTGGGTGCTTGGCCTGACCCACACCGAAGCACGCGTGCGCATCAAGGTCGACGGGCGCATGCTGATCGACGCGGCGACGGGCTATGAATGCGTGGCGCCGCGCATTGACGTCAGTCTCGATTACGCGCCCATCGTTGTGTATGTGAGCCGTGAATTCCCGCCCGCATCGTGCGCCTACCGCGAAGTGCTGGCCCACGAAATGCGCCACCTGACGACCTACCAGACCTTCATGCCGAAAGCCGAAGCCACCGTGCGCGCCCGACTGGCGGCGCGCTTTGCCGGCAAGCCGCTGTACGCGCCCATCGGCCAGGCGCGGGGTCTGCTGCAGCGCGAGATCGACCGCAGCTGGATGCCCTACATTAAGGGTGAGATGGCGAAAGTGGAAGTGCTGCAGGGCGCGATCGATACGCCGCAGGAGTACGCCCGCCTGGGCAAGGTTTGTGCAGGTGAGGTACAGTCGTTGTTGAGACCTGCACGTCGTAATGGATGACAACCAGCTGTTGATGACAATGAACGAACAACCCGACGTAACCCGCCACGTGGCCCTGATTCCGGCCGCCGGTGTCGGCGCCCGCATGGCTGCCGGCAGTCCCAAGCAATACCTGCCGATCGGCGCCAAGCCCATGCTGCGCCACACGGTCGACGCCTTTCTATCCAGCCCGCTGATTGCGCACACCTATGTGGTTGTCAGCGCGGACGACCCGTTCATCGACACCGTGCTGCCGGACGCCAGCGATGACTCGAGCCGCGTGACGGTCCTTCGCTGCGGCGGCGCGACGCGCATGGAATCGATCCGCAACGGCTTGCACGCCGTGCGCGCCGCGCTGGCCGATACCGACCACGTTCTCGTGCACGACGCCGCGCGCCCCGGCCTGAACGCGGCGCTGATCGAACGCCTGATCACCGAGACAGGCGACCATCCGGCCGGCGGCCTGCTGGCCCTGCCGGTGGTGGATACCGTCAAGCGCAGGGGCGACGGCGGCCTTGCCACCGTCGATCGTGCCAACCTGTGGCTCGCCCAGACCCCGCAAATGTTTACCTACGCGCTGCTGTGCCGCGCGCTCGACGCGGCGACCGACCCTGCCGCGATCACCGACGACGCCAGCGCCGTGGAAGCTCTCGGCCTGGCCCCCAGGCTGGTCGAAGGGCACCCGCGCAATCTCAAAGTCACGCTGCCATCGGACATCCGCATCGCCGAGATGTACCTGGCCGCCGACGCCTCCATTTGACCAAGACAAGAAACGACCATCATGGCACTCGCATCCTACAATCCCACTCCACCGTTTCGCATCGGTACCGGCTATGACAACCACGCGCTCGTCGAAGGGCGCAAGCTCATCGTCGGCGGCGTGACGATCCCGCACCGCCTGGGCCTGCAAGGCCATTCGGATGCCGACGTGCTGCTGCACGCGATCATCGATTCGCTGCTGGGCGCGGCCGCGCTGGGCGACATCGGCAAGCACTTCCCGGACACCGACCCGATGTTCGCCGGCGCCGATTCGCGCACGCTGCTGCGCGAAGTGGGGCACCGCGTGCTGCAGTCCGGCTACACGATCGGCAATATCGACGCGACCATCATCGCGCAGCAACCGAAGATGGCACCGCACATCCCGCTGATGGTCTCGCGCATTGCCGAAGACCTGGGCGTCTCGCCGCAGCAGGTCAACATCAAGGCCAAGACCAACGAGAAGCTGGGCTATCTCGGACGCGAAGAAGGCATGGCTGCGCAATCGACCGCCTTGCTGATCCGCGCGCCAGCCGACTGATCCCCCGACGGATGGTTGCCCATGGCAGGGGTGGTGGCTCTATAATTGCCAAATGACAAACGCCTCCGCCCACCTGTCGCCGCGCGCGGCCTGGACCCTGATCCTGGTGGCCAGCGCCGTCATGATGATCACGACGGGGACGCGTCTCACGAGCGGCCTGTTCCTGTCGCCGCTGAACACGGCCACCGGCCTGGGCGTGGCCACGATCAGCTTCGTGATGGCGGTGGCGCAGCTGATGTGGGGCGTGGCGCAGCCGGTCTTTGGCGCCGTGGCCGACAAGTATGGTCCGGGCCGCGTCATCGCGCTGGGCGGCGTGATGCTGGCGGTCGGCACGGCCGCCACGCCGTTCGTCGGGTCCGAATGGGCGCTGCTGCTGACAATGGGTTTCCTGTCGGCGGCCGGAGCAGGGGCGGGCAGCTTCTCGATCCTGATCGGCGCCACGGCCCAGCGCCTGCCGCCCGAGCGCCGCGCGTTCGCGTCCGGCTTCATCAATGCCGGTGGCTCGTTCGGCCAGTTCGCGCTGGCCCCGCTGATGGGCGCGATCATCGCCGGCGCTGGCTGGATCGTGGCGATGCTCACGCTGGCGGCCACCGCGTTGCTGACCATTCCGCTGGCCTGGCCGCTGCGCCGCAAGCGCGCCGCCGTTGCGCCAGCATTGCCGACGGCAGCACCGGCAGCACCGGCAGCATCCACCATTGCCCTCGGCCAGCAACTGCGCCAGGCACTGCGCGACCGCAGCTACCTGTGCCTGCATGCAGGCTTCTTCACCTGCGGCTTTCACATCGCCTTTCTCGTCACCCACCTGCCAGGCGAAGTCGCCATGTGCGGCTTGCCGACGACCGTGTCGGCCACGGCGCTTGCGCTGATCGGGCTGTTCAACATCGCCGGCAGCCTGTCGGCTGGCATGCTGGGCTCGCGTTACCGGATGAAGTCGCTGCTATTCTGGATCTATGCGAGCCGCGTCGTCATCGTCGGCCTGTATCTGCTGGCGCCAAAGACGGCCTGGACCTTTTACATCTTCGCCGGCGCGCTGGGCTTTACCTGGCTGGCCACGGTGCCGCCAACCGCAGGGCTGGTGGGCAAGCTGTTTGGTGTGCGCTACCTGGCCACGCTGTTCGGCATGACCTTGCTGTCGCACCAGATCGGCGGCTTCTTCGGCGCCTGGCTGGGCGGACTGGCCGTCGTGCACACGGGTGACTACAGCTGGATGTGGTACGCCGACATGGCCCTGGCGGCGGCTGCCGCACTGATCAATCTGCCGATCCGCGAGGCGCATGTGGTGCGCGCACCCGCGCTGGCGAAGGCGTAACGATGGCGCGCGATGCATGGGCATACCGCGAGGTGGCGGTGGAGTCAAGGCTGGACTGGCGCGGCCGGCCGTGCATTTCGCCTGTCTCGGGGCAGGCGTTTTCAACGGGCATGCGGGTGCAATGTTCGCGCCGCCTGCTCGACCTGGCGCAGTACCCGCTTGGCACGGCGTTCCTGCTGTCGGTGCGCATCAGCGACCGCCAGGGCGGCGCGCCGTTCCTGTATGCCTGGCATGGCGACCCGGTGGTGGTCCTGACCAAGGCAGGGCGCAAGCGCTTCCTGCAGATGTACCGGCGCCTGCGCCTGTAACGGCCCAGCGTCGCAGTGAAAATGGGTATCATGAGAGATCGATAACACATCATGCATAATCAAAGGATCCCCATGACCACCAAGAAAATCGCCGTCCTCGTCGGCAGCCTGCGCAAGGAATCGTTCACCCGCCGCGTTGCCAACAGCCTCATCGCGGTGGCCCCGGACGGCTTTGAACTGACGATCGTCGAATTGCGCGACCTGCCGCTGTACAACGAGGACGACGAAACCGACACGCCGCCGCCGGCATTCACGGTGTTCCGCGAGGCGATTCAAAGCGCCGACGCCATCCTGTTCTGCACGCCCGAATACAACCGCTCGGTGCCAGGTTCGCTCAAGAACGCGATCGACGTCGGCTCGCGCCCGTATGGCAAGGCGGCGTTCGCCGACAAGCCATGCGCCGTGGTCAGCGTCTCGCCCGGCGCCCTGGGCGGCTTCGGCGCCAACCACCACCTGCGCCAGATGCTGCCGTTCCTGAACATGCCGACGATGCCGGCGCCAGAGGCCTATATCGGCGGCGTCGCCAGCAAGTACGAGGGCGACCGGCTGGTCGACGACAGCGCGCGCGCCTTCTTTGAAAAATTCATGGCCCCATTTGGCGCCTGGGTCACGCAGCACGCCCGATGAGCCGGGCGACTGACAGCCACGCCGTACCGACCGCGCCGCGCGATATGCCAACCCTGCTGGGCCGCCCGCCCGGCGGCTGGCGCGCGCGCATGTTCGACGTCATCTTCGGCACCGACACGCCGGCCGGGCGCCGCTTCGACCTCGCGCTGGTGGCGATCATCCTGCTCAGCATCCTCACCGTGGTGCTCGACAGCGTGCCTGCCATCGGCCGGCGCTACGCGGCGCAGATGTCGGTGCTCGAATGGACGTTCACGATCTTCTTCACGCTCGAGTACATCGCGCGTCTGGTCTGCGTCCAGCGCCCGATGCGCTATGCGCGCAGCTTCTATGGCGTGATCGATCTGGTCTCGGTGCTGCCGACCTGGATTTCACTGCTGGTCCCGGGCAGCCAGGTCTTTCTCGACGTGCGCATCCTGCGGCTGCTGCGCATCTTCCGCATCCTCAAGCTCACGCGTTATGTCGACGAGTACACGCGCCTGGGCGAGGCGCTGGTGGCCAGCAAGCGCAAGATCATGGTGTTCCTGTCGGTCGTGCTGATGCTGATCCTGATTCTCGGCACCGTGATGTACGTGGTCGAGGGCCCCGAAAGCGGCTTCACCAGCATCCCGATGGCGATGTACTGGGCCACCGTGACGATCACGACGGTCGGCTATGGCGACATCACGCCGCACACGCATCTGGGCAAGGCAATCGCGTCGTTCATGATGCTGCTCGGCTGGGGCATCCTGGCGGTGCCGACCGGGATCGTCAGCGCCGAGATGACGTCGCAGAAACTGGCGCGTCACGCGCCGCGCGGCGAACCCCGCAGCTGCAGCGCCTGCGGCAGCACGGGACACGATCCGCGCGCGCAGTTCTGCAAGGATTGCGGCGCCGGCCTGGCGGCAGACCAGGCCTGACGGCAGCGCATCAATCGAGCGTGATGTTCGCCTTCTTGATGACTTTGTTCCAGTAATCGAGCTCGCCCGTCACGAGGCTGGCGACGGCAGGCGGATTCAGGTAATGGATCTCGACGCCCTGTGCATCCGCCTGCTTTTTCGCTTCCGGCGTGTCCAGCGCGCCCTTCACGCCATTGGTCAATTGCGTGACGAGAGCGGGCGGTGTGCCCGCCGGCGCGAACAGGCCTACCCAGGCTTCGAGCGTGAACTCGGGATAGCCGGCTTCGGCCGTCGTCGGTATCTGCGGCAGCATCGGATGACGCGCCTTGCCGGCGATGGCCAGCGCCTTCAGTTTGCCGGACTGGACATGCTGCATCACCGACGGTGGCGTCGTGATGAACACGTGCACGCGCCCTGACAGCACGTCCGCGATTGCCTGGCCGGAACCCTTGTACGGGACGTGCAGCATATTCGTGCCGGTCTGCTGCTTGAACAGCTCGGTGCCGATATGCGACAGCGAACCGTTGCCCTGCGACGCGTAGCTGAATTTGCCGGGATTCTTTTTCAGGTACGCCACCAGTTCACCCAGCGTGTTGACCGGCAGGGACGGGT
Organism: Telluria sp. LT2P80; assembly: GCF_059685955.1. Classification (NCBI taxonomy): domain Bacteria; kingdom Pseudomonadati; phylum Pseudomonadota; class Betaproteobacteria; order Burkholderiales; family Oxalobacteraceae; genus Telluria; species Telluria sp. LT2P80. The sequence continues at coordinate 347,536 of NZ_JCASIO010000001.1, read as the reverse complement.
GCACGGCCACGACATTGGTCGCGGTGACCAGCAGCGCGACGGGCGTGAAATCCTTCGGTGCCCATGGCAGCTTCGTCATCAGGGACGGATTGGCAGTGTGATACGCCGAATACGACACCAGCAGCGTGGCGCCGTCCGGCGCCGAGCGGGCCACCGTCTGGTAGGCGATATTGCCGCTGCCGCCAGGCCGGTTGTCGACGACGACCGTGTGCTTGAGCAGCTGCCCGAGCGGTTGCGCGACCACGCGCGCGGCCGTGTCGACGACGCCACCGGGCGGGTTGGGAACGATCAGCGTGATCGGCTTGGATGGCAGCGATTGGGCAAGGGCTGTGGCTGAAGCGAGCAGCAGCAGGCTGCCGGCAAAGGTGCGAAGCATCGTACGTCTCCTGTGAATGTGTCTGTCATGACCCGCTCTCGGGGGCGGGCTTTGGGTGCAGCAAGGTACAAGCCAATGTACTGACTTATCGCCGGGCTGGCATTCGTATTATCGGTCGTGCAGTCTTCGCATTCCGCGAAGCCTTCGTCATCCGCGAAACGGGAATTGCCGATTCAGGGATTCCCTGGTCATCGCAATCCGGGCCACACTCGGTCCACCGGCAACGCCGCCGCAGAGCGGGCAGTGCCGGCAATCGAACGATCGCGATGGAGACGACTGATCATGGCAGACAAGCCAGGCGACACGCTATACGACACGCTGTATGACAAATTATGGGCACGGCACGAAGTGCATGTCGAGGACGACGGCACGACGCTGCTGTACGTCGACCGCCATCTGCTCAATGAAGTCATGAGCCCGCAGGCCTTCGAAGGCCTGCGCACGCACGGGCGCAAGGTCTGGCGCATCGCGTCGAACCTGGCCGTGGCCGACCACAATATTCCCACCACCGACCGCGCGGCCGGCATCGACGATCCCGTCTCGCGCCTGCAGGTGGAGACACTGACGAAAAATTGCGGCGAATTCGGGATCGACGAAATCGGCATGACGGACCGGCGCCAGGGCATCGTCCATGTGATCGGGCCGGAGCAGGGCGTCACGCTGCCGGGCCTCTCCGTCGTCTGTGGCGACAGCCACACGAGCACGCACGGCGCGTTTGCCTGCCTGGCATTCGGCATCGGTACGTCCGAGGTCGAACATGTGCTGGCGACCCAGTGCCTGCTCGGCAAGAAGTCGAAGAACCTGCTGGTGCGCTACGACGGCGTGCTGCCGCCCGGCGTGACGGCCAAGGACATGGCGCTGGCCATGATCGGCAAGATCGGCACCGCAGGCGCAACGGGCTATGCGATCGAGTATGCCGGCGCGGCAGTCACCGGCTTGTCGATGGAAGGTCGCATGACCTTGTGCAATATGACGGTGGAGGCAGGCGCGCGCTGCGGCATGATCGCAGTGGACGACAAGACGCTCGCCTACCTGGAGGGCCGGCCGGAAGCGCCGCGCGGTGCGCAATGGGAACGTGCCGTCGCGTACTGGCGTACCCTCGTGAGCGACCCTGGCGCCGTGTTCGATGCGGTGGTGACGATCGACGTGGCCACGATCAAGCCCCAGGTGACGTGGGGCACGTCGCCCGAGATGGTCACGACCGTCGACGGCGTGGTGCCCGATCCCGCGCACGAGCCGGACCCGACCCGGCGCGCCGGGATCGTGCACGCGCTGTCATACATGGGCCTGGCGCCCGGTACGCGCATCACCGACATCCATGTCGATGTCGTTTTCATCGGCTCGTGCACCAACTCGCGGATCGAGGATTTGCGCGCTGCCGCTGCCATCGTGCGCGGCCGGCAGGTCGCGCACAACGTGCAACTGGCGATGGTGGTGCCGGGCTCGGGGCTGGTCAAGCAGCAAGCCGAGAAAGAAGGGCTGGACGCCGTGTTCCGTCAGGCCGGCTTCGAATGGCGCGAGCCGGGCTGCTCGATGTGCCTGGGCATGAACGCCGACCAGCTGCAGCCCGGCCAGCGCGCGGCCTCGACCTCGAACCGCAATTTCGAAGGGCGGCAGGGCGCGGGCGGTCGCACGCACCTGGTCAGTCCGGAAATGGCAGCGGCCGCTGCCGTCATGGGGCATTTCGTTGATATCCGGGAGTGGTGCTGATGGAACAATTTACCGTACACGAAGGACTGGTCGTGCCGCTCGATCGCGGCAATGTCGATACCGACGCCATCGTCCCCAAACAGTTTCTGAAGTCGATCCGCCGCGCCGGTTTCGGTGTGAACCTGTTCGATGCCTGGCGCTATCTCGATACCGGCGAACCCGACCAGGACTGCAGCGGCCGGCCGCTCAACCCGGATTTCGTGCTGAACCAGCCGCGCTACCAGGGCGCCAGCATCCTGCTGGCGCGCCACAACTTTGGCTGCGGCAGTTCGCGCGAGCATGCGCCGTGGGCGCTGGCCGACTTTGGCATTCGCGTACTCATCGCACCGTCGTTTGCCGAGATTTTTTATAACAACTGCTTCAAGAACGGCTTGCTGCCGATCGTGCTCGCGGACCACGAGGTCGATGCGCTATTCACGGCATGTGATGCCACGCCCGGATTTTCGCTGAAGGTCGACCTGCCGGCGCAGACCGTCACCTGGCCGGGCGAAGCACGCGTCAGCCGGTTCGAGGTGGACCCGGCGCGCAAGGATCGCCTGCTGCATGGCCTCGACGATATCGCGCTGACGATCGGCCACGCCGACAAGATCAAGGCCTACGAGGCATGGCGCAGGAAGGAAGAAGACTGGGTGTTCTGAAGCGGCGCGCAACGACGCCGCCTGCTTGTGGCAAGATGCACGCTGTCCACCATGTCGGCCATCCAAGGAGAGTGCTGTTGAACTACGCGCGTTTTGATCTGGTCACGCTCAACTTGTTCATCGAGATTGCGCGCACCGGCAGCATCACGCGCGGCGCCCAGCAATCCAATCTCGCCGTCGCCGCAGCGAGCAAGCGTGTATCCGACCTGGAGGCGCATCTGGGCACCCGGCTGCTGTACCGCCACGCCAATGGCGTTACGCTGACCGAGGCGGGCCGCTCGTGTTTCCAGCATGCGCTCGGTATCCTGCAGGATGTCGACCGGATGTCGGGCGACCTGTCCGACTTTGCCGCGGGCGGCCGGGGCCAGGTGCGCATCTGGGCCAACACCTCCGCGGTCACGCAGTTCCTGCCGGACGACCTGACGCGTTTTCGGCGCGAGCATCCGGGCATCCGCGTCAGCCTGGAAGAGCGCAACAGCGGCGACGTGGTGGCGGCAGTGCGCGAGAACCGCGCCGACATCGGCCTGTTCGCTGACCGCACCGCCGTCGGCGATATCGACGTCTTCGATTACCGGCAGGACCGGCTGGTCCTGATCGTGTCGCACGATCATCCGCTGGCCACGTACGACAGCGTACGGCTGGCCGATGCGCTGGACTATGAATTCGTCAGCCTGTCCGAAGCGACGTCGCTGGCCGAGCGGCTGCGCACCGAATGCAGCCGCCTTGAAAAGCCATTGAAGCTCAGTATCCAGGTGCGCAGCTTCGACGCCGTCTGCCGCATGGTGATGGTGGGCCTGGGCATCGGCGTGCTGCCGCGCCTGGCCGCCGAACCCCACGTGCGCTCGATGGGCCTGAAGCTGATCACGCTGACCGACGACTGGGCCGAGCGCACGCTGCTGCTTGCGCTGCGCAGCACGCTGGCGCTGCCGGCCCCGGTCAGGTTGCTGGCCAGCTGTCTGAGCGCCGATGCGGCCCGCGCCATCAACGCGCCCTGAACGCACACCATTTCAATCCATTCACGAAAAAACCAACCCATGTCGATCCATTTCTATGAACCCCGTCAGGGCCACGGGCTGCCCCACGATCCCTTCAATGCCATCGTCGGCCCACGGCCCATTGGCTGGATCTCGTCGCTGAGCGCATCCGGCGTACGTAACCTGGCACCGTACAGCTTCTTCAACGCGTTCAACTACGTGCCGCCGATCGTCGGGTTTGCCAGCATCGGCGCCAAGGACACGCTGCGCAATGTGCAGGAGACGGGCGAATTCGTGTGGAATCTCGCAACCCGCCCATTGGCCGAGGCGATGAACGCGTCGTGCGCCGCCGTCGGCCCCGAGGTCGATGAATTCACGCTGGCCGGGCTGACGCCCACGCCGTCGCGCCTGGTCGCAGCGCCGCGCGTGGCCGAAAGCCCGGTCGCGTTCGAATGCAAGGTCACGCAGATCATCCAGTTGCAGCAGGTCAGCGGCGAGACGGTGCCGACCTGGCTCGTATTGGGCGAAGTGGTGGGCGTGCACATCGCGGCAGCGTCGCTGAAGAACGGCATCTACGACACGGCCACTGCCGGCCACATCCTGCGCGCGGGCGGGCCGGCGGATTACTTCTCGGTCGGGCCGGAACAGCTGTTCCAGATGCACCGGCCACGCTAGATAAAATCCGGTGCGCACCACGGTGGCGTGCGGCGCACCGGATTGGTGGTTTACGGCATGGCCGCGTGGTGGGCAAAGCGTGGTGCAGCGCGGCCCGGCAATGGTGCACTCGGGCGCGTCAGCGTGACCGCTGGCGGGGCAGCGGCGTCGCGTTCGAGCCAGTAATTGAATTGGCCGAAGCTCGGCAGGCCGCCTGCATCCTGGCCCTGGAAGAAGTCGCCCAGCATCTGGCGGTACGCTGCGCGGCGCGAAAAATCGTCGTGGCTCGCCGCGTAGCGCGCCGCAGCGGCGCGGAAGATTGCGCGCATCCGTTCGTCCGCATTGGTGCCGGTGGCCTCGCCCTTGCGTGGCCGGCCGCGCTTGATGCCGGCGGTGACGGCGCGGGTGCGGCCCGGTGCGCCCGAGTTGCCGTAGTCGGGCAGCAGCGCATCCGCCGTCTGGCCCCGTTCCCAGTAGCGGCGCAGGTAGCGCAGGATGCTGGACTTCGAGATGCCGTGCGCCGCAGCATACCCGGCCATCAGGATGGCGCGATCACGCGGCTGGTACAAGGCCTGGCGGTCGGCGTGCAGGGCGCGCACGGCCGACCAGGCCTTGGCCTGCAGGGCCAGATAGCCTTGCGGTACCGGCTCTTGCGGCGGCGCGGCCGCGAACGGATCGACCAGCAACCGGCGCACCCCGCCAGCGCGCAGTGCTTCCTCGAGTTCGTGCAACAGCACCGGCTCGGGCAGGGCCGCGTGGCTGCCCAGGCGGTACGTCCAGGCCAGCGCCTGTGAACGGTCGATCCACAGCACGCGGATCATATGGCCATGCATGCCCGTGTATTCGAGCACATCGTTTTGGGTAAACATCGACTTCTCCCGCAGTTCAGTGTGCTTTTATACATGCAAGGATCGGGCCAGCCCGGTTGACCGGCTGACCCGCCTTGATGCGACCACTTTTGGTGCGCGCCGAATGCCCGGGATGCGGCTTACTGCGGCACTGCGGTTCTCGTCACGGATCCGCTCGGCCGAACGGGGCGCGCTTGCCGCGCCAGTCCAAACAGCGGCCGCATGGGCGGCACGCGCCGCACCACCTCGTACAGCGCGAAGCTGCCGCAGGCGGTCAGGATCATCAACAGCACCGCTTCAAGGCCAGGCGCCAGCTGCAACGGCTTGAAGGCGTGCGCTATCGTGATGATCAGCGTCTGGTGCACGATATAGACGGGGAACACCGCGTCAGTCAGGTAGCGCCGGGCCGTCCCGTCACGGTTCAGGTGGCAGCGGGCGAAGCCGCAGGCAGCGATGATGGCGCTCCAGGCGCACAGCGCGTACACGAACCGCATGCCAGTGCGCCAGCGTTCGATGTCGTGCGGCGTCATGGTTTCGTGTGGCCCCAGCAGCCACAGCACGATCCCGACCCAGGCCGCCAGGGCGAGGCATAGCGCAGGCCAGCGCTGCGCCATCATCGTGGCCCAGATCCGTGGCGTGCGCGCCAGCAGCGCGCCGAGAACGAAGACGGGCAGGTAGGTGGCATGGTTGTACCAGTCGTTCGTCAGCGAATGGTCTTGCGGAAAACGGTCGAGCAACAGGATGCGCACCAGGCCCAGGAACACGACCGGCAGCAATATCAGGCGCCAGCCATCCAGCACGGCGCCGACCCGGCGCGCGAGCGCGGCGCTGCGTAGTTCTCCCAGCAGCGCCGCGCCGGCGGCGAGCACCACCGTGTAACACCATAGGTACAGCACGAACCACAGGTGGTTCCAGGTGGGCAGCGACAGGCAATCTTCGCGGCAGAAGCCGTCGTAGCCGACGATATACAGCCGCATGAATGCCAGGTAATCGCCCGTGTAGCCGAGTTTTTCGACGACTTCGAGATAGGGCTGCGGCGGCACGATCACGAGCATCCCGAACAACAGCGGCACCAAGAGGCGCAGGCTGCGCCGGCGCAGGAACATTCGCGGGCCCAGGCGCCCCAGCATGAAATGCGAGGCAACGCCGGCCACGAAGAACAGCAGCGTCAGGCGCCAGGGCGACGACAGCAGCATGAAGGGCTCGGCCGCTTCGCTGGCGTGCGGACTTTTCACGTGCCAGTCCCAGCTCACGTAATACATCCCCACGTGATACGCGATCAGCACGAAGAACGCCAGGATGCGTACCCAGTCGAGAAAGTACAGGCGCTCGCTGGTGGCAGGAACAGATGGCTGCATGGGGTGTCCTCATCGTTTGAAGGCCTCAGCATCGCGCAGTCCTGCGTGGCCGCGCCAGCGCGATGGGGCGAACCGGACTTCAGGCGGGGCGAAGCGGATCGAGCAGGGCAGCCCGGTATTGCCGGCTGCACGGCACGACGGCGCCGCTGTGCAGCACGAGTGTGCAATCGCCTTTGCTGTGCGGGACGATGCGGTTGACAGCGGTCAGGCGCACCGCAGCGCACCGGTGGCAGCGCACGAACGCGGGGCCGAGTTGCCCGAGCAGCGTGCCCAGGGACTGGCGCAGCAAGGGCGCGCCGTCGCGCGTATGCAGCGCGACGTAGTTGTCGGCCGTTTCGAGCCACTCGATATCGGCGACCTGCACGATGCGGGTGGCGCCGCGCTCGGTCATTAGCAACTGGCGCGGTGGCGTACAGGTGAGTGCCGGCGCGCGTGTTGCTGCTGTCAGCCGGCTCTGCAGCCGACTTTGCAGCCGGTCGAGCGTGCGCCGCAGCCGCGCGCCATCGAACGGCTTGAGCAGATAGTCGACCGCCTCGGCATCGAACGCACGCAGCGCGTAGTCGTCATACGCGGTCACGAACACCACCAGTGGCGCCGGCGCCACCAGCGAGGCAGCCACATCGATGCCCGACAGTTCCGGCATCTCGATATCGAGCAGCAGCGCGTCGGGCGCGTCGCGCGCGACCAGCGCCAGCGCTTCCACGCCGTCCGCGGCTTCCGTCACTGACGTGACGCCCGGTTCGTGCGCGAGCATGCGGCGCAGGCGCTCGCGCGCCGGCCGTTCGTCGTCGACGATCAGGAGGCGCATGGCACCCTCAGTTCGGCGCGCACGCCGGCCGGCTGCAGCGCGTGCAGCGCCAGGCCCGCGCGATCGCCATGCAGCGCGGCCAGACGGGTGCGCAGGTTGATCACCGTGATGCCGGGCGTGCCGGGCGTGCCGGATGGCGCCAGCACGCCGCCATCGTCCTCGATCGACAAGTGCAGCGCGCCGTCCACGATCCGGGCCTCGACCCGGATCGCCGTCGACGCGCGCCGGTGCGCCACCGTGTGCTTGAACACGTTCTCGAGCAGCGGCTGCAGGCTGATGGCCGGCAGCCGCACCGTGAGAGCCGCCGGCTCGATGGCCCAGGTCAGCGTCACGCGCCCGTCGAAGCGTTCCTGCATCACGGCGGCGTAGCCCTGGGCCAGGCGCAATTCGTCATCCAGGCTCGCCTGCGGCTTGTCGCCCAGCGCCAGCGTCGCGCGCAGCACGTCGGCCAGCCGCACGAGGGTCGCATCGGCGCGCGCCACGTCGGTATGCATCAGCGATGAAATCGTGTTGAGCGCATTGAACAGGAAGTGTGGCTGCATCTGGCGCGTCAGGCGTTCGAGCTGGGCTTCGCGCAGCAGGGCGCCAGCCTGCTCGGCGCGCACGCGCTCCTTCATCATTTCGCGGTACGACAGCAGGCCAAAGCCGATCGTCGTGAAGATGCCGAAGAACAGTGAGATCTTGAGCGCCTCGTAGACAAACACCTCGGCCCAGGCCTCGTGCTCATAGCGCTCGCCCGCCAACGCATAGACAGCGTGGCGCAGCGCAAACACGATCGGCGTGAAGCCGAACCAGTACAGCGGCAGCCAGCGCGCCTGCTGGCCGAACCAGCGCCAGGGCGTGGCGACCAGCACGTCATGCTGCGCGCTGAAGCGGCGCTGGATCACGAACAGACAGGTTGCCACCAGTGCCGACGAGGTCTCCCACAAGACCGGCTGCCAGGGCGCGCTTCCCCCGTCGCGCCGGTAGTCTTCCACGGCGACGAGCACCATCAGCGTCCAGAACAGGAGCCAGGCAATGCCGGCGACGAGCATGGTGCGGCGTGATGGCATGGGGCGGACCGGATAGGTGAAGGCCGATCTTCCAGCATTCGTGATCGCATGTCAAAGCGCCATGCATGCTGCGTACAGTTGCTGCATACGGTTGCTGCGAAACTGCATCATCCAAGGATCAATTGCCTACCGTCAATTGGAGTTCATGCGACAATCAAGCCATGAGCGATCCGGGCCGACCTTCTTCCATGTCCTCCGATAATCGAGGCATGCGCGCGCTGGTGCGCAACCACGATTGGGCAGCAACTGCACTGGGCGACGCGGCCGGCTGGCCGCCCGAACTGCGGGTGGCCGTCGATCTGATGCTCGACGCGCGGCAGCCGGCGCTGGTTGGCTGGCGTACGCCTGCATCGGACGCCATGCCGGTGCTGTTCAACGATGCCTACGCCAGCCTGCTGGGCGAACAACCCGCCCAAGCGCTGGGCCAGCCGTTGGCCGACATTCTCCCCGCCGCCTGGCCATGTCTCGCGCCGCTGGTCGACAGTGCGCTTGCCGGCGCGCCGGCCTGGCTGGATGACGTGCTGCTCGGGCCTGGCGCGCGCCACGTCAACATTGCTTTCTCGCCGTTGCGCGATGCCGCCGGCACGGTGCACGGGTTCTTTCATACCGCTTGCGCGCTCGACGCCGGCGAGCACGGGCGCGTCGAGGCTGCGCTGCAGCGCCAGGCGCACGAATCGGCCGAGGCCAGCCGTCACCGCAGCGAATTCCTGGCTGTGCTGGCCCACGAACTGCGCAACCCGATGGCCCCGATCCGCACCGGCCTGGAAATCATGCGCCTGCGCGCCGACAGTCCCGAGACGATCGAGCGCGTACGCGAAATGCTCGAGCGCCAGACGCGCCAGATGACGCACCTGATCGACGACCTGCTCGACGTCGCCCGTGTCACCAGCGGCAAGATCGAGATCCGCAAGCAGCTGGTCGACCTCAACCGCGTGGTGGCGAGCGCGGTCGAGACCAGCACGCCGATGATTCAGGGCGCGCGTCACGTGCTCGACGTGGAGATGTGGGGCGAGCCGCTGCTGCTCGACATCGATCCGACCCGCGTCGCGCAGGTGATCAACAATCTGCTGACCAATGCGGCCAAGTACACGCCGCCCGGCGGCAGCATCCGCCTCACGGTGCACAAGGAACGCAGCGACGGCAACCGCGGCGGGCAGGCCGTGGTGGCAGTGACCGACAGCGGCGTGGGCATCCCGCCCGAACACAAGACACGATCTTCGAGATGTTCAATCAGGTCGGCCGTAATAGCGGCCTGGCGCAGGGCGGGTTGGGCATCGGCCTGTCGCTGGTGCGCCAGCTGGTGGCGCTGCATGGCGGCAGCGTCAGCGCCGAGAGTCCCGGCGCCGGCCTTGGCAGCACGTTCACCGTGCGCCTGCCGCTGGGCGCGCGAATGGCGGTGGCGGGCGACGACACGGCGCGCCAGGACCGCCGCACGGCGCAGCGCCGCACCTATCGCATCCTGGTGGTGGACGACAACACCGACGCCGCCGAAAGCCTGTCGCTGCTGCTGCAACTGAACTCACATGAGATCCGCACCGCGACCAATGGCCGCGATGCGCTGGCCCTGGCCGAGGCGTTCGTGCCGGACGTGGCGTTCCTCGATATCGGCATGCCTGGCATGACGGGCTTCGAGCTGGCCACGCGCCTGCGCGCGATGCCGGCGCTGGCGCGGATGACCATCGTCGCCGTGACGGGCTGGGGTTCGGAAGAAGATCAGGCGCGCTCGCGCGAGGCCGGCTTCGACCAGCACTTCACCAAGCCGATCGCAGCCGAAACGGTGAGCCGCCTGCTGGCGGCGCTGGACTAGGTCTTTACCTTACTCGGCGTTGCCACGGCGCTCGGCGTCGATCTCGCGCTTCATCGCGCCCACGCTGCCCATGTACTCGGCCACCGGCACATCGGGACTGGCGCGCAGTTCGGGCGGCAGCAGCACCGGCATGTACAGCTCGTCGGCGGTGCGGCCGTTGCGCTGCATGTTCCCGGCCAGGATCAACAGCGAAACCAGCACTGCGATCCCGGCGCAGGACAGGCGCAGGCGGCGCCGGAACTGCGGCGTCACGGTGGCCAGGTGGAAGTAGATCATCATCGACACCGTCACGACGACCGCATGCGAGCCGTAGCCGGTCAGCCATTCGAGCGACCACGCATAGGCCACCACGCTGGCCAGCAGGCGCACCCCGACCAGCGCGGCCAGGCCAAAGCCGACAATGAACAGATGCCGCCCGAGGCGCGCGCGGCGTCCGAACAGGCGGTTGGAAAACGCCCACATGCCGCTCCAGGCCAGCCCGGCGCCCACCGCCACCGCCGGATACACCCCATAGCGTTCGGGGTCGGCGCCGGCGTCGAGCAGCCATGCGACGAGCAGCGCGGTCAGCAGGCACAGGACGATGCCGGCGCCGCCCGGCAGCATGCCTTCCCAGCCGTGCATCGTGCGGTCGACCAGCTCGGGCGGCACCGGGTGCGCGGCCGGGCGGATGCGCAGCGACGTGTGCCCCATGCGCACGACGGTGTCGCCGCCCAGCGTCAGTTCCTTGACGCGCCGGCCCTTGTGGTTGATGCCGTTACGCGTATCGAGGTCGCGCAGCAGCAGGGCGCCATCGGCGCCAAGATCGACCAGTGCATGGTGCGCGGCTGCGTACTCGTCGTCGACGATGAAGTCGTTGTCGTAGGCGCGGCCAAGGCGGATCGGGAGCGTGGTCACGCGATGCCGGTGCAGCACCTCGCCATTGCGCGCCAGCGTCTCGATGGTCCAGGGGCCGCTCATTTGCGTACCGGGCGCCCGAAGGCGCCAAGATAGGCGCGCGTGACGCGCATGCCGTTTTCGTACGATACGCCCGACACATCGAGCCGGCTTTGCAGGCTGGCCTGCGACGCATCGGTGCTGGCCGTGAGCAGCGTGAAGTTGTACAGTCCTTCGAACTTGCGGTAGGCGCGCACGCAGGTCACGGCGCGCAGCGGCAGCGTGCGCGTGTGCACGAAGCGCTCGGTGCAGAATGGCTTGGTCAGGCGCGGATCGCCCGTGCTGCCCAGGTTATCGACCTGAAAGATGTCGGTGGCCAGCGCGGCAAAGCGCATCGGGTCCATCGTTCCCGAGCGGATGTAGCGATGGGTCATCGAGACATTACCGGTCTGCTGGACGTCCGAGACAAACACTGCCGACTGCATCACGCAACTCATGGCGTCGACCGCGTAGGCGGCGCCCCGCGCATTGGAGCGCCCCCAGCAGCGCACCTGGCCGGACTCGCGCACCGGCACCAGGTACGGCCCCATGCCCTTGAGCGTCAGCGGCTCTTCGAGCAGCCGGTCGACCATGCCCGCCTGGTGCGCCAGCAGCTGCTTGCCGATCAGCGGATTGAAATCAGGCGGCGGCGCGGCTTGCTCGGCCACCTTGCGCAGCAATTCCTGTGCGTACATCACGGGCACCAGGAAGCTGACCGATTCGCCATCGCGGCGGCGCGAGACATTGATGCCGGCCACGGTGCCGCTGGCGGTCACGCTCGGGCCGCCGCTCATGCCCGAGTTGATCGGGCCGCTGAAGATCAGGCGATCGTAGAAGCTGCGCGTGAGCACGCCGTTGTAGGCGCCTTCGGAAATCGCAAATCCCAAGTCGAGCGGATTGCCCAGCGAGTACAGCGGCTGGCCCTGGCGCAGTTTCACTTTCTGCTCGGGCACCTTGAAGAAACCGCTGCCGTTGCGGTTGATGCGCACCACGGCCAGGTCGTGCAGCACGTCGACCGCCAGCAGTTCGACCGGGCCGGTATTGCCGTCGGTGTCGATGTATTCGGCTGTATAGATGGCCGGGTCGAGGGCCATTTGCGAGACCACGTGGTAATTGGTCAGCGCGAGATTGCTGGTGCCGACCAAAAAGCCTGAGCCAACCGTGGACTGTGTACGGCCGTTCTTGAGCAGCATGCGGATCTGCAGCAGGTCGCTGCGCGCCGATTCATACAGGTCCTGCGCAGCCGACGAAGGCTGGGGCAGGGCGTCCTGCGTGTCGGCCTCGCCCGCAATCAGCTCGGTCGGCGTGGCGGCCGGCGGCGTGTCGACGGCGATCTGCGGCACGGGTGCGGCGACGGGGGCACCTGCCGGTGCAGCCAGTCCGGCGCGCGCGACGGTGCCCGCGCCCGTCTGCGCGCTCGCTGGCCGCGTGACGAGATCGAGCCCCGCGCCAAGCGCCAGGCAGGTGGTCAGGAGTGCGGCCAGGCGTGCCACGACGGTCCGGTTCATGCAGTTACCAGGAAGCAGAGGGAAGCCGCTATCTTGCCATCGGGGCGGCCAGCGCTGCGCGCGTTAGCGCGCCCACGGTCAGGCAACCGGAGCAGACGTGGCCGGGGCAACCGGCTCGCCCTGCTCGAGCGACGTGAGGGGCGCCATCATGTGGCCCAGCTTGGCCTGCTTGGTATTGAGGTAGCTGTTGTTATGGGCGTTGCGGTTCACCAGCAGCGGCACGCGTTCGGTGACCGTGATTCCCAGGCGGGTCAGGGCGTCGATCTTGCGCGGGTTGTTGGTCATCAGGCGCACCGCCTTGATGCCGAACTGGGCCAGCATCGGCCGGCACAGTTCATAGTTGCGGGCGTCGGCATGAAAACCGAGTTGCAGATTGGCTTCCACCGTGTCGGCGCCGGCTTCCTGCAGGCGGTAGGCGCGGATCTTGTTGAGCAGGCCAATGCCGCGGCCTTCCTGACGCAGGTACAGCACGATGCCGCGGCCTTCCTCGGCGATGCGGCGCAGCGCGCCTTCCAGTTGTGCGCCGCAATCGCAGCGCTGTGAGAACATCACGTCGCCGGTGAGGCATTCGGAATGTACGCGCGCCAGCACCGGCTCGCTGTTGCCCAGGTCGCCCAGTGCCATCGCCAGGTGTTCCTTGCCGGTGGCGGCCTCGACCCAGGCGTGCAGCGTGAACTCGGCCCACGGCGTCGGCAGCGCGCACGAGGTGGCGTAGTCGAGCAGGGCGGGCGGGACGTTGGCGGGAATGGCGGCGGCTTGCATGACGGTGTTTCCAATCGATGACGATAGACTTGTAAGGCGCAAGTTTATCGGAAATCGGGCGTGGCCGTGCGGAATCACCCCGACCGCCGCTGCAACACCACGGCTGCAGGTATGTTCGTACAAGGCGGTCTCGCAACACATTTAGGCAGAATGGGTAATTACCCGGGGTTTTCCTGTAACTATCGGTCGATTACCAAGTGTAGTATTGCCCTGTGCCATCATCTGCGTGCTACGCTCGGAGAATCGACACAGTCATGTCTTCCATGCAGAATCCCCAATCCTTCTGGCATCGCCTGACCCCGCGCGGGCTGGGTGCACGGCTTGCTCTCGCGTTCACGCTGATGAGCGGCATTCTCACGCTGCTGCTGGTCGAAGTGGTCGAACGCTCCGCGACGGCGCAGGTCAAGACCAGTATCGGCGGGGGCCTGGGCGAGATGGCGATGCAGACCGCCGACAAGCTCGATCGCGGCATGTATGAACGGTTCCGCGAAGTGCGCCTGATGGCGCGCCGCAATGACTTGATCTCCCCCGCGACGAGCCAGGCTGAACGGCGCCGCATCCTGGCTGACATGCAGTCTACCTACGGTTATTACGAATGGATCGGCCTGGCCGCCATGGACGGCACGGTGCTGGTCGAGGCGCGCGGGCTGCTCGAAGGCAAGAACGTCGCCAAGCGGCCCTGGTTCAGCAATGCACTGGCAGGTAAACATGTCGGCGACGTGCACGAGGCAGTGCTGCTGGCCAAGCTGTTGCCGGTGCAGCAGGGCGAGCCGCGCAGGTTTGTCGACGTGGCCTTTCCCTACTTGGATGCCAATGGCCAGCCGGCCGGCGTGATGGGCACGCACCTGTCGTGGGAATGGGCACGCGAGGTCGAGCGTTCGATCATCGCGCCGGTTCAGACCCGCAACAAGGTGCAGGCGCTGATCGTCAGTGCCGAAGGCGTGGTGCTGCTCGGGCCGCAAGACCTGCTCGACACGACCGTCAGACTGGGCAGCCTGAATGCGGCGCGCAAAGGGCGCACCGGGTATGCAGTCGAGCGCTGGCCGGATGGGCATGACTATCTGGTCGGCTACGCGTCAACCAAGGCCGTAGGCGACTACCCTGGCCTGGGCTGGCATGTGCTGGTACGCCAGGATCTCCAGGATGCCTACGCGCCGGTACGGCAATTACGCTCGCGCGCCCTGTGGAGCGGCGGCGCACTTGCGCTGCTGTTCTCGCTGGGCGGCTGGCTGCTGGCGCGCCGCATCACGCGCCCGCTGGCGGCGCTGGCCCATTCGGCCGACGGCCTGCGCCGCGGCGACACGCATGAACTGGTGCCGGCCGGGAGCAGCTATACCGAAGTGCATCAGCTGTCGGGCGCGCTCAATGCGCTGGTGACGGCGCTGGTGCAACGCCGCGCCGATCTGCAGACCCTGAACGACGCGCTGGAACAGCGGGTCGATCGCCGCACCCGTGAACTGGAACGCGCGCTGGTCGCGGTGCGCGCCAGCGAGGGCCGCATCATCGCCATCGTCGAGGCGGCGCAGGATGCATTCATTGCGGTCGACCTGCGCGGCATGATCGTCGACTGGAATCCGGCCGCCGAGCGCATGTTCGGCTGGACGCGGCACGAGGCCGTGGGCTGGCCGCTGGCGGAAATGATCCTGCCCGAACGCTACCGCGACAGCATCGGCAAGGCGCTGCAGGCATTCCGCCAGAACGGCCAGTTCATGCTCGCCCGCCGCATGGAACGCACCGTGATCAACCGCCAGGGCTTCGAGTTCACGGTCGAGAGTACGGTGACGCTGGCTGGCGAGGGCGAGGATGCGTTCTTCTCGATCTTCCTGCACGATATTTCCGATCGCAAGAAGGTGGAGCGCATGAAGAACGAATTCGTCTCGACCGTCTCGCACGAGCTGCGCACGCCGCTTACGTCGATCCACGCGTCGTTGTCGATGCTCGACGGCGGCATGGCCGGCAACCTGCCGCCCGATGCGGCGCGGCTGGTCGCGATTGCCAGCCAGAGCTGCGATCGGCTGATGCGGATGGTGAACGACCTGCTCGACATCCAGAAGATCGAAGCAGGGCATATGGAATACCAGCGCACCGCCCAGTTGCTGGCGCCGCTGATGCATCACGTGGCCGATGCGATGGAAGGTCAGGCACGCCAGGCGGGCGTGACGCTGCGTCTCGACATGCCGCCAGGCGCCGAATTTGTCCAGGCCGAGATCGACCACGACCGTATGGTGCAGGTGCTGACCAATCTGGTATCGAATGCGATCAAGTTCACGCCGGGCGGCAAGGACGTCATCCTGGGCCTGGCGCAGCGGCCGGGCTGGGCGCGCCTGAGCGTGACCGATGAAGGGCCGGGCATTCCACCGGCGTTCCAGAGCCGCGTGTTCGAACGCTTCGCGCAAGCCGACGCCGCCGACTCGCGTCAGCGCAGCGGCTCGGGCCTGGGCCTCTCCATCAGCAAGGCGATCGTCGAAGAGCATGGCGGGTCGATCGGATTCGAAACCCGCGCCGGCGCAGGGACGCGGTTTACGGTGGAGTTACCGCTGGCCTGACCGTGACTTAACGCAGGTCGTGCAGCGCCATGCCACCAAAACTTTCCCAGGCCCCGAAGGTGCGTTCGAGCTGTGGCAGCAGCCGCAACAGCGCGCCCTTGTCGGAATGGAAGCTGGCGTCGGCGGCATCGATCTCCTGGCTGGCGGCCAGCGCATAGGCCTGCGCCTTGTCGTGCGCTGCCGGCACCTGCTGCAGCAGCAGGATCTTCTGGCCACCCAGTGTGAACACGAGCAGGTCGCCGCGCGCGCCCGGAGGACGACGTTCGTAGCGGCGCTGAACACCGGCGCCAATCGGCCCTGCATCGAGCGCCACGCGCACGGTCTTGCCATGCTCGACGCCCCAGTCGAGGAACGGGACGGCCAGGCGGTAGATCTGCGCCGGATCGGTGCGGGGACTCTTGACGGTCAGGATGTCAGCGTGCTTTGCCAGCCCGGTCAGCAGCGCGCCCTTGTCGGCCCACCAGTGGGGCACGACGAAGTCCAGCGTCAGCGGGCCGGCCGCCTGGCGCAGTTTCGCCGCCAGTTCGAGGTAACGCCGATCGCGCTGCGCCTGTGGCAGCACGTGGGCCGGGACCAGGTACGGTTCAATATGGTATTGGACACCTTTCAGGCGCGCCCCTTCGGCAGCAGACGCGTTGTAGGCGGCGTAGGCACGCATGCGGGCGACGGCCGCATCCTGGGACGCCGGCAGCACCATCTCGGGGGCGCCTTCCATCGCGCTGACCGCGATGCCGCGGCTGCCGGCCTGACGCACGAAGGCGCCCAGCTGCGCCGCGTCGTCGACACTGCCGTCCCGCAGCGGGACCGTGATGAAGACCGCGCCGATCTTTTGCTGGACCGCCCAGTCGAGCAGCGCTGCGCCGCGTTCGCGCCATTCGTTCGGACTCCAGGTCCAGGTCGCGCGCGCTGCCGCAGCCGCATCGGCGTCATTGGCAGGCTGGAGCGTCAGCGCGGCGACCGTGAGTTTCGCGGCGCCTTGCGGACAGGCCAGCGACAGCGCGCGCCAGTTGGCACGGTCCAGTTTTTCGGGCAGGTCGAAGCGCGCTGTCTGCACGGGTTGGCCGGCATCCAGGCTGCCCAGATCGAACGTCTGGTCCGGCTTGCCCGGCGCGCCGCTTGAAACCTGCAGCGCAAAGCGGCCTTCGCCGGAATACGCGGCCTGCAGTACGGCGCGTGCGCGTGGCATGAACCACGGGCCGAGCAGTGTGACACTGGCCGGTTTGGCGCCGGCGCGGCAGGTCAGGTACAGCCGGCCGTCCTTGACGTCAGCGCTGATGCGCGCCGTATCGCCATGGGTGCGGGTCTGCATCGCGCCCAGCAGGCTGGCGCCAAACGGCATCGGGGTCTGCGGCCGCGGGGCCGGCTGGTCGCTCACCAGCGTGTGTTCGCTGACGCTGAACGACTTGCCCTTGTCGGCCTCGATCCCGCGCAGCAGGATGGTCTTGCCAGGGCTGGCGTCGGGCGGCAGGAAGTGCAGCGCCTGCACACCCATGACGGCCGTCGGCAGTGGCAGCACGCGGCAGTTCGCTTGCTGCTTGCCGGGTTCTTCGGTCACGATGGCGTGCAGGATGGTGCCGTCGGGCGCGGTGGTCTGCGCGGTGATGGCGCCGGGGGAGACGACCAGCGGACCCGGGCACAGCTGCAGGCTGGCAGCAAACGCGGGTGTGATCGACAGCGAGACAATAAACAGGAGTGGGAGCGAACGGGACATGACTTGATTTTAAGTCAAGAGCCCGAATTGGCGCGTACGGTTCGGCCCCGTCAGGCGCCCTGGACCTGGATCAGGCGCCGCACGCGCGCCAGCAGGGCATTGGGCTCGAACGGCTTGCTGACGAAATCGTTGGCGCCGGCGTCGAGCGCGCGCACCGTATCGCGTTCGGTATTTTTTGCCGTCAGCATCAGGATCGGCACGGCGTTCCAGTCGGGCCGTGCACGCACCAGCGCAACCAGCTCGAAGCCGTCCAGGTAGGGCAGCATCACGTCGAGCAGGATCAGGGCCGGTGCCTCGGCGGCGGCGGCGATGTGCGCGCTCGCGACACGGCCGTCGGCCAGGTGCGTGACACGGTAGCCCTGGCGTTCGAGCATGAAGCGCAGTACCTGGGCGATATGGTCATCGTCTTCGACAACCAGGACCAGCGGCGATGATGCTTGTTCGTTCGGCATGATGAACCCGTCAGTGAATGTTCGATTATACCGATGTGGATGCCCGGTATGTCACGGAAATTGCCACAAAGTATCAATTGCCGGCGACGGCCGGGCGCGCCGCGCAGCGGATCGAGCAAACCGCGCAAATCGTTGTGATCGAGTTCATACATCAGGGCCAGCAGTTGGCCCAGTTCGCCGCGTGGAAAGCCCTCGCGGGCGAGCCAGCCAAGGTAATGGCCGGGCATATCGGCAATCTTGCGGCCTTTGTATTTACCGTAAGGCATTTCCCGAACCAACAGGAGGGCTAAATGGTCAGCATTCATTGTGCGGCACTTTAGCAAACAACGGCGACGTTGTAGCATTTCGATGACAAGGGAGGCCACCCTGAACAATCAATTTGATCTCGACCGTTTTGTGCAGGCGCAGGATCCGGTATATGCCGCGGTGTTGACCGAGCTGCGCGCCGGCCACAAGCGCACGCACTGGATGTGGTTCGTGTTTCCGCAGATCGCCGGCCTGGGCACGAGCGCCATGGCGCAGCGCTATGCAATTGCGTCCGCCGACGAAGCGGCCGCGTATCTGGCGCACCCCGTGCTGGGAAAGCGCCTGCGCGAATGTGCCGGCATCGTCGCCGCGCTCGACGCCGATTCGGCCGGCGCCATCTTCAGTCATCCGGACGAGCTGAAATTTCACTCGTCGATGACGCTGTTCGCCGACGTGGCGCCGGATGAAGCCGTGTTCCAGGCCTGCATCGACAAGTACTTCGACGGCCAGGCCGACCCGGCCACGCTGGCCCGGCTGTAACGGTGTGACTGCAGGGACTCAGGCCTCGGCCAGCTGCGCCAGCAGGTCGTCCGGGCGCCCGCGCATGGCCACGTGCAGGATCACTGCCGTGTTCAGGCGCAGCGCCGGATGGCTCGCGCGGTGGCGCGCAAACCAGAACACCTCGTCGAGGTCTTCGTCGGCGTGCTGCGACACCGTCACGATCTGCTCGGGTGGGATGTCGTCGTAATCGAATGCTTCGAGGGCGGCGTCCTCGACGGCGTCGTGCCAGCTTTCGCATTCCTTGCCCCAGGCCAGCATGCTGCGGCAGCCCGACGCGACCAGCCAGCGCGCCACGTCCCAGCGCCACATTTCGTCGCTGTCGTCATCGATGACGACGATCGCCATGAACGGCGCCAGGGCGGTCAGGTCGGGCAGGGCGTCGTGGGGCCGTAGTTGCAGGTAATGGGCTTTGGCTTGCATGGTGTCGGTGCCGGGTCGGTGGTTCAAAGGCGTCATTATCGCAGCTGGCGGGCGCTGCGACGATCGCCGGTGCTCAATCGGCGGGGATGCTGCCATCGATCAGCATGGCGCGCAGGCGCAGGCGCCGGTGTTCGAGCGCGCTCATTTCGGCTTCAATGGCGGCCAGTAGCTTGCGTCGTGCTGGCGCGGTTTCCGGACACATGGCGGCGCCGTCGACGGCCAGCATGCAGTTCGGGAACGCCGCGATGTCGGCCAGGCTGAACCCGGCCGCGATCAGGCGGCCGATCCGGCGCACCTGCGTGACGGCGGCAACCGGGAACACCCGATAGCCGTTGTCTGCCCGGCCCGATGTCAGCAAGCCCTGCGCATCGTAGTGACGGATCGAGCGCACCGAAGCGCCGCTGCGGCGCGCCAGTTCGCCGATCGACAACCTGGCCTGCTCGTCCGATGGCATTGCATACATATCGCTTGACCCTCACACTAATGTCAGGCTCGAGGATAGCAGTTCATCGACTCTGGAGTACATCATGCCTCTGCTTTCTTCATCCATCCGCGCCCTGGTGCAGATATTGTTTCTTGCGCTGCTTGGCGCGTCGTCGCTCGTGCATGCGGCAACGCGGCAGTTCACCGTCACCGCCCCCGACGGCGTGACGCTGGCGGTCCAGGAGTCCGGCAATCCAGCCGGCCCGGCGATCGTCTTCATTCACGGCCTGTTGGGCAGCCACATGAACTGGGAGGCGCAGCGCGCTAGTCCGGCCCTGCAGGGGTACCGCCTGATCAGTTACGACCTGCGCGGCCATGGCCGCTCCGGCCAGCCGCGCGCCGCCACTGCGTACAGCGAAGGACGACGCTGGGGTGACGACCTCGCCGCCGTCATCGCTGCCACCGGAGCACGCCGGCCGGTACTGGTCGGCTGGTCGCTGGGCGGCGTCGTGATCTCGAACTATCTGGCGGCGCACGGCGACCGCGGTATTGGCGGGGCGGTCTATGTCGATGGCGTGATCGAGCTAGGCCACCCCCAGCAGATCAAGCCACATCCGGCGGTGTATCGCGATCTGAATGCAAGCGTGCTGACCACGCGGCTGGACGCACAGCGGGCCTTTCTCGCGCTGTGCTTTGCCACACGGCCCGACCAGCCCCCGTTCGAGAGATTGCTGGGCGCCGCGGCGATGGCGTCGTGGGACATGCAGGCAGCGGTGTTCAAGCTCGATGCGCCGCTGGGCGGCCTGGCGCAGGCGCGCGTGCCGGTGCTGCTGCTGTATGGCGCGCGCGATGCGCTGGTCGCTCACGACGCTGCCATGGCGCGTGCGCGGGAGGTGAATCCGCGCGTGACGCAACTTATCTACGCCGCGGCCGGACATGCACCGTTCGCGGAAGAACCGGAGCGCTTTTCACGTGACCTGGCAGCCTTTGTGGCTGCGGCGAAAGGTCAAGTGGCAGGGAGCGCTGCTGAGTAGACACCGTCCAGCAGCGTGTACAGCTGCGCGATATCGATCGGCTTGACCAGATGATGGTCAAACCCAGCCTGCAGGATCTGCTGGCGGTCGCTCTCCTGGCCATAGCCGGTGATGGCGATCAGCAGCGCGTGGGCGGTGCCGGGGCGGGCGCGCAGGCGGCGCGCCAGTTCGAGGCCGTCGATGCCGGGCAGGCCGATATCGAGCAGGCATACCTGCGGCGGGTTGGCCAGCGTGGCGGCCAGTGCCTCGAGCGGATCGTGTTCGACCTGCACCTGGTGCCCGTTTGCTTCCAGCAGCATCGCCAGCATGACGGCAGCGTCGATATTGTCGTCGACAACCAGCACGCGCAGCAGCGCCGTGTCCGCGCCCGGCTGCGCATCGGGCATTGGCGCAGTCGCCGCCGGCGCATGGATAAGCGGCAGGCAGACCGAGAACCGGCTGCCCTGGCCCGCGCCTGCGCTGTCGCAGGCGACTTCGCCCCCATGCAGCCCGATCAGGCTTTTCACGAGCGCCAGGCCCAGCCCCAGTCCGCCCGATGAGCGGTCCGAACTGCGCTCGGCCTGCGTGAACAGGTCAAAAGCGCGCGCTGCCAGCTCGGGCGCCATGCCGATGCCGTTGTCGAGGACGTCGATATGCAGCCGGTCGCCGCGCGCGAAGGCGCTGACGGCGAGGCGACCGCCTTCGGGCGTGTACTTGGCGGCGTTGCCCAGCAGGTTGGCGACCACCTGCACCAGGCGCTTGCGGTCCCCCAGCACCTGCGTGCCGGGCGGTGGCAGGTTCAGCGTCAGCGAATGGCCACGTGAATCGATCAGCGGCGTGACCTGTTCCACCGCTTCGTGCAGCACGGCGCCCACGTCCAGCACGGTCTGGTCGAGCTCCACCAGCCCGCGGGTGACGCGCGAGACGTCGAGCAGGTCGTCGATCAGCGCCGTCATGTGTTTCACCTGGCGCCCGATAATCTGGCTGGTGCGCTTGAGCATGCCGTCGTCGAGCTTCGTGCGCTGCAGCAGTTCGGCCGCTGCGCCGATCGGCGCCAGCGGGTTGCGCAACTCATGCGACAGCATCGCGAGAAACTCGTCCTTGCGACGGTCGGCTTCGCGCAGCTTGTCTTCCCATGCCTTGCGCTCGCTGATGTCGCTGGCCGCGCCAATCCATTCATAGAGTTCGCCAGCCGCGTCGAACATCGGCACGGCGCGCGACAGCGTCCAGCCGCAACTGCCGTCGCTGCGCCAGACCCGGTGCTCGAGTTCCAGGACCGCGCCGCCCTCCATTGCCCGTGCGATCCCGGCCTGGACGAGCGCATGGTCGCCGGGCGGAATGTAGTCGTCAAGCCAGTTGCCCGTGGGGGACTCCGTGTCCTTCATGAAGCCGCGTCCTTCGAGGCGGCGCATCTCGGACCAGTCGGCGCTCATGCGGTAGATGACGTCGGCCGTCGCATTGGTCAGCGTGCGGAAGCGTTTTTCGCTTTCGCGCACGGCCGCTTCGGAATTGACCTGGTCGGTGACGTCGATGTTGCTGTGTGAAATGCAGACCAGTTCACCATCGGCGCCGAAGATCGGCGTGCTGGTGGCGGTCCAGAAGCGTTCTTCGAACCCCGTCTCGCCATTGGGCAGCACGACCGGAATCGGATAGCGGATGGCGGGCAGGGTGTCGGGATGCCTGCTGGTGCGGACCCGGGCCAGGGAGTCGCGCAGCAGCACTTCGCCGGAATCGCCAGGGTCGGCCGGATTGCTGGGGAATGCCGTGAACAGGCTGAGGCCCACGAGTTCAGTGCGCGTGCGCGCCGAGGCCTTCAGGAACGCGTCGTTCACGGCCAGGATCGTCGCTTCGGGCGTAGGAGACAGCAGGTAATGCCCGAAGGGCGATCGGTTGAAGACAGACTCGAACAGGTTGGTGGGCAGCATCGATGTTCGACAAATGGTTGCAAAAGGTTAAATAATTATAGGCCACATTTGACGGATGCTGCACCAATTCCAAATGTCAACTGTGGCCTTTGATCATTCGGCGACGCGCACCACCAGCTTGCCGAAATTCTTGCCGTCAAGCAGGCCAATGAATGCCTCGGGCGCCTTGTCCAGCCCTTCGACGATGTCTTCACGGTAGCGCAGCGAACCATCCTTGATCCAGCCTGCGGCTTCTTTCAGGAAGGTCGGCTCGAGCCGCTCGACAAATTCGTTCTGCAGGAAGCCGCGCACGGTCAGGCTTTTGAACAGCGTGAGGCTCAGGTCGATCGAGGCGCCCGCGCCGGCATCGTTGTAATGCGACACCAGGCCGCACACAGGAATGCGCGCGAAGTTGTTCAGTAGTGGCTTGACGGCTTCGAGCACCTGGCCACCGACGTTCTCGAAATACACGTCGATGCCGTCCGGGCAGGCCTTGGCCAGCTGCTCGGCGAAGTCCGGTGCGCGGTGGTCGACGACAGCGTCGAATTTCAGCTCGTCCTTGATGAACGCGCATTTCTCGGGCCCGCCGGCGATCCCCACGGCGCGTGCGCCCTTGATGCGGGCGATCTGGCCGACGACCGAGCCGACGGCGCCGCTGGCGGCGGCCACGACGACGGTTTCACCTTGCTTCGGCTGGCCGATTTCGAGCAGGCCGGCATACGCCGTAAAGCCTGGCATGCCGAGCACGCCGACGGCGGTGGACACAGGCGCGCTGTCCGGATCGACGCGGCGCAGATTGCTGCCGTCCGAGATGGCAAACGATTGCCAGCCGGAGTAGGCCACGACGATGTCGCCTTCTTTCCAGTCCGGGTGGTTCGACTGCTTGACGCGGGCGACGGTGCCGCCGACCATCACGTCGCCCAGCTCCAGGGCGGCGGCGTAGGTGGCGGTGCCGTTCATGCGCGTGCGCATGTACGGGTCGAGCGACAGGAACAGTGTTTCAAGCAGCAGTTCGCCAGCGCCCGGCGTCGGGATCGGCGCATCCTCGATACGGAAGTTCTCTGCGGTCGGCTTGCCCTTCGGGTGCGACACGAGGACGATGCGGCGGTTGGTTGTTGCGGTCATGTGGAGAGCTCCTTGAAGTGGATCGGATGGCATAGCATAAAGAACCTTGACCGATGCTGCCCACGCGCCACACCCGATCGTTGAAACTGGCCGCCAGGCAATGTCATACGGCGCGAAACGGAAGGGCGTGCGTATAATCGCCATACGTTTGCCCTATCACTACAGAAAAAACAACTCATGGCCTCTTCTTCCGACAACATCAGCATGGCGGTGTTCTGCGACTTTGAAAACGTCGCACTGGGCGTTCGCGACGCCAATTACGAAAAATTCGACATCAAGCCAGTGCTGGAACGCCTGCTGCTCAAGGGCAGCATCGTGGTCAAGAAGTCGTACTGCGACTGGGACCGCTACAAGGGCTTCAAGGCGGCGATGCACGAGGCGAACTTCGAGCTGATCGAGATCCCGCACGTGCGCCAGTCGGGCAAGAATTCGGCCGACATCCGCCTCGTCGTCGATGCACTCGATCTGTGCTACACGAAGTCGCACGTGAACACCTTCGTCATCATCAGCGGCGACTCCGACTTCTCGCCGCTGGTCTCGAAGCTGCGTGAAAATAACAAGCAGGTGATCGGCGTGGGCGTCAAGCAGTCGACCTCCGACCTGCTGGTGGCAAACTGCGACGAATTCATCTTTTACGATGACCTGGTGCGCGAACAGCGCCGTACCGCCGCCAAGCGCGACGAGCGCAAGGCCGCGCCACAACCGCGCCGCTCGAATGCCAGCAACAACACCAACACGAATGTCGGCGACGACAAGCGCAAGGAAGAACTCGAAGCGCGCAAGGTGCAGGCGCTCGACATGGTGGTCGAGACGTTCGACGCGCTCACGTCCGAGCGCGGCGACACCGGCAAAATCTGGGCCTCGCTGCTGAAAGACACGCTCAAGCGCCGCCGTCCCGATTTCTCGGAAACCTATTACGGCTTCCGCACCTTCGGCAACCTGCTCGAAGAAGCGCAGACCCGTGGCCTGTTCGAATTCGGTCGCGACGAAAAATCCGGCACCTATGTGTTCCGCAGCGCGCATGCGGGCAATGTGGCGTCCAGCCAGGAAGCCCAGCAGGACGGCACGCAGGCGCCGGACGCCGTGGTGCAGGACATGCTCGATGCGGCAGCGCCGGTCGAGGGCAACGACGAGCCGGTCAAGAACGATGGCCGTCGTGGCCGTGGCCGCGGTGGCCGCAAGGGCGGTAACCGCAATGAAGCGTCGAACGTGCCGGCGCTGATGGAGCCGGTGGCGGTTGAGCCGGAACCACAGGAAGAACTGTTCGAGGAACCGGCAGCGCAGCCGGAATCGCAACCGCAATCGCAACTGGAATCGCAACCGGCCAGGACCGACGGCCGTCGTGGCCGTGGTCAAGGCGGGCGCAAGGGCGGCAACCGCAACGATGCGTCGAACGTGCCGGCGCTGCTGGCGCCGGTTGCCTACGAGCCGGAAGCACAGGACGACACCTTCGACGAACCGGCATCGCAACCGACGCTGGTCGTGAGCGACGCCGAGCTGGTGGAAGCTGAAGCAGCGCCGGCGCCGGTCGAGAAGGAACGTCGCCGCGCGCCACGCAAGCCGTCGGCCAAGAAGCTGGCGGAGCAGGCTGCGGCCGAAGCTGCTGCTGCGGCAGCCGAAGCGGAAGCACAGGCTGCTGCGGCTGCTGAGGCGCAGGAAGAGGTCGCGCCTGAGCCAGAGGTGGAGGCAGAAGCAGAAGACGCCAAGCCGGCACGCACCAAGGGCGCACGTCCGGCGCGCAAGGCCGCACCGCGCAGCCGTCGTCCGGCCAAGCCAAAGGCCGGTTCCGACAACGGCTAATCACAGACTGGCGCGCGCCGCGCGCCCTTGCGCGATGCCATAATCACGACGCCTGTCCGGTTTTCGGGCAGGCGTTGTCGTTTGATGGAGCCTCGCATGCGCACACGTGCCGTCCTGTTCCTGCTGTCCTGCCTGGGCGCGCCTGCGCTGGCCGCTGCGCCGGCGGACGTCGCCGCCGGTCATCCGATCCTTGGCATCTGGCGGCTGACGGTGCCCGGCACCGAATGCGCCGAGACCTACCGCTTTCGTGCCGACGGCACCACATTCGTCACCAGCGCCGCTGAAGTCTCTGAAAGCGTCTATACCATTTCCGCACAGCCCGACAAGCAGGGCTTTTATCGCCTGCAGGACCGCATCGTCAAAGACAACGGCAAGCCCGATTGTTCGGGCAATGTCATGAAACCGGGCGCGCAGGTCATCAACTTCATTCAGTTTCACCCGTCACGCACCATTTTTCTGATGTGCGCCGACCAGACCATGCAAACCTGTATCGGGCCATTCCGGCGGGTGCGCAGCGAAGAGGTTTGAGCGCCGGTTGCCCGGCAGTGTATATTGCTGGGCAAAACGATCATCCCCGGCTTTTCATGTCCCCGTTACTCCTGTTTTGCATCCTCATCGGCTACTTCGCCTTGCTGCTGGCCGTGGCCTGGGCCACGTCGCGCGGCGCCAACAACGACAGCTTCTTCATCGGTAACAAGAGCAGCAACTGGGTGCTGGTCGCCTTCGGCATGGTCGGCACCACGCTCTCGGGCGTGACGTTCGTCAGCGTGCCGGGCGCCGTTGGCGCCGATGGCTTTGGCTATGCGCAGATCCTGATCGGCTACGTGATCGGCTACCTGGCCGTCACCTGGCTGCTGCTGCCGCTGTACTACCGCCTGCAGCTGACGTCCATCTACCACTACCTCGACGTGCGCCTTGGCCGGCGCGCCTACCAGAGCGGGGCCGGGTTCTTTATCATCTCGCGCCTGCTGGGCGCCACCGCGCGCCTGTACCTGGTGGTGAACATCCTGCAGGCGATCATCCTCGACAGCCTGGGCGTGCCGTTCTGGCTCAGCACCCTCGTCGTGCTGGGGATGATCCTGCTCTACACTTACCAGGGCGGCGTCAAGACCATCGTCTGGACCGACACGCTGCAGACGACCGGCATGCTGTTCGGCCTGTTCGCGTGCGCCTGGTTCCTGCTGGGCGAACTGAACCTGTCGGTGCCCGATAGCCTGGAGCAGATGCGCTCGAGCGGCCTGGCAAGCGTGTTCACGACAGACCTGAACAGCCCGAATTTCTGGCTCAAGCAGATCGTTGCAGGCGCGCTGATCACCATCACCATGACGGGGATGGACCAGGAAATGATGCAAAAGACCATCTCGGTCAAGACGCTGGCCGACTCGCAAAAGAACCTGCTGGCGCTGACGGCCGTGCTGGTCGTCGTGCTGCTGTCGTTCCTGTTCCTGGGCGGCCTGCTGTACCTGTACGCGCCGACCGTGGGCGTGACCGCCACCGGCGACAAGATCTTCCCGGCCGTCGTGATGGGCCACCTGCCACCGGCGCTGCAGATCATCTTTCTGATCGCGCTGATCTCGGCGCTGTTCCCGAGCGCCGACGGCGCGATCACGGCGCTGACCTCGTCGACCTGCATCGACCTGCTGGGCATCAAGCGCAGGACGGATTTGACGCAGGCGCAGGCCGAGGGCCTGCGCCGCCGCGTGCACCTGGGCTACGCGTTCCTGTTCCTGCTGCTCGTGATGGGCTTCAAGGCGGCCGACAATCCCAGCATGATCGGCGTGATCCTCAAGCTCGCGGCGTACACCTATGGCCCGCTGCTTGGCCTGTTCGCGTTCGGCATGTTCACGGCGCGCGTGCCGCGCAATCGCCTTGTACCGCTGGTCACGATCGGTGCGCCGGTCCTGTGCGCGATCCTTGAGTACAATCAGGCGTATCTGCTCGGCTCGTACCGACTCGGGCTGGAACTCTTGATGATCAACGGCATGCTGGTGTTTGCGGGGCTGTACGCGATTTCGCTGCGCCATCAGGGCCGTCATGCCATGCAGTCTGCTTAATCATGCATCAACCTTCCATGCAACAACCTTTTATGGAGTATCGATGGCCTTCAAGCCCCTGAGCGCCCTGCGGCGCGGGTTCGTCATGCTGTGGACCGCGCTCGACGTGACCCGCCGCACCTTCGTCAACCTGCTGTTCCTGCTGATCGTGATCATCGTCGTCTCGCTGTTCTTCAGCGGCGGCGTCAAGCCGCTCTCGAACAAGACGGCGCTGGTGCTCGAGATCCGGGGCGACCTGGTCGAGCAGTATGAAACCACGCTGCGCGACGCGGTGCTCGACAACGTCGGCGGCGATTCCAAACGCACCGTGCGCCTGCGCGACGTGATCGTCGTGCTCGACGCGGCAGCGCGCGATCCGAACATCTCGAGCGTCGTGCTGTTGCTCGACGAGATGCAGGGCGGCGGCATGGCCATGCTGCGCGAGATCGGCGCGGCGGTCGACCGCGTCAAGAAGAGCGGCAAGACGGTCGTTGCCTGGAGCGGCAGCTACGACCAGAAGCGCTACCTGGTCGCGTCGCACGCCAGCGAAGTCTATGTCCATCCGATGGGCATGGTCATGATCGAAGGCTTCGGCGGGCGCCGCAACTACTACCGCGACGCGCTCGACAAGGTCGGCGTCACCGTCAACCTGATCAAGGTCGGCACCTACAAGAGCGCCGCCGAGCCGTACATCGCCAACGGCCCGTCCGACGCCGCGCGCGAAGCCGACGCCTATCTGTACAACGCGTTGTGGTCCGGCTACACGGGCCTGGTCGAGAAAAACCGCAAGCTGCCCGATGGCGCGATTGCCGGCATGATCGAATCGCTCCCCGAGCGCATGGACAATGCCGGCGGCAGCGCCGCCAAGGTGGCATTGCAGGCAAAACTGGTCGATGGCCTGAAAACCCGCGACGAACTGCGCGACCTGATGATCAAGCGCGGCGCGCCGGACGACGACAACAAGTCGTTCCGCCAGATCGGCTTCTACGACTACCTGTCGCGTCATCCGCAGAAGCAGTTCGGCGATGCGGTCGGCGTCGTGGTTGCCGCCGGTTCCATCACCGATGGCGACGGCGGCCCTGGCGTGATCGGCGGGCGCAGCATGGCCAACCTGATTCGTCAGGCGCGCGAAGACGACAACATCAAGGCGCTCGTGCTGCGCGTCGATTCGCCGGGCGGCAGCGCCTACGGGTCTGAACTGATCCGGCGCGAGCTGGAACTGACGCGCGCCGCCGGCAAGCCTGTGGTCGTGTCGATGGGCAGCGTGGCAGCGTCCGGCGGCTACTGGATCTCGATGGCGTCCGATGAAGTGATCGCCGACCCGGCCACCATCACCGGCTCGATCGGTGTATTCGCGCTGCTGCCGACGGCCGACAAGGTCGCCGCCAAGCTGGGCATCCACACCGATGGCGTGACCACCACCTGGCTGGCCGACGCCTACAACCCGCTGCGTCCACTCGATCCGCGTTTCCAGCAGCTGGTCCAGTCGAGCATCAACAACGTCTACAGCGACTTCACCACCAAGGCGGCAGCGGCGCGCAAGACCACGCCGGCCAAGATCGATGAAGTGGGGCAGGGTCGCGTCTGGACCGGTGTCCAGGCCAAGGAACGCGGCCTGGTCGATCGCCTGGGCGGCTACAACGATGCGCTGGCATCGGCTGCCGGTCGCGCCAAGCTGGGCAAGGATTACCGTGTCGTGTATGTCGAGCGTCCGGTGACGCGTGTCGAGCGTTTCCTGCAGATGGCGGGCGCCTCGGCGGCCCAGGCCATGACGATCCAGGTCAAGCTGGGCCTGATCGAGAACGCGATTCCGGCAGGCCCCGTGAACCAGGTTGCCGCCGATATGGCGTTCCTGTCGGAACTGACCACCGAGCGCAAGCCGTTTACGGCCGTCACGCACTGCTTCTGCGGTAACTGGTGATGTACGCTGGCGTGGGCATGCTCCACATGCAGCGACTTTGTAACTGATTGAGACAAGGGCGGGACGGGCGCGACACGCTGGTGTTGCGCCCGTTTGCCGTTTACGGCTGCCATTCAGGGGCTAACCGTGTAAATCGGTGTTAAGTGAGTTGGCAAGGTGCCGTTTCAAGGCCGGTTCGCCCCCTATTCTATGTACGTTACGAAACATTCCATGTGAAATTCGCATGCTACAGTCATCGTGAGTAGTAGTGCGTAGCACGCATTGACAAAAAAAATCGACAAGGACAAGCATGGACCAGCATTCTCCGATCCCTCCCGCCACCAGCCGCCCGCCGCGCAAGAAGCGCACCCGTGTCATTGGCGGCACCATTGCCGTGCTGTCGATGGCCGCCCTGGGCTATCTGGCCTGGACGCTGATCAACCCGGCACCTGCCAGCGGCCCGGGCGGACCGGGGATGTCGGCAGGCGGCCCTGGTGGCGGTGGCGGTCGTGGCCCTGGTGGCCCCGGCGGTGGCAGGGGCGGCCCGGCGACGACGGTCGGTGTCGCTACTGCGACGGTGGCCGACATTCCGGTGACGCTCGAAGCGCTGGGCACCGTGGTGCCGGCCGCAATCGTGACGGTACGCCCGCAGGTCTCGGGCGTGGTCCAGAAGATCCACTTTACCGAGGGCGAGCTGGTCAAGCCGGGCCAGGTACTCGCGACGATCGACCCGCGCCCGTTCCAGATGGCGCTGCTGCAGGCGCGTGGTCAGCGCCAGCGCGACGAAGCGCAGCTCGACAGCGCGCGCGTCACGCTCAAGCGCTTCCAGACGCTGCTCGAACAGGATTCGATCGCACGCCAGGAAGTCGACACGCAGGCCGCGCTGGTCAAACAGCTCGAAGGCACGGCGACGATCGACCGCGCCGCCGAAGGCACGGCCCAGCTCAATCTCGATTACGCCACCGTCCGCGCACCGATCGGCGGGCGCGTTGGCCTGCGCACGGTCGACGTGGGCAATCTGGTCGGCAGCGGCGACACGGCCGGCATCGCCGTGATCACGCAACTGGCCCCGATCGACGTCGAATTCGCGGTGCCGCAGGATGGCTTGCCGGTGCTGCAGCAGCGCATCACGCAAGGCGCGAAGCTGCCGGCCACCGCGCTGGACCGCACCCGCACCGATGCACTGGCGACGGGCAGCTTCATCGCGCTGGACAACCAGGTCGACACGTCGACCGGCACCGTGCGCGCCAAGGCCCGCTTTACGAATACGGATGGCAAGCTGTTCCCGAGCCAGTTCGTCAACCTGCGCCTGACCGTCAACACGATCCAGAACGCGGTGCAGGTGCCGGTCACGGCGCTGCGCCATGGCACCGACGGCGACTTCGTCTATGTCCTCGACGCCGCCAAGCGCACCGTGTCGCTGCGCACCGTCAAGCGCGGGCAGGCGACCGTGGACAAGGTGCAGATCGCCAGCGGCCTGAAAGCCGGCGAGCAGGTGATTACCGAAGGCGCCGACCGCCTGCGCGATGGCGCCAGCGTCGTGCTGCCGGGCGACAAGCCAGGCGGCGGGCGTGGCGCGGGGCAGGGCGGACGCGAAGGCGCAGGCCGGCCGGCGCGGGGAGCACCGCAATGATGGTGCCGTATCCGGTGCACGGGAGCAACGCGTGAGTCCCTCGACCCCCTTCATCCAGCGGCCGGTCGCCACGGCCCTCCTGATGCTGGCGATCGTGCTGTCCGGCCTGGTGGGCTACCGCTTCCTGCCGCTGGCCGCGCTGCCGCAGGTCGACTTCCCGACCATCCAGGTGCAGACGCTGTATCCGGGCGCCAGCCCCGAAGTCATGGCGCGCACCGTTACTGCGCCGCTCGAACGCCAGTTTGGCCAGATGTCCGGCCTGACCCGCATGAGTTCCACCAGCGCCGCCGGCGTGTCGATGGTCACGCTGCAGTTCGCGCTGGGCGAGACGCTCGACGTGGCCGAGCAGGAAGTCCAGGCCGCGATCAATGCCGGCGGTTCGCTGCTGCCGACCGACCTGCCGGCGCCGCCTGTTTACGCCAAGGTCAATCCGGCCGATGCGCCGGTGCTGACGCTCGCGATCACGTCCGACACGCTGCCGCTGACCGAAGTCCAGAACCTCGTCAACACGCGCCTGGCCCTGAAGATCAGCCAGGTCTCCGGTGTGGGCCAGGTGTCGCTGTCGGGCGGCCAGCGGCCGGCCGTGCGCATCCAGGCCGATACCGACGCTCTCGCATCGTATGGCCTGGGCCTCGATACGCTGCGCACCGCGATCACCGCCGCCAACGCCAACAGCGCCAAGGGCAGCTTCGACGGCCCGACGCGCTCGTACGCGATCAATGCCAACGACCAGCTGGTCACGGTGCCCGACTACCAGAACCTGATCGTCGCCTACCGCAATGGCGCGCCGGTCAAGCTGCTCGAAGTGGCCAAGGTCGTCGACAGCGCCGAGAACGTGCGCCTGGGCGCCTGGGCCAATATGAAGCCGGCGATCATCCTGAACGTGCAGCGCCAGCCGGGTGCGAACGTGATCGCCACCGTTGACGCCATCAAGGAACGCCTGCCCGAACTGCAGGCCGGCTTGCCGAGCGCGCTGCGCATGGATGTGCTGAGCGACCGTACCACGGGCATTCGCGCCTCGGTCAAGCATGTGCAGATCGAGCTGGTGCTGGCCGTGATCATGGTGGTGCTGGTGATCTTCGCGTTCCTGCACGACCTGCGCGCGACCGTGATTGCCAGCCTGGCCGTGCCGATCTCGCTGATCGGCAGCTTCGGCGTGATGTACCTGCTCGGCTACAGCCTGAACAACCTGTCGCTGATGGCGCTGACGATCGCCACCGGCTTTGTCGTCGACGATGCGATCGTCATGATCGAGAACATCGCGCGCTACATCGAAAAGGGCGAGGCCCCGATGGCCGCCGCGATCAAGGGCGCCACGCAGATCGGCTTCACGATCATCTCCCTGACCGTCTCGCTGATCGCCGTGCTGATCCCGCTGCTGTTCATGGGCGACGTGGTCGGGCGCCTGTTCCGCGAATTTGCCGTCACGCTGGCCATCACCATCCTGATTTCAGGCGTGGTCTCGCTCACGCTCGTGCCGATGATGGCCGGGCGCTGGCTGCGCAGCCACGAGAATGAAAAACCAAGTCGCTTCGCCGTCAAGTTCCAGGCCTTCTTCGACCGCGTGATTGCGCGCTACGACGTGATGCTGGGCTGGGTGCTGAAGCGCCAGGGCCTGACGCTGCTGGTGGCCCTGGCCACCGTCGTGCTGACCGCCGTCATGTGGACGATCATCCCGAAAGGCCTGTTCCCGACCCAGGACACCGGGCAGCTGCAGGCGCGCGTCCAGGCACGCCAGTCGATTTCGTACACCGACATGGCCAAGCTGCAGCAGGAAGCCGCGCGCCGCATCATGCAGGACGAGGCGGTCGAGTCGGTCGCATCGTATGTGGGCGTCGACGCAGCCAACAACACGATGCTCCATACCGGCACCATGCTGATCAACCTGAAGGCCGACCGCGGCGACCAGGCCGAGACGATGTTGCGGCTGCGCCAGCGTGTCGCTAATGTCGCGGGCCTGCAGCTGTTCCTGCAGCCGACGCAAGACCTGACGATCGATGCCGAAAGCGGCCCGACCCAGTACCGCTTCTCGGTCGAAGGCGCCGATACGGAGCTGGTCAACGCATGGGCGCGCAAGCTCACGACCAAGATCGGCACCTTGCCCGAGCTGCGCACGGCGGTCACCGATGCCGGCGCGACCGGCGCGGCTGCCTTCATCGACATCGACCGCGACACGGCGTCGCGTCTGTCGATCACGGCCGCTTCAATTGACGATGCGCTCTACAGCGCCTTCGGCCAGCGCATTGTCTCGACGATCTTCACCGAGACCAACCAGTACCGCGTGATTTTGGAGGCGCAGCGGGACGAGGCGATGTCGATCGCCGCGCTGGGCCGGCTGCAACTGCGTACCGGCTCGGGCCAGTCGACGCCCCTGTCGGCGGTGGCCACGATCACTGAACGCCAGGCGCCGCTGCAGGTGATCCACGTAGCGCAGTACCCGGCTGCCACGGTCGGTTTCGATACGGCAGCCGGCGCCTCGCTGGGCGATGCCGTGGCTGCGATCCGCACCGCAGCCGTGGACATCGGGATGCCGGCGTCGGTCAGCATGACGTTCCTGGGCGCATCCGGCGCCTACGAGTCGTCGCTGTCGAACCAGCTGTGGCTGATCATGGCGGCAGTCGTCTGCGTCTACATCGTGCTGGGCGTGCTGTATGAAAGCTATATCCACCCGCTGACCATCCTGTCGACGCTGCCGTCGGCCGGCGTGGGTGCGCTGCTGGCGCTGTGGGTCAGCGGCCAGGGGCTGGGCGTGATCGGCATCATCGGCATGATCCTGTTGATCGGCATCGTCAAGAAGAACGCGATCATGATGATCGACTTCGCGATCGAGGCCGAGCGCGAAGAAGGCAAGTCGCCGCTGGACGCGATCCGCCAGGCGGCCTTGCTGCGCTTCCGCCCGATCCTGATGACGACGCTGGCGGCGCTGTTCGCGGCGGTGCCGCTGATGCTGGGCACGGGCGAGGGCGCCGAACTGCGGCGCCCACTGGGCCTGGCGATGTTCGGTGGCCTGGTCCTGAGCCAGCTCCTGACGCTGTTCACCACGCCGGTGATCTACCTGGCGTTCGACCGCACCGCGCGGCGCCTGACGGGCAAGGCGCCGCACAAAACCGAGGGAGCGGGCGCATGAACCTGTCGCGCCCCTTCGTCGAACGGCCGATCGCCACGGTCCTGCTGACCATCGGCATCGCGCTGGCCGGCATTGCCGCCTTCTTCGTGCTGCCAGTGGCGCCGCTGCCGCAGGTCGACTATCCGACCATTTCGGTGTCGGCCTCGCTGCCGGGCGCGAGTCCCGACACGATGGCATCGAGCGTGGCCACGCCGCTCGAGCGGCGCCTGGGCGCGATTGCCGGCGTCAACGAAATGACGTCCAGCAGCGGCACCGGCTCGACCAGGATCAACCTGCAGTTCGAACTGAATCGCCAGATCGATTCCGCCGCGCGCGAAGTGCAGGCGGCGATCAGCGCCTCGCGCGCCGACCTGCCGGCCACGCTGCGCAGCAATCCAACCTACCGTAAAGCCAACCCGTCGGATGCACCGGTACTGATCCTGGCGCTGACGTCCAAAACCAAGGCGCCGGCGGAGATTTTCGAGTCGGTCTCGAATCTCGTGCAGCAGCGCCTGGCCCAGGTCAAGGGCGTGGGCGAAGTCGAAATCGGCGGTGGTTCGCTGCCGGCCGTGCGGGTCGAGCTGGTGCCGTATTCGCTGAACCGCTATGGCGTCTCGGCCGAGGACGTGCGCGCCGCGATTCAGGCGACGAACCCGAACCGCCCCAAGGGTGAGATCGACAGCAATGGCAACCGCCTGCAGATCTATTCGCAGCCAGCCGGGGGCGATGGCCGTAGCGCCGCCGATTACAAGGACCTCGTGGTCGCGTGGCGCAATGGCGCCGCCGTGCGCCTGTCCGACGTGGCGAGCGTGTTCGACGGCCCCGAGAACATCTACACGCTGGGCCTGTTCAACGGCCAGCCGGCCGTGATCGTGCTGGTCACGCGCCAGCCCGACGCCAACGTCATCGAAACCGTCGATGGCATCCGCGACCTGCTGCCGTCGCTGCAGGCGCAGCTGCCCGGGGACATCCAGCTGGCGATCGCATCGGACCGCACCAACTCGATCCGCGCCTCGCTGCACGAGATCGAATTCACGCTGGTGCTGTCGATCGTGCTGGTGGTGGCCGTGGTCAGCGTGTTCCTGCGCAGCCTGCGCGCCACCGTGATCCCGGCAGTGGCGACGGTCGTCTCGCTGCTGGGCACTTTCGGCGTCATGTATGCGCTGGGCTTTTCGCTCAATAACCTGTCGCTGATGGCGCTGACCGTGGCGGCCGGCTTTGTCGTCGACGATGCGATCGTGGTGCTGGAAAATACGGCGCGCCATATCGAAAATGGTATGGACCGCATGGCGGCGGCCTTGCTCGGCGCGCGCGAAGTGGGCTTCACGGTGCTGTCGATTTCGCTGTCGCTGGTGGCCGTGTTCATCCCGCTGCTGTTCATGGGCGGGCAGGTGGGTCGCCTGTTCCGTGAATTTGCCGTCACGCTGTCGGCCGCGGTGCTGATCTCGCTCGTGATCTCGCTGACGACGACGCCGATGATGTGCGCCTGGCTACTGCGCCCCGAAGACAAGGACAAGAAGCCGGGGCGTCTTGCGCGCTGGTCCGAAGGCGGCTTCGCGCGCGTGCTGCGCGTCTACGAACATGCCCTTGACTGGGCGCTGGCCAGCAAGGTGCTGGTCATGATCATCCTGCTGTTTACGGTCGGCCTGAACATCTACCTGTTCACCAATGCGCCGAAGGGCTTCTTCCCGCAGCAGGATTCCGGCCAGATGAATGGCGGCATCCGCGCAGACCAGAGCATTTCGTCGCAGGCCATGCAGAAGAAGATTTACCAGCTGGTCGAGATCATCCGCAAGGATCCGGCCGTCGAAACGGTCGTCGCGTTCACGGGCGGCGGGCGCGCTGGCGGCGGCTTCATGTTCGTCAACCTGAAGCCGGTGAGCGAGCGCGATGTCGCGGCGCAGGCCGTGATCGCGCGCCTGCGGCCGCAACTGGCCAAGGTCACCGGCATCACGATCTTCCTGAATCCGGTGCAGGACTTGCGCATGGGCGGGCGCTCGAGCAACTCGACCTACCAGTACACGCTCAAGAGCGACAACGCGGAAGACCTCAAGCAGTGGGCCGCCAAGCTGGCCGAGGCCATGAAAGGGCAGCCGGCGCTGGTCGACGTCGACACCGACCAGGCCGAAAACGGCGTGGAAACCTATGTCACGATCGACAAGGAGAGTGCAGCGCGCATGGGCATCACCACGCGCGACGTGACCAATGCGCTGTACAACGCGTTCGGCCAGCGCCAGGTGGCGAACATCTACGATGAGCTGAACCAGTACCATGTGGTGATGGGCGTGGCGCAGAAATATGCGCAGTCGCCCGAAGCCTTGAAGGATGTGTACGTGCCGGCGCGGGCCGCCGGCGGAAGCGAGAACGTCGTGTCGTCCAGTACCGGCACGGCCGCCGCTGCCGGTGCTGCGGGCGCGGCGACCTCGGCGACCGCAAGCCTGACGGCGGCGCGCGATCCGTCCGGTGGCCAGGCGCTGGCCGACAACGCCGCGACAATGGTGCCGCTGTCGGCGATTGCCCGCTTCGCCGAAAGCGCGACCGCGACCTCGGTCAGTCACCAGGATGGCGAACTGGCCACCACGGTGTCGTACAACCTGAACGAGGGCTTCACGCTGACCGACGGCGAAGCCGCCGTGCGCCAGGCCGAAGCCGACATCGGCATGCCGATCAATGTGCGCGGCAGCTTCCAGGGCACCGCTGCGGCAGCGCAGGCGTCGAGCCAGGAGCAGCCGCTGCTGATCCTGGCCGCGATCGTCGTCATCTACATCGTGCTCGGCATCCTGTACGAAAGCCTGATCCACCCGATCACCGTGCTCTCGACGCTGCCGTCGGCCGGTGTGGGCGCGGTGCTGGCGCTGCTGATGTTCAAGATGGAGTTCTCGATCATTGCGCTGATCGGCGTATTCCTGTTGATCGGCATCGTGAAGAAGAATGCGATCCTGATCATCGACTTCGCGCTGGAGGCCGAGCGTGCACGCGGCCTTACCGCAATGGAAGCGGTGCGCGAAGCCTGCATGCTGCGCTTCCGCCCGATCCTGATGACGACGCTGGCTGCCGCGCTGGGCGCTTTGCCGCTGGCGATTGGCTTCGGCGAAGGCTCCGAATTGCGCCGGCCGCTGGGCATCGCCATCATCGGCGGCCTGGTCGCGAGCCAGCTCCTGACACTGCTTACCACGCCGGTCGTGTATGTCTTGCTCGACAAGCTGCGCACCCGCAAACCCGATGAACACGCGTTGAGCCGCCATCCGCACGACGTCGATCCGACGCCGGGTGCCGGCCCATCGCTCGCCAAACCATGATGCCCATGCAAATCTCGACTTCCCTGCGCCTGACCCTCCTCGCCATGGCCCTCGGCCTCGGTGGCTGCGCCGTCGGGCCCGTTTACGAACGGCCTGCCGCGCTGCCGGCCGGCCCGGTACCGACAAGCTACAAGGGCGTCAACGCGCCCTTGCCGGGCTGGGAGCCTGCCGCGCCCGCCGACGCACTCGAGCGCGGTCCCTGGTGGCAGCTGTTCAACGACCCGGAACTCGATCGCCTGAGCCGTCAGGTGGAAGCGGCCAACCAGAACATTGCCGTCGCCGTGGCCAACTATGCCCAGGCGCGCTCGATCGTCGCGCAGCAGCGCGCGTCGCTGTTCCCGGTGGTGTCGCTTGGCGCCGGCGGCGACCGTGCCGGCGGTGGCAGCGGCGACAATAATCGCGGCGCCGCCAGCGCCTACCGCCTGCAAATCGGCGCAAGCTGGGAGCCGGACGTGTTCGGCCGCCTGCGCACGGCGGTCGATGCGGCCGAAGCCAGCGCCCAGGCCAGCGCCGCCGACTTGGCCAGCGTGCGCCTTGCGGCGCTTGGCGAGCTGGCGATCAACTACTTCTCGCTGCGCCAGACCGACGCCCAGATCGGCATGCTCACGGCCACCATCGAGGGCTACGAACGGGTGCTGCAGATCACGTCGAACCGCTTCGCGGCCGGCGTCTCGGCGCGCTCGGACGTGCTGCAGGCGCAAACGCAGCTGGCCACGGCGCGCAGCGATGCACTTGGCCTGCAGCGCTCGCGCGCCGAACTCGAACACGCGATCGCGGTGCTGGTTGGCCAGAGCCCGTCGAGCTTTGCGCTGGCAAGCACGCCATGGCAGGTCGTGGTGCCGGCCGTACCGGTCGGCGTGCCATCCACACTGCTGCAGCGCCGGCCCGACATCGCCGCCGCCGAACGCGATGTGGCGGTGGCCAATGCCAACATCGGCATCGCCCGCTCGGCCTACTTCCCGACCTTCGGGCTGTCGGCTTCGTATGGCAACAACACGAGCCGCGTGGGCGACCTGTTTTCGCTGTCGAATGCGGCCTGGTCGTTTGGCCTGTCGGCAGCGCAGACGCTGTTCAATGCCGGCGCCACGCGCGCCAGCGTCGAAGGCGCCGAGGCACGCCAGCAGGCCACCGTGGCCAACTACCGCCAGGTGGTCCTGACGGCGTTCGCCGATGTCGAGAATGGCCTGGCCGCCACGCACGTGCTCGAACAGCAGCAGCAGTTGCGCGTCGAGGCGGCAGAAGCGGCCGGCCTGGTCGAGCAGCAGATCCTGAACCGCTACCAGGCGGGGCAGGTGAGCTATACCGAGGTGGTGCAGGCGCAGGTCACGGCGCTCAATGCGCGTCGCCAGCTGGTGCAGGTGCAGGCCGACCGCCAGACGGCGGCGGTGTCGCTGATCCAGGCGCTGGGCGGCGGCTGGACCGACGCAGAGGTGAACAACGCACCGCCAATTGTCAATTAAGCCGGGCCAGGGCTTACAATGACGCATCCGAGGCCCGAGCGACTTTATGAAAAAATGGATTGACCGTATGCTGGGCGCCGACAAGGCGCCGGCCCCTGATGCCAGCGAAGCGCCGGCCGGCGAAGCGGCGCACGACCTTGCGGTGCAGGTCGACGCCGCGTATTACCGCTGGCTGACCGCTTCGGCCGGCTACGATGCCACGCCCGAGGTCGAGGAGCACCTGCTGGACCTGGTACGCACGCTGGCGCTCGACCCGGGCGCGGCCAGTGGCCTGGTGCCGCGCATCCCCGAACTGATCCCCGAACTGCTGCGCGACCTGGCCGACGACGCCGTGTCGCAGGGCGCGCTCGCACGCTCGGTCGAGCGCGACACGGTGCTGGTGGCCGAGGTGATCCGCGAAGCCAACAGTGCCTATTACCGCCCGCTGCAGCCCATCAAGTCGCTCGATGCCGCGCTGTTGATGCTCGGTCAGAACGGCCTGCGCATGCTGCTGGCGCGGATCGCGTTCCGGCCGCTCTTGCGCATGGCCGACACCGGCTTTGCACGCCACGCTGCGCCGCTCGTGTGGCACCAGGCCGAGAAGTGTGCGCTGGCGTCAAGCCTGATGGCGCCGGGCATGGCTGCCGGTGTGTTCGAAGCGTACCTGGCTGGCCTGATGCAGAACCTGGGCTTGCTGGTGGCCTTCCGCTTGGCCGAGCGCGCGGCCGAAGCGGGCAAGATTCCCGGCTCGAGCGAATTCGGCGCCCGGCTGTTTGCCGTCAGCCGGGGGCTGTCTGCGTCGATCGCGGCGCATTGGGAGTTTCCGCCGGATGTCGTGCAAGCCATCGCCACTTCCAGCACGCCGGCCGCCTCGGCGCTGGCCCGGGCGCTGGAGCGGGGCGACCAGATCGCCAAGCTGCGCCTCTTGATCGACGCGCATGTCGTCGCGGAGGACGACAGCCTCGTCAGCGCTGGTCTGGACAGCTTTGAACGGCGCTGCCTGGGCAAGCTGGCTGACATCCGCGTTTAGGGCGCCGGGCAGATCCGGTTGCGCCCACCTTGCTTGGCCGTGTAGAGCATCGCGTCGGCCTGGACAAACAGCTCGTTTTCGCTGCGCTGCGCCGGAAACGCGGCCAGGCCGCCGCTGAACGAAAAGCGCCGCTCGTCGCCCGGCGCCACCTGGAACGCGATGGCGCCGAAGGCGGCGCGCAGCGCGTCCAGCCGCGGCCAGGCCTGCGCCAGCGTGCAGTCCCAGAATACCACCACGAACTCCTCGCCGCCAAAGCGGCTGAGCAGATCGCGCTCGCCCATCTGCGGCGCCAGGCACAGGCATAGCCGCTTGATGACGATGTCGCCGAAATGGTGGCCCCAAGTGTCGTTGATGGTCTTGAACTTGTCGATGTCGATGACGCCAAATGCCAACGGTTTGTCTTCCAGCGTGGCCTGGCGGATCAGGTCCTGTGTTTTACGCCGCAGCCCGACCTTGTTGAGCAGGCCGGTGGCGCGGTCCTTGCCGATCAAATCCTTGTTGACGCGGATCTTGGCCGCGCGGTTGGCTAGTTGCGCTTCGAGCATGCCCGAGCCGGTGTCGGGCAGGACGGCGTCAAAGCCATCGCCCAGCGCGCGCCGGGCCAGGGCGTCGTCGGGCCGGCGCTGCAGCAGCACGATTTCGCGCACCGGGTCAGCCTCGATATTCTTTTGCATCACGCGCGCCAGGGCGTCCACCCGCAGGTAGTCGCTGTCGGGGATCAAGACCAGATCGGGCTGCAATTCCTTGACGCGCAGGTGCAACGTGGATGGGTCGGCGTGGTAACTGACGTCGATGCGCTGGTCGCGCAGCGCCGCGTCATCCAGGCTGCCGGGCAGGCCGAGCGTGACCAGTGTGACGGCGTCGCCCCGCTTGCTCTGCACGAACAGGTTGAACAGCTTGTCGACCAGCACATCGTTGGCGATCGGCTTTTCGGCATACGCCAGGCAATGGCTGTCGACCAGCCGTTGCTGCAGCAGGAAGCGGCTGCCCTGGCGGCTCGATTGCAGGTACACATAGCTGTGACCGGGCGGCAGGCGCGCCAGCAATTCACCCAGCATCAGCGTCTTGCGCCCATCCTGCAGGTCGGCCTGCATATTGTGCAGGGTATCGAGGTCGATCACGAACAGGCTGGTGCCGCGATCGGCGTCGACGGCTGCGATAAATTGCGCCAGTTCGCTGAAGAAGCGGATGTCGAAATCGTATTTGTGCGCGTGCAGCAGCAACTCTGCCCGGTTGTCCTTGATGAAGAAACTCTGGCAGAGATACAGAACAGTATGTCGGTACAGTGATGCCTCGCTTGTCATGTTTGCATGCCTTTCCTGGATGCCCGTCTTGCAAAACGACAATATTACATCTTGCCAGACCAATATGACGCAGTGTTGACGCGACCGGTGCGGCGGTCGCATCGCCATAAATCGACACGGTGGGGATACAACGGCGATATACTCCCGCATTGCTTTTTTCATCCAGGGTGTTGTCTTGTTCAAATCGATTTTCCTGCCTGTCGTCCTCCTGGGCGCCGCGACCGCCGCCTTTGCCGACGAAGGCCAGTGGCAACCGCACCAGCTGCCGCAGCTCTCGTCCGAACTCAAGCGCATCGGCATCACGATGCCGGCTTCGAAGCTGGCCGACCTGAGCAAGCATCCGATGAGCGCCATGGTGTCGCTCGGTGGCTGCTCGGCCTCGTTCGTCTCGCCCGATGGCCTGGTGGTCACGAACCACCACTGCGCCTACGGCGCGATCCAGCGCAATTCGACCCCGGAACAGAACTACATCGTCAATGGCTTTTTGGCCAGGACCCGCGCCGAAGAACTGCCGGGCGGCCCGAACACGCTGATCTACGTGACCGAAAAGGTCGAGAACGTCACCAAGCGCGTGCTGGATGGCCTGAGCCCCACGCTGTCGGGCAGCGAGCGCCATGCACTGGTGGCCGCGCGCGTGAAGGCCTTGATCGCCGAATGCGAGACCGACAAATCGACGCGCTGCTCGGTGCCGGCGTTTCACCGCGGCCTGGAGTACTACCGCATCAAGCAGCTGATGATCCGCGACGTGCGCCTGGTGCACGCGCCGTCGGACCGCATCGGCAACTTCGGCGGCGACATCGACAACTACGAGTGGCCGCGCCAGACGGGCGATTACTCGTTCCTGCGCGCCTACGTTGGCAAGGACGGCCGTCCGGCCGACCCGTCGCCGGACAACGTGCCATACCGTTCGAAGGACTTCCTGGTGGTGTCGGCCGAAGGCCTGAAGAACGGCGATCCGATCCTGCTGGCCGGCTATCCGGGCCGCACCAGCCGCTACAAGCTGCCAAGCGAGATCCGCTTCGCGCGCGACGTCGATTTCCCGGCCAAGGCAGCCACGATCACGGCCGACCTGGCCACCATCGCCGCCGCAACCAAGGATAATCCGGCCTGGGACGTGCGCTATGCGAGCGTGGCCAAGAGCCTGAACAACGTGCTGAAAAAGACGCAGGGCCTGATGGACGGCTTCGCGCGCAAGGACATCGCCGCCATCAAGGACGTGCAGGACGCCGAGTTCCGCACCTGGCAGCAAAGCCATGCCGGCGCGAACAAGAACCTGCTGACCGAACTGGACGCCGTGATCGCCCGCGACATGGCCCTGCAACGCCAGGAATCTGCGTGGAATGAAGCGACCCACAGCGACCTGCTCAAGAGCGCACGCACGCTGTACCGCCTGGCCCTCGAACGCCAGAAGCCGGATGCGCAGCGCGAAGGCGGCTACCAGGAACGCGACCTGTCGTTCATCAAGGCGCGCCTGACGCGGCTCGAGCAATCGTTCGTCCCGAGCGTGGACGAAGCGCGCTACAAGGCCGCGCTGGCCCGCTACGCGCGTATCGATGGCGCCGTGCGCCCGCAGGGTCTCGACGCGCTGCTGCCGACCGAAGCGGCGCTGCCGGCAATGTACCGCAGCAGCGAGCTGGCCGACACCGCCAAGCGCCTGGCCTGGATCGGCAAGGACCCGCAGGCCTTCCGCGCCTCGAACGATCCGTTCATCGCGCTGGCCGTGCGCCTGCACGACGCCGGCATGGTGCTGGAAAACGGGCGCAACGAGATCGACGGCAACCTCGAACGCGTGATCCCGCAATACATGGCGGCCGTGATCGCGTTCAAGACGTCGCAGGGCAAGCCGGTCTACCCGGACGCCAACTCGACGCTGCGCGTGACCTACGGCACGGTGTCGCCGTACTCACCGCGCGACGGCCTGCTGAAAGGCCCGTTCACGACCGTCGAAGGCATTCTTGAGAAGGAAACCGACAAGGATCCATTCATCGTTCCGGCCGCGCTCAAGGAAGCGATTCAGGGCAAGCGCTACGGCGTGTTCAAGGACAAGGCGCTGGGCACCGTGCCGGTCAACTTCCTGTCGAGCGCCGACACCACGGGCGGCAATTCGGGTTCGGCCGTGATGAACGGGCGGGGCGAGCTGGTGGGCCTGAACTTCGATTCGACCTATGAATCGATCACCAAGGACTGGTACTTCGACACCGCCATCACGCGCGCGATCCACGTGGATATCCGCTACATGCTGTGGGTGATGAAGGAGGTCGACCATGCCGACAACCTGCTCAAGGAAATGACGATCAAGTATCCGAAGAAGTAAGCCGGGTACGTCCGCATGAACGAACCCCTTGTCCTTGCCGGCCTGACGACGTCGCCACTCGAACTGATCTCGTTCCTGCTGGCCGTCATCACCGTCGTGCTCAACATCCGCCAGAAACACTGGGCCTGGCTGTTCTCGATCGCGTCGTCCGCCACCTACGCGGTGGTGTTTTTCGACGCGCGGCTGTATGGCGACATGGGGCTGCAGTTCGTGTTCATCATCGCGTCGATCTGGGGCTGGACCATGTGGCTGCGCGGCGCCGGCAATGGGCCGCTGGTTGTCAAGCGCCTCAATCCCGGTACCCGCGCCTGGGTACTCGTCGCCTGGTTCGCCGGCTTCGTGGT
The DNA here is from genome assembly GCF_059685955.1 of Telluria sp. LT2P80. NCBI lineage: Bacteria > Pseudomonadati > Pseudomonadota > Betaproteobacteria > Burkholderiales > Oxalobacteraceae > Telluria > Telluria sp. LT2P80. Next base: position 303,526 of record NZ_JCASIO010000001.1, on the reverse strand, counting down.
GCTCTCGACCTTCCTCGATCATTTCACCGACACCGACGTGCCACACGCCGATGGCTTCCTCACCGCCGGCAGCCTGATGGGGCAACTGCTCCTGGCGCGCAAGAAGCTCGAGAACTGGCACATCTGGATCGCGGTCGACATCCTGTATGTCGGCCTGTATGTCTACAAGGGCCTGATGCTCACGGCGGTGCTGTATGGCGTGTTCGTGCTGCTGGCTATTGCCGGGCTGCGTGCCTGGGCGGCGCATGTGGAGCAGCGGACATGAACATGCCGGTGGCCGGTGTGGCCAGGATTGCAATCCTGGGCGCGGAATCGTCGGGCAAGTCCACGTTGTCCGAAGCGCTGGCGCGCCGCTACGACACCGTCTGGGTGCCGGAATACCTGCGCGAATTCGTCGACGTCCATGCGCGCGTGCCGCGTGAGGAAGACCAGTTCGGCATCGCGCACACGCAACTGGCGCGCGAAGATGCAGCAGCCGGCGTCGCGCGGCGCTACCTGTTCTGCGACACGACGGCGCTGATGACGGCGCTGTACAGCCGCGTGTACTGGGACCGTGTGGACGCGCAACTGGCGCAGCTCGCCGCGCGTCACGCCTACGCCATCACGCTGGTGACGGCGCCCGACGGCCCGTGGGAGCCCGATGGCCTGCAGCGCGAATCCGAGGAGGTGCGCCAGATGGTGCACCGGCTGCTGCTCGAGACGCTCGCCACGCGCGGCATTGCCTACACCTTGCTGGCAGGGGACCTGCCGCAACGCTTGCGGCAGGTGGAACAGCTGCTGGGTGCACCGTAAGTCATATCGTCGGCAAGCTTTCCACGACGCTTGATCGCCATCATGTGCTTGTCGCGCGCTGCGCCGATAAGACAGAGACGTGCAGGGTGACGGCAAATAGTTTCATGGCCACGTCGCTTTGTTTCTTTGTGGCATTACAATATGCCACTTTCTGAACACGGGGCGGGACGCGATGAAAAATTGGATTGGTCGCTTGCTGGGTAGCGCCGAGAAGGAAACCATCGCGCCGGCGCCGGTCAGCGCAACGCTGACGTTTGACGACGATCAAGCCATCGCGACCGAGGTCCAGGCTACCTATTACCGTTGGTTGACGGCCAGCAGCCGCTGCAAGGCGTCGCCCGAACAGGAGACACAAATCCTGCGCGAAGTGCGCTCGCTCGCCGCCGATCCGGTCTGCGCGGCCGGCCTGGTGCCACGTATCCCCGAACTCATCGCGCAGCTTTTGACCTCGCTGTCGGACGAGAACATCTCGACCGGCGCGCTGTCGGCCCAGGTGGGACGCGACCTGGTGCTGGTCGCCGAAGTCATCCGCGAAGCGAACAGCGCCTATTACCGCCCGGTGACGCCCATCGAAACGCTGGAAGGGGCGGTGACGATGCTGGGCCTGAACGGCCTGCGCATGCTGCTCGCGCGCATCGCATTCAGGCCGCTGCTGCGCGTGACAGTGCAGGGCGTGGCGCGCCAGGTCGCACCGATCGTGTGGAAGCATGCCGAACGCTGCGCATTCGCCGCCAGCGTCATGGCGCCGGGGCTGTCAGCCGGCGTGTTCGAAGCCTACCTGTCCGGCTTGATGCAGAACCTTGGTTTGCAGGTGGCGTTTCAGGTGGCCGACCGCGTCTGCCAAGGCAAAGTGCCGGGGTCCGGCGAATTCGGCATCGCGTTCTTTGCCGCCAGCCGCGAGCTGTCATCGGTGATTGCCAGCCACTGGGATTTTCCACCGGATGTCGTCAAGGCGATCGCGCAGGCGCATGAACCGGAGGGTTCGCATCCGGCGCAGGCGCTGGCGCTGGGTGACCGGATCGCGACGCTGCGCTTGCTGCTGGACGCTGGGGTGATCGGTGATGATGATCCGCTGGTGATGCAGGGGTTGAACGGATTTGAGCGGCGGTGTCTGGGCAAGTTGCTGGAGTTGTCGGAATAAGTCCTGCGTGAGTCAAGGCGTGCGGCAGGAGAGCGTGGCATCACGCTCGAGCCCCTCCTTGTCCAACCGACAGATCGGTCAATAGCTGGCACTTTGGTATTCCCGTGCACGGGCAGTCAGTTACATCAAAGTAGTGATCTGTTCCGTTCTGCGATGCGGAGCAGGATCATATCGACCGGAAAGCGCGTCCCATCGAAGTTGTGCCTGTCAAGGGATCCTGGGTTGGACACTGCAGTTCACCGGACCGTCTCGCCAGGGTTTGCCAATTCGACAGAACCGACTTTATTCACTGTGAATATAAAAAGCCCGATCAATCGATGATGACTGGTCTATCAACAGACTTGGCATCACCGTTTCTATTCGCGATGCATATTCCACGATAGCTCACGCAGGGAATGTCAGTCGTCCGATGGTCTGCAATGCTCGCGAGATGGGCCACTATTATTTTTACGCGACTGTGGAAATCACGGCCAATTAAAATTCCGTATGCCCACGCAATCGCCGAAGAGCGTGGGACGATCTATCATAATATAATTCGGGATAGCCAAAGAGGTGCAGAGGTCAAGGGAAAATGGACTCCTCAGGAACGAAAAAAATCATGCGTGATCCAGTCGGGAATCTTGATCGCTACAATCAATTTTTGATGGAAACGTTGCATACAGAGAAAATAATTACGACGTATAAACCTGAGTCTTTGAAGCAAGAGGTGTGGTTTAAGCTGCAAACGATAGGAACGTACCGGGATCTCGTTCTGCATCAATATGGAATCGGTGATGCGATACAGGTGATCCAACAAGAGATCGTGGCTCGCGCCCCAGTTATGGCAACCAACAGCGAGTTCGTCCGTCTCAATGGTGCAGATGATCATAGAAATTTCTACGCAGTTGAAGACGAGAGGCGTGTCGATACCGCTTTTACTGCGCTGGCGCTGTTACTGCTGCCGGAGCCAGATCATCTCGATCTGTTCCGAAAACTTCTTGCTCCCGATGGGAGGCGGCAGTCTTGCCTCATGGATGTTCTGATCAAGGCCTTTGTCCCCGATCACGCTATTCAACAGACATACAAGACCGATAAAAATGCGGCCATATGGATGGAGCCGGTATTGCGGATAGTCGCTTCTGCACCCGAAAAGCGCGCCGAAGGACTGGAGCGCCATATGAGAAATTGGTGCCGAATGCTGCGCCCGTGGGGATGCAAACCTGGTCTGGTGTCCCGGTCTGCCAAGGACAGGATTTTCTGCGATTTTGCGTTTGAAGTGGCCCTGGTCGTGTGTGCCTACGATATCGATGATCGTACTTTCAGCGACCATCCTTATTACCCACGCGATCTTGTGGAATATTATCGCGCTCATCTGCGTCACACGCGTGATGCATGGCGTGCCGAAGGTGTTGGCGCCAGTGTCGCGGTCACTGCGCCGCCGCTACCGAAGAAGGCCGACCTTACCAAGACCAGGCGCAAGGGCATCGCGCGTTGGATTGAGCTAGTCTGCGACGGTAATATCGACGTCACGGAGTCTGTTCTTGATGCAGTTGGAAAACCGCGCAAGCTGGAACGTATCGATGCACTATTGGAGGCCCTCAGCGATGAGATTCAGGCTATCCACGCGGATATCAAGGACGACGAAACGGCGCTGCATCAGGCTGGTGAGCTGGCCGAGCAGCGTGATGTCGGTGAATTCGACGGGCCCTCCGGCCCACCGTTCGGTCCAGCCCGATGCAGTGCCGGCCTGTTGGCATTCGCACAATGGCTACAGCCGCGCGGCTACTGCCTGGTGGACCTCGATAACGACGACGATTCCTGGCACGCCGTTGTCGTCAAAACCGAATACCACGCCGAACTGATTGAGCTGAGCAACAGCCTGGGCATACGCACGCGCGCGCCCGAAACCGTCTACCAGGACTGACCACAAGGAGAAGGCCAATTAAGGGGGCAGGGGATCCTTGTGATCCCAAACAGGGAATATAAAGGAAACTTGAATGCGTGATCCTACAGGTAATATGACGAGTTACGCGGAATTTTTCGAACATTACGATCGCCATATGGGGTGGCGCAAAGAAAAGTTCGCCACGCTCACATTGGAGCGGCAGATCTGGTATAGCTACGAGCAGATGGGCTTGTCCCAAAAGATGGTGTTACACCGCTATGGAAGAGGTGATCGCCTTGACGAGATTCAGTCGACAGTCCGGTCGCATACGAGTTTATTGATAGGCGACGCAGAATTTTTGCGAACGAACGCGGAAGAAGGAATGAATCAGGTGTATCCCATTGATGGCACCTGGCGGGGCAACATCTCGTTTGCTGGTTTGGCATTGCTGCTTGTAGAGGCGCCGGAATATCCTGAGCTATTGCATAAAATAATTGACATCGACTTGCAGCGACGTGCTTATCTGACTGATATCCTTTTTAAAGCATTCATCCCGAACTATTCGCTGGCCAGCAAATACAGAATTGATAAATATTCTGCGGTATGGATGGACCCGATCCAGCGCTCGCTCGCATTGCCTGCCGGTGAGCGTGCCCAGGCACTCGCCACGCACATGAAGAACTGGTGCCGGATTATGCGCCCTTGGGGATGGAAGCCCAACCTCAAGCCGGTGTACGGCGGTGACAATCTGTTCTGTGATTTTGCGTTTGAAGTCGCTTTGGCGGTATGTGCCTACGACATCGACGACAGTGCCTTCAACGATCATCCATATTATCCGCGCGACTTGGTCGAACATTACCGCACGAAGATTCGCCACAACCGCGATGCCTGGCGCCCGCATGGGGCTGGCGCTGGCGTGCCGATTGTCACGCCGCCCCTTCCGAAGAGGGCGGACCTGTCCAGGTCGAAACGCAAGACCTTTGCACGATGGGTGGAACTGGTTTGCGACGGCGATATGGATGCCACTGAATCTGTGCTGGAAACGATCGGCAAACCGCGCAAGGTTGAGGATATCGACGAATTGATGGCGGCATTGGCCGCATCGAGCCAGGCGATTCAGTCTGACGTGAAGGATGACGCCACGACGCTGCTCCAGGCAGGGCGAATTGCCGAGCAACGCGCACTGGGTGATTTCGACGGACCGCCAGGTCCACCATTCGGCCCGGCTCGTTGCAGGGCGGGCTTGCTGGCGTTTGCAGATTGGCTGCAGCCGAGAGGTTACCGCCTGGTCGATCTCGACAACGACGATGACGCCTGGCATGCCGTCGTGGTCAAGGCCGAGTACCACACCGAATTCATTGAACTGAGCAATAGCTTGAAAATACGCGCGCGTGAACCTGACGCCGTCTACAACAACTAACCACGAAAAGAACGTACATGTTGGATAGTTCAAGAATCCACGTCGCGACCGCATCCTGATGTGCGACAGTGCAGACCCGTCGGCAACTGGTAGGAACTACAGTCACACCAATAACTGTAGTTCACTACCGGCTCAAATCAAAAATCAATCTGCGCCGACACCCTGAACGTCCTCGGCGCCCCTGGCAGCAAATACCCACCCAGCGACTGCGTCACGTCGCGCCAGTAGAATTTGTCGAACGCATTGTCCATCCGCGCCCGGATGATCGTGTTCAGACCACCCGCGCGCAGCAGGTACGACGCGCCAAACCCGGCCACGTGATACCCAGGGACCTTAACGCGATTGGCCGGATCGAACACCTTGTTGCCCGAATACTGCCACTGCGCGTCCAGCTTGAGCCCCGCCACCTGCGGCACTTCGTACTCGATCCACGCAGATGTGCGCAGCTCCGGTACATTGGTCACGCGCTTGCCTTCGGTGCTGGCGTCGCCCGTGTCCTTCTGGTCGGTATCGAGCGCCATCAGCGACAGGTTGTAGTTCAGGCCGGGCAGGGCGCGGCCCTGGGCCGACAGCTCGACGCCGCGGTGCGTCTGCTCGCCCGCGCGCACGAAGACGTTGGCGGCATTCGTGTACTCGAGGCCCTGGGTGATTTCAAACACGGCGCCCGACAATGCCAGCTGCTCGTTCACATTGCGCTTGACGCCAAATTCGAATTGCTTCGAGCGGCTTGGAGAGAGCACCGTGTTCTGGTTGACTGTCTCCATCGGTGCGATGCCGCCGTATTGCAGACCGTGGCTGATCGAGCCGTACACGCGCCAGTCCGGCGCCGGTGCATACACGAGCGCCACGTTCGGCAGCGCGAACGAGTCTTTCGATTTCACGCGCGCCTGGTCGATTTCTTCCAGCGCGTCGAGCTTGAGCTGGACGTAGCGCACGCCGGCGTGCAGCGTCCAGGCCGGTGACAGGGTCAGGATGTCCTGCACGAACAGCGAACGTTCTTCGGTCGCGCGGCGTTCCATCACCGGGCCGGTGACGCGGCTGCTGTCCACCGGCGGCACGATCTGGTTCTGCCAGATATTGCTCGAGCCGACGTAGTCGTAGACGTATTCGCCGAAGCTGTCGTGACGTTCGGCGTAAGCGCTGCCGATCGTCAGCGCGTGGCGTACGGCGCCCGTGTCGAAGCGGCCCTGCAGCATCGCTTGCGCACCCCATGGCGTCTTGCGCTCGCCGGTGCTCTGGAAGTCATACACGTCATAGTCGCCGTTCGAGCAGTAGCCCGGATAGTAGCCGTTGCCCTCGTTGCTGCAGCCGTACGGGAAGGCGGTGAAGTCGTCGCGCTTGAACCAGTGCTTGTTGGCGTTGACCGTCGCGGTCCAGGTGTCGCTGATGCGGTACTCGAAGCGCAATCCAAGGTTGCTGCTGTCGGTGTCGACGGGGCGTGTCCATGGCTGGTCGTTGAGCAGCGTTTTCGCCGAGATCCCGGTGGGCAGGACTTCGTTGCGCAGCAGTTGGTAGCCGGGGGCGGTGACCTGCTCCTTGTGCTGATGGTCGACATCGATCTGGAACAGCGCATCCGGCGACATCTGCCAGTCGAAGGCGGCCGAAATGAACTGGCGCTTGCCGTCGGCGCCGCGCACATACGATTTCAGGTCTTCGGCGGCCGCATTGAAGCGGTAGCCAAAGCGGCGGTCGGCGAAGCGTCCGCCCAGGTCGACCGCGCCGTACACGGTGCCGCGTTCGCGCACTTCGACGGTGGCCGAGCGCAGCGGCGCATTGGTCGGGCGCTTGGTGACGAAGTTGAGCATGCCGCCGGGCGCCGCGACGCCGGCCTGCAGGCCGGCCAGGCCGCGCAGGACTTCGATGCGCTCCTTGTTCTCGAGCGGGATCTGCGTGTCGCCCGAGATCGCGATCATGTCCTTGCGATAGCTGGTCGCGTTGTCGAGCGTGAAGCCGCGCACCGAAAACTGTTCGGCGTAGCCGATGGCGTTGTAGGCGTCGCCGATCGACGCGTCGTAGCGGCTCGCATCGCTGACGCTGCGGATCGACAGATCCTGCATCTGGCCCTGGCCGATCGAGGTAATCGACGCCGGCGCGTCGAGCAGCTGCGTTTCGGCGAAACCGCCGACGCTGGCGCGGTCGAGCGCGATCCATTTGCTGCTGGTGACGACGACCGAGGGAATGGCGTCCTGCGCAACTGCGGCAGGCGTAACAACGAAGGCCTGCACGATGGCGCAGGCAAGAACAGGGTGCTTCAGAGTGAAGGTCATGGTGTGCTCGTGTTTGCGCGCCACGAGGGCGCGCCGCTTAAATTCAAGCCGGAGCCAACGTGGGGGAAGGGCAAACGAACGGGAGGGCTGCTTTGCGCTTTCCTTCGCTGGCATTATCCAGATCAGGTACGAAGGGTATGTCTCACCCGGAACAACGTTCCAGGACCCCTAGCGAAGGCGCGAGTGTAGCACGGCGCTTGACGGCCGTGGTGAATCTGGCAAGCGTCGTGAAGCTTCAGGCTTGTGCGGTAGTGGGCGCTCTGGTCGCGGCGGCAGTCGTGGGGACCGACGCCATGCAGCGCAGCAGCGCGCTGTGGGCGGCTTCGGCAATCGCGCGCCATTGTTCGCGGCGCTGGGCGGCGCGCTTGCGGTGCTTCGATGGCATGTCGGCCAGTGGCTTGAGGTAGAACGGCAGCGTGATCTGATAGTGGCGCGCATCGTGTTCGGCGCCGCCGAGAATCCGCCAGAAGCCATCGTAGCCGCTCTCGAAGGTCGCGTGCTGGTCTGCCCGGTACGCAGGGTGCGCGGTGGCGCGCAGCGCGAGCACGCGGTCGATGCCCAGCGCTTGCGCCGCGCCCTGCAGGGCGGCGAACGCGAAGAAGCTGGGCGAGTTATTCGGGAAGGCGCGCTCGAATGCATCGAAGGCCGGACCGGCATTGCGCCACAGGCCCGCGTTGTGGGTCACCAGCGGCACGCTCGCCACTGGAAGCGCGAGTTGCGCGCCGTCGGTCCAGGTCCAAGACAGGCGATGCAGCACCGCGTCATTGGCGAGCAGCGTCAAGGTCAACCCATTCTGCGAATCGTCGCGCTGCGCCGTGCGCAGTTGCAGCGCAAAGCACCCATGCTCGCTATCGTGCTGCCACAAGATCAGGCCGGCGCTGCCATGTACCGCATCCCGGTACGTCCGGTTGAAGGTCGTCTCCTCGAAGCGCCCGTGGGAATCGAGGGACTGGTGCGCGCGCCAGTGGCGCAGGGCGTGCCAGCGTTGGGTCAATCGCGCGATGATCATGGGCGCTCCATTGGACAGAAAGTGACGGGCGAACTTTATTAAACTAGTTCCTCAGTGCAATTATGTTCCCGATTGCCAACGTGTGCTTGGATAAAGTGTAATGATTCGTCAGGAACCAACACGATTCGGGGCAGTGGCCCTGCTGACGGGGTTCAGTGCCCGAAAGGGCGTTGCTCAATAGCCACAATCGGTCCATGTCTGTGGCGCGCCACGCCTGTCGGGTTACGTTGACCGCCGCGAATGCCCGCTTGCTATCGGGAGCAGGTCATAATGGCGGCACTTATTTATCAGCACGAAAGAACATCCATGACGCACAACCAGCCGCCGGAAGGCGCCCTCGCGCAGGGCCCTGTGACCGGGAACGAATCTGTGAATGACACGCAGTCCCGCAGCATGCACCGCACGGCGTCCAGTCGCGTCGTCGGCCAGGCATCGCGCACTGCGACCGCCAAGACGGCCAGGGGCAAGGACAAGGACAGCACGGGCATTCCGCAAAGGCCGAACGCCAGCCAGGTTTCGGCGTGGAAGAAAGAAAACAAGGCCTCGATTGCAGAAACGGCGAAGCATTTCAACCTGCCGCCAACGATCGCCAAACGGTGGTGCGCCGTCGCCTGAAAGACAGGGAAGGTGCGCACGGCCGGCGTACCGTGCTTCCCGGCCTTCCGGATCGGTCTACCATGACTTTTCTCCATCAACAGGAAAAGCAATCATGGTGCAACCCTACGAACTGTTTTACTGGCCGTCGATCCAGGGCCGCGGCGAATTCGTACGACTGGCGCTGGAAGAAGCGGGCGCCGATTACGTCGACGTGGCGCGCCGCGATGGCGGTGTCGATCTGCTGATGTCCGCGCTCGAAGTCGGCGACCATCCTTCCTTTGCCCCGCCGTTCCTGAAAGCCGGTGAACAGACCATCGGCCAGGTGGCCAACATTCTGCTGTACCTGGGTGAACAGCATGGCCTGGCGCCACGCACAGAACCTGGCCGGCTCTGGGTCCACCAGCTGCAACTGACGATCGCCGACCTGGTCACCGAGGCGCACGACACGCATCACCCGATCGCCTCGATGCTGTACTACGAAGACCAGAAGCCCGAAGCCAAGCGCCGCGCGGCCGATTTCGTCGAGACGCGCATCCCCAAGTTCATGGCCTATTTTGCGCGACTGCTGGCCAATCCCGAGCCACGCGACTACCTGCTGGGCGAGCGCGTGAGCTATGCCGACCTGTCGCTGTTCCAGGTCATCGAGGGCTTGCGCTATGCATTCCCCAACGCGATGAAGAAGGTCGAGCAGGAGCATCCCGAGCTCACCGGCCTGCGCGACCGGGTAGCGGCGCGGCCAAGGATTGCGGCCTACCTGGCATCGCCGCGCCGCATCCCGTTCAACCAGGACGGCATCTTCCGTCGCTATCCCGAGCTGGACGCGTAAGCAGGTCAGTGCAACGCGACCGTCGCGGTGGTCATGCCTTTTGCAGGCACGCCGTCGCGGCGATCGAGCCAGCCGGCCAGTGTCGTGAGCAGCAGTGCGCCCACGACCACCAGCGCACCGATCCACGGCGTGGCCATCAGGCCGAGGTGCGCGACAATCAGGCCACCGCCCCATGCGCCCAGCGCGATGCCGACATTGAAGGCAGCGATGTTCAAGCCGGATGCCACATCGACCGCCTGCGGCGCATCGCGTTCGGCGCGCCGCACCACATACACCTGCAGGCCCGGCACGTTGCCGAAAGCGACTGCGCCCCAGGCCAGGACCGTCATCAACACCAGCGGTTTGCTGGGCGCCGTGAAGGCCAGCACGAACAGCACCAGCGCCAGCAGCGCAAACACGATCTGCAGTGCGCGCACCGGCCCGAGGCGATCGGCCAGCTTGCCGCCCCAGATATTCCCGGCTGCGACCGAGACCCCATACACCAGCATCACGAGGCTGACGGTCGACGCGGCGAAGCCGGACACTTGCTGCAGGATCGGCGCCAGGTAGGTGAAGGCGATGAAGCTGCCGCCGTAGCCGAGCGTCGTGATCGCATATACCAGGAGCAGGCGCGGCTTCCTCAGCACCGCCAGTTGCGTCAACAGCGGCGCCGGCTTGCTGCCGGCAATATCGGAAGGCACCAGGATGGCGCTGCCGATAACGGCAATCACGCCCAGCAGCGACACCGCGAGGAACGTCGCCTGCCAGCCGAAGTGCTGGCCGATGAAGGTCCCGAGCGGCACGCCGGTGACCAGTGCCACGGTCAGGCCGGTGAACATCAGCGCGATCGCACTAGCCGCTTTTTCCTTCGGCACCAGGCTCGTGGCGATGGTCGAGCCGATCGAGAAGAACACGCCGTGCGCGAGGCCTGTGAGCACGCGCGCGGCCATCAGCGCCGTGTAGTCCGGCGCCATCCAGGCCACCAGATTCCCGATCGTAAACAGCACCATCAGGCCAAGCAGCAGTTGCTTGCGCGGCACGCGGCCCGTCATGGCCGTGAGCAGGGGCGCGCCGATGGCCACGCCCAGCGCGTACAGGCTGACCAGAAGGCCCGCCGAGGGTACCGACACCTGCAGGCTGGCGGCGATGGTGGGGATCAGGCCGACGATGACGAATTCAGTCGTCCCGATGGCGAAAGCGCTCAATGCGAGTGCCCATAGTGCGAGTGGCATGGTGTTCTTTCTCAGAGATGGCAGGCGTGCAGTGTGCCGCCTTTGCCAGCCCGAAAAAACAGGTCCGGCTACAATGGACTTTTGATTCGGAGTCATCAATGATCGACGTGGATGCGCTGATTGTGTTTTCGGCAGTCATGGATGCGGGCTCTTTTTCGCGCGCTGCCGAGCGTCTGGGACAGACGCCGTCGGGCGTCTCGCGCACGATCTCGCGCCTTGAGGGCAGCCTGGGCATGACGCTGATCCAGCGCACGACGCGGCGCCTGCAACTGACCGAGGAGGGCGCCTGGCTGCTGGGCCGGGCGCGGACGATCCTGGCCGACCTGGCCAACACCGAGGCCGAAGCGGCGGCGCGCCGCTCACAGCCGGCGGGCCTGGTGCGCGTGAATGCCGCCACGCCGGCGCTGGGCCACCTGCTCGCGCCGCTGGTCACCGAGTTTCTGGATGCGTATCCGCTGATCGCGCTGGAACTGGTCAGCGGCGAAACCTATGTCGACCTGATCGAAGAGCGGGCCGACCTGGCAATCCGCATCGGCGCGCTTCCCGATTCGACGCTCAATGCGCGCCGCCTGGGCGCGGCGCGGCTGCGCGTGCTGGCCTCACCTGCCTATCTCGAGCGCCATGGCGCCCCGCCTGACACTGCGGCGCTGGCGAGGCATCGCACGCTGGGCTTCACGGCGCCGGCGTTGTTGAATACCTGGCCGCTGCGTCATGGTGGCGGCGAAGGCTGGACGATCACGCCGCAGGTGGTGGCGTCGAGCGGCGAGACGCTGCGGCAGCTGGCGCTGCATGGCGCGGGGATTGCATCGCTGTCGGATTTTCTGACGCGCGCGGATGTCGCGGCGGGGCGGCTGGTGCCGGTGCTGGAACAACACACCCTGCCGTGGACACAGCCCGTGTGGGCCGTGTTCTACAAGCAGGGTGCATTGGCGCCGCGGGTGGCGGCGCTGGTGGACTTCCTCGCCCACAGGCTGGGCGAGGTGCTGGAACGCTAGGTCAGAACGCGTAGGTGGCGCGGCCGTAGATATAGCGGCCCGACCGACCGAACGGCGCATACGTCGAGAATGGCGTGTTGCCGGTGGTGTTGAGCGACGGCGGCAGCGTCTCTGGATACTGGTCGAACACGTTGTCCGCGCCCAGCGCCAGGGTCAGCTTCGGCGTGACCGCCATGCGGCCTTCCAGGTCGACCGTGGTCCTGGCGCCCATCTCGAAGTCGAATGCCGCCGTGGTGCCTGGCGAGAGCACTTCGCCGTAGCGCGTGGCGCGCAGCGTCGCGCCCCACTGGCCCAGCTTCCAGTTCACGTTGGCGCTGACCTTGTTCTTCGGTTGGCCTTTTTCAAGCGACAGCACGTTGAGGCGATCGAACAGCACCGGCGCCGGGCTCAGGTTCGAGAGCTGCTCGGTCGTCGGCGTCTTGGTCACCTTGGTATCGGTGAAGTTGGCGGCCAGCGTAAAGTCCAGCTTGCCCGCATCGCCGGCGTTGTACGGCATGCTCAGCACGATGTCGACGCCCTTGGTGGTGGTGTCGACGCCGTTGATGAAGAAGCGCCCGCCGCCCACGCCGATGAAGCCCTGGCTGGCGATGTAGTTGCGAACGTTCGTCTGCGTCAGGTTTTCGGACAGGATGATGCGGTCGTCGATGTCGATGCGGTAGGCGTCGACCGTCAGACTCACGGCGCCGAACCGCATCACGGCGCCGAGCGACGCATTGATCGATTTCTCGGCGTCGAGCGGCTTGGCGCCCAGCGCGACGGCGACCGGATCGTCCGGGCGGAACGTGGTGATTTCGAACGGCACGCCGTTGATGAAGTTGGTCGAGGTCGCGGTGAAGTTCTGCTGCTGCGGCGAGGGCGCGCGGAAGCCGTTCTGGATCGCGCCGCGCACGGCGAAGTTCGGGTTGAAGTCGTAGCGCAGCGCGAGCTTGCCGGCCAGGCTGTTGCCGAAGTCCGAATAGCGCTCGCCGCGCACGGCCACCGATGCCAGCAGCTCGGGCGTGACATTCGCTTCGAGGTCGATGAAGGCGCCAATCGCGTTACGGTGCGCATCGACTTCGTTCGATGGCCGGAAGCCCGGGAACACCTGGGCGCCCGGCGCCGTCGGCGTACCGTTCGGCAGCAGCGCGCCGCCAAAGCTGTACGACTGCTCTTCGCCGGCAAACAGCTCATAGCCTTCGCGGCGCGCTTCGATACCCACGGCCACGTTCAGCGGCGACGAGAACGACGCCATCTCGACGCTGCGCACACCGGTCAGGTTCAGCACCGCCTGGTCGTACGAATAGCCGCCTGCGTAGAACGCCGTCTTGCTGGTCGGCCCGAGGGAGCGGTTCAGCGTGTTCTCGATGGTGTATTCCATCTTGTTCTTGCCGTAGCCGAGCGAGGCGTCCATGTCCCATGCGCCGGCAACCCAGGTCACGCCGCCGGTGGCCGAGAAGTCTTTCACGGTGGGCGAAATCAATGGCAGGAAGCCGTCCGGGTAGATCGACTGGATGTTGCGCGCATCCTGCGGGATGCGGGCATAGCCGGCCGACGTGGCATCGCGGTCCTGGTAGCTCGCCCAGCCGTACACCTTGACGCCGCCGCCCATGTCGTTGCCCGCATTGGCAAACAGCGTGGACTGCTTCATGTCGGGCTCACCCGTCCACGCATTGAAACGGTTGATCGTGTTCTCGCGCGGATCGAACGCGCCGTTGACCAGCGCGTACTGCTGGCGCATGTCGTAGCCGGCACGCTCGGTGCGGTTCTGGTCGCGGAATTCGCCGGCGATCGTCAGGTACCCAGTCTCGCCCAGCGCCAGGCCTTTCCAGATGCTGACCGTGGCGGTCTGGCCATCGGTGCGCTTGCGCGAGGCCGGCGCGGTCCAGGTGCCGCCGGCCGGTGGCGCTGCGTTGTACAGATCGTATTCGGTCTTGTTGGCGCCGTAGTTGACGGTCGCCTCACCGCCCGTGCGGTCGGTGCGCAGGCGCATGTTGACGACGCCCGAGATCGCGTCCGAGCCATACTGGGCCGCGGCGCCGTCACGCAGCACCTCGACCGATTTGACGATGGCGGTGGGGATGGTGTTCAGGTCGACCGCTGCCGAACCGCGGCCAATCGAGCCGTTGACGTTCACCAGCGACGACGCATGGCGGCGCTTGGAATTCACCAGTACCAGGGTCTGGTCAGGCGACATGCCGCGCAGCGTGGCAGGGCGGATGGTGTCGGTGCCGTCGGTCAGCGCCGGGCGCGGGAAGTTCAGCGAAGGCAGGGCCATCGACAGTGCCTGGGTCAGTTCGGTACTGCCCGAGTTCTTGAGGGTCTCGGCCGAGATCACGTCGACAGGTGCGGTGGTATCGAGCACGGTGCGGTTGGCCACCCGTGTACCGGTGACGACCACGGTCGCAGACGCTGCGGTGGTTTCGGCTTGCGGCGCCTCCTGGGCGTGGGCAAAGCCTGCGCACAGCGCGGCAATGGCAAGGGCAACTGCTGTCTTTTCGGTCTTGGCTCTCTGCATGATGCTGATCCTTTGATATTCGAACGCGGGTGTTCCACTGGGAAGGGCGAGGCCGGGACCTCCATTCCATACTGCTCAGCGCTTGCCATGGTGTCAATTCGTGCTAATCGCGAATGACGTAATTACAACAGTTGCCGAATGTCAGGTTCGTGTAAGGGCAAAGGCGCACGCGCGGACCGGTCTTTTTTTTTCATGCCGGCCCCGTGTATATTCGATAGCGCGGCAGGTTCCGCCAACCAGAAACCAACCACCAGAGACGATGACAGCCCTGTTCCCGAATTTCCGCGCCCTGCAAGTCGAGGTCAACCCGACCGTCACCATCAACGCCATCGTCGGTGGTTCCGGCCCGCCGCTCCTGCTGCTGCACGGCCACCCGCAAACGCACGCCATCTGGCACCGCGTCGCACCGCGCCTGGCCGAGCACTTCACGGTCGTGGCCTGCGACCTGCGCGGCTACGGCGATTCGTCCAGACCGCAGGGCGCGCCGGACCATGCCAACTACAGCAAGCGCGCGATGGCGGCCGACATGGTGGCGGTGATGCAGTCACTGGGATTTGCCACCTTCCGCGTGCTGGCCCACGATCGCGGCGCGCGCGTGGCGCACCGGATGGCGCAGGACCATCCGCAGGCCGTCGAGCGGATGGCGCTGCTGGACATCGCGCCCACGCTGGCGATGTACGAGCAGACGTCGGACACCTTTGCGCGCGCCTACTGGCACTGGTTCTTCCTGATCCAGCCGGCGCCGCTGCCCGAGCGCCTGATCGAGGCCGACCCGGCTGCGTACGTGCGCGATGTGATGGGCAAGCGCAGCGCGGGCCTGGCGCCTTTCGATCCACGCGCGCTGGCCGAATACCAGCGCTGCCTGGCATTGCCGGGCGCCGCGCATGGCATCTGCGAAGACTACCGCGCTGCGGCGACGATCGACCTCGAGCACGATCGGGTGGACCGCGATGCCGGACGCCGTTTGGCGCTGCCGCTGATGGTGCTGTGGGGCGAGCAGGGCGTGGTCGGACGCTGCTTTGATCCGCTCGCGGAGTGGCAACGGGTGGCGGCTGATGTGCAGGGCGGGGCGCTGCCGTGCGGGCACTACATTGCCGAGGAAGCGCCGGATATGCTGCTGGAACGGGTGTTGCCGTTTCTGGTGCAAGGCTGAATCGGAAAACTAATAGCATAAGGCGACAATGGCCGATATTTATGCAATAGTAACCCGCATCAACTGTGGGGCGGAATGGCTTATCGGTTTACAGGACGAACTTGAGCGATCGCCCCAGTAATACTCAATTGCGATGGCACGGCGGAAAGAATATTTGCTGTCAACTTGGCTAGAAACCAAAGCTTATACAGTACGCTCCTCAGTGTATTCAGTAGATAGGGGCTTTTCCGAGGACCGCAGTAAACAGGCCGTGGAATGCTCGAAAAACAGCCTGAATAGTTCTCCCTCTGAATTTATCTCCAATCCACTTTATTCAGAGCTTCACATGGCTCCAAACCACTTCGCTCCAGCCTGGGCAAATCCGACACCTTCTTCGTGTCACATCGGCCACGAGCAGGCAGAGGAGGCGAGACTGTTTGGTCCTACTGCTCGGCTTGACAGCCGGCATGCGCGTAACCGAGCTTGCGCAGATCGAAGTTCAAGACGTGCTGTTCCGGCCCGGCGCGCGTCGGGACGAAATCAGCCTTCGCGTAGCGATCACGAAAGGGGGCCGACAGCGTTGCATCTACCTCATCCACGTAAAGGCCATCGAGGTGCTTAATCGATACCTGGAATATCCGAATGGCGCGCCGTCTACGCACGACGAGTGAGCTAGGCCGCTACCGGGCCTTAGAGAAGGCGAGCAAACTCATCCTTACGCACAGCGGGGGCAAGTTCCACCTCAATACCAAGCGCCGCGTGATCTGGGCCGGCGAGCCTGTCGACTACCTTGCTTGCGAAAGCCTGCAGTCTCACATCACAAAGCTGTACCGCGACGCTGCATACGGGGCGGCTCGTCACACAGCGGCCGCCGTACGATGAGATCACGGTTGATCCAATAGGGCGAATAAGTCGAAACAGTCCAGTTGCTGCTTTGGCACGCCGAGCTTGATCAGGTTTGTCCGTACCTGCAAGTGTCGCAGAAAAAGCTCGAAAAGATGTTCGCCACAGTTCACTAGCTAGCCAAGTCAAAAAAACACACCCAAAAGACAACAACTGCAGGGCATTGTTATGGTTGTCATGTTTTATTCCATCAATGCTTATCGACTTATTAAGCGTTAGCTTATAATATTGCAAATACGAAACTCGTGTTGTCGCACGATCAAATCCCGTCAGCGATGCGCATTTGTGCTACGCACACCGCTGCACCCATGTACAAACCAAGGATAAATCAATGACTACCAGAACCGTAACATATTCTTCATGTGGGAAGAATCAACAGGTACCTGCAGATTTAATTGCTGCGCACTGCATGTACTGTGGCCAGACTGTTACCATTCAGGGCTTGACGCAAGTATCAATGGGCCCGGCTCTCGAGAACCTACTGGGTATGGCACGTACGGCTGAATCGTCTAATAACGTTGACGAAGCGGTAGCGTATTACAACCGGGTACTTGAAATGAATCCTAACCTGGCCGAAGCATGGATCGGCAAAGGGCGCGCCGCGGGCTTTCAGTCAACATTGGCATATTTGCGAATTAACGAAAGTGTTGTGGCGTTCAATCATGCGATCGCCAACACACCAGTCCAGCAGCGTGATCATGTGATCGACACATGTGTAGCTGAAACAAATGGGCTGGTGGCGACTATTTACGGCATGTCTGTAGATCAGGCTCACCAGTTCGCCGCCGTTGACGGGCAATGGGCCGACCATATCGGCCGTGTGACGCAACTGCTTCAGGCTTTAGAAACCGTACGGGCTTGGAGACCTGATGATAAAAATACGCTTGAGAATATTGTTACCTTATGTTCGCAGTTAATTGAAGGTGTGCAATATGTTGGTTTTGACCAAGTTCCCAAAGCAAATTTTCTTGTTCCTCAGTTTGAGCAAGAGATTCGTGACCAAATGCTGTCTGCGGCGAACCGTCTAGCGGAGCTTAACCCGGACTTTGTAATACCGAATCCGGTAGCTAAAAAGCCGGCATCTGCGTGCTTTGTGGTCGCCGCGGCCATGGGAAGCGAAGATCACCCGACGGTGGAGACACTTCGCCAATTCCGCGATCGTTGGCTGAACAAGCGGAGCTTGGGACGTGGTTTCATTTCGTTCTATTATCGCCGGGCTCCAGCTGCCGCTGATTACATCCGACATAGAAAACTCGCGAGGGCTGTAGCCTACGCCATTCTAGTGGCCCCAGCTGCTGCCGTTGCCCGCGTTATTCTGAGCAGTATTCGACGTTGACAAACGTATTGTCCGAATTCGAAGCGTTGAAACGTCGCATAGGTAAGGCAGCAGCATGCTTTAGGGCCTCGGTGACGTCACCGGATGTCAACAGAAACCCTTTGGTTTTGGTGGCACCTTCATTGCTTGATGAAGAATAGGGAAAAACACATGGCCGATATTTATCTCTAGAATGTTGTTGACGAAAACGGAAAGACCTAGACCATTCATGCAGAGCGTACCGAGTCGCCGTTTAAAGGGCACGAGTTCGACGCTTATTGGAGCCGAGCTCTGGACGGGACGGATTGGGCCGTATCTGATGTTGAAACGGGTGCTTTGGTTATGACCGGGGACACAAATATGAATGGATACTCCCCTGCAAAAAGAGCACGTTCAGAAGTAGAATTTTCTACTTAAGAAAGAGAAAGTTCTACATGAAGACGTCCCTGCTTTACTGACAGCCAGATCATTACCATCCTCAAGCAGGCCGAAGCCTGCAACCCGGTACAGGAGCTATGTCGAGAACATGGCATCAGCAATGCCACGTTCTACAAGTGGCGCACCAAGTTCGGTGGTATGGAAGCGTCACCGATGGCACGCATGAAGGAGCTGGAGGAGGAAAGCCATCGCCTCAAGAAGATGTATGCAGAGGAGCGTCTCAAGGCTGAAATTGTCACCGAGGCCCTCACAAAAAAATGGTGGCGCCATTTCAGCGGCCGGAGATGGCGCAGTGGCCGTTGCCCAACGGTGAGCCACAATCAGCTTGGCTTGCCAGGCGTCCGGAATCAGCCAGACCTGCTACCGAAACAAAGCCAAGCTGGACGCGGAAAACAACGTGCGAGAGCAGAAGGAACCGATCAAGGTATACAACTGAGCCACGGTCGCTAGTGAAATTGGGATGTCCTACGAGTTTATTCAGAAGTTGGCTATTCGATCGAATGTGGTAACAACGGCGTCACGGAAACGGCGCTTGGCGGTGTAAGCGATTGACCGCGGCGCTCAAGAATCTCTTACCACCAAGAAAAGCTAGCCGACGGCGCCAGTGAACGTGATGGTCGCGCACACGCCGCGACCATGCTCGCCTGCCTCCAGCGAAATCGTGCCGCCATTTCTCGCCGCACCCCGTTCAGCAATCGCCAGCCCCAAGCCAGAACCCAGCTGCTCCTGCCCCGGCACCCGGTAGAACCGCTCGAATACCTTGTCGCGCAAATCCGGCGCAATCCCCGGCCCCCCGTCGCAGATCGCCAGCCGGTAGCCATGAGCAGCACGCGTCAGGTAAACAGTGATGCGGCCATCCGTCGGTGAATACTTGATTGCGTTGCTGATCAGGTTATCGACCGCCGACGCCATGCTTTCCAGATGCAGCGGCAGCATGCCGCCGGCGTCCGGGGCAGCGTCGAATTCGATCTCGATATTGCGTTGCACCGCCAGGTGCGCTGCCGTTGCCACGCGCTCACGAACGAAATCGGCCACGTTCGTCAGCGGACACGCCTGCGCCACCTGCGGTTCGGCCCGTGCGCGTTCGAGCGCCAGCAATTGGTGCACCGTGTGCGTGGCGCGCGCGACGCCGCTGCGCAGGCCGGCCGCCGGCTCGGCGCAGCGCTCGGCCATCTCGGCGCCGGCGCGGCTCATCAAGACGTGGGCGTTGATCTGGATGGCCGCCAGTGGCGTCTTGAGTTCGTGCGCGGCGTCGGTCAGGAACTCGTGTTCGTGCTCGATGCGTTGGGAGAGGCGATGCATCAGGCCGTTGATCGCCACCACCAGCGGCGAGAGTTCCTTGTACTTCGAGTCGGGCAGCGGCGTCAGGTCGGCATCCGTGCGCTGGGCGATGCTCGACGCGATCGAGCGCAGCGGCCGCAGGCCAATGCCGACGATCAGCCATGCCGGGATCAACAGCAGCGGCAGGCTGAAGAAGGTCGACGACAGTAAAAAGCTCACGCCCCAGATGGTCAGCATCCACTCGTCGTCGACTTCGTGACGGCGCTCGACGACGATGCGGTTGGTCGCGTCATGCGCTGTCCAGCGTACCCAGCCGTAGGCGCCGCGCGCGGCCACCTCGGGCAGCACGTCCGGCAGTTCCGGCATCGAGTTGTAAAGCAGGCGGCCATCGAGCCAGACGCGCACGCGCACGCGCGAGTGGTAATCGAGCTCCTTGAACATGCGCTCGCGGTTCACCTCGATCGCAGCGAGGGCTGGCAGCATGCGCTCGGGCCGCGCGCCGGAGTCCACCAGGTGCGACAGGATGTTGAGCGTGTGCGCCTTGTTTTCGCTGAAGGTGCGCGTGCGCTGCGTGACCTTGGCTTCGTAGAACATCCACAGCACGCCGATGATCGCGACGCTGACGATTACGCCGGCAAAGCTGAACATCAGGCGCCGGAACAGCGAGGACTGCCTAAACGTCACGCTGCACCATGTAGCCGACGCCGCGCACGGTGCGGATCACGCCTTCGCCCACTTTCTTGCGCAGGTTGAATATGTGCACGTCGAGCGTCTGGCTCTGGCCTTCGCCGGAGGGCAGGGCGCGCCGTTCGAGCTCGACGCGCGTGAGCACGCGGTTGGCCTGCTTCATCAAGGTAAGCAGCAGCGCGAATTCGGTTTTTGACAGCGTGACGCTCTGGCCGGCGCGCGTGACGAGCATGCGGTTTTCGTCCAGTTCGATGTCGCCCGCCACCCACAGGTTTTCTTCGAGTGCACCGTGGCTGCGGCGCACGATCGCGCGCAGGCGCACCAGCAGTTCGGGAATCTCGAAGGGCTTGATCAGGTAATCGTCGGCGCCCAGGTCGAACCCCTTCAGGCGGTCCTGCAGGCTGTCGCGCGCGCTGATGATCAGGACCGGCAGGCGCACGCCTTCATCGCGCAGCGCGCGCAGCACGTCGGTGCCGTCGCCATCGGGCAGGCCCAGGTCGAGCACCACCGCGTCGAACGATTCGCTGCGCATGCGCGCGGCCGCGCCCTGGGCCAGGCGCAGCCAGACTGCCGTGTGGCCTTCGTCCTGGAACACCGACAAGAGTGCCTGGCCGATCGCCAGATCGTCTTCGATCATCAGAATTTTCATGCCGGAAGTGTAGCAGTGCGCTGCGCTTCGGGCGTCGCAGCGAATCTTCAGATTCGCTTTAGCCATACGTTGACCGCGCATCCCCGATGCCGGACTATCCGGGGCGACCGCTTTCAGGTTGAAAATGCAATAGAAAACAAGACGAGACAGGAGACGAAGGATGCGTACCAGTTTATTGAAGATGAGCCTCGTAGCGCTGGGCATGGTGATCAGTACCGGCGCGTTCGCCGCCGAAGATCTGATGGCCACCGTCGAGTCGCCCGGCAAAGTGCTCAAGGTGTCGTTGCAGGTCGCCCCGGACGGGCGCCTGTCGTACCAGGTCGAGCGCAATGGCCAGCCGGTCATCGCCCCGTCGCGCCTGGGCTTCGTGCTGGCCAGCGACAAGCCGCTCGATGCCGGCTTCGCGATGGAGCGCCATTTGGTCACGGCCCATGACAGCACCTGGGAGCAGCCGTGGGGCGAGCGCCGCACGGTGCGCAATCATTACAGCCAGCTGCGCGTGGACGTCCACCAGAAGAAGGATGGCCGTCGCCTTGCCATCGTGTTTCGCGTGTTCGACGATGGCGTGGGCTTTCGCTACGAATTCCCGAAGCAGGCCAATAACCGCGCCGTGCACATCGCTGACGAGCTGACCGAATTCGTGGTGGCGCAGCCAGCTACCGCCTGGTGGCAGCAGGCCGGTGAAGTCTGGGCGCTTGAATACCCGATCCAGAAGACGCCACTGCGCGAAGTGGGCATGGCCAACACGCCGATGACGGTGCGCATGGAAAACGGCACGCACATCGCCTTCCACGAAGCCGCACTGGTCGACTACGCGTCGATGTGGCTGCGCCGGGTCGAAGGCCAGCGCCTGCGCGCGCACCTGACCCCGTCCGCCAATGGCGCGCCCGTCGTACGCACCGGCAGCTTCACGACGCCGTGGCGCACGATGCAGATCGCGGGCGATGCGGCGGGCCTGTACATGTCCGACCTCGTGCTGAACCTGAACGAGCCGAACAAACTGGGCGACGTCTCGTGGGTCAAGCCATCGAAGT
The DNA here is from genome assembly GCF_059685955.1 of Telluria sp. LT2P80. Classification (NCBI taxonomy): domain Bacteria; kingdom Pseudomonadati; phylum Pseudomonadota; class Betaproteobacteria; order Burkholderiales; family Oxalobacteraceae; genus Telluria; species Telluria sp. LT2P80. Next base: position 281,471 of record NZ_JCASIO010000001.1, on the reverse strand, counting down.
ACGTCGGCGTCTGGTGGGACATGCACCTCGAAACCAAAACCTGGGCCGCGGGCGACCGGCTCGGCGCGACGACCGAGTACACGAAGCGCTACATCGACTTCGCTGCGAAGAACGGCTTCCGTGGCGTGCTGGTCGAAGGCTGGAATCCGGGCTGGGACAGCGACTGGGCCGGCAACGGTGCGGACATGGACTTCACCCGTTCCACCCCGCGCTTCGACCTGCCGGCACTGGCAGCGTATGGCAAGCAGAAGGGAGTGCACCTGATCGGTCACCACGAGACCGGCGGCAATATCGCGCACTACGAGAAGCAGCTGGATGCGGCGCTGCGCCTGTATGCAAAGAACGGCGTGGACAGCATCAAGACCGGCTACGTGACCGATGGCGGCGCCGCCCAGTTCATGGGCAAGAATGGCAAGGTCCACTTCGGCTATACGGATTCGCAAGAGGGCGTGCGCCACTACCAGAAGGTGGTCGAGGATGCGGCGCGCTACAAGATCGCGATCAATACGCACGAGCCGGTCAAGGACACGGGCCTGCGCCGCACGTATCCGAACTGGATCTCGCGTGAAGGCGCGCGCGGCGTGGAATACAACGCCTGGGGCAATCCGGTCAACAGCGTCGAGCATGAGGCCAATCTGGTGTTCACCCGCATGCTCAGCGGTCCGCTTGACTATACGCCGGGCATCCTGAGCCTGGAAGGCAAGGACAAGAAGCCGTTCAACTCGACCCAGGCCAAACAGCTGGCCAACTTCGTCGTGATCTATTCGCCGGTGGTGATGGCGGCCGATCTGATCGAGCACTACGACCGCTATCCGGGCGCGTTCAAGTTCATCCGCGACGTGCCGACCGACTGGGACGATACGCGTGTGCTGCATGGCGCCGTGGGTGAATACGCGACCATCGCGCGCAAGGATCGCAACTCGAGCGCCTGGTACGTCGGCTCGGTCACCGATGGCAATGCGCGCACGCTCGATCTGCCGTTGTCGTTCCTCGATGCCGGCAAATCGTATGTGGCCGAAATCTACCGCGATGGCGACAAGGCCGACTACCGCAGCGAACGGCGCTTCGACTTGGTGATCGAGAAGCGCAATGTCAAGAGCACCGACACCATCAAGATGGTGCTGGCGCCGGGCGGTGGGCAGGCGATCCGGCTGGTGCCGGCCGGCTGACCGACCGTTAGTCAAAGAACCGGCGCCCGCGGGCGCCGGTTTTCGCATATCCTGTCGGACTGTTCTGTCCACCCGCGTCGTCCATGTCCACATCTTCCTCGCCGTCCAGCACCACCTCCGCTACCACCCCGGCCGTCCCGGGTGCGGTCATGCAAATCCTTCTCTCGGTTGCCTTCGTCCACCTGCTCAACGATTGCGTGCAGGCGGTGCTGCCGTCGATCTACCCGCTCCTGAAGCACGAATTCAACCTGACCTTCACCCAGGTCGGCCTGATCACGCTGACGTTCCAGTGCACTGCCTCGCTGCTGCAGCCATGGATCGGCCTGTACACCGACAAGCGGCCGATCCCGTTCCTGCTGCCGGCCGGGATGTGCGTGACGCTGTTCGGCGTGGGCCTGCTCGCGTGGGCGAACAGCTATCCGATGCTGCTGGTTGCTGCCGGCATGATCGGCGTGGGCTCGTCGACCTTTCACCCGGAAGCCTCGCGCGTGGCGCGCCTGGCGTCGGGCGGGCGCTTCGGGTTTGCACAGTCGGTGTTCCAGGTTGGCGGCAATGCCGGCTCGGCCCTGGGGCCGTTGCTGGCGGCGGCGATCGTCGTCGGCCGCGGGCAGGCCGAGATCGCCTGGTTCATGTTGCTGGTGCTCGTTGCGGTGGCGGTGCTGGTGGGCGTGAGCCGCTGGTACAGCAACCACCTGATGAACATGGTCAAGAAGGCCGCGCTGCATGCCGGTCCGGCGTTGCCGCGCAAGAAGGTGATCCAGGCGCTGGTGGTGCTGGCGCTTCTGGTGTTCTCCAAGTACATCTATATGGCGAGCCTGCAGACCTATTACACCTTCTTCCTGATCGAGAAGTTCAAGCTACCGGTGGGCACCGCGCAAATGTACTTGTTCCTGTTCCTGGCATCGGTGGCGCTCGGCACGTTCGCGGGCGGGCCGATCGGCGACAAGATCGGGCGCAAGCGCGTGATCTGGTTCTCGATCCTGGGCGCGGCGCCGTTCACCATCGCGCTGCCGTACGCCGACCTGTTCTGGACCGGCGTGCTGTCGGTGATCATCGGCCTGGTGATGTCGTCGGCATTCTCGGCCATTGTCGTGTTCGCACAGGAACTGGTGCCGGGCAAGGTCGGCCTGATCTCGGGCATCTTCTTCGGCCTGATGTTCGGCATCAGCGGCGTGGGCGCGGCTGCAATGGGCAGCATCGCCGACGTGCACGGCATCGCGCAGGTGTACCAGATCGCCTCGTTCCTGCCACTGCTGGGCATCCTGGCCGTGCTGCTGCCGCGCATCGATACCCGGCGCTAGCGGCCCGGCGCTATGATGGGTGTTTCCAATCACTGAGGAAGCATCCATGCGCCAGGATATTGAACTTCTCGCCGCCTTCGACGACCACGGTGAGGGCGGGAATCCGGCCGGCGTCTGGATCGGCGCGGCCTTGCCGCCGGCTGCCGAGATGGCCGCGATGGCGCGCGACGTCGGTTTTTCTGAAACCGCGTTTGCCGCGCCCGAAGGCGAGGGGTGGCGCGTGCGCTACTTTTCGCCTGCTTCCGAGGTGCCGTTCTGTGGCCATGCGACGATCGCCCTGGGCGCTGCGCTGGCACGCCGACATGGCGCTGGCCGCTTTGCGCTGACCCTGAACGCCGCCGCCATCACCGTCGAGGGCCGGCAGGATGGTGCCCGGCTGCAGGCGGCCCTGCAGTCGCCGCCCACCCGCAGCCGGCCCGCGCCGGCCGCTCTTGTCGACGCTGCGCTCGCGCTGTTCGGCTACGGGCACGCCGACCTCGATCCCCGCCTGCCGCCCGCATGCATCCATGCCGGCGCTGATCACCTGTTCCTGGCACTGTCCAGCCGCGCTACGCTGGCGGCGATGGATTACGCCCTCGACGCAGGTCAGGCATTGATGGCCAGCCACGGCCTGGTGACGGTCGTGCTGGCCTGGGCCGAGCACGATAATCTGTTTCATACGCGCAACGCTTTTGCGTCCGGTGGCGTGCTCGAAGATCCGGCCACGGGCGCCGCGACGGCAGCGCTGGCCGGGTATCTGCGCGATCTCGGCTGGCCGCATGGCGGCCGGATCGAGATCGTGCAGGGCGAGGACATGGGCATGCGTTCGCTCATTACTGCCGAATTTACCAATGTAATTGGCAGCCCGATCCGTGTGGCGGGCAGCGCGCGGATGCTGTGATTGCGGCAGCCATTATGCAACGCACATGGTGTGCGTGACGCAGCCATTTTTCCCGGTTTCCCGCTCATTCAAACTGAAGGTGAAAAGTACGCCTGCTCCGCAAATCGATTTTCCGTAAGCGGATTGATAATTGAATCCAGTTAATTTCTGTTTCACTCAATCAACCCAGGAGTCCCGCCATGGAGCAGTTCACCGCCGCCGTCATCAACCCAGCCACGCTGTCGCGACCACGTTCCGTGCGTCCCCCGGCCGCCGGCAGCGTGACCGAACGATTGCCGTTCACGATCCGCCGGGTACAGACCCAGGCCGACCTGCAGAAGGCCGTGCGGATCCGGCACGCCGCCTATGCGCGCCACGTGCCGGATTTCGCACGCACGCTCGCGCAGCCTGAAGCGGCTGACTTCGATGCCGACACGATCGTGCTGCTGGCCGAGTCCAAGCTCGATGGCACGGCGATCGGCAGTACCCGCATCCGCACCAATCTGCACCGGCCGCTGGGTGTCGAAGAATCGGTGGTGCTGCCTGACTGGCTGCAGGGCAAGCGGCTGGTCGAGGCAACCCGGCTGGCCGTCGACGAAGGGCGGGTGGGGCGCATGGTAAAAATTGCATTGGTCAAGGCGTGTTTCATGTATTGCGAAGACAACGCGATCGACTTCTCGGTGGCGACGGGCCGCCCGCCGGTCGACCGGCAGTACGAGCAGATGCTGTTCGTCGACGTGTTCCCGGAAGATGGCCTGGTGCCGCTGCGCCATGTCGGCAATATCCCGCACCGCGTGATGGCCTTCGAGATCGCCACCTTCCAGCAGCGCTGGACCGAAGCGCGGCATCCGATGCTCGACTTCTTCTTCAACACGCTGCACCCGGATATCGACATCGGTCCGGTCGTCGTCCCATCGGTGCAGGCATGGCCGGCGCGGGAAGAACTGGCCGTCGCCTGAGACCCTGTTGCACGGCGCGCGATCGACGTTTGTTCAACTACGAAGGGCATGACGGCACTACGCTAAAGCTGTATCCTTGCGCTTTAGTGGCCGTCGCTGTCTGCACGGTGGTCACGCGTATTACCAAGGCCGCTCATGCCCAAGCTTTCCCATCAGTTTCGTGCTTCGCTGCCATCCGCGTTGCAAGCGGCGGTCGAACTGATTCTCAAGATATTTTCTTACTACCTCATCCCGATCGGGATCGCGGTGGTGTCGCTGATCGCGCTCGTTTTCTGGCACGACGAATACCGCACCAGTGGCGACGTGCCATTGACGATGCATGTGCTGGCCGATCCGGCCGGCACACTCGATCCTGCCAGCGCACTCGGGCAGGCGCGCGCGCGCCCGCTGACCAACACCCATGACACCCATCTGTCCGAAGCACCGGTCTGGTTCGTCGTCGAACCGATGCCGCGCCCGGGTGCACAGGTGCTCGAATTCCCGTCGCGCCATGCACTCGATATCGCCTGCTGGAATGCGGTCTCGCTGGCCCCGCTGGGCACTGCCAGCCGCAGCGACAGCACCGGTCTGCTGAGCGCCGACAAGGCCGGCTTCGCGCTGAGCGTCGCGCCGTTGCCGCGCCAGTTGCTGTGCCGCGGCACGTTCGCGGGCCCGGCCCGCCTGACGGTCGTGCAGTGGCCCATCGAGCAGTATGTGCTGTCGGTCAAGCAGTATCACCGCAAGTCGGGGCTGCTCGATGGCGGCATGATCGTGCTGGCGCTGTTCATCCTGATCACGGCACTGATCAACCGGCAGCCGGTGTACGTCATGTTTGCCGGCTGGCTGATCCTGAACCTGCGCGTGGGTGCGCTGTCGGCCGGCTGGGACATCCAGTGGCTCGGCCAGGCGGTACCGTCCGAATGGCTGCTGCGCAGCCGCGCCGTCACGTTTACGATGTACGGCATCGCGACGCTGACGCTGTACCAGGCGCTGCTGAAGGATCACCTGGCCGAGATGCGCTACGTGGTGCCGATGCGGGTCATGCAGTGGCTGTGCATGCCGATGCTGGCCGCCGCCATCCTGGTCCCGTATGGCATGTACCTGCCGCTGATGTGGGGCATCCTGGCGTGCTGCTTCTCGTTGATGACGATCGGCCTGTTCAAGATCATCGTCGAATCGCGCACGCGGGTCGCGGCCTGGTTCGCGGCGTCGTTCGCCGTCACCTTCATGGCGTCGCTGGCCGAGGTCGCGTCGGCCGCGTTCGGCATGCGCGAACTGCTGGGCGTGATCAACAGCGTCACCGCCGCGCTCGCGTCGAGCCTGCTGGCGGCGCTGGCCGTGGCCGAGCAGATGCGCATGGAAACCGAGAAGCGCCAGGAAGCGCAGGAAGAACTCGAGCATGCGTACAAGGCGATGCCGGTGGGCCTGTTCACGCTCGATATCTACGGCCACTTCCTGAGCGTGAATCCGGCGCTGCAGAAGATGCTCGGCATGACCGACTTCACGGCGGGCCGTACGGCGTGGCGCCAGTACTTCACTGAAGCGAGCTGGGCCGCTCTGCACGAGCAGGTCCATGCGAAAGTCGAAGCCGAGATGGAGCTGACGAGCCGCGACGGCGGCCAGCGCTTCCAGGTCAGCGCCACACTGGCCAGGTCGCGCATCGAGGGCGTGCTGCAGGACACCACCGAAAAACACAAGGCCACCGAGCAGCTGCGCTTCATGGCCAATAACGATCCATTGACCAAGGTCTTCAACCGGCGCGGCATCGAGCGCGAGTTCAGCAATGCCAGCGCTAGCCTGGCCGCCGGTCGACCGATGGCGCTGGCATATGTCGACCTCGACCGCTTCAAGCTGATCAACGATCTGTTCGGGCACGGCGCCGGCGATGAAGTGCTCAAGCAGGTGTGCGAGCGCATGGGCGCGATGCTGGCCGGCGGCCAGCAACTGGGCCGCGTGGGCGGCGACGAATTCGTGATCGTGATGCCCGAGACAGCGATACCGCTGGCCTCGATCATCGTCCGCGGCATCGTCGACCGGCTCGGCAGCACGCCATACCGCGTCGGTGACAAGGCGTTCCACGTGCGGGCGTCGGTTGGCCTGATCGAAGTGGTGCCAGGCATGCCGATGAAGGATGCCGTCTCCACCGCCGACCGCGCCTGCCGCGAAGCCAAGACCGGCACGGGCGACGGCCTGGTCGTGTACGAGCGCGACGCCGATGCGTTCCGTCAGCGCGCCGCCGAACTCGACCTGGTCGAGCGCCTGTCGGGGCCGGCCGCCACCGATGGCCTGCTGCTTGAGATGCAGCCGATCATGTCGCTGCGCACGCCGTTCGAATCGCTCAATTTCGAGGTGCTGCTGCGCATGCGCGAGCCGGATGGCCGCATCGTGCCGGCCGGCGCCGTGATTGTCGCCGCCGAAAAGAGTGGGCGCGCGAGCGTGATCGACCGCTGGGTGCTCACGAGTACGCTGGCCTGGATCGCCGAGCACAACGACGAACTGGTCAATACCCGCTTCGTCTGCATGAACCTGTCGGGCGCATCCCTCAATGACGAGCGCTTTGTGCAGGACACGTTCGACATTCTCGGCCGCTATGTGCACGTGGCCAGCCGCCTGTGTCTCGAAATCACCGAAAGCGTTGCCTTGCACGATCTGGACAACACGCGCCGCTTCATCGACCAGGTACGTGGCTTCGGCGTGAAGGTGGCGCTGGACGATTTCGGCGCCGGCTACACCTCGTTCTCGTACCTGAAAGAGCTGCCTGCGGACGTGCTCAAGATCGACGGCAATTTCATCGTCAATATCAACGCGCATCCGGCTAATGTGGCCATTGTGGAGGCCATCGTGAGCCTTGCCGTGAACCTGGGCATGAAGACAATCGCGGAATGGGCCGAGGACGCGGCCACGGTCCAGACACTGCAGGAAATCGGTGTCGATTACGTGCAGGGGTTCGTCGTGGCGCGCTCGATGCCACCCGAGCGCATTCTGGAGGGCCGCTCCAGTGCCAGCTTCATTCAGGATGCCGCGTTGCTGGCATTGTTGAGCGAGTGGGACAAGCCGCCCACGTCACATCTGGCCAGCGTCACGCGCTTGCATTAACCGGTCACGCTCACGGCAGCTCGTTCAGCCATGCAAAATGCCGTTCAGTTTGCACTGAACGGCATTTCTTGCATTGGGGGTCAGTCGAGGCCCGCCAATGCCGGAGTCGACCGCACGTCACTCAATACGAACTGGGCGCGCGCCGCCTTCAGCGTGGCAACGTCACTGGCCAGCGGTATTTCTGCTGCACGCGGGGTCGGAACATAACTACGTTGCATCGCGCGCGGTGGCGGCAAAACGCTGGCCTCGGCGACCAGAGGGTACGCGTGGACACGGGTCACGCCTTCGTTGGCTGGTTCGCTCGCCATCTGCACGGTCGTTGCGCCGACTTCACAAGGGCGGTCGGTCAGCGTCACGCGCCCTTCGTCATCGACGCACTTGACGATGCTGGTCTCGGAAAACGCGACCGGTGCAGCCATCATGGTGGCGGCCAGCAGGCACAGTTGGCAGAAATTACGCTTCATGATCGACTCCTCGGCTTTGTTTTAATTTCAACAATTTAATTGTCTTATTTGCATCATTTTTCTTCTGTGCGCCAATTCACACAGGCTTGTAGGCCTGCGCGCCGTCCGTTTGACAGCGTGCGACGGTAAGACTGTCCTTATCGCGTCCGAGGGCGTATAAGGGCTTGTTCATCATCCAGCAGGAGACTCGTGTGAAAACAGCCGTATTCAGTGCACGTCGCTATGACAAGACCATGCTGGCGCAGGCCAACGATGGCGTCGGCCATGCGTTGCTGTTCATCGAAGAGCGGCTCAGTGTCCAGACGGCGAGCCAGGCGGCCGGGTGCGTGGCGGTCTGCGTGTTCGTCAACGACACGGTCGATGCTGCCGTGCTGGAGATCCTGGCGCGGCAGGGCACGCGCCTCGTGGCCACGCGCTCGACCGGCTACAACCATATCGACGCCGCCGCCGCGCGCCGGCTCGGAATCGAAGTCGTGCGCGTCACCGACTATTCGCCCAATTCGGTCGCCGAATTCGCGGTCGGCCTGTTGCTGGCCGTGAACCGCAAGATCGCGCGTGCCAGCGTGCGCACGCGCGAAGGCAACTTCGACCTCGACGGTCTGATGGGCTTCGATTTGCATGGCAAGACGGTCGGCGTGATCGGCACCGGCAAGATCGGGCTGATCTTTGCCCGCATCATGGCCGGTTTCGGCTGTACGCTCGTGGGTCACGACCTGTATCCGACGCCGGCGTTCGAGGCGCTCGGTGGCCGCTACACGGGCGTGGACGAGCTGCTCGCCTGCAGCGACGTGGTCTCGCTTCATTGCCCGCTGCTGGACGCGACGCACCACATCGTCGATGCGGCCGCACTGGCGCGCGTCAAGCGCGGCTGTGTGCTGATCAACACCAGCCGCGGCGGGCTGGTCGATACCGATGCCGTAGTCCAGGCGCTCAAGACCGGCCAGCTGGGCGGTCTGGCAATCGACGTCTACGAGCAGGAAGCGAGCCTGTTCTTCCAGGACCTGTCGTCGACGATCATCCTCGACGACGTGATCCAGCGCCTGGTGTCGTTTCCGAACGTGATCGTCACCGGGCATCAGGCGTTCTTCACGGTCGAAGCGATCGGCCAGATCATGCGCACCACCATTGACAGCATCAGCGCATTCGAGCGCGGCGAGGCGCTGGTCAACCGCATTCCCGGCTGATGCAGGGCGCATGAATCGTCCCGCTTGCTGGACAGCGCACCTGGCCTGCGTTACGGTGCAGGGAGCACGCCAGCCACAAAGGAGCACACATGCACATCGAGACGATCCGCTTCGAGCGGGTATTTGACGTCCAGTCGGAGATGTTCAGTTTTGAGTCGGGCGGAAAACGCGAGTTTGCTGTGGCGTTCGATCGCAAGAGTGTGCCTGCCACAGGCTCGACGTTTGCCGTTGCATTCGAGGAGGCGGGCAACTGGCAGACGGTGAGCGGCTGGCGTGACCTGTCGACCACCAGGGTGAAGCTGCAACGCAGCGCCTGGGGCATCGCGATTGATCTGCTGCTGGATATGTACCTGTACGGGATTCCCATCCTTGTCATCGTGCTGGGTGGCGCGCTGCTGCTGGGTGGCCCGTGGGCGGCCTTGTTGGCCGTTGTCCTGATGGTGCTGGGAGCCTGTGCGATCGTCGTCGGCGGCGCCCTGCACAACCGCCAGATCGAGCAGGCGCTGCTTGCCGTCTCGCCGGATCAGGCGCGCACGGTCACAGCGCCTGACACGCAGGCGCGGCACCCGGATCCCACGGCCCCTGCGCGCTGAGCAGAGCACCCTTCGGTGCGCCGCCCGGTGGATCGAGCACGAACCGCGGTATCCACAGCGTCAGGCCCGACTGCGGCAGCGGCACGCCATACACGCCGCCAGACTGGCTGCGCCTGGCCGCGCCGCCGGATCCGACCAAGGTGGCAAAGCCGAAGTCCTGCATCACGTTCGCAAACAGCACGCTTGACGAGTAGGTCAGCGGACCGATTGCCACCTGGACCTTGCCGTTGAAGCGGGCTGGGTGATCGGGTTGCGGTTCGCGCCAGGTGGCGATCTGCGTGTGGATGATCTGGCCGACCTGTTCGCCGCGCTCGGGGTTGGCGCGCAACACGCGCTTGACGGCGCTCGAGCCGACGCGGTAATGCGCCGTCGCCAGGTACGGCATCAAGCCGTCGAGCCACATGACGTCGTCGCCGCCGGTGTTGGCGCGGATGTCGATGACGAGGTGCCTGATGTGTTCCTGCCGCATGCGTGTGAACGCGGCCTGCGTAAAGGCAACGAAGTCTGCCAGGTGGGCGCTATCGAACGAGCTGACGGTCATGACCGCCGAACAGCCGGGCACGGTGTCGAGCCGGTACAGGCGCGCGATGTCCACCTCGTCCTGCAGCATGCGCGGCTGGTCCGTGCTGCCGGGGATCGCAAGTTCGCTGCGCTGGCCATCACGTTCGATCACGAGCCGGTACTGCTGCGCAGGGCCGAGCGTTTTCCAGTGATACAGCCACCAGCGCTGCGCCAGCAGGGCCATGCGCATCGCGGGCGTATCGCCGTGGACGCGGGATGCCAGGCTGGCCACGAGCGTGTCGGCCGGCACACCGTCGATGGCGACGATGCGCGCGCCGGCCAGGGGTGACGCTGCGCCTCCCAATGCAGCATCGATGACGAGGCGGCCCTGCGAATCGAACGCCACATTGAACGGGAACAGGGCGCCGCCGGCAGCGCGGTGCGCTGCGGTATCTGCGCGCCAGTCGGTCAGCGTGATCGCAAGATGTCCGTCGGCCAGCAGCGGATTGATGCGGGCCACCTGGCGCCACGCTTCATCGCGCGTCATCGACGCCGGCAGGTCGCGCCCGATCGCTTCCAGTGCAGCAGTCACGGCCGCGTCGCTCGTCGAAAAACCCGGGTCCGGATGCTGGTCGCGCACGGTCCTGAGCACGAGATCGATATCCTGTTGCAGCGCTTGTTTCGTGATGACGGGCGCGGCGTGCGCAGCTTGCCCCAACAGCAGAAAAGCGAACCAACTGGTGACGGCAAAATGCAACGGATACATATGCTTCCTCGGTGTATGCAACGTGGCGTCTCCTGCGACGATCGGTTACTGTGCCAACAATTACATCGAAAAACTATCTGATTGGCAACGTCTGCATACGATTGTTCAGCCACCTCGCCGTCGGGTTTGACGTTCGTCCGGGTGGCCGATAGACTGCGCCATCGTCTTCCTTACCCATGCCCCTGAAAGGACCACCCGCATGACCATGCTCCAGCTTCCCACGTATGACGACGTCGTCCAGGCCGCCGAACGCATTGCCGGCGCCGCGCACCGCACGCCGGTGCTGACCTCACGCACCGTCAACGAGGAGTTCGGCGCCGAGGTGTTCTTCAAGTGCGAAAACATGCAGCGCATGGGGGCCTTCAAGTTCCGGGGCGGCTACAACGCGCTGGCCAGGTTCAGCCCGGCGCAGCGGCGCGCTGGCGTCGTGGCGTTCTCGTCGGGTAATCACGCGCAGGCGATCGCGCTGTCGGCGCGGCTGCTGGACATCCCGGCCACGATCATCATGCCCGAGGACGCGCCGGCCGCGAAGGTCGCCGCCACGCGCGGCTATGGCGCCACCGTCGTGACCTACGACCGGTATACCGAGGACCGCGAGCAGATCGGCCGCGCGCTGGCCGAGCGTGATGGCCTGACGCTGATCCCGCCGTATGACCACGCGGACGTGATTGCAGGGCAGGGCACCGCGGCCAAGGAACTGTTCGATGAGGTCGGCCCGCTCGACGCGTTCTTCGTGTGCCTGGGCGGCGGTGGGCTGCTGTCGGGCTCGGCACTGGCCACGCGTGCCTTGTCGCCTGGGTGCCTGCTGTATGGCGTCGAACCAGAAGCGGGCAACGATGGCCAGCAGTCGTTCCGTACCGGGCAGATCGTGCATATCGACACGCCGCGCACGATCGCCGATGGCGCGCAGACGCAGCACCTGGGGCAGCTGACGTTCCCGATCATCCAGCGCGACGTCGATGACATCCTGACCGTCAGCGACGACGAACTGGTGGCGTGCATGCGGTTCTTTGCCGAGCGCATGAAGATCGTCGTGGAGCCGACGGGGTGCCTGGGCTTTGCGGCGGCGCGCAAGATGAAGGACAGCTTGCGTGGCAAGCGGATCGGCGTGCTGGTCAGTGGCGGGAATATCGATCTGGCCCGCTTCGCGAGCCTGATCGGGGCTTGACCCCGCTAAGCGCTCAGGCCGCCAGCGGCAACGCCACCTGCAGCAGGAAACCGCCACCGTCGCGGTTGCTCACTTCGAGCCCTGCATTGTGGCGCGTGAGCACCCGCTCGACGATGGCCAGGCCCAGCCCGGCCCCATTGGCCTGGCCCCGCGCGCTGTCCAGCCGCGTGAAAGGCTTCATCAGTTGCGCGATCTGGTCCGGCGGCACGCCGACGCCATGGTCGCCGATCTCGATCACGGCGCGTCGGCCGTGGCCCGTTGCTTTCACGCGCAGCACGATGTCGATCTCGGTGTAGTCCTGCCCCGGCGTGACGCCGTAACGGCGGGCGTTCTCGATGATGTTGTTGATCACGCGCCGCAGGTCGGTGGCGTTGCCCTGTACGTGCACGTCCGGCATCAGGTCGGTCCTGATGCGCAGGCTCGGGATGCGGCCCGCGTGGTGGCCGATGTCCGCCAGCAGCTCTGACAGATCCACCGGCACGAACGTGGCCGCTTCGGTCGGCTTGGCGTAGTCGAGGAACTGGCCGATGATGGCGTCCATCTGCGCGATGTCCGATTGCATGCCGTCGCGCGCTTCCTGCGACAGGTTGGCCATCTCGACCTCGAGGCCCATGCGCGCCAGCGGCGTGCGCAGATCGTGCGAGATGCCGGCCAGGATCACGGCGCGGTCCTTCTCGACCTGGGCCAGGTCTTCAACCATCTGGTTGAAGCTGCGATTGGCCTCGATGATCTCTTGCGAGCCTTTTTCGGGCAGCCGCGCAGGGCGCTCGCCCTTGGCGATGGCGCGGGCAGCCGACGTCAGGCGCGCCAGCGGCCGGTTGACGAGGCTCGAGATCAGCGCTGCGCCCAGGACCGACAGCAGGCCGACGACCACTGCCCAGCCGAGCCACTGCACGCGCGTCAGACCCGCCAGACGCTCGCGCTCGAGCATCAGCCAGTATTTGTCATCCTCGATATTGAAGCTGATGTAAAAGCCGGGCACGCCATTCACGCCACTGGAAAAGCGGGTGTCGGCGCCGAGTCGCTCGCGCACGATGGCGGCAATCTCGGGCATCAGGGGATTGTGCGGTGGCGGATCGATGATGTCCGTGTCTTCGAGCGTGAAGATGCGGATGCCTTCGTTCGACGCCAGTTCGAGCAGCAGTTCGAGCCGCAGGTCGGGCGCCGAGTGCGTCAGCGCGGCCTTGGTGATGGTGACGACGGACACGACCGTTTCGGCCGTCTGCTGCACTTGCGGGCCGCGCTGGTAGACGTTGATCATGCCGATCCAGGCGCCCATCGAGACGGCGGTGAGCACCGACATCAGGAAGAACGTGCGCCAGAACAGGCCGCTCTTGAACCAGGCAAAGCGCACGGCGCGATGCGCCGCCGCGAGCGACGTAAATGCAGGAGGCTTCACTAGCGCGGCTGACCCTCAGGGATGAACACATAGCCCAGGCCCCAGACGGTCTGGATGTACAGCGGGCTCGAAGGATCGGGTTCGATCAGCTTGCGCAGGCGCGAGATCTGGACGTCGAGCGAGCGGTCGAACACTTCGTATTCGCGGCCACGGGCCAGTTCCATCAGCTTTTCGCGCGACAGCGGCTGGCGTGCATGGCGCGCAAACACCTTGAGCACCGAGAATTCGCCGGTGGTCAACGGCACGGTCTCGCCGTTTTTCTTCAGCGTGCGCGTGCCGAGATCAAGGATGAAGTCGCCGAACTCGAAGGTTTGCGGGGTTTCCGATGGCGCGCCCGGGATTTCGTCGGGGCCTTTGCGGCGCAGCACCGCGCCGATGCGGGCCACCAGTTCGCGCGGGTTGAACGGCTTGGGCAGGTAGTCGTCGGCGCCCATCTCGAGGCCAACGATGCGGTCGACGTCTTCGCCCTTGGCGGTCAACATGATGATCGGGGTCTGGTCACCGGCGCCGCGCAGGCGGCGGCAGATCGACAGGCCGTCTTCGCCGGGCAGCATCAGGTCGAGCACGAGCAGGTCGTAGCGTTCGCGCAGCCACAGCTTGTTCATGGCGGGTGCACTTTCGGCAGTCACGACCTGGAAACCCTGTTCGGTCAGATAACGGCGCAGCAGATCGCGCAGGCGCACGTCGTCATCCACGACCATGATCTTGGCGGAGTGGCCGCCCTGCGTGCCCGTACCCACGTTAATGTTCGAAGTCGATGAAGTCATGGAACTGTCCAGAATTGTCAGATGAATGTCGCTATGGTAACTTCTTATGGCGGCGCCGCAGGCACGACTCAGCTCAGCCATTACAATGTGTTACAAACTTTACCCAATTAGTCTTACCCCGCCTGCGCGATCAACCTACACTGGCGTCAAGTGATCAACACAGCTTATCCGTTTATCAGGCATCACGGAAGAGGAACACCATGAACCACGCGCTCAACGACAATCCAGCAGCACCCGGTACCGCTCGCGGCCGGCTCGCCCGGCTTGTGCGCCTTGGTGTTTTCGCCTGCGCGTTTGCAGCAACCGGTGCCGGCGCTTTGGCCCAGGACCAGGACCGCAACCGCCGCAGCGACGACGTCCAGGCGCGCGAGCGTTACGACATGCAGGCCCTGCGCGACGCGCGCGCATTCGAAGTGCGCGAGCAGGGCCGCCGCAATGCCGAGGTCCAGCAGGACACGGTGCGTGAAGAGCGGCCTCGCGGGCGCCTGTCGCCGGACGAGCGGCGCGACCTGCGCCGCCAGATCAAGGAAGGTGCGGATCTGTATCCCAATTCGCGCCGCCGCTGACACGCGGCTGCTTCAGCAAAACGACGGCGCCTCTGGCGCCGTTGTCGTATTTGGCGTTTGATCGGTATCAATCGCACGCGGCCGGCCCGCCTCGCTAGTCCGATGCCCACCCTGTGCATTTTCTTTTTCGCAAATTTATTGCTATATGTTTATTTAGTTAGCGCAACATGCTATGTTGGCGAGCGCCTTACTGTTGGTAAGGTCAGCCACCAACAACATCCGCAACCTGGAGCGCAAACGTGTCCGATGTCGTCTTATCTTCTGTAGCACGCTTTGTCTCTGACGGACCAGAGCACTGCATCGTTCGGCGCGAGGACGGCGTGTACGCCGACCCGGAAGCGCTCGGCACGACTCTCGTGGCGGCGCTCGACAGCTTGCTGCGCGCCGGCCACTACCTGGCGGGACTCGATTACCCGATACTCATCAAGGCGCTGTATGGCCATGGCCCGGCATTGCCGCGCGATGCCGCGGGCCGGGTGCAGGTGCGCATCGCCGCTGACATTCGCCCGTTCACCCCGGCCCGCCAGGCGCTGTACCGTTCAGTGAAAATCACGGACGGCCAGGCCGAATACTATTTCGAGCCGGTGGTCGAACCCGATCCCGACGGCGGCGAGCGGCCAACCGCGCTCGATGCCGACGAATTTGTCGCCGACATGTGGGTCAAGGGGATCCGCTTCGGCGCCGATGTCGCCGCCATCGCGGAGGCCATCGGCAAGGGCGCGGCCGGGCGCTACGTGGTGGCGCGCCGTTTGCCGCCCGTCGACGGCGACGCCGCGCGCGTCGAAGAAGTCACGAACGAACTGCACCGCAGCGATGCGCCGCTCGAACTGGCCAATGGCAAGCTCGACCTCATGAGCTTCCAGAATCGCTTTCCGCAAGTGCGCATGGGTACACGCCTGCTGCGCAAGGTGCCCCGCACGGCGGGCAGTCCCGGTTTCGAGCTGACCGGCATTCCGCTCCTGGCCGAGATCGGCAAGGACCTCGACCTGGCCGCCTATGCCGCCGAAGGCACCGGTATCGACGTCGTTCCTGCGGGCGAATTCCTGATCGCGCGCCGCGACGGATTTCTGAATGTCGACCCGAAAAGCAGCCGCATCGCGATCTCCGACAAGATCGTCAGCCGCGATGGCGTCAGCGCCAGGACCACGGGCAACCTGAACCTGAGCGGCGACTACGAAGAATTCGGCGAGGTGCAGGAACAGCGCACCATCGAAGGTGACAGCATCACCGTGCATGCGGACGTGTATGGCCACGTGCTCTCGCGCGGCGGCGCCGTCCGCCTGGAGCGCAACCTGGTCGGCGGCAGCGCGCGCAACATGAATGGCGGCGTGCGCGTGCTGGGCGTGGCCTCCAGCGCCACGATCCAGGCGGCCAAGGGGGACGTGGTGCTGGGGCGGGCCGAGAACTGCGTGATTTCCGGTGCGCGCATCCGGGTCGAGACCGCGATCAACTGCGAGATCATGGGCGACGACGTCGAGGTCACGCACGCCGAAGGCAGCGCGATTGCCGGCCGGCGCGTCCGGATCGGCCGCGCCGCGCCCTGGAAGCAGGGCGAGATGCTGGTATATCTGCTGCGGCCCGATTGCGCGCGCATCGACGATGCGATGGCCCAGGTGCGCGAGCGCATCGGGCAGTTCGGCCAGCTCGCGGCGCGCCACCGCGCATCGATCGAGACGCTGACGGCCCAGCCGCATCTGAGCAAGTACCTGAAGATCGCGCCGCGCATCCGCAGCGGCGATCTGGTGCTCAAGCCCGAGCAGGTGCCGCAGTTCCAGCGCATGACCGATACCGCGGGGCCCGCGCTCAAGGAGCTTGGCCGCTTGTCGGACGAAGCGAAAAAGCTCGACGCCGAACGGCAGTCAGGGATGGCGGTGCTGGGCCGCCTGGAAGCGCAGCGTTATGACCGCGTCGGCGCGGCGCAGATTGCACTCGAGGCCATTGCCGGCGAGGTGCAGGTGCGCGCATTGCCGTACGAGCCGGATCTTGGCTGCATCTGGGACCAGGGGCCGCGCGACATCCGGCTGCGCCTGCGCGATGCCATCGGCACCGAATTGTTGCATGCAGGCCGCGAGGGCGCCTGGGCCTGGGATTCCGCATCCGCCGTCTCGCCGGGATGATCCTTTCCGCCCAGGGGGCGGCCAGTTCAAGTTGATGGTAGTCAACATCAGGCCGGGAGGCAGGCATACGATGGTGGTCGGACTGACGAAGGATCCACCATGCACACCACATCGCGCGCGCCACGGTCTGGCGCACCCCGGGATTACCTCAGCTTCATGCTCGACGGGCAGGAGTACGGACTCGATTGCGCGCGCGTGCAAGAACTCAAATTGCTCAAGTCCCTTGAACGCTTCGCGGAAGATGGCGACATCATCGGCGGCGTGGCGTTGTCGCATGGCGTGATCCTGCCGGTGATCGACATGCGTACCACTGCCACGCAAGTGGTGAATGCGCACGGCGGTGTGGTGCATCCCGATACCGACGTGATCATCCTGCGCCTGTCGAGCGGCCTGGTGGGAATGGTCGTGGAAGGGGTGACTGGGATCGTGCACGTGCGCCCGGAAGCCGTGCAAACCGTCCCGGGCGAAGCGGGCGCCAGTTACCTGATCGGCATTGCCCGCATCGACGGCCGCTGCGTAATCCTGATCGACATCGATGGCCTGATGTCGTTGTCGCCGCGGCGGCCGCTCAGGGCCGCCTGACGGCGTCGTACTGCCAGCTTACGCCAGCGCTTCCAGCTGTTCCTGCAATTCCAGCCACTCCATCTCGAACGTTTCCAGATCGCGTGCCACGAACGCCTGGTCGGCCACCAGCGTCTTGAGACGATCCTTGTTCTGCGCATCGTAGATCGTCGGGTCGAGCAGGGCGGCATCGATCGTGGCCTTCTTGGCCTGCAGCTTGGCCATCTGCTCGTCCAGACGCTTGACCTTGTTCTCGATCGGCTTGCGCTGCGCGGCGTTGCGCTGGCGCTCTTCGGCGCCCAGGCGCTTCTGTTCCTTGCGCTCGGCCGGCGTGGCGCTCGGCACCGGCGCGACGGGCGCAGCGGCCTTGGCCAGCGGCAGGATGTCGGTGCCCTTGCCCAGCTTGGTCTTGAACAGCCAGTCCTTGTAGTCGTCCAGGTCGCCGTCAAATGGTTGCAGGCGGCCGTCGGCAACGATGATGAATTCATCGGTCGTCGCGCGCAGCAGGTGGCGATCGTGGGACACGACGATCAGCGTGCCTTCGAACTGCGCCAGCGCCATCGTCAGCGCCTCGCGTGTTTCCAGGTCCAGGTGGTTGGTCGGTTCATCGAGCAGCAGCAGGTTTGGCCGCTGCCAGACGATCAGGGCCAGCGCCAGACGCGCCTTCTCGCCGCCCGAGAACGGCTTGATCGAGCTGGTCACCATATCGCCCGGGAAGTTGAAGCTGCCCAGGAAGTTGCGCAGTTCCTGCTCGCGCACCGTCGGCGCGATTTTGGCCAGGTGCCACAGGGGCGACTCGTCATGGCGCAGCATCTCGACCTGGTGCTGGGCGAAGTAGCCGATCGACAGGCCTTTACCAATGGTCGCTTCGCCGGTCAGTGGCATCAGCTCGCCGGCGATGGTCTTGATCAGCGTCGACTTGCCGGCGCCGTTCACACCCAGCAAGCCAATGCGCTGGCCGATGGTCAGCGAAAAGTCGATGTGGTTGACGATGGTTTTCTTGCCGACCTTGTCGCCATGCTCGTCGAGCAGGAAGTAGCCGGCATCGACCTTGTCGAGCACCAGCAGCGGATTCGGTGCCGACAGCGGCTCGCGGAAGTCGAACGAGAATTCGGCTGCGGCGCGCAGCGGTGCCAGCTCTTCCATCTTGGCCAGGGCCTTCATGCGGCTCTGGGCCTGGCGTGCCTTGGAGGCCTGCGCCTTGAAGCGGTTGACGAACGACTCGAGGTGCGCGCGCTGGCGCTGCTGCTTCTCGAGGGCGCCGGCGGCCAGGATCATCTGGGCGGCGCGCTGGCGCTCGAAGCCCGAGTAGTTGGCCGTGTAGCGCTTCAGCTTGCGCTCGTCGATGTGCACAATCACGTTGACCACTTCATCGAGGAAGTCGCGATCGTGGGAAATGATGATCAGGGTGCCCGTGTAGCGCTTGAGCCAGTCTTCGAGCCAGATGATCGCATCCAGATCCAGGTGGTTGGTCGGTTCATCGAGCAGCAGCAGGTCGGACGGGCACATCAGCGCCTGCGCCAGGTTCAGGCGCATGCGCCAGCCGCCCGAGAAGCTTGCCACCGGCTGGTTCATCTGTGCCAGCGAAAAGCCCAGACCCAGCAGCAGCTGTTCGCCGCGCGACTGCACCGTGTAGCCGTCGGCGTCGGCCAGCATGCCGTGCAACTCACCCAGGCGCATGCCGTGGGCGTCGACGTCCGGGTGCGATTCCAGTTCTTCCAGCTCGGCCTGGAGTTTGCGCAGGCCGACGTCGCCGTCAATGGCGTAGTCGAGCGCCGCGCGGTCCAGCGCTGGGGTTTCTTGCGCCACGTACGCCATGCGCCATTTGGCCGGGAAGTCGATCTGGCCCTGGTCCGGGTGCAGCTCGTTACGGAGCATGCCGAACAGGCTCGATTTGCCGGCGCCGTTGGCGCCGATCAGGCCGATCTTGTCGCCCGGGTTGAGGGTCAGGTCGGCATCGACGAGCAGCGGCTTGGTGCCGCGCATCAGGCTGACGTTCTGGATACGGATCATGGTGTGGGACGCTTGAAAGTTGACGTGCAGCGTGGGGTGGGCAACCGAGTCGCCAACCCCACGGATAAAAGAAGGATGCGGATGATTACGCGTTTTGCAGCTGTTCGGCCGTCAGCAGGAACACGGCATCGTCGCCGATGCTGGTGGTCAGCCAGGTCAGGCCCAGGTGGCCGAACGCGGCTTCGGCGTACTCGCGCTCGTTGCCGATTTCAACCACCAGGATGCCTTCCGGCGTCAGGCGCTCGGCGGCGCCGGCGATGATCTTGCGCACCAGGTCCATGCCGTCTTCGCCACCGGCCAGCGCGATCTGCGGCTCGACCATGTATTCCTGCGGCAGCGTGCGCATCGATTCGGCATTCACGTACGGCGGGTTGGTGATGATCAGGTCGTATTTCTTGAACGGCACGTTCTCGTACAGGTCGGACTCGATCGGGTTCACACGCCCTTCGAGTTTGTATTCGCGGATATTTGTCTCGGCAACGGCCAGCGCATCCTTCGAGATGTCGATCGCATCTACGACCGCGTTGGCAAACGTATCGGCCATCATGATCGCAAGGCAACCGCTGCCGGTGCACAGCTCAAGCACGTTTTCCACGCCATCCGGGTCCACCAGCCATGGGCTGAACTGCTGCGGAATCAGCTCGGCAATGAACGAGCGCGGCACCAGCACGCGTTCGTCGACATAGAAGCGGTACTCGCCCAGCCATGCCTCTTTGGTGATGTAGGCGGCCGGCACGCGCTCGGTCACGCGGCGCTCGATCACGGCCAGCACCTGCAGCACTTCGTCGTCCAGCAGCCTGGCGTCGAGGAACGGCTCCAGGCGGTCGAGCGGCAGCTTCAGGGTGTGCAGGATCAGGTAGGCGGCTTCGTCGAACGCTTCGACGCTGCCGTGGCCGAAGAACAGCTTGGCACCGTTGAAACGGGTGATCGCATAGCGCAGCAGGTCGCGCGGCGTGGAGAATGAGGTGGTGGTCATGGCCTGGATGATGGGTTGTAGGGCTTCAAGCGGCCAGCAGGCGCTGGAGCGTACGGCGATAGATATTCTTCAGGGGATCGATGTAGCGCAGTTCGATGTGCTCGTCGATTTTATGAATGCTGGCGTTCGGTGGGCCGAATTCTATCACCTGAGGGCAGATGCGGGCGATGAAGCGGCCATCCGAGGTGCCGCCGGAGGTCGATAATTCGGTATGGACGCCCAGTTCGTCGCTGATTGCGGTGCAGACGGCGTCCGACAGCGTGCCTTTCTCGGTCAGGAAAGGCAGGCCCGACAGGGTCCAGTCCAGATCGTAGTCCAGGCCGTGGCGGTCGAGGATCGCATGCACGCGCGCCTGCAGGCCTTCGGCCGTGCTGGCGGTCGAGAAGCGGAAGTTGAAGTCCAGACTGACGCTGCCGGGAATCACGTTGTTGGCGCCCGTACCGGCGGCGATGTTCGACACTTGCCAGCTGGTGGGCGCGTAGTACTCGTTGCCTTCGTCCCAGACTTCCAGCGTCAGCTCGGCCAGTGCCGGCGCGGCCTGGTGGATCGGATTGCGCGCCAGTTGCGGATAGGCGATGTGGCCCTGAATGCCCTTGACCGTCAGGTGGCCCGACAGCGAACCGCGCCGGCCATTCTTGATCGTGTCGCCCAGCACGTGGTTCGAGGTCGGCTCGCCCACCAGGCAATAGTCGGGCGCGACGCCCCGTTCTTCGAGAAGGTCGCAGACGATGGCGGTGCCATCGACCGCCGGGCCTTCTTCGTCGCTCGTGATCAACAACGCGATCGAGCCGCGGTGCTCCGGACAGGCGGCAATGAACTCTTCGCACGCGACGACCATCGCCGCGATCGATGTCTTCATGTCGGACGCGCCGCGCCCGTACAGTTTGCCGTCGCGTTGCGTCGGCATGAACGGCTCGGATGTCCACTGGTGCAGCGGACCGGCCGGCACCACATCGGTATGGCCGGCAAACACGAACAGCGGTGCATTCTCGCCCTTGCGGGCCCACAGATTGGTCACGCCGTTCGAGACGATCGTCTCGCACACGAAGCCCAGCGGCGCCAGCAGTTCGATCAGGCGCTGCTGGCAACCTTTGTCCTGGGGCGTGATCGAGTCGAGCGCGATCAGCTCTTCGGTGAGCAGCAGGGTGCGTGACGGCCTCATGCTGCCGCCCCAAATTTCTCTTCAAATACAGCCGGCGAAAAACCGACCGTCACCGGGCCGGCGCCTTGCACGACCGGGCGCTTGATGACCGACGGGTTCTCGAGCATCAGCGCCATGGCGCTGTCGGCATCGACGATGGCCGCCTTGCGTTCGTCCGGCAAGTTGCGCCAGGTGGTGCCCTTGCGGTTGACCAGCGTAGTCCAGTCGAGGTCTTGCAGCCAGGCCTTCACCAGTTCAGGCGTGAGCCCTTGCTTCTTGAAGTCGTGGAACGTGAAGTCGATGCCGTGATCCTGCAGCCAGGTGCGGGCTTTTTTCACGGTGTCGCAATTGGGGATGCCGTAGAGGGTAGTCGTCATGGGATATGCGGAAAAGAGGGCGGCAGCGCCGCCCTGGAACATCAGGAGTTGAGCGTGAACTCGGTGAACGAGGCGCCGCCCTTGGGCTCGCTGGCCTTGTCGTCCATCTGCTGCTGGACTTGGCTATCGGGCCCGTTGTTGAGCAGCCAGAGCAGGTTGGTGGCCGAGTCGGCGTTGGCCAGGCCTTCGTCCTGCGTCACGTGGCCTTCCTTGATCAAGTGGAACAGGGCGCCTTCGAACGATTGCGAGCCGGCCGACAGGCTCTTGTCCATTGCTTCCTTGATCTGGCTGATTTCGCCCTGTTCGATCAGGTCCGCAATGTAGCGGGTATTGAGCATGACTTCGACTGCCGCGCGGCGCGCGCCGCCGGCAGCGGCTTTCACGAGCCGCTGCGACACGATGGCCTTGATGCTCGACGCCAGGTCTTGCAGCAGCGCGTTGCGGTTTTCCAGAGGGTAGAAGCTGATGATGCGGTTGAGCGCGTTGTAGCTGTTGTTGGCGTGCAGCGTGGCCAGCACCAGGTGGCCGGACTGCGCATAGGCCAGCGCGGCCTGCATTGTCTCGCGGTCGCGGATTTCGCCGATCAGGATGCAGTCGGGCGCCTGGCGCATCGAGTTCTTCAGCGCAATGCCAAAGTCGTGCGTGTCGCTGCCGATCTCGCGCTGGTTGACGATCGATTTCTTGTTCTTGAACAGGTACTCGATCGGGTCTTCCAGCGTCAGGATATGCCCGGTGCGCAGGTCGTTGCGGTGGTCGAGCATCGACGCGATGGTGGTCGACTTGCCCGAGCCCGTGGCGCCCACGACCAGCATCAGGCCGCGTTTTTCCATGATCAGTTCGGCCAGCACCGGCGGCAGGCCCAGCTCGGCCAGCGGCGGGATGGTCGCCGGGATAAAGCGGAACACGGCCGAGATCGAGCCACGCTGGCGGAACGCCGACAGGCGAAACCGGCCCACGTTCGCGACCGACACGCCCATGTTCAATTCGTTGTCGCGCTGGAGTTCGTCGATCTGTTCTGGCGTCGCGATCTCGGACAGCAGCGACAGGATGTTCTCGGGTTCGAGGCGATGCTGGTTGATGGGGATGAGCGCACCGTTGATCTTGATGTGCACCGGGGAGTTCACGGCGAAGAACATGTCGGACGCGTTCTTCTCTTTCATCAGCTGGAACAGGCGGTCCATGGCCATCGCATCGTCTCCGTCATTCGGGGGAGTTACAAAAGCCAGTTGAGCAGGGCGGGCACGCCGCCCCGTTCAACCAGCCGTACTGACTACTTGCGCAATCAGTCGCCGCGCAGCAGGTCGTTGATCGCCGTCTTCGAGCGCGTCTGTGCATCGACGCGCTTGACGATGACGGCGCAGTACAGGCTGTACTTGCCGTCGGCGGATGGCAGGCTGCCCGACACGACGACCGAACCCGACGGCACGCGGCCATACGACACTTCGCCGGTGGCGCGGTCATAGATCTTGGTCGACTGGCCGATGTAGACGCCCATCGAAATCACCGAGTTCTCTTCGACGATCACGCCTTCGACGATCTCGGAACGGGCGCCGATGAAGCAGTTGTCTTCGATGATGGTCGGGTTGGCCTGCATCGGTTCGAGCACGCCGCCGATGCCCACGCCGCCCGACAGGTGGACGTTCTTGCCGATCTGCGCGCACGAACCGACCGTGGCCCAGGTGTCGACCATCGTGCCTTCATCGACGTAGGCGCCGATGTTGACGTACGACGGCATCAGGACGACGTTCTTGCCGATGAAGCTGCCGCGACGTGCGACGGCCGGCGGCACCACACGGAAACCGCCACGAGCGAAGTCTTCGGGCGTGTAGTCGGCGAACTTGGTCGGGACCTTGTCGTAGAACTGGATGTCGCCCGAGACGACCGGCACGTTGTTCTCGAGGCGGAACGACAGCAGCACGGCTTTTTTGAGCCACTGGTTCACGACCCAGGTGCCGGTGTCCTTCTGCGCGACGCGCAGGCTGCCGTCGTCGAGGCCGGCGAGCACGTGGGCGACTGCGTCACGCAGTTCGGCGCTGGCGCTGTTCGGGCTGATGTCGGCGCGCTGTTCCCAGGCGGTGTCGATGATGTTCTGGAGTTGTTGGGTCATGGTGCTGGTCTTGGTTGGAATGATTTCAGGGGTGCGCAGGCGTCAGGTGAGGCCCTGGCAGAACTGGACGATGCGGTTGGCCGCTTCCAGTCCTTCGTCGACGCTGGCCACCAGGGCCATGCGGATGCGGTCCTGGCCCGGGTTCTGCCCGTGCGCATCGCGCGCCAGGTAGCTGCCCGGAAGGACCGTGACATTATAGTCGGCGTACAGGCGCCGTGCGAAGTCGACATCCGACAGCCCGGTGCGGCGCACGTCGGCCCACAGGTAGAAGCCGGCGTCGGGCAATTCGACGTCCATCACCTGCTTGAGCAGCGGCGTGATCAGATGGAATTTTTCTTTGTACAGCGTGCGGTTGTCCTGCACGTGCTGCTCGTCGTTCCAGGCCGCGATCGATGCCGCCTGCACCGGCGGCGACATCGCCCCGCCGCAATAGGTGCGGTACAGCAGGAAGCGCTTCATCGCCACCGGATCGCCCGCCACGAAGCCCGAGCGCATGCCCGGCACGTTCGAGCGCTTCGACAGGCTCGAGAACACGATCAGGTTGCGGTAGGGCTGCTCGCCACTGCTGCGGCCCAGCTGGTGCGCTGCTTCCAGTGCGCCCAGCGGGGGCGCGCTGCCCGTATAGATCTCGGAATAGCATTCGTCCGCCGCAATCAGGAAGCCCCAGCGGTCCGACAGCGCGAACAGGTCGCGCCAGTCGTCCAGCGTCAGCGTGGCGCCCGTCGGGTTGCCGGGCGAGCACACATACATGAGCTGCACGCGCGGCCAGACCTCTTCTGGCACGCTCGCGTAGTCGGGTGCAAAATTGCGGCCCGGTTCCGAGTTGACGAACCACGGCGCGGCGCCGGCCAGGTAGGCCGCGCCCTCGTAGATCTGATAGAACGGGTTCGGGCACACCACCAGCGGATCGGGCTTCGATGCGTCAATCGTGCACTGCGCGATGGCAAACAGCGCCTCGCGCGAGCCGTTCACCGGCAGCACCATCGTGGCCGCATCGAGCGCGGGCAAGCCGTAGCGCCGTTCGAGCCAGCCGGCGATTGCGGTGCGCAGTGGCTCGCTGCCGATCGTGCTTGGATAACTGGCCAGGCCCGATACCGCATGCATCAGCGCTTTCTCGATGAATGCGGGCGTCGGATGCTTCGGCTCGCCGATGCCAAGACTGATGGGTGCGTAGTCCGGGTTCGGTGTCACGCCGGCAAACAACTGGCGCAGTTTTTCGAACGGGTAGGAGTGGAGTTTGTCGAGATGGGGATTCACGGCGATACCAGTGTGCGCTTTTCGCTAATTTTTCATTATAGCGCCAGGAATCGCTGCCACGGGGCATACGATTTAAGTGATTTGCGGTAACATCTAACGTCAATACCCACCCGTGATGTTCACGCTGAAAGCCGATTTTCCGTGCCGATCAATTACGCGCGCAGCCTGACTGGACACGCCCGCACGCCGGGCGCCAACCGCCACCTGGGCGTGGCGCTGGCTTTCGTTGCCGGCGCCATCAATGCGGGCGGCTACCTGGCGGTGCGCGAGTACACGTCGCACATGACCGGCATCGTCTCAAGTGCGGCCGACCATCTCGTGCTCGGCCAGACCGACCTGGTGCTCGCCGCGGTGGGTGCCTTGCTCAGCTTTTTGCTGGGCGCGGGCAGCACCGCGATTCTCGTCAATCTCGTGCGGCGCCAGGGCCTGCATAGCGGCTACGCGCTGCCGCTGGTGCTCGAGGCAATCCTGCTGCTGGTGTTCGGCATCCTGGGCGCGCGGCTCAACGACATCGATGCGCTGTTCACCCCGCTGACCGTGATGCTGCTGTGTTTCATGATGGGCTTGCAGAACGCCGTCATTACCAAGGTCTCGCACGCCGAAATCCGCACCACCCACATGACCGGCATCGTCACCGACATCGGCATCGAGCTGGGCAAGCTGGCGTACTGGAACCGGGATGGCGGCCTGCGCCAGCCGAAGGTCACTGCCAACCTGGGCCGCCTGGGCCTGATGGTGGCGCTCCTGGTCGCATTCTGCATTGGCGGCGTGGCCGGTGCGCTGGGCTTCAAGCATTTGGGTTATCTGTCGACGATCCCGCTGGCCGGCTTCCTGTGCGTGCTGGGGATTGTGCCTGTGGTTGACGACACGCTACGCGTGCTCGGGCGCGCCCGACGGGCCGGGCACGACGCCTGAACGCAGTTTGCCGGCCCTGAGTGACCGCTCACGCAGCCTGCGCGCGCCAGGCGCCGGGATTGACACCGCTCCACTCGCGAAACGCGTGCGTGAACGCGCTCTGGTCCTGAAATCCCAGCAAAAAGGCAACGTCGGCCAGGCCCAGTTCGCGCCGCCGTAAATAATCCTGCGCCAGCGCGAAGCGCACGCCATCGAGCACCTGCTGGAAGCTCGATCCAGCCTCGGCCAGCTTGCGCTGCAGCGTGCGCGCCGACAATCCCAGTTCTGCCGCCACCGGCGCCAGGCGTGCCTGGCCATCGGGCAGCCGCGGCGTCAGCGCCGCCGTCACCCGCGCCACGATACCGTCGGCGACCAGGACGCGCTGCGCCAGCAGCCCCTCGGCATGCTGGTGCAGCACCGGGTAGAGGCTGGGGTCGGCGTTCGGCACCGGCATGTCGAGCAGCGCCACGTCGAAGGCGGCGCAGTGGCGTGGCGCGTCGAAGGTGGGCGCACTGCCCAGCACGCGCCGGTATTCGTCGTGGCCGTGGCCGGGATCGGCGTGCCGGAAGCGCATCGCCTGCGGTAGTAGCGGCCGGCCCGCCATCCAGCTGCCGAACACGGCAATGCCGGCATACACGCTTTCGGCCAGGTGACGCGTGGCGTCCGGATAACGGCTGATCCATTCGTACTGTGCCTGCGGCCCCTCGATCCCCAGCCGGCTGCGGCCCAGGTCGTGCGCGAGCGATTCATAGCGCTGGGTCAGCGCCATCGCATGGCCGAAACTGCTGCAGGCCAGCAGCAGCAGGCCATAGGCGCTGTAGGTTGCGGGCCGCACCTGTTCGCCGACATGCAAACCGAAAAACGGATCGTTCGCCAGCCGCGCGCCAGCATCGAGCAGGGCGATGTAGCGTGCTGTCGGCAGGGTGGCAGGAAGCGGGTCGAGTGCATCGGCGGCAAGGCCGACGGCAGCGGCAAGCGCATCGTGCGTAACACCGCGGGCAAGGGCAGCATGGAGCAGCGCCTGCAGGTAGGCGCCAGTCACGCGGGCGGTATTGGGCAAGTGTGGCGTGATGGAGCAAGGCGATGGCATAAATGCGCAATACAGTTGGCGAAGCCCTGACTAGTCTGGCAAAAAGGGCAACTTGTGCCCAGTATAACGGGAAGCGTATCGATGCGGCGTTGGAACGGCTGGAGTAACGAAGTAATGGCGGTGCGACTGCAAAACCGGCCCCGGGCGTTGGATGTCCGGCCATGTGCGCTGTTGTGCCGGTCCGGTCCCGCCGGCTGCATGCGTGCCGCCTGTATGGTGCGGCCATGACGACGTTCCCGCCACCGCGCGACTGGGATGTGCTCGTGATCGGCGGCGGCATCACGGGCGCCGGCATCCTGCTTGAAGCGGCGCGCCGCGGCCTCAAGACGCTGCTGGTCGAGCAGGCCGATTTTGGCTGCGGCACGTCGAGCCGCTCGTCGAAACTGATGCATGGTGGCCTGCGCTATCTGGCGGCCGGCAGCCTGCGCCGCACGCGCGACGCGGTGGCCGAGCGTGAAGCGCTGCTGCGCGCGGCGCCCGGCCTCGTCGATGCACAGCCGTTCGCGTTTGCGAACCATGGCGCCGACCTCACGCGCCGCCTGGGCCTGCTGTCGATGCTGCGCGTGGTCGACCTGCTCACGGGCCGGCGCGAACCGCAATGGCAGCGCCAGGACGCCCTGCGCAAACCGGCCCCGGATGCGCCCGATCCGCGCAGCGCCGGCAGCATCCGCTACACCGACGCCAAGACCGACGATGCGCGCCTCGTGCTGCGCGTGCTGGGCGAGGCGCGCACCCATGGCGCGGTGGCGTGCAATTACGTGACCGTGCAATCGCTCGTGCGCGATGGCGGCAAGGTGCATGGCGCCTTGCTGCGCGACGAACGCACAGGCGCCGAGACGGCCGTGCGCGCCCGCCTGGTGATCGACGCCACCGGCGCGCCGCCGGCGCCTGCCAACGCCGGCGGCAACGACAAAGCACCCCGCCTGCGCTGGCTG
Organism: Telluria sp. LT2P80; assembly: GCF_059685955.1. NCBI lineage: Bacteria > Pseudomonadati > Pseudomonadota > Betaproteobacteria > Burkholderiales > Oxalobacteraceae > Telluria > Telluria sp. LT2P80. The sequence continues at coordinate 253,232 of NZ_JCASIO010000001.1, read as the reverse complement.
CGCGGCAGCCACCTGCTGCTGCCGGCCGACCGCCTGCCACTGACCGAAGCCGTCAGCCTGCTGCATCCGGTGGATGGTCGTCCCGTGTTTGCCTTTCCGTGGGAGGGCGTGACGCTGGTTGGCACGGCCGACATCGATCAGGCCGACGACGTCAACGCTCAGCCGAGCATCACGCGCGGCGAATTCGATTACCTGATGGCGGCCGTGCAGGCCCAGTTCGCGCCGCTGGCGCTGGTCGATGCCGACGTGCTCGCCACGTTTGCCGGCGTGCGCCTCGTGTTCGACAGCGGCAGCGACGGCGTATCGATCAGCGACAAGCGCGAGCATCTGGTGTGGTCCGAGCCCGGCCTGGTGTCGGTCGCGGGCGGCACGCTGACCACGTTCCGCCTGGCCGCGCGCGACGTGCTGCGCGAAGCGGCCCGCCAGTTGCCGGGCTGGCAGATGCGCACCGAGCGCGGCGCCGTGTTCGCGCGCGCCAGTGCGCCGGCGCGGCGCGACCTGCCGCCCAATGTGCTGCGCCGGCTGACGGGCCGCCACGGCGCGCACGTCAAGGCGCTGCTTTCTGCCGCGCACGCGGGCGAGCTCGAATGCATTCCAGGCACGCACACGCTGTGGGCCGAGCTGCGCTGGGCGGCGCGCGCCGAACAGGTGTACCGCCTCGACGACCTGTTGCTTCGCCGCACGCGCCTGGGCATCCAGCTGACCGACGGCGGCGCCGCCCTCATGGGTCGGGTGCGCGCGATCTGCCAGAAGGAGCTTGGGTGGGACGATGCGCAGTGGGAGGCGCAGGAAAAACGGTATATCGCGGCCTGGCGGTTGCAGCACGCGGTGCCGCCTTCCTCGTAACGGGCAGGCTCAGGGCGCGCGGCCGCCGCGCACGGTTTCCAGCGTCGTCCCTGCCTGCAGCATGACGACCTGATTGCGTCCGCGCGCCTTGGCCTCGTACATGGCCCGGTCGGCCGAGATGAACAGCGAGCGCAGATCGTCGAACAGCGTCGGCACGATGCAGGCCACGCCCAGGCTGGCCGTGACCACGCCGGTGCCGTCGGCGCGCGGGTTCGGCATGGCCAGGCGCTCGATGTGGGCGCGGATCGTTTCACCGAGACTCGCAGCGTTTGCGGCGCTGGTATCGGCCAGCAGCACGACGAATTCCTCACCGCCGTAGCGCGCTGCCAGATCGGTCGGGCGCATCGCATGCGATTGCAGCGCTTCGGCGATCGACTGCAGACAGGCGTCGCCGGCGGCGTGGCCCAGGCTGTCGTTGTAGCCTTTGAAATGGTCGACGTCGATCACGATCAGCGACAGCGGCTGGCCATTGCGGATCGCGCGCTGCCATTCTTTTTCGAGGAAGGCGTCGAAGTGGCGCCGGTTGGCGATGCGCGTGAGCGGGTCGACCAGGGCGGCATGCTGCAGCGCCGTCTCGGACTGCTTGTGGTGCGTGATGTCGTGCAGCAGGATGACGAACAGGGTTTCGTCGCCGGCCATCGGCGAGAGTCCCATGTCGATCGCACGCAGTGCACCGTCGGGCTGGTGCAGCAGCACTTCGCGCGTGCCCCGGCAGCGTGCAGCGGCATTCTCGTCCGATGGGTTGGCGAAGAAGGCGGCATAGTCGTGGGCCGCCGGCGGCTCGAGCAGATCGCACAGCGGGCGCCCGACGAGCAGGCTGCGGGGCTGCGCCAGGAAGCCTTCGCTGGCAGGGTTGGCAAAGGCGATGCAACCGCTTGCATCGACGAGCATCAGGCCTTCGTCCATCCCGTCGACGACCAGCTGGAGGCGCTCGGCCTGCTGTTTCTGGCTGTCGCTGCTGCTGCGCAGGCGCAGCTGGGCGCGCACGCGCACGCAGACTTCGGCCATCCGTACGGGCTTGGCGATGTAATCGGCGGCGCCGGTGTCGAAGCCGGCGACGACGTCATCGGTCTCGCTGCACTCGCTGATGAAGATGACGGGGATGTGGGCGGTGTCAGGGGAGCGCTTGAGGCGGCGGCAGATTTCCAGCCCGTCGAGGTCGGGCAGGCGTACGTCGAGCAGGATCAGGTCGGGCTGCACGCGCAGCGCAATGTCGAGTGCACGTTTGCCGGTGCCGGCGACGAAGGTCTGGTAACCCTGCTGTCGCATCATGTCCTGCAACAAGCCGACGCTGTCCGGGGCGTCGTCGACGATCAAAATGGCGGATTGGCGCGCCGGAGCTGCAAGCGCTAGAGCAGGGTACATCATCAGTTGCGGAAAGACCTCATCAGTGTGCGGAAATCATAACCGCAATCCGAGGTAATCAGACAACTGATCTTGCCAGAAACCCAGCACGTAATACGGTTGTTGCAATAATGCAACTGAACCGTTATTGGCCCGCGGACGGATCGCGGGCCAATCGGGGAGGTATTACAGCATGCCGGCGATGAGCTTGCCCAGGATGGCGATGCCTTCGCGGATGCGTTCAGGTGGCACCGTCACGAACGACAGGCGCAGCGTGTTCGACGCCGGATCGTTGGCATAGAACGGCGCGCCCGGCACGAACGCCACTTTGGCGGCCAGCGACTGCTCGAGCAGTTTCATCGCGTCGATCTGCTGTGGCAGCGTGACCCAGATGAACATGCCGCCTTCCGGTTCGGTCCAGCTGACGCTCGTCGGGAAGTGTTCTTTCATCGCGTCGAGCATGCACTGGCACTGGTCGCTGTACAACTTGCGGATGGTCGGGATGTGCTCGTCGAGGAAACCGTCCTTGACCACTTCGTGCACGACCATCTGCGTGAGCTGCGCGGTGTGCAGGTCGGCAGCCTGCTTGGCCAGCTCGAGGCGGCGCACCAGCGGCAGCGGGGCGCACACGTAACCCAGGCGGATGCCGGGCGTCAGCACCTTCGAGAACGAGCCCATGTAGATGACGCCGTCCGGGTTCATCGCGACCATCTTCGGCATCGGCTCGCCGCGGTACGACAGCGAACCGTACGGATCGTCCTCGATCAGCGGGATGGCCAGGCGCGCGCAGGTTTCCACCAGTTCGCGACGGCGTTCGAGCGACAGGCTGCGGCCGGTCGGGTTCTGGAAGTTCGGCAGCGAGTACAGCATGCGCGCGCCCTTGGCGACGGCGTCGATCGACGACGGCACCAGGCCGTGCTCGTCGGTATCGACCGATTTGAATTCGGGGCGGTACACCGAGAACGCCTGCAGCGCGCCCAGGTAGCTCGGGGTTTCGACCAGCACGCGGCTGCCTTCGTCGACCAGCACCTTGCCGAGCAGGTCGAGCGCCTGTTGCGAGCCGGACGTCATCAGGATCTGTTCCGGCAGGATGATCGAGCCTTCGGTCGACAACGAATTGGCAATCCATTCGCGCAGCGGCGCGTAACCGTCGGTCGGGCCGTATTGAAGCGCCACCTTGCCGGCTTCGCTCAGCACCTTGTCATAGGCCGCCTTCATGCGCTCGACCGGGAAGGTCGCAGGCGACGGCAGGCCACCGGCAAACGAAATGATGTCCGGACGCTGGGTGATCTTCAGGATTTCGCGGATGAAGGAGCTTTGCAGCTGCGCGGCGCGTTCCGAGAACTGCCACTGGATAGGATTAGGGTTGTCGATTTTCATACTTGTCTCGCAGGAAGGGGCACGGTCGTGCCGGGCCATTATATAGAACACGCCGGGTAGGCGATCTCTTGTCGGCGGACGGCGCCGGGTCAGCGCCACCCGTCATGACAGTAAAGGAAACACCGGCGAATGTGCGCCGGTTATTGCCACGCAAACGCTGTTTTTATGCCACTTCCACGATCATTTCGATCTCGACGCACGTGCCGCGTGGCAGCGATGCGACGCCAAAGGCCGACCGCGCGTGCTTGCCAGCGTCGCCGAACACTTCGCCGATCAGTTCCGACGCGCCATTGGTGACCAGGTGCTGCTCGTTGTACTCCGGGGTCGATGCGACCAGGCTCATCAGCTTGACGATGCGCTTGACACGGGTCAGGTCGCCGCCGACGGCTTCCTGCAGCGTGCCGATCAGGTCGATGGCGACCGAGCGCGCAGCAGCCTGGCCGTCGGCGGTGGTCTTGTCGCGGCCCAGGATGCCGGCGTTCGGCGAACCGTCGGCGTTCTTGGCGATGTGGCCCGAGATGAACACGAGGTTGCCGGTCTGGACGTACATGACGTACGCTGCGGCCGGGGTGGCTGGCGCTTCCAGCGTGATGTTCAGTTCTTTGAGTTTGTCGTAGACGGTCATGGAATTTCCAGGGTGCGTGAATGAATCCGGTATTGTACGTCGAGCCGGCGGCGCTGCCCAACCACCGGGTTTGGGAGTACCCATCTACGGGGTCACGGGCGCCGCGCGATATTGCTTATCAAAAATATCTCTTGAAATCCCCCGGCAGGGCCACATATGCGTCCGGGTCTGACCAACCCTATTGTCTTTAACGAGGAACAAGATGGCACATGCCGAAAAAGAAACCCTTGGATTTCAGGCTGAAGTAAAACAGCTGCTGCAACTGATGATTCACTCCTTGTACTCCAACAAGGAAATCTTCCTGCGCGAACTGATCTCGAACGCGTCGGATGCCTCCGACAAGCTGCGCTTCGAGGCGATCAACAATGACGCCCTGTACGGCAACGACCACGAATTGAAAATCAAGGTGGCGTTCGACGCTGCCGCCAAGACGATCACGATCTCGGACAACGGTATCGGCATGAACCGTGACGAAGTGATCTCGCACCTGGGCACCATCGCCAAGTCGGGCACCAAGGAATTCTTCAGCAAGCTGTCCGGCGACCAGCAGCAGGATGCCGCGCTGATCGGCCAGTTCGGCGTGGGCTTTTACTCGGGCTTCATCGTCGCGTCGAAAATCACGGTCGAGACCCGCCGCGCAGGCGCCGACGCGTCCGAAGGCGTGCGCTGGGAGTCCGCCGGTGAAGGCGACTACAGCATCGAGCAGATCGACAAGACCGGTCGCGGCACCGACGTGATCCTGCACCTGCGCGACGGCGAAGAAGAACTGCTGTCGGCCTGGAAGCTCAAGTCGATCATCCGCAAATACTCGGACCACATCTCGCTGCCGATCGTGATGCAGAAAGAAGAGTGGGACGAAGAAAAGAAGGAAACCGTCCTGAAGGACGACGTCGAGACCGTGAACCAGGCCAGCGCGCTGTGGGCACGCTCGAAGAACGAGATCACCGAAGAGCAGTACAACGAGTTCTACAAGCACGTCTCGCACGACTTCCAGGAACCGCTGACTTATACCCATAACCGGGTCGAGGGCCGCAGCGAATACACGCAGCTGCTGTACGTGCCGGCGCACGCGCCGTTCGACCTGTGGGACCGCAACAAGCGCGGCGGTATCAAGCTGTACGTCAAGCGCGTCTTCATCATGGACGATGCCGAGCAGCTGATGCCGACCTACCTGCGCTTCATCAAGGGCGTGATCGACTCGAGCGACCTGCCGCTGAACGTCTCGCGTGAAATCCTGCAGGAATCGCGCGACGTGCGCGTGATCCGCGAAGGTTCGACCAAGCGCGTGCTGGGCATGCTCGAAGAAATGGCGAACTCGGACGAGCAGGCCGGCAAGGACAAGTACGCGACCTTCTGGAAGGAATTCGGCCAGGTGCTCAAGGAAGGCGTGGGCGAAGATGCGACCAACAAGGACCGCATCGCCAAGCTGCTGCGCTTTGCGTCGACCGCCAATGACTCGGATGCCCAGACCGTCTCGTTCGCCGATTATATCGGCCGCATGAAGGAAGGCCAGGACAAGATCTATTACGTCACGGCCGAAAACTACAATGCCGGCAAGAACAGCCCGCACCTGGAAATCTTCCGCAAGAAGGGCGTTGAAGTCATCCTGATGACCGACCGCGTCGACGAGTGGATGCTGTCGTTCTTCACCGAGTTCGAAGGCAAGGAACTGGTGTCGGTCGCCAAGGGCGGCCTGGACCTGGGCGGGCTGGAAGACGAAGCCGAGAAGAAGGAACATGCCGAGACCGAGGCTGGCTACAAGGAGCTGGTCGAGAGCATGAAGGGTGCGCTGGGCGAGAAGGCCAAGGAAGTGCGCGTGACGTTCCGCCTGACCGATTCGCCGGCCTGCCTGGTGGCGGACGACAACGAGCTGTCGGGCAACCTGCTGCGCATGCTCAAGGCAGCAGGCCAGGACGCACCGGAATCCAAGCCGATCCTCGAGATCAACCCGGACCACCCGCTGGTGCAGCGCCTGAAGTACGAAGACACCACGAGCCCGCGCTTTGCCGACTGGTCGCACATCCTGTTCGATCAGGCGATGCTGGCCGAAGGCGGCAGCCTGAGCGATCCGGCGTCGTTCGTGAAACGCTTGAACGAGATGCTGCTGGCTGGCGCGAAGTAAGCGCCTGATCGGTCAGCGTAAAAGCCGCCGTTCCCGTCACCGGGAGCGGCGGTTTTTTTTTGATGAGCGCTGCTGGTCCACCTACAAGTGACGCACCTCGGCTGGCGCCGTATGCCAGTTGTCGTTGCGGCCATCAATGTAGCGCACCGGCGCGGCCATGAGCGCATCGACCGGTAGATCGTCCAGGCTGGCGGCCGTCACGGCAATGAACGGACCTGCAGCGACGGTCGTGAAGACATGGATGCCGCAGGTACTGCAGAACGCGTGGCCATCACGGCGCGCACCAAAGCGGTAGTCGCGCAGCATCTCGTGACCCTGCAACAGGCGAAACGCCGTTGGCGCGACGACAAAGGCCCAGAACCGCATCTTGGTGCAGATCGAACAGTTGCACTTGACCGTGCCGGCGGCCAGGTCGATGTCGGCGTCATAGCGTACTGAACCGCAGTGGCAACTGCCGTGAAAGGTGGTCACGTCGATTCTTTTTGCGCCGTCACGTCAGCGCAAAACGCGTCCAGCAGACGCATGCCGTCGGGCCAGTCGCCATAGCCCGAATCGGTGGTGACGTGGCCGGCGTCGCCGATCTCGACCAGTTTGCTGCCCCAGGCGTCGGCAAACGACTGGGTGCGCGCGAGGCTTGCATAAGGATCGTTCGTGCTCGCCACGATCATGCTGGGAAACGGCAGCGGCGTGCGCGGGATTGGCGCCCAGTTGCCGGCCGGGATCGGGAACGATGGCCGTTCCACGTCGCTGGGAGCCACCAGAAAGGCGCCGGCCACTTTCAGGGGAGAGCCCGACAGCGCCCAATGCGCCACCAGCATGCAGCCCAGGCTATGCGCAACCAGCACCGGGGCGCCGCTGCAGCCGGCAATGGCTTCTTCCATCTCGGCCACCCACTCGTCGCGGTCGGGGTTGGTCCAGTCGCGGTGGGCCGCGCGGCGCCACGCGGGATTGCGTTCGTGCCACAGCGATTGCCAGTGCTGGGGACCGGAGTTGAACAGGCCGGGCAGGATCAATACGTCACACGTCATCTTGTTTCTCCTTGATGGGGTTGGTCGGCGCCGAGGCCAGGACTGCACGCTGCGCAGGGCGCCGCAGCGGACACAGCGCGCGCTCGAACAGGCGCTTGAACACGTCCTTGCGTTGCTCGGTCACCATGCCGAGCAGGGCCGTTGCGAGGGCGACGGCGGCCGACAGGGCCAGCACGTCAGTCACGCTGGCGGGATCATGCGGATACAGCACGGGCCAGCCGATCAGCACCAGCGCATGCGACAGGTACAGCGTCAGCGTATAGGCGGCGAACAGCCGGATGGGGCGCGCCACGCGCAGCAGGCCGGTAAAGCCGGCGAAGCGGGCGCAGGCGAAATTGAGGACGACGATCATGCCGAAGGCGTAGTCGGCCAGGAACCGGTCGGCGTTGCCGAGTGCAACGTACTGCCCGAGCCAGCTGGCCCTGCCGGCTGCGCGTAGCAGTTCCTCCGTGCCGTATGCCTCGTACGCCACCAGCAAGACCATGCTCAGTGCCCAGCCGGCGCGCGCCGTGGTGCGGCCCAGGCTGTAGCGCGCCTGCCAGTGGTACAGCGCGACGCCGGCCAGCCAGACGGGCAGCAGGAGCCACAGTTTGTAGCCCATGATGGCCAGCATCAGGCCGATCGCCGGCAGGCGCCATGGCTGGCGCACATAACAGGCGACGCCGAACAGCACGTAGAACCAGACCTCGTAATTGAGCGACCACCAGGGGCCGAGCCAGGGCGGGTACTCCGACAGTGTCCACAAGTCGCCCATGAACAGCAGGTGGAACGGGATATAAAACCAGGGTTTGGCCACCTGGTAGCTCGCGCCCATGCCGGGAACATGCGGCCCCTGGCTCAGGTAAGCGCACAGAAAGCCCAGCAGGAGCACGGGCAGTGCCACCGAATAGATCCGGGCGGCGCGCGCGACGGTAAAGTCGATTGCATCGGGGCGGCGCATCTGCGTGGTGTAGGCAATGACGAAGCCGGACAACACAAAGAAGGCCATGACCGATTCATGGCCAAGCAGCGTCCAGTGCTGGGAACCGGGAATATCGACCAGCTTGAACATGCGCATATGCATCAGCACCACGGCCACCGCAGCCAGGAAGCGCACCAGGTCGAGGTACACCGAGAACGGCTGGTTGAGGGGAGTGGGAGGAGCGCGCATTGCATTAATAGTAAAGCAAAACGCCGATTGCACGATTTTTGGCCAGGGACGGATACGTCGAAAAAAATCGTCAAAAATTTTTGCAGCGCACCCTAAAGTTCCCGCGGGACCATCCGATAACAATCCCAGATAGGCAGCAAACCGCGCACATTATTCAAAAATAGTTGCGGGTTACCCTAAAGTTGGTGGCGAGGCTGCCGTAAATGGAAGAGCAGACGGCGTCGGGCAGGTTGTGTGGTCAGCAAAAATGGTGAAAATTTTTTCAAACTGACCCTAAAGTTGTTCCGCGGGCTGCCGTTAAAGAGATAAGCGGCAATTGCCGAGTGGCAAAATTGCGACAAACGCGATTTGTTGCTGTACATCATCAAGGTGCTTTCCTGCGCCAAACAGCCCCGATTTTTACGGCGGCTTCATAGGGAACCAGATGGGTTTGTCAGACAAACTCCTATGGATCCGTCTCGTCGTTCACTGACTGAAAATACAGACTTTCTCCAATTTGAGAATAGTTTCCCCACGGTCAGAATCTATCTCATCGGCAACACAACGGCAGCCGACACAACGACTGGAGAGAGAAAATGACGATGAACGACATGATGGCTGAAATTCGCGACGCTAACCTGAGCTACCTGATGCTGGCTCAGCAAATGATCCGTGCCGACAAGGTCACTGCCATTTTCCGCCTGGGCGTCTCGGCCGACATCGCCGACCTGATCGAAGGCATGAGCAACGCGCAAATCCTGAAGCTTGCTGGCGGCAACATGATGCTGGCCCGCTTCCGCTTCGACGACAGCGCAATCCTGTCGATGCTGACGAGCCACACCAAGGAACGCAGCCTGGCCCAGTCGCACGCAGCCATCCTGATGGCCGGCCAGCCAGTCGAAGAGATCGTATAATCGTTGTCAGCGGTCTTGCTGTAAGGCCGACAGTGCCGGGAGCCGTATCGCCATGAGTAAAAAGAGCGTTGTCACCGAGGCGCAGGAAATCCAGCTCGCCATTGAACTGATCAACCTGGGCGCACGCCTGCAACTGCTCGAGACCGAAGTCTCGCTGTCGCGCGAACGCCTGCTCAAGCTGTACAAGGAGCTCAAGGGTGTCTCTCCACCCAAGGGCATGCTGCCGTTCTCGACCGACTGGTTCCTGACCTGGCAACCGAATATCCATTCGTCGTTGTTCATCAATATCCACCAGTTCCTGGTGGAGCATGCCGGCGCCACCGGCATCCAGGCCGTCATGAAGGCCTATAAACTCTACCTCGAACAAATGCCGCCGGCGCCGAACGAAGAGCCGTTGCTCTCGCTCACGCGCGCCTGGACGCTCGTGCGCTTCTTCAATGGCGGCATGCTGCAACTGGCCCCCTGCAGCAAGTGCCAGGGCAAGTTCATCGTCAATGCCCTCGACCTGAACAGCGACTACCTGTGCGGCCTGTGCCACATGCCTTCACGCGCCGGCAAGACGCGCAAGGCCAAGGAAGCGCTCGACCAGGCCCGGGCCGACGAACAAGCCGAACAGGCGGGGCAGCAGGCCGAAGGCCTGGACCCGGCCTGATCCAGCCCGCCGGCTGCCACCCTTGCCAGCATCACCTTCCTCCCCGTCGCCCCGGCGCCTGCTGGGCGCGCCCGCGATCCGGGCGCTGCTGCTGCAACTCGCCGCCTTTCCCCTGACGCTCGCCGTCGTCTACCTGCTCGCCACGGGCGGCCTGGTCGTCTCATACTGGCACGTGGCCCTGGTCCAGGGCCTGCTCGCTGCAGGCTTGACCTGGTGGCGCGGCCTGGCCATCTGGTGGCGCGCGATCCAGTTCGGTTTCCCGCTGGCGCTGCTGGCCACCAGCACGCTGGCGATTCCGCCACTGGCGTTCCTCGTCGTCTTTCTGTTCCTGCTGCTGCTGTACTGGTCGACCTATCGCACGCAGGTGCCGTATTACCCGTCCGGGCGCAAGGTGTGGGAGGCGGTCGACGCCGCGCTGCCGCAGGGCAGGGCGCTGCGCGTGATCGACATTGGCAGTGGCATCGGCGGACTGGTGCTGGCGCTGCAGCACCGTCGGCCAGATGCGCGCATCGAGGGTATCGAACTCGCGCCGCTGCCATGGCTCGCCAGTTTCGCGCGCGCGAAGCTGGCGCGCAGTCCCGCCGCCTTCATCCGTGGCGACTATGAGCGACTCGACCTGGGCGACTACGACGCCGTGTTCGCCTACCTGTCCCCGGCTGCAATGACCGCGCTATGGCGCAAGGCCGCGCGCGAGATGCGCCCCGGTTCGATGCTTTTCAGTTACGAATTCATCGTTGTCGGACAAACACCGACGCGTGTTGTGCATCCATACACAGGCGGGCCCGCTTTGTATATATGGGACTTTTAAGAGACAAACGGTGAGTTTTCGGGGTGGTTTTGCTTGCCGGACAGCACTTCTCCAGCTAAAGTAATTCCCTGAATAAACATTTTCTGAAATTACCGGTTCCGAGTCGACATGTCGCGACGCGGCGCGGGTTTTCTGGAGCAAAATCCCTTGTTAGTTATTGTTGGTTACATCATCGTCTGTGCCTGCGTGTTTGGTGGCTTTGCCCTGGCGGGTGGGCACCTCGCATCGCTGTGGCAACCCATCGAGCTGTTGATGATCGGTGGCGCCGCGTTCGGCGCTTTGTTCGTCGGTAACAGCGGCAAGGCAATCAAGGCGACGCTCAAGGCGTTTCCCAGCATTTTCAAGGGCTCGAAGTACACGAAGGACATGTACATGGAACTCATGGCGCTGCAATTTGACGTGCTGTCCAAGGTCCGCAAGGAAGGCCTGATGTCGATCGAAGGCGATATCGAAGCCCCGGACGCGTCGCCGCTGTTTTCCAAGTATCCGGCCGTCGTGTCCGACCATCACATCATCGAATTCATGACCGATTATCTGCGCCTGATGGTGTCGGGGAACATGGACGCGATGCAGATTGAAAACCTGATGGACAACGAGATCGAGACGCACCACCACGAAGGCGCCATTCCGGCCCACGTGATCGCCAAGATCGGTGACGGCCTGCCGGCCTTCGGTATCGTGGCGGCCGTGATGGGCGTGGTGCACACGATGGAATCGGTTGGCTTGCCGCCGGCCGAACTGGGCATCCTGATCGCCAAGGCGCTGGTCGGTACCTTCCTCGGCATCCTGCTGGCCTATGCGTTCGTCAGCCCGCTGGCGACCGTGCTGGAGCAGAAGCTCGAAGAGTCGACCAAGATGTTCCAGTGCGTGAAGGTGACGCTGCTGGCGAGCCTGAACGGCTATGCGCCGGCGCTGGCCGTCGAATTCGGCCGCAAGGTGCTGTACTCGACCGAGCGCCCGACCTTCGCCGAGCTCGAAGAACACATCAAGAAGAAGAAGTAAGCCGCGATGACCGCATCCTATCTTTCGCCGCAGTACACCAGGGAGCATGAGCGTGGCTGACGACAACGCACGTCCCATTGTCATCAAGCGCATCAAGAAGGTGGCCGGCGGCCACCACGGCGGCGCCTGGAAAATTGCGTACGCCGACTTCGTGACCGCGATGATGGCGTTCTTCCTGCTCATGTGGTTGCTGGGCTCGACCGCGAAGGGCGACCTGGTGGGCATCTCGGAATACTTCAAGACCCCGCTGAAGGTGGCGATGCAGGGCGGCTCGGGCTCGGGCGATTCGTCGTCGGTCATCCAGGGCGGCGGCGAAGACCTGACGCGCACCGCCGGCCAGGTCAAGCGCGGCGACTCGGCGCCGGTCAGCAAGAGCTACGACCTGCAGGCGGCCAAGGCTGCGCTGGCGCGCGAAGAAGGCGAGCGCCTGAAAAACCTGAAGGCACGGATCGAGTCGGCCATCGAGGTCAATCCGATGCTCAAGAAGTACCAGAACCAGCTGCTGCTCGACATCACCAGCGAAGGCTTGCGCATCCAGATCGTCGATGAAAAGAACCGCCCGATGTTCGCGATGGCCAAGGCCGAACTGCAGCCGTACACGAAGGAAATCCTGCACATCATCGGCATGGTTCTCAATGAGGTGCCGAACAAGCTGGGGATTTCGGGCCATACCGATTCGACGCCGTATCACAGCGACGCCGGCTACAGCAACTGGGAACTGTCGGCCGACCGCGCGAACGCGTCGCGGCGCGAGATGGTCCTGGGCGGCTTGCAGGACGACAAGGTGCTGCGCGTGGTGGGGCTGGCCTCGGCCGCCCACCTCGACGCCACCGACCCGTTCAGCCCGATCAACCGGCGCATCAGCATCATCGTCATGAACAAGCGCACCGAAGATGCGGTGCGGCGCGATGCATCCACGCTGGACGTGCCGGCCGAGGACGCCGAGGCGGCAGCGACGGCAACGTTAAATGCGGTGAAACCGCGATGACCGACGCTGTGCGGGCAGGTTTGGAGAGAACACGATGACAAGAAAAAAGATACTCGGATCGCATGTCAAGCGCCTGCTGTCAGGCGTGTCGGTGCATGGCCGGCGCCACCTGACCGAAGTGGAAGCCGATCTGCTCCAGACCGAATTGCTGCTCGAAGAAGCTATCGACAAGCTCACCGGCAGCTTCGTGGCAGTGCACGCCGTCGTCGGTGCGCGCCAGGAAGCGATCGACCGCATGCTCGCCGGCGGCGTGCTGTCGCTTGAAGATCGCGTTCTGCTGGGCTCGATGTCGGACGACGTGAGCGAGCACGTGAACACGGCCATTACCAGCATGCAGTTCCAGGACCTGACGGCGCAACTGATCGAACGGACACTGCGCCGCGTCGCGGGCTTGCGTGACTTTCTGGGCACGCTGAACGACCATGGCGCAGGGATCGCACCGGACCACGGCAGCGACGAAATCGTTGACCGGCTGGGCCAGGTCAGCGTCGCGCTGGCGATCCAGTCCCTTCAGTTGCGCAGCAAGCTGCGCAGGTCGGTCGAACAGAAACACCTGGAAAGTGGCGACGTCGAGCTGTTCTGACCGCGCCGCCGCCGCACCGATTTTACTCAACAACCAATTCAACCCGGGCCCGCCCGGTGTAAAAACAGCAGGAGCACAAGATGGCAAAAACGATTCTCGCAGTCGACGATTCCAGTTCGCTACGCCAGATGGTGGCTTTCAGTCTGAAAGCCGCCGGCTACCATGTGGTGGAAGCCGTGGACGGCCAGGATGGCCTCGACAAGGCGAAGCTGCAGGCCGTCGACCTGGTGCTGACCGACCAGAACATGCCGAAGATGGATGGCCTGGCGCTGATCAAGTCGCTGCGCACGTTGCCCGGCTACGCGAAGACGCCCATTCTGATGCTCACCACCGAGTCGTCGGATGAAATGAAATCCAAGGGCCGTGCTGCCGGCGCCAATGGCTGGCTGGTCAAGCCGTTCGATCCACAGCGCCTGATCGAGGTGGTCAAAAAAGTGATCGGTTAAGCCATGAATTTTGGCTTAGGCAACCACGAGCGGACATCCCCATGAGCATCGACATCAGCCAGTTTTACCAGGTCTTTTTCGACGAAGCAGAAGAACTGCTCGCCGAAATGGAGCGCCTGCTGCTGGGCGTCGATCTGGCAGCGCCCGACGCCGAGGACCTGAACGCGATTTTCCGCACCGCGCACTCCGTCAAGGGCGGCGCATCGACCTTTGGCCTGACCGACATGTGCGACGTCACCCACGTGCTCGAGTCGCTGCTCGACCGCATCCGCAAGGGCGAGATGGCACTGACGTCGAATCACGTGGACGCGTTTTTGGCGGCCAAGGACGCGCTCAAGATGCAGCTCGACGGGCATCGCCATGGCAAGCACGTCGACCACGAAGTCGTCGCCAACGTGCGCATGGCGCTGCACGACCTGGCCGAAGGCCTCGTGCCGGCGGCGCCAGTGGTCGCACCGTCGTACCTGTCGGCGCCGGCACGCGTTGAAGTGCCCACCGAAGGCGCGCACCGCTACAAGATCGAACTGCCGCAAGTGGCGCAGCGCGACATCGATGCGCTGGTCGACGAGCTCGGACTGATGGGCCGGATCTCCGTCGCGCCGCTCGACGGCGGGCGCACCGCCGTCATCATCACGACGCTGGAAAGCCTGGATGACATCATCGCCATCTGCTCGTTCGTGCTCGATCCCGATGACCTGAAAATCTTAGAGGCGCCGGCGCTCACGCCCGAGCAGCGATTGATCGAAGCGGCCGAACGCAAGCGGATCGAAGATGACCAGGGCTACGGTTTCTTCGGCCCGGACGACGATATCGCCCCTGCCGCGGGCGAGCCGTCCGAAGACGAACTCGGCTACGGCTTCTTCCAGCCGATCGAGCAGATCCGCGCTGCCGCCGGCATTGTCGACAGCGCGCCGGAACCGGTAGCGGCGCTTGCCACGCAAGCCCAGAACGTGGTGGAGCACCTGGCCGAACTGGCGCTGGAAAAGAAAGCCGCGCGCAAGGATGACAAGAACGAGTCGTCGTCCATCCGCGTGTCGGTCGAAAAAGTCGACCAGCTGATCAACCTGATCGGTGAACTCGTCATCACCAATGCAATGCTCGAGCAGCGCAGCGCCGTACTCGATCCGATCCTGCACGAGCGCCTGCTGTCGTCGGTCAGCCAGCTCGACCGCAACACGCGCGAGCTGCAAGAGGCGGTGATGTCGATCCGCATGATGCCGATGGACTTCGTGTTCTCGCGCTTCCCGCGCATGGTGCGCGACCTGGCCGGCAAGCTCGGCAAGAAGGTCGACTTCATCACCAATGGCGCTGCGACCGAACTCGATAAAGGGCTGATCGAGCGGATCGTCGATCCGCTGACGCACCTGGTGCGCAACTCGATTGATCATGGCGTCGAAATGCCGGCCGCGCGCATTGCCGCAGGCAAGAGCGAAGCAGGGCGCCTGTTCCTGTCGGCCGGGCACCAGGGCGGGCATATCGTCATCGAAGTGGCCGACGATGGCGCCGGGCTGAACCGCGAAAAAATTCTGGCCAAGGCGGCGCAGAACGGGCTGGCCGTGGCCGACACGATGACGGATGCCGAAGTCTGGCAACTGATCTTCGCACCGGGCTTCTCGACCGCCGATACCGTCACCGACGTGTCGGGCCGCGGCGTGGGCATGGATGTGGTCAAGCGCAATATCACCGCGATGGGCGGCACGGTCGACATTCGCTCGGCGGCCGGTTTCGGCACGACGATCTCGATTTCGCTGCCGCTGACGCTGGCGATCCTGGATGGCATGTCGATCCGCAGCGGCGAAGAAATCTATATTTTGCCGCTGTCGTTCGTTGTCGAATCGCTGCAGCCGACGCCGCAGGACGTGCGCGAGATCGCCGGCCGCGGGCGCGTGCTGAAAGTGCGCGGCGAGTACCTGCCGATGATCCCGCTGTACCAGATGTTCGATATCGAACCGGTGCACCGCGACCCGTCCGACGGCATCGTCGTCATCCTCGAAACCGAGGGCAAGAAGGCCGCGCTGTTCGTGGACGAACTGGTCGGGCAGCAGCAGGTGGTCGTCAAGAACCTGGAAGCGAATTACCGAAAAGTGGCCGGGATTTCCGGCGCAACCATCATGGGCGACGGTGGTGTTGCCCTGATCCTCGACGTGGCAGCGCTGGTGCGCTCGTCGCGCCAGCTGGCCGACGATCCCGTCGTTCAATAAATTCTATTTTCACTGCAAACAAAGGAATACCATGTCCAACCTGGCAAACACCCTCTCGACCGACGGCACCGCGCACGACGGCGCCGGCAGCGAATTCCTTGCCTTCACCCTGGGCTCGGAAGAATACGGCATCGATATCCTGAAGGTGCAGGAAATCCGCGGCTACGAAGCCGTGACCCGCATCGCCAACGCCCCCGAATTCATCAAGGGCGTGATCAATCTGCGCGGCATCATCATTCCCGTGGTCGACATGCGCATCAAGTTCAAGCTGGGCACGCCGGTGTACGACCAGTTCACCGTCGTGATCATCCTGAACATCGGTGGCCGCATCATGGGCATGGTGGTCGACAGCGTCTCGGACGTCACCACGCTCACGCCAGACCAGATCAAGCCGGCCCCGGAAATGGGCAGCGCCTTCAATTCGGACTACATGATTGGCCTGGGCACCGTCGACGAGCGCATGCTGATCCTGGTTGACATCGACAAGCTGATGTCGTCGAGCGAAATGGGCCTGATCGACAAGCTGGCGGCGTAAGCCACCCTTCTGCGTCGGCACGAAGCACAACAATCCGGCAGGCTCGTCGAGTCCGCCCATCGTATCCAAGAAAGTCACGCACAGTGCCGCAGCAGAAAACAGAAACCAATAAAGAGTTCGATTTCACCCGGCGTGATTTCGAGCGGGTGCGCGCGCTGATTCACCAGCGCGCCGGCATCTCCCTGGCCGACAGCAAGCAGGAGATGGTCTACAGCCGCCTGGCCCGGCGCCTGCGCGCGACCGGCATCCAGTCGTTCACGCGTTACCTGGATGACCTGGAAGCAGGGCGCATGGACCGCGAATGGGAGTCGTTTACCAATGCGCTGACCACCAACCTGACGTCGTTCTTCCGCGAGGCCCATCACTTCCCGCTGCTGCTCGAGCACCTGGTGGCACTGCACAAGAAGGATTCGCGCCCGCTGCGCATCTGGTGCTCGGCCGCGTCCACCGGCGAAGAGCCGTATTCGATCGCGATGACGGCCTGCGAAGCGTTCAACACGCTGACGCCGAAGGTCGAGATCATCGCCACCGACATCGACACCAATGTGCTGGCCACGGCGTCCAATGGCGTGTACCCGATGGAGCGCATCGAGAAGGTGTCGCCGGAGCGCCTGCGCCGCTTCTTCTTGCGCGGCAAGGGCGCCCACGAAGGCATGGTGCGCATCCGCCCCGAGTTGCGCGCGCTCGTGACGTTCAAGCCGCTCAATCTGCTGGCCGATGGCTGGCCGCTGGATGGGCAGTTCGACGCGATCTTTTGCCGCAACGTGATGATCTATTTTGACAAGCCGACCCAGCGCACCATCCTGAGCCGCTTCGTGCCGCTGATGAAGAGCCACGGCCTGTTGTTTGCCGGCCACTCCGAGAACTTCCTGTATGTGTCCGATTCCCTGCGCCTGCGCGGCAAGACCGTGTATGAACTCGACGCGCGCACGGCGTAAGAACGAAGGGCGACCATGAACAGCCAATTCGCAACCAATCTGTACCACGACCGCACGTTCGCGATCGATGCCGCCAAGATCCTGCCCGGCGAGTACTTCTACACCAAAGAGAACATGCTGATCGCGACCGTGCTCGGCTCGTGCGTATCGGCCTGCATCCGCGATCGCGTCACGGGCCTGGGCGGCATGAACCATTTCATGCTGCCTGACGGCGCGGCCGAGCCCAACAACCCGGTATCGGCCTCGATGCGCTACGGCACCTTCGCCATGGAGATCCTGATCAACGATCTGCTCAAGGCCGGCGCGCGCCGCGAACATCTTGAGGCGAAGGTGTTCGGCGGCGGCGCCGTGCTGCGCGGCTTTACCGCGATGAACGTCGGCGAGCGCAATGCCGCGTTCGTCATGCAGTTCCTGAAGACCGAACGGATTCCGGTGCTGGCCGAAGACCTGAACGACATCTACCCGCGCAAGGTGTTTTTCTTCCCGCGCACGGGCAAGGTGCTGGTCAAGAAGCTGATGCAGACCCATAACGACACGCTGGCCAAGCGCGAACTCGATTACGCCAAGCGACTCAAGGTCGAACCGGTCGGCGGCGCGATCGACCTGTTCTGAGCAACCACGGAGACACCATGAAAATCAAGGTCCTGATCGTCGACGACTCGGCATTGATCCGCAGCGTGATGAGCGAGATCGTCAATTCGCAACCCGATATGGAAGTGGTGGCCACGGCGCCCGACCCCCTTGTCGCGCGCGAGCTGATCAAGAAACACAATCCGGACGTGCTGACGCTCGACGTCGAGATGCCCAAGATGGATGGCCTCGACTTTCTCGAAAAACTGATGCGCCTGCGCCCGATGCCGGTGCTGATGGTCTCGTCACTGACCGAGCGCGGCTCGGAAATCACGATGCGCGCGCTGGAGCTTGGCGCCGTCGACTTCGTCACCAAGCCCAAGATATCGATCCAGAGCGGCATGCGCGAGTATGCCGACATGATCGCCGACAAGATTCGCGGCGCCGCGCGTGCGCGCATCGCACCGCGTAGCCGCACGCCCCAGGTGGCCAGCACGCAACTGTCGGCGCTGAGGAGTCCTCTCATTTCTTCTGAAAAACTGATCATCATCGGCGCGTCGACCGGCGGGACCGAAGCCATCCGCGAATTTTTGATGCAGATGCCGTCCGATTGCCCGGGCATCCTGATTGCCCAGCACATGCCGGAAGGCTTCACCACGTCGTTCGCCAAGCGCCTCGATTCGCTGTGCAAGATCAGCGTGGTCGAGTCGGCTGGTAACGAGCGGGTGCTGCCTGGCCACGCGTATATCGCGCCCGGCCACTCGCACCTGTTGCTGGTGCGCTCCGGTGCGAATTACATGACGCGCATCGAGCAGAGTCCGCCCGTGAATCGCCACCGTCCATCGGTCGATGTGTTGTTTCGTTCCGCTGCGCAGGCGGCCGGTAAAAACGCCGTTGGTGTTATCCTGACCGGGATGGGCAAGGACGGCGCGGCGGGCATGCTCGAGATGCGTGAAGCCGGCGCCCACAACTTCGCTCAGGACGAAGCGAGCTGTGTGGTGTTCGGCATGCCGCGTGAAGCGATTGCCATCGGCGCTGCACATGAGGTCGGTCCATTGCAGGCTTTACCGCGCCTTGTACTCGACCATCTGGCGGCCCAAGGCGGCCGGGCGTTGCGTGTTTGAGCTGAATTCATCATCCTTCCATGCTTTGTGGGCTATTTTATCGCCGTAGAGCAACAAAAATGCTATTCTTGCGTCTGTAAAAGTAGCTTACCCAACAAACCAAATTAGTAGATTCAAACGGAGTAATTCATGGCTGATCCAAAGATGCGTTTTCTGGTTGTTGACGATTTCTCGACGATGCGCCGCATTGTCAGGAATCTGTTGAAAGAACTGGGTTATGCCAACGTCGACGAAGCAGAAGATGGCGTCATGGCGCTGGCAAAACTGCGCAGTGAATCGTTCGACTTCGTCGTGTCGGACTGGAATATGCCGAACATGGACGGCCTGACGATGCTGCAGAATATTCGCGCCGATCCGGCACTGGCCAAGCTGCCGGTGCTGATGGTGACTGCCGAAGCGAAGAAGGAAAACATCATCGCGGCAGCACAGGCAGGCGCCAGCGGCTATGTCGTCAAGCCATTCACGGCAGCGACGCTCGACGAAAAGCTGAACAAGATTTTCGAGAAACTGGACAAAGCCGGAGCCTGAAATGGTTGAGCAGAACACCGCGCCTGTTGCCGGCGCGTCCACGCACGATGAGGTGCTGAGCCGGGTCGGTCACATGACCCGTGCGCTGCACGAGAATCTGCGCGGTCTGGGCCTCGACAAGTTGATCGAGAAGGCCGCAAGCGACATCCCCGATGCGCGCGACCGGCTCGACTACGTGGCGCAGTTGTCCGAACAGGCGGCCAAGAAGGTGCTGGACTCAACCGACGCGGCCGGCCCGCTGCAGGATGCCATCGAAGCACGTTCGACCGACCTCAAGGCAGGTTGGCAGGCGCTGCTCGACGCGCCTGCAGGTGAGGCAACGGATGCGCAATGGCGCGCGCTGGCGCAGCGCACGATCGCTGGCCTGGACGAGTCGCGGGCCGGGGCGGTTGCCACCCGCAGTGAACTGATGAGCATCATGATGGCCCAGGATTTCCAGGATCTCACGGGCCAGGTCATCGGTCGCATCACGGGCATTGCCCAGAACCTCGAAAAGCAACTGGTCCAGGTCCTGATCGATTTCGCACCAAGCGAGATCAAGCGCGAGCTGGACAATGGCCTGATGAACGGTCCGCAAATCAAGCCGATGGGTACCGAAGTCGTGGCAAACCAGGGGCAGGTCGACGACCTGCTCGACAGTCTCGGGTTTTGAGCTTGCGCCGAGCAATTTGAAACGGCGCCTCCATGCATCGCACCAACTTCATTGTCCGTGAACCGCTGCTCGATCCCCGGCAGCGTGTTCTCGGTTACGAGCTGTCGTGGCAACAGCACGACGGCCGTATCCCGACCGGCCCCGACCTTGAAGGCCTGGTCGGCTTTGTCGCCGAGCACGTCAACCATGTCGACCAGGGTTGGCTGCTGCGCGACAAGATCCTGTTCCTGGACGCCGTACCCGCCATGCTGTCGACCGATGCACTGCATGCGCTGCCGCCGGAACGCACCGTCCTCGCCTTCGATATCCGCCAGTTGACCGACGTCGACGTGCGTTCGGCCGTGCAGGCCGTGCGCGCCGGTGGCGTGGGTGTGGCCATTCGCGGCTGCGACCTCACGCTGCTGGGGCGCAATCTGGCACCGTACGCTTCATACGTCGAGGTGCGCTTTACCGGCGTCAACGTGGCGGACCAGGCCCGGACCTATGCGAGCGCCAAGCATTCTTCGCTGCGCATGGTCGGGCGGCCGGTGGGCACGTGGGCCGATTTCGATGCCTGCGCCGCGCTCGGGCTCGATGCCTTTGTCGGCAAGCTGCACCTGACCCCGCGACCGGGCAATCCCGTCAAGGGCATGAACCCGAGCCAGCAAATCATCCTGCAACTGATGCAGATGGTGCAGGCCAATGACGACGTGGCCCGGCTCGAAAGCGTGCTCAAACGCGACCCGGCATTGACCTACAAGCTGCTGCGTTACATCAATACCGCCGGCTTCGGCGCGGGCCGCGAAGTGCAGTCGCTGCGCCAGGCCATCTCGCTGCTCGGCTACGCGCCGCTGTACCGCTGGCTGGTGCTGCTGCTGGCCACGGCCAGTGCGAGTGGCTATTCGCCGGTGCTGATGGAAACGGCTGTCGTGCGCGGCCGCCTGGCTGAATTGCTGGGGCAAAAAGCCCTGGGCCGGGGCGCCGGTGAACACCTGTTCGTGGCCGGCATGTTCTCGCTACTCGACCGTCTGCTGGGCCTGTCCATGCAGGAAGTGCTCGATGCGATCCAGTTGCCCGATGAAGTGGTCAAGGCATTGACGAAGCGCGAAGGCAGTTACGGGCCCTACCTGGCGCTGGCCGAAGCATGCGAGCTCAATTCGAACCTGGTGGCGTCACTGGCGGCGACGCTGGGGCTGAGTCCGTCCGACGTCAATGAGGCGCATCTGTCGGCGCTGGCGTGGGCGCAGAGCGTGGGGCTGGACGGCTAGTCTGTCGCCCCCTGTGCATACGTGGCGGCGTCCGTTTGGCGGCTCTGCTAGCATGCCGGATGAAAAATATTCTCCTGGTCGACGATCTGGGCATTGATGTCATGCTAACGCGACTTGCCCTGCAAGAATTCGCGTTCGACCACGAACTGGTCGTGGCAGGCGATGGCGCCCAGGCGTACGAGATGCTTCGCGAGCAGCGCTTCGATCTGCTGCTCCTCGACATCAAGATGCCGCAGGTCGACGGGTTCGAGCTGCTGGCGCGTCTGCGCGCCGAGGCGCTGGCCGGGATGCCCGTCATCATCGTGTCGGGGTCCGGTCTGGCAGCCGACCGTGAGCGCGCCCAGGCGCTGGGTGTCGACGCCTATGTGCAGAAAGCCGTCGATTACACCGGGTTCAAGCGGGAGTTGAAGGCAGCGCTGGTGCGCCAGGGCTGCCCGGCGGGCTGAGGCCCGCGGGGCGGCCCAAACGATCAGATTTCCAGATTGTCGATCAGGCGCGTGTTGCCCAGCTTGGCTGCGGCAAGCACGACCAGCGGTGCGCCATTCGTCAGGTCGGCCGCATCCGGTGCCTGCAGGTCGCCGCGCTTGCGCACCGAGATGTAGTCGGGTTTCCAGCCACGCTCGGCCAGCGCCGCCATCGCGCGCGCTTCGACTTGCGCGATATCACGCTCTCCACCACGCACGCTGTCGGCCACTGCATTCAAGTTCTGGTACAGGGTCGGCGCTTCGGCCCGCTCGGTCTCCGACAGATAACCGTTGCGCGACGACAGCGCCAGACCATCTTCGGCGCGGTAGGTCTCGGCGCCGATGATCTGGGTTGGCATGGCGAACTGGCGCGCCATATTGCGCACGATCATCAGCTGCTGATAATCCTTCTTGCCGAACACGGCCACACGCGGCTGCACGCACGAGAACAGCTTGGTGACCACCGTGCAGACACCTTCGAAGAAGCCGGGGCGGAATTCGCCTTCCAGCGTGCTGCCCAGGCCGTCAGGCGGGCGCACCCGGTACTCTTGCGGCTCCGGGTACAGATCCTTCTCGGTCGGCGCGAACAGCACGTAGACGCCTTCTTTTTCCAGCTTCGCCACGTCTTCGTGGAACGTGCGCGGGTATTTGTCGAAGTCTTCGTTGGGGCCGAATTGCAGGCGGTTGACGAAGATCGACGCGACGACCGGATCGCCATGGCGGCGCGCCAGACGCATCAGCGACAGGTGGCCTTCGTGCAGATTGCCCATCGTTGGCACGAATGCCGTGCGCAGTTGGCCGCTGAGCTGGTCGCGCAGTTCGTCGATGGAAGAGATGATTTTCATGATGGATCGGGTCAGGAGAGGCCGGCGTTATGCCGGCGAATAGGCCAGTCGCACGTAGATCGGTGCAAACGGTTCGGCCTGGGTAATTTCAATCAGGGTTTCTTTGGCAAGTTCGAGCATCGCGACGAAGTGCACCACGACAATCGGCACCGTGTGCTGGCCCGCGAACAGGTCGCCGAACTCGACGAAGCGCTGTGACTGCAGCGTGCGCAGGATGGCCGACATGTGCTCGCGCACCGACAGTTCCTGGCGGCCGATCCGGTGATGCTGGGTCAGCTTGGCGCGGCGCAGTACATCGAGCCAGGCGCGCTGCAAATCCCACGGATCGACATCGGGCAGCGGCTGAACCAGGCCCTGTTCGACGAACAGCTCGGGCCGGACAAAGTCGCGGCCTTCCTGCGGTACGTTGCCCAGTGCGACGGCGGCGGTCTTGATCTGCTCATAGTCCAGCAGACGACGCACAAGTTCGGCGCGCGGGTCGCCCGCATCCTCGATCAATTCGTCCTGGCGCTTGGGCAGCAGCATGCGCGACTTGATCTCGATCAGCATTGCCGCCATCAACAGGTATTCCGCGGCCAGCTCGAGATTGCTTTTGCGGATCTGCTCGACATAGACGAGGTATTGCAGGGTGACCTGCGCCATCGGGATATCGAGGATATTGAAGTTTTGCCGCCGGATCAGGTACAGCAGCAGATCGAGCGGTCCTTCAAATGCGTCGAGAAAGATCTCAAGCGCATCGGGCGGGATGTACAGGTCATTCGGCAAGCGCGTGAGCGGTTCGCCGTACAGGCGTGCCAGGGTGGCGTCGACCGGCGCAGGATGCGGTGTTTCCATGGCGGGCTGGACAGCCTGAGTGTGTACCTCGTCGTGTCCGTCAGCCGCCCCGTCGGGCATCATGCGCGCGACCGTCCTCAGACCTTGTTCTGGTACGGATAAGCTTGCTGGCGCAGGCGCGACTCTTCAGTGCGTGCCTGTTCGTCGAGCGAGACAGGGGACTTGTCCCACAGCAGCGCGCGACCGGCCACTTGGCCGGCATCCATCTCTGGATGCTGTTTCTTCAGTTCCGAGATGAACTTGGTGTGCTCGGATTCGTAGTTCACGTGTTTTTTCGAGAAGATCATGATTGGCTTCGTGGATGCAATGGAACAGCGGCTTGACGAGACCTGGAGCGGGACAGAATCTTGCGCCCCGCCCCAGGTGTCGTCAAGTATGACGATGTCAGGCTTACTTGTGCAGCGCGTTCAGCTGGCGCGCGATGATGTCGTGATTCAGCCACAGCACCGGGGCGATCTTTTCCGACGCGCCATGGAACATCAGCGGGCCGGCGCCTTCCAGGACCAGGCTCGACAGGTGATCGGTGATCAGCGCTTTCTTGTCCTTGTGCAGGGCCGTGATCGCTTCCGAAGTGCCGATCATCACATCGGCCAGGGCCGGCGTGTTGTCCATCGGCCAGGCTTCGAAATTGCGGAACTCGGCGCTGGTGGCGTCGTTGTTGTAGCCCTCGATCGTGTCGAGCAATTGCTGCAGTGACGTGTCGTCGCCCAGCAATTCTTCGCAGATACGCCACTGCTCATCGGCCCAGGCGCCGCCGCCTTCGCGCTTGAGCGCGACCAGCAACGGGAACAGCGACAGTTCCACGCCGACAAAGATGTCCGACGAATTCGTGCGGATTTCCGGGCAGTTGAACACCGTGGCAGTGATGCCGTTCTTCCACGCCGCTTCAGCCACCGACTCCAGGCGCATCTTGGCGTAGCCCTGCGTGTAGTTGGTGTAGGTCTGCCAGTGGTACTCGCCGCCGATCAGGATCTCGGTGCCGTGGTAGCCATACGCCGTGTAGCGCACTTCGCCACCAGCCTGGGTCACGCGGTCGCGGATCGTGGCCGACGCATCGATCAGGTACTTGAGCGTGTTGGCCGAGACTTCGTCGAAGTTCATCAGGATCAACTTGCCCAGATCGCTCTCGAGCAGGGCACGCGACGACATGAAACGCTCGCCGCGGCCTTTGTAGATGCGATTGGCAATGGCCAGGAAGGCCTTGATCTTCGGGATGCCGCCCGCCATGGTATGGGCGAAGAACACGTTCGCACCCTGTGGCACCAGCTTGTCGACTTCCTGCATGACTTGCGCGGCCGAGGTCGTGAAGCGGCGCACGCCGGCTTCGCGGCAACGCTCGATGTGCGCCCAGTCCAGCGTTTCTTCTTGCCAGGTTTTCAGCGTGATACCCGACAGCATTTCGGTCGGGTTCTTTTCGCCCTCCGGTGCATCCATGTCGAAGCCGGCCATCAGCGGCACATTGATGATGCGGCCGCCCAGTTTTTCTTCGGCTTCGGCCAGTTCAGCCGCGTCCAGCGGGCGCAGGGCGCCGGTCTCGTCGCGGCGGCCCACGGTGATGCCGACGATCGTCATGCCGGCGGCGCGCGCCTCGTCGATCAGGCCATTCACGTAGCCGCGGCCGAACAGTTCACCGAACAGGACGAACACGTCGCCTTTGCGGAACACGTTGGCGGTCGGAATATGGCGCAGGGGAGTCAAATCGGTCATGGTTCTTGGCTACCTATCAAAAGAGTTTGTAGGGCGTCTTGTCATAGTTTAAACATGGCATTGTACACCCGGTACTGGCCCCGGAATTCGCACCCCGGGGCCGGCCAGTGGCTGGCTGGCGGCCACGTCATCGTGGCACGCCAGACCAGCCGCTGTCGTGAAGCATCAGCGGATGCGCATGCCTGGCGTCGCGCCCGGCATCGGGTCGAGCAGGTACAGACCCGGATTGGTTTTCTCGTCAGCGCTTGATGCGCACAGCACCATGCCTTCGGACACGCCGAACTTCATCTTGCGCGGTGCCAGGTTGGCCACCAGCACTGTCAGCTTGCCGATCAGGTCTTCCGGCTGGTATGCCGACTTGATGCCCGAGAACACATTGCGGTGACGGCCTTCGCCGACGTCCAGCGTCAGGCGCAGCAATTTGGTCGACCCTTCGACGTGTTCGCAGTTGACGATTTTCGCGACGCGCAGGTCGATCTTGGTGAAGTCGTCGATCGTGATGGTCGGAGCCAGGGCTTCGATGTCGCCTTCGTCCGACGCGTCGGTCACTGGCGTAGACGCCGGGGCGATCGCCTCAGCGGCTGCCGGCGCGGCGATCGCCGGAGCAACTGCCGCCGGGACCGGCTTGTCGAACAGGTTCTCGACCATCTTGGCGTCGACACGCTGCATCAGGTGCGTGTAGGTGCCGATGGTGCGGCCGAGCATCGATTCGTAGACGGCGGCGCCATGGGTGTCGGCCCAGCTCAGTTCAGCGTCGCCCAGGAATTCGGCGACGCGCGCGGCTACTTGCGGCAGCACCGGTTGCAGCATGATGGTCAGTTGACGAAACAGGATCAGCGCGGTCGTGCAGACGTCGTGCAGTTCGGCCGTTTTGGTGTCGTCCTTGGCCAGGATCCATGGCTTGTGCTCGTCGACGTACTGGTTGATGACGTCGGCAATCTCCATGATTTCGCGCAGTGCACGGCCGTATTCGCGCGCCTCGAAGCTGGCGGCCACCGATGCCTGACGCTCGGCACCATCGTGCATCAGTGCCTTGCAGATCCAGTCGCGGCCCAGCGGCGAGACGCTGTCGGCCAGTTTGCCGTCGAAGCGCTTGGCGATGAAGCCGGCGCAGCGGCTGGCGATATTCACGTACTTGCCGATCAGGTCGCTGTTGACGCGGGCCACGAAGTCGTCGCCGTTGAAGTCCAGGTCTTCCACCCTGGCGTTGAGCTTGAAGGCCAGGTAGTAGCGCAGCCACTCCGGGTTCATGCCCAGTTCCAGATAGCGCAGCGGCGAGATACCGGTGCCGCGCGACTTCGACATTTTTTCATTGTTCACCGTCAGGTGGCCGTGGACGGCGACCTTCAGGTTGTCGATGATCGGGTGGCCCGAGAAATTCAGCATCGCCGGCCAGAACAGCAGGTGGAACGAGACAATATCTTTGCCGATGAAGTGCAATTGCTCGGCAGCCGGGTCGTTCAGGAACGCCTCGACATCCAGACCCTGCTTGTCGAAGTAGTTTTTCAGGCTGGCCAGGTAGCCGACCGGCGCGTCCAGCCACACATAGAAGAACTTGCCCGGTGCATCCGGAATCGGGATGCCGAAGTAGGGCGCGTCGCGCGAGATGTCCCAGTCGGCCAGCTTTTCGCCGGCTTCGCCCAGCCACTCCGACACCTTGTTGACCATTTCCGGCTGCAGGCGGCCCGGGGTGTTCAGCCATTCTTTGAGAAACGCGAAGCAGCGCGGGTCGGACAGCTTGAAGAAGTACTGCTCCGATGGCTTGAGCACGGGCGTGGAGCCGGTGAAGACCGAGAACGGGTTGATCAGTTCGGTGGGCTGGTAGGCAGCGCCGCACACTTCGCAGTTATCGCCGTACTGGTCCTTGGCATGGCACACCGGGCACTCGCCCTTGATGTTGCGGTCGGCCAGGAACATGCCCTTGACCGGATCGTAGAAGCGATCGACGGTCTTGGTGACGATCAGGCCGGCATCGCGCAGCTTGCGGTAGATGCCTTGCGAGAGTTCGACGTTTTCGGGCGAATCGGTGGAATACCAGTTATCGAAGGCGATATGGAAGCCATCGAGATATTGCGCGCGGCCGGCGGCGATCTTGGCCACGAATTCCTGCGGCGTGATGTTTTCTTTTTCGGCCGCGATCATGATCGGCGTGCCGTGCGTATCGTCGGCACAGACGAAATGCACTTCGCGTTTCTGGCCGCCCTGCGCATTGCCTTCGCGCTGCATTCGCTGGAAGCGGACCCAGATGTCGGCCTGGATGTATTCCATCATGTGGCCGATATGGAAGGCAGCATTGGCGTAGGGCAGTGCGGTGGTGACGAACAGCTTGCGGGTCATGGTTGAAACGCTTCGGTTATATGAAAAGAAGCATTTTAACAGCGGATGGCCCTGTGCGCGCAGGGGGTATTCCCCGTGGTTTACGACCAACAGGCTGGCTGCCCTGCCGTTTTGCGCTACACTTCGCCCCAATATCAATCGGAGAACACCTGGAGAGCACCATGAGCATCACTGAAAGCGATATCAAGACGGCATTGGCGAGCGTAATCGACCCCAATACCACCAAGGATTTCATCACCACCAAGTCGATCAAGAACATCAATATCGACAATGGCCAGGTCACATTCGAACTGGAACTGGGCTACCCGGCCGCCAGCCAGGTCGAGATGCTGCGCCAGATGGCAGCCAGCGCCGTGCTGGCCCTGCCAGGCGTCGAAGGCGTGGCCATCCGCGCCTACAGCAAGATCGTCTCGCACACGGTCCAGCGCGGCATGAAGGTCATGCCGAACGTGAAGAACATCATCGCTGTTGCCTCGGGCAAGGGCGGCGTCGGCAAATCGACGACGGCCGTGAACCTGGCCCTGGCGCTGCACGCCGAAGGCGCCAGCGTCGGCATCTTGGATGCCGACATCTATGGTCCGTCGCAGCCGATGATGCTGGGCGTGAGCGGTCGCCCGCTGACCAACGACGGCAAGAGCATGGAGCCGCTGGAAAACCACGGTATCCAGGTGTCGTCGGTCGGCTTCATGATCGATCCGGATGAGCCGATGGTGTGGCGCGGCCCGATGGCCAGCGGCGCGCTGCAGCAGCTGCTCGAGCAGACCAACTGGCGCGACCTCGATTACCTGATCGTCGACATGCCGCCAGGCACCGGCGACATCCAGCTGACGCTGTCGCAGAAAGTGCCGGTCACGGGCGCCGTGATCGTCACCACGCCGCAGGACATCGCCTTGCTCGACGCGCGCAAGGGCCTCAAGATGTTCGAGAAAGTCGGGATCCCGATCCTGGGCGTGGTCGAGAACATGAGCACCCACACCTGCACCAACTGCGGTCATACCGAAGCGATCTTCGGTCACGGCGGTGGCGAGAAGATGTGCGCCGATTTCGGTATCGAGTTCCTCGGCGCGCTGCCGCTGACGATGTCGATCCGCGAGCAGGCCGATGCCGGTCGTCCGACCGTCGTCGCCGATCCGGATGGCGCCGTCGCTGCGGTCTACAAGCAGATCGCCCGCAAGGTCGCGATCAAGATCGCCGACAAGGCCAAGGACATGAGCAGCAAGTTCCCGAGCATCGTCGTCAGGAACGACTGATCTCAAGCCTGGCCGGGCCTGGTGCCCGGAGCCGTTTCATAAAGCCCCTGCGCAACGCTGTTGTACAGGGGCTTTGTTCATTTTGCAGGGCCGTGTCGTGCAGGGAGGCGGCCGGTGGCGCTGCGCGCGCCCGGCATGGCCGCTTGACCCGTCGCGCCGTGGTGCGCCGTTGAAGAGACTGGGCAAGGGGCCGTGGGGATGCATGCTGGCCGGCCGGGCGTCGGGGTAGAATACGCCTTTTACCTGATTGCTTTCCGCCATGACCGTCCGCACCCGTTTTGCTCCCAGCCCGACCGGCTATCTCCACGTTGGCGGCGCGCGCACCGCGCTGTATTCGTGGGCCTACGCCCGCCACTTCGGCGGCACTTTCATCCTGCGCATCGAAGACACCGACCTCGAACGCTCGACGCCCGAAGCCGTGCAGGCCATCCTCGACGGCATGAAGTGGCTGGGCCTGGAGCACGACGAAGGCCCGTTCTACCAGATGCAGCGCATGGACCGCTACCGCGAAGTGGTCGCCGGCATGCTCGACGCCGGCACCGCCTACCTGTGCTACTCGTCGCCTGACGAAGTGGAAGCGATGCGCGAGCGCATGCGCGCAGCCGGCGAGAAGCCGCGCTACGACGGCACCTGGCGCCCTGAAGCCGGCAAGGTCCTGCCGGCCGTGCCGGAAGGCGTCAAGCCGGTGGTGCGTTTCAAGAATCCACTCGATGGCGACGTGACCTGGACGGACGTGGTCAAGGGCACGATCACGATCGGCAACAAGGAACTCGACGACCTGGTCATCGCGCGCCCGGACGGCACGCCGACCTATAACTTCTGCGTCGCGGTCGACGACTGGGACATGAAGATCACGCATGTGCTGCGCGGTGACGATCACGTCAACAACACGCCACGCCAGATCAACATCCTGCGCGCGCTCGGCGCCGAGTTGCCGCTGTATGGCCACCTGCCGATGATTCTCGGCACCGATGGCGCAAAGCTGTCCAAGCGCCATGGCGCCGTGAGCGTCATGGATTATCCGGAGCAGGGCTATCTGCCTGAAGCGATGCTCAATTACCTGGCGCGCCTGGGCTGGAGCCACGGCGACGACGAAGTATTTTCGATGGCGCAGTTCACCGGGTGGTTCAATCTGGAACACCTGACCGCATCGGCGGCCCAGTTCAATCCGGAAAAGCTGAACTGGCTGAACAACCACTATATCAAGGCAGCCGACAATGAGCGCCTGGCTGCACTGGCGCTGCCAAAGCTCGAGCGCGACGGTGCGCGCTTCGATGGCGCGCCGGCGCTGCCAACCGTGCTGGGCCTGATGAAGGAACGCGCGAACACGATCAACGAGCTGGCCGATGCTGCCATGCTGTTCTACCGCGATCCGCAGCCGGACGCCGAGCAACTGGCGCTGCACCTGACGGAAGCCGTGCGCGCGGCGCTGGCGCTGTTCGCTGAGCGCTGCGCCACGGTGGCGTGGGACAAGGCGTCGCTGGCAGCGATGATCAAGGAAGTATTGGCTGCCCACAGCCTCAAGATGCCGCAACTGGCCATGCCACTGCGCCTGCTGCTGACAGGCCAGTTGCAGACGCCGGCGATCGATGTGGTGCTCGAGTTGTTTGGCCGCGACGTCGTGCTGGCGCGCGTGCAGAAGGGGTTGTAACAGCCCGCATTGGACACCCCGCTTCGACGTCTCAAAACGTTGTTTGCGAAATGCAAGGGTGTCCTATATAATGCTCGCACTTCAGCGCTGCGGGGGTATAGCTCAGCTGGGAGAGCGCTTGCATGGCATGCAAGAGGTCAGCGGTTCGATCCCGCTTACCTCCACCAACTCTGAAGTGTGGCAGTGGTTTTGCCTCGGTTGTAATGTGAAGCTGTGTAGCCAGCAGCAAAGTAGTAATGCAGTATCGGTTGTTCATGGTCCCCATCGTCTAGAGGCCTAGGACATCACCCTTTCACGGTGAGTACCGGGGTTCGAATCCCCGTGGGGACGCCAGCTTGCTGGTTAGAATAACAAGACACAGTATGCAAGCAGCATGCGCTACTGGTCGAAGCAGGTGCAGTGTAGTAAAATGTTGTTTTCCCGTGGGGGGTATAGCTCAGCTGGGAGAGCGCTTGCATGGCATGCAAGAGGTCAGCGGTTCGATCCCGCTTACCTCCACCACGTAAAAGAAAACGACATTGAGTAGTACCGCAGTACGAGTAAAGCAAGCACAGTAAAAGTTTCAGCAAGTCCAGGGTCCCCATCGTCTAGAGGCCTAGGACATCACCCTTTCACGGTGAGTACCGGGGTTCGAATCCCCGTGGGGACGCCAAGAATTTGGCAGATGTGCCGCGCCAGCGGCGGCGCATGGAAGTCAGCAGCATCATGTAGTTGTAGTGCGCTCGTTAGAGCAAAACAGTTTTAGGTCCCCATCGTCTAGAGGCCTAGGACATCACCCTTTCACGGTGAGTACCGGGGTTCGAATCCCCGTGGGGACGCCAGTTTAAAACCGGGGTAGACCAACGCGCTTGCGCGGAGAGGTGCTCCGGTTTTTCTATTGTGCCACTACATTTGTGTGCGCAATGATTTGGTTGTAAAGTAGGATCGCAGGATCGTTATTGTGATGGCTTGCGAAGGTTGCGACAGTCTTGTGATGTTTTGCGTTGCAGTCAGCAGCATCGGGCAACACGCAGTCGGTAATATGCAGCACCAGTTTTAGGTCCCCATCGTCTAGAGGCCTAGGACATCACCCTTTCACGGTGAGTACCGGGGTTCGAATCCCCGTGGGGACGCCAGACAGAAAGCCGGAGCCGGCCACGACAGTGGGGCTCCGGTTTTTTTTCGTCTGCGACAGGCTTGCGCGGCGCTTCGTACTTCACCAACCTGACACCCGCAGCGTGCCGAACGGATATGGCAGCGTCGGCCCTTGATTTGGCATGCCCTGATGCTGCATGCCCTGCTGTTGCATGCCCTGATGCTGCATGCTGACCCCCACCGCGCTGAGCCATCCACCGTCATGGGTGGCCATGCCATGCATGCCAACCGGCGCACCAAACCCTGCTGCCGTGCTCTGCCAGGGCATCGTTTGCTGCGCCGTAGGCAAGCCCAGCGCCACCAGCGCATCGGGCAAACCATAGCCGATGTGGTTGGGATCATTCAGCGTGACAGGGCGCGCGCTCATCCGTAGAACGTGGAATAGCCGTTCAACCCGTTCCGGCGAGCGGGCCTGCAGCATCGACCCGAATTCGGGCCTGTGTGCCAGCACGAGTGCAGCCAGGCCCGACACATGTGGCGCCGCCATCGATGTCCCGTCCCATGCGGCGAAATTATTTGGCGGCACCGACGACACGACAGCCACACCGGGCGCGCACACATCGACCTGTGGTCCGAAGCAGCTGAAGCGCGCCGTGAAGTAGCCATACACGTCGATGTCGGCGCCGATGGTTTCCGCATGGTAGCTGTCGGACGGGAACTCACCGATCTTGCCGATGGCCGCGACGGCCAGCACATGTGACGATGACGCCGGATATTGCACGGCAGCGGCCGAGTTGCCGGCGGCGGCAATGCAGGCCACCCCGGCCTGCTTGGCGCGCACGATCTGGCGCTCGAGTGCTTCGGAGGGCGCCGAGCCGCCCAGGCTCATGTTGACGATGTCGATGCCTTGCTCGATGCAGTATTCGAGGGCGTCGATCAGCTGACTCACCTGGCCACCGGGGAACAGCTTGCAGACGTGAATTTCGGCCTCGGGGGCGAAGCCGCGGATACCCCAGGCGGGATCGGTGGCGGCAATCACGCCGGTGCAGTGCGAGCCATGGCCGAGCGTGTCGACATTCCAGGTGCTGCGGTCGGTGCGCTTGTTGATGACGTCGAAGCCTTCGTGGATCTCGTTCAGATTGCCATGCGTGGTAGCGGCGCCGGAATCGATGACGGCCACCTTGATGCCACGCCCGCGATAATGCTGGGGCACCTGGTCGAGGCGCATGGCCCGCGCCCCCCAGCCCATCGCATTTTGCTGCGGCAGGCCGCGCAGCGCCGGCCATTCGGCCAGGGGGCGCAGCATGACGACGTTGGCCTCTTGCAGGCTCAGGTCGGGATCGCGCTGGTAGAAGCTCCAGTAATCGGCGCGTGGTTTTACATACAGGCCGCTGATCGTGTGGGGATCGTCGCCATACAGGCGCAGGTGCGCCACGCCGTCGGCGCCGGTGACTGCAGTGCTGGGCAGCACGCCACCGAACAGCGAGACCTCGACCTCGGGCAGCGGCGCACCGTCAGTGCCCACGACCGCCAGCAAGAGTTCGCACTGCGGGCCCTGGTAGGGCGTGAGCGAGCTGACCAGGTCGGGGCGGCGCAGCATGGGGTCGAGCAGTGCGAGGTGCTGGTCGCGTTCGACGAGCAACTGGCCCTGGCCGCGCTGCAGCAGTTCGCCGGCTTTTTGATCGGTCATGCGCGCGACGACAACGCCCTCGGCACCGTCGCCCATCGACGATGGCCCGAAACCGGCTGTGGTCAGCCCGGCGCGCGGCGTGATGGTGTCGACCACGTCGATATCAGGCATGGCGGTGAGCGCTTGCTGCACCGATGACAGGCCCAGCGGCGTCATCCAGCTGCTGGTGCCAAATGCGCCGAGCACGGCACGCGGCGCCACCAGATATTTTTTCTTGCGCTCGGTGACCGGGCGCCCGCGCGCAGGGGTGGGGCTGCTGCCGGTATCGGCGCGGGCGTCTCCTGCGCCGTCATGCAACTCGGTGGGCGTCTGCTGCGAATCGGCAGCACCGCCTTTTGCTTGTTTGGCCATAGTGTGTCCTTTGCCCGGCGCCGCTCAGTCGGACAGTGAGAGGGGTTCGTCGGGTTCGATCGTTAACTGGTCAAGAGTCTGCTGCCGCAGCCGCTCGGCGGTGGGCGCGTCGGTTTCGACGACTGCCGTGTGTGGCGGGCCGGACGATGGACCGATCAGGTCGACAACCTGCACGCCGGGTTCGGCGCTCAGGATCGCCAGGAACCGGACGAGTTCGTTGTCGTCGCTCGCAGCGCGCACGATGTAGCGGCCGGGACAAGCAGGGGGCAGGGAAGCCGGCATGGCGGGGACTCCTCGGCGCCAGATCACTGCAGGCAGTTGCCTGCAATAATCTGGCTATATGTCATGGTGTGGTGTGGTTCATGGTTTAGTGCACGGTTTGCTGGCCGAACTGGCCAGACTGGCCGTACTGCGCTTGCTGACCGGTGAACTGGCCACCGAGTTGTCCCCCGGGCTGGTTGCCGAACTGCTGCCCATACGGATCAACGGATGCGGGTATATAACGGCCAAGCTGCGCCGCCACGCCGCCGATCGCGGCGCCCAGACCCTGGTTGCCCAGTTGCTCGCCGATGAAGCCGCCGACCGGCCGTGCATACTGGGTGATCGCATTGCTGAGCCAACCCTGCGGCGCCAGTTGACCGCCTTGCTGCACGATTTGCTGTTGCAGCATGACAGCCTGTTGCTGGACCTGCTGCAGCAGTTGTTGCAATTGCTGCTGCTGGGCCTGCAACTGCTGTAGCTGGACCATCGGGTGTTGCTGCTGGACCTGCTGCTGCGCTTGCGGGTCGGCGCCGAGCGGCAATAGCCGGGCATAGCCGGAATAGTCGCTGATCATGTTGCCGAGGTGGCGGTTGCCGGTCAGGTTGCCGACCAGGGCGCCGGCAGGCTTGCCGATCGTGCTGATCAGATTGCCGAAGAAACCGCCTTGCGGGGTCAACTGCCCTTGCAGCTGCTGCATCTGCTGTTGCTGCTGAAGTTGTTGCAGTTGTTGCAGTTGCTGCAGCTGTTGCATCTGCTGGAGTTGCTGCAGCTGTTGCGGATCGATCTGCTGCTGCACACCCATGGCAGCGGCGGGATCGACCGAGAATGGCGACAGGTGACCGAGGAAGTTGCCGGCCATTTCGCCGATGCGCCCACCCGCGCCACTATTGCCAAACCAGCCCCCGATGCCACGGCCAACGGCGCCGCCTAGTGCGCCGCCGAACATGCTGCCCAGGCCTTGTGGTGCAAACTGTGGTTGACCAAATGGTTGTTGAAATTCGTTCATGGTGCTAAGCCTCCGGTTGATCGGTCGCGCTGAGGCTGGCTTGAAACAGCAAGGGCCTGCCACAAACGACCGTGTTCATATGATTCGCGCCGCGGCGTGACCGGTGGCGCGAGGGAAGGGCAGGATGGCGGCCTTTCGAGGCTGCTTTTCCTGCAGGTAGGCGTTCGACCGGTGCCTGGCAATGAAGTTTTGGTCTTATGGCGATGTGGGCAACGTTAAAATCGCGCTTTGCGGTAGCGCAGACGCGCGTCAGAAAGCTCCAACTTTCTTCGCGATGCGCACTGGGGCCTGAGAAAAATCACCACGTAAATCCGGGTTAGAATGACGACCCTCGTCTCCGCGCGTCAAAGCACCGCCCGCATCCATGTCCCTGTCTTCCTCCGCGCCGTCACTGGCGATTTTCTGCAAGGTCATCGATAACTATGGGGACATCGGCATCTGCTGGCGCCTGGCGCGCCAGCTGTGCCACGAGCATGCGCTGGCGGTCACGCTGTGGGTCGACGACCTGGTCAGTTTCCGGCGCATCTGCCCCGAGGTGGATCCGGCAGCGGCGCAGCAAGCGATACAAGGCGTCACAGTGCGTCACTGGCAGGATCCGGGTGGCCAGTTCGACGCCCGTGACATCCCCGACGTCGTCATCGAGTTCTTCGGTTGTGAGCTGCCGCCCGATTATCAACGGGCCATGGCCGCCCGCACGCCGCGCCCCGTATGGCTGAACTACGAGGGCTTGACGGCCGAGGACTGGGTCGAGGGCTGCCACTGCCTGCCATCGATGCATCCCCGCCTGCGGCTGACCAAGCATTTCTATTTCCCGGGCTTTAATGCGCGCACTGGCGGGCTGCTGTACGAAGCGGGACTGGACGCGCGCCGGCGTGCGTTCCAGGAGGATCGCGCCGGCGTCATGGATTTCCTGGCGCGGTTCGGCGTGACCGCGGCCGAGGCAGCAGGGCGCAAGGTGTCGCTGTTCTGCTACCTTGACGCGCCGGTAACCGCACTGTTCGACACCTGGCGGGGCGGCGCCACCCCCACGCTGTGCCTGGTGCCGGAAGGCGTCGCGTCCGCGCAGGTCAGCGCCTTCCTGGGTACCGCGCCAGTGGCCGGCGCGAGCGCAAGCCAGGGCTCGCTGACCGTACGCGTACTGCCATTCCTGCCCCAGGCCGATTACGACCTGTTACTCTGGGCCTGCGACGTCAATTTCGTGCGTGGCGAAGATTCGTGGGTACGGGCGCAATGGGCCGGTCGTCCTTTCGTCTGGCACATTTATCCGCAGGACGAGAATCTGCACCACAAGAAGCTGCGCGCGTTCCTGGCGCTGTACGCGCGAGGGGCGCCGGCACTGACGGCGTACATGCTTGGCTGGAACGGTGCGCAGCCGATGGATGATCACCGGGCCGCCTGGAATGCCCTCGACGCCACGTTGCCCGACATCGCAGCGCAGGCCGATGCGTGGCGCCAGACCGTGCTCGCGCGGGGCGATCTGGTCACGCAACTGCTCGATTTCGTGCGCGATCTGCGGTTTGCCCAGGAAAACAGCGTATAATGCCCGGTTAGTTTCTAACGGATTCCGACGATCAAACGCAGGTCCGGGGCCTTCGGCCCACCAGCCGGCGATGATTTAATGCAACTATCTTTTTACGTAAAATATCTATGAAACCCGCAAAAGAAATTCGTGTTGGCAACATCATCATGGTTGATGAAAAGCCGTTCATCGTGCTGCGTTCCGACGTCAATGGCTCGAGCCGCACGGGCTTCACCTACAAGTGGAAGATGAAGAATCTTCTGACCAATGCACCGCTGGAAAACGTGTTCCGTGGCGATGACAAGTTCGACGTCGTCGTGCTGGACAAAAAGCCAGTGACCTACTCGTACTTCGCCGATCCGCTGTATGTCTTCATGGACGCCGATTACGAACAGTTCGAAATCGAAGAAGAGAACCTGGGCGACGCGCTGCACTACCTGAAAGACGGTATGGAATGCGAAGCCGTGTTCTATGACGGCAAGGCCATCTCGGTCGAACTGCCAACCACGATCGCACGCCAGATCGTGTACTCGGAGCCAGCAGTCAAGGGCAACACGTCGGGCAACGTCCTGAAAGAAGCCAAGATCGAAAACGCCATCGAAGGCAAGCAGCACACCGTGATGGTGCCGTTGTTCGTCAGCGGCGACGACATGATCGAAATCGATACCCGCACCAACGAGTACAAGAAAGTCGTGCGTAACTAAGCACGGGTTTCCCCATAAAAAAACGCTGCCTCGGCAGCGTTTTTTTATGGGCGGGGCAAACCAATTCGTACCACATCGGATGATGCGGTGACGTAGGGTGGACGGCTTTGCCGTCCACGCGTTCAATCAAGCCCATCGAACCATACGATTTAACACAGCGCCGGTTTGGTTTGAACGCGTGGACGGCGTAGCCGCCCACCCTACAGCGCCGTACCAAGCAACCCTACTTGCGGCGCAGCTGCGCCAGATCCCGCACCGCGCCGCGATCGGCCGACGTGGTCAGCGCCGCATAGGCCTGCAGTGCCTGCGAGACGTAACGCTCGCGCCCCAGCGGCAACCAGGCGTCCGCGCCCAGTGCGTCCATCGCCGCACGGCGGTGCGCCAGTTCCTCGGTCGTCACGCGCAGGTTGATGGTGCGCTCGGGGATGTCGATGTCGACCATGTCGCCTTCCTGCACCAGTCCGATTGCGCCGCCTTCGGCCGCTTCGGGCGACGCATGTCCGATCACCAGGCCCGACGAGCCACCCGAGAAACGGCCATCGGTAAACAATGCGCACGCTTTGCCCAGGCCCTTGGACTTGATGTACGAGGTCGGGTACAGCATCTCCTGCATGCCCGGTCCGCCTTTCGGGCCTTCGTAGCGAATGATGACGACGTCGCCAGCCGTGACGTTGTCGCCCAGGATCGCTTCGACCGCCGCGTCCTGGCTCTCGAACACGCGCGCCTTGCCCGAGAATTTGAGGATGCTTTCGTCCACGCCGGCCGTCTTCACGATGCAGCCTTTTTCGGCGATGTTGCCGTACAAGACTGCCAGGCCGCCATCCTTCGAATACGCGTGCTCGCGGTCGCGGATGCAGCCCATTGCGCGGTCGAGGTCGTTCTTTTCGTAGCGCTCGGCCTGCGAAAACGCCACCTGGGTCGGCACGCCGCCCGGTGCTGCGCGGAACCACTGGTGCACGGCTTCGTCGGTACTGACCGCGATGTCGTATTTTTCAATGGCCGCAGCCATCGTCGGGCTGTGGATCGTCGGCAGCGACGTGTCGAACAGGCCGGCGCGCGCCAGCTCGCCCAGGATCGAGAAGATGCCGCCGGCGCGGTGCACGTCTTCGATATGGTATTTGTCGGTCATCGGCGCCACCTTGCACAGGCAGGGCACCAGGCGCGAGATGCGGTCGATGTCGGCCATCGTGAAGTCGACTTCGGCTTCGTGCGCGGCGGCCAGCAGGTGCAGCACGGTGTTGGTCGAGCCACCCATCGACACGTCGAGCGCCATCGCGTTCTCGAACGCGGTCTTGGTCGCGATCGAGCGCGGCAGCACCGAGTAGTCGTCTTCCTCGTAGTGGCGCTTGGCGGTCTCGACGATCAGGCGGCCGGCGCGCAGGAACAGTTCCTTGCGGTCGGCATGGGTCGCGACGATCGTGCCGTTGCCCGGCAGCGCCAGGCCGAGCGCCTCGGTCAGGCAATTCATCGAGTTGGCCGTGAACATGCCCGAACACGAGCCGCAGGTCGGACAGGCCGAGCGCTCGATCTCGGCCACGTCGGCGTCCGACACGGAGGCGTCGCCAGCCTTGATCATCGCATCGATCAGGTCGAGCTTGATGACCTTGCGTTCGTTGTTCACGACCTTGATGACCTTGCCGGCTTCCATCGGACCGCCCGAGACGAACACGGTCGGAATGTTCAGGCGCATCGCGGCCATCAGCATGCCGGGTGTGATCTTGTCGCAGTTCGAGATGCAGACCATCGCGTCGGCGCAGTGCGCGTTGACCATGTATTCGACCGAGTCGGCAATCAGGTCGCGCGAAGGCAGCGAGTACAGCATGCCGCCGTGGCCCATCGCGATGCCGTCGTCGACGGCGATGGTATTGAATTCCTTGGCCACGCCGCCAGCCGCTTCGATCTCGCGTGCGACCAGCTGGCCCAGGTCTTTCAGGTGGACGTGGCCCGGCACGAACTGCGTGAACGAGTTGACCACGGCGATGATCGGCTTGTCGAAGTCGCCGTCTTTCATGCCTGTGGCGCGCCACAGGGCGCGGGCGCCTGCCATATTGCGACCCTGGGTCGTGGTGTGTGAACGGTAAGTCGGCATGGCAATCTCCCAGAATAATGCAAAAACAATGATTGGATCAGGGTGATGGCTGGCGCTGGATTTGTCCAATATATGATCGACGCGTCTGTGAGTCGTTTCACCTATCACAGCCCGGCAGTTCGCCTGTCACGTTGCTGCTATGCTATTGCTTGACCATTTGACGGAGTACACAGGCATGGAGCGCAGGGATTTTGTACGAATGGGTGTGGCCGGGACGGTATCCGGTTCGGTTGCCGGCACGAGCATGCTGGCACACGCCGCGCCATCGAAAACGGCGCCGGCCGCCATCCTCGAGGCCGGTGTCTACGCGCAGGGGCAGGCCATGCGCGCCGGCAAGCTGACGGCGCACGAGCTGGCCTCGCGTTACCTGGCCCGCATCGCGGCCATCGACCGCGCCGGCCCACGCCTGCGCTCGGTCATCGAAATCAATCCCGACGCGCTCGAGATCGCCCGCGAGCGTGACCGCGAACGCAAGGCCGGCAAGCTGCGCGGCCCGCTGCACGGCATTCCGGTCCTGTTGAAAGACAATATCGCTACCGCCGACAAGATGAGCACGACGGCAGGCTCGCTGGCGCTGGATGGCGTCAAGGCCCGGCGCGACGCCCACATCGTGGCCCGCCTGCGCAATGCCGGCGCTGTCATCCTCGGCAAGACCAATCTGTCGGAATGGGCGAACATGCGCTCGACCCGTTCGACCAGCGGCTGGAGCGGACGCGGCGGCCTGACCCGCAATCCGTATGCGCTCGACCGCAACACGAGCGGCTCGAGTTCCGGCTCGGCCTCGGCAATGGCAGCCAGTCTGGCCACGCTGGCCGTCGGCACGGAAACCGATGGCTCCATCGTCTCGCCCGCGTCAACCTGCGGCATCGTCGGCATCAAGCCGACCCTGGGCCTGGTCAGCCGCAGCGGCATCATTCCCATCGCGCATTCGCAGGACACGGCCGGGCCGATGACGCGCAGCGTCGCCGACGCGGCGCTGCTGCTGGGAGCACTGGCCGGCGCCGACCCGCAGGATGGCGCCACGGCGCGTGCCCCCGCCATCAATTATGCGAACGCGCTGCGCAAGGATGGCTTGCGCGGCAAGCGCATCGGTGTGGCGCGTGACTTTTTTGGCGGGCATGACGGTGTCAATGCGCTGATCGAGAAGGAACTGGGCGTGCTCAGGGCGCAGGGCGCGGTGCTGGTCGATGTCACGGTGCCCAATACCGACAAGTATGGCGCGTCCGAACTGACCGTGTTGCTGCACGAATTCCGGCCCGACCTCGAAGCGTGGCTGGCGACCTATGCGCCGCATGCGCCGGTCAAGACCATGGCCGACATCATTGCGTTCAACCTGCGCAATGCAGCGCGGGAGATGCCGTTCTTCGGTCAGGAACACCTGATCGCAGCGCAGGCGGCGGGCGGCCTGCAGGCGCGCGACTACGTGAAGGCACTGGCGAATAACCAGCGCTATTCGCGCGACAAGGGGATCGATCAGGTGCTGCGTGCCTACAAGCTCGACGCGCTGGTGGCGCCG
The DNA here is from genome assembly GCF_059685955.1 of Telluria sp. LT2P80. NCBI lineage: Bacteria > Pseudomonadati > Pseudomonadota > Betaproteobacteria > Burkholderiales > Oxalobacteraceae > Telluria > Telluria sp. LT2P80. The sequence goes on along the minus strand of NZ_JCASIO010000001.1, from coordinate 212,272 downwards.
ACCGGCGGGCCGGCCTGGCTGACTGACACCGTCAACGGCGACCATTACGGCGCAAGTTTTTCATCGCCTGCAGCGGTGGCCGGCTATCCCCATATCACGGTGCCCGCAGGGTTTATCCACGGTTTGCCGGTCGGGCTGTCGTTCGTTGGCACGGCGTGGAGCGAGCCGGCGCTGATCGGGATGGCGTACGCCTACGAGCAGGCCAGCCGGCGCCGCCGCGCGCCGACCTACCGGGCGCGCGTCAGCGCGTAAATCACTAGCGGCGCGCCGCCCCCTTGGCCTGGCTGAAGACCGGGCCCCACAGCGGGTGGCCGTGTTCGCCGGGGCTCAGGTCGAAGCCCGGATCAAGCCGGAACGCGCCGTCGAACGTCTCGCGGCACAGCGCCTGGCGCCCGCTCACGCAATAGCTGAACGCCGTGTATTTGGCGGCCGACAGGCGTTCGCGAGGGGTGCCGGTTTTCATGTCGGCGCTCGTCAGGCGCCGGATCGCACCGTTGTAATCGCCGTCGTTGTACAGCGCGATGCCTTCGCGCAGTGCGACATCGCTGCGGTCGACCGTGCCGGCGGCAGGGCGGTTCGTGCGGTCTGCACGCTGGGCACGTTCAGCGCGCGGACGCGCGTCGTCAGCGCGGGGATGGGCGCGCGCGGCTTCCTTGCCGCCCAGTGCCGGGCCGAATTCGGCGCAGCCAGTCGCCATCACGGCGATCAGCGCCGCAGGCAGGTGTTTCATGAAACGGGTGCTCAAGGCGTTTTCTCCTCGGTGAAATCAAGTTCGATCGTGCTGCTCTGGCCTTCGACCGACTGCACGGTCACCGTGTGCTCGGGGAAGCCCGGGTTGACGATGCGGATCGTGTGCTCGCCCGGCGGCAGCGTGATGTGTTTGAGCGGCGGCGTGGCGCCGCGCTCGACGCCATCGACGACGATCGTCCCCCACGGCTGGATCAGGAGTTTATAGGTGGTGCCGGCGACAGCCGCTTCGGGCGGTGTGCCCTGCGGCGCCAGGCGCACGGCGGTCGGTGGTACGGCAACGTCGGGTTTGGCTGGCGGCGGGGTGGCAGTGGTCGCGCGCGGTGCGGTCTCGTCGATGACGGGGGCGTCGAGCCGTGGCGGTTCTTCGGCCAGCGTCACCAGCGGCGCGGGCGCGGCTGCCGGCACGGGCGCCTCGGGCGTCTCCGGCAGCGCCGACCTGTCTTTCATGCCGCTCAGGTCGGCCTGGCGCGTCAGTGCGAACAAGGCGGCCAGCGCGGCCAGGATCAGGAGGATGGCGCCGACGATCAGCGGCCAGCGTGTCTTGTTGCGCCGGGCAGCGACCGGCGTTGGCGCGGGCGCCATCGGCGTCGATGCATTGGCGGCGGCGCGCATCGGGAGCGGACCGGGGGCGGGGGGTGGCGCTGCCGGCGCTGGCTTTGGCACCGCTACTGGTTCAGGCGCGCGGACAGGTTCTGGCGTCGGCGGAGGGGCTGGCGTCGGTGCCGGCGTAGGCATTGGCAGCGGCACCACTGGCGCCACGGGCTCGTCATCGATCGGTGGCAGCGAGATGGCGGGCTTCGGCGCGATGACGGCAATGCCCAGCAGGCCGCGCATCTGCTCGATGGTTTGCGGCCGCACGGCGGGGTCGGGCGACAGGCAGCGGTCGAGCGCCGCGAGGAAGCTCTCGCTGTACTCGGTCAAGCCCAGCGTGCGCAACAGCGTGAGCGGTGCCAGTTCCTGCGAGATCGCGTAGTGCATCACGGCGGCCAGGTCGTACAGGTCGCGCGCTTCGTAGTCGGCCGGCACGGCAGTGTCGGGCAACTCGCTGTAGCCCGGCACCAGCATCGGGTCGCCGGCCTCGAGAATATGCAGGCTGTCGGGCGTGATGCGGCGGTGCGGCACGTTCATGCCGTACTGGACTTCGAGCGATTGCAGCACCTGACGGATGATGCGGCGGCACCATGGCTCGCTGACCATCTCGTGGTTGTACTCGACGATCTCGCGGACCGTGCGGCCGTCGAGTTGCTGCGGGGGCGTGCTGGGGTTCATGGCATCTTGCCGGTCGCCGCTTGCGCGGGCCGAACGAATGTTTATTTATTGCAAATAATGCCAGATTTGTGGGGAAGACGGTACCCCCAACTTAAGCGTGCGCGGCAGATGGGGTAGTAGATGCGCGGCAAGTACGCTGCCGCGCAACCGTTCAGGCGTCGAGAAAACGCATCTTGAACCAGCGGCCCTTGATGACGCCAAAGCCCGGTCCCGGCGCGTCGCCTTCGCCCAGGCGCTTGACGGCAGCCTGCGCCACGCTGCGCTCGAGTGCGACGTAGCTGTTGAATTCGCCGATATTGATCTTGCCGACCTGGTCTTTCGTCAGACCGGCGTCGCCCGTCAGCGCACCCAGCAGGTCGCCCGGACGCAGCTTGGCCTTCTTGCCGCCGGCGATCACCAGCGTGACCATTGGGGCCGGTGCGGCCGGTTCGGCGTCGTCGCCCAGCGCAGCCAGGCTTTCCCAGACGGCTGGCTGGTCCTGGTACTGCTCGATCAGGCCAACCCATTTTTTTTCGTTCGGCGCGCACAGGGTGTGCGCCATGCCGCTGCCGCCAGCACGGCCGGTGCGGCCGATGCGGTGCACGTGGACTTCGGGGTCTTTCGACACGTCCACATTGATCACGGTGTCCAGGTCGGCGATATCCAGGCCGCGCGCAGCGACGTCGGTGGCCACCAGCACCGAGCAGCTGCGGTTGGCGAACAGCACCAGGATTTCATCGCGTTCGCTCTGTTCGAGTTCGCCGTACAGCGCGCGCGCCGAAAAGCCTTGCGCCTGCAGTGCGTCAGCCAGTTCGCGGCAACGCGCCTTGGTGTTGCAGAAGGCCAGCGCCGACACGGGGCGATGATGGCGCAGCAGGCGGCCGACCGCATCTTCGCGGCCTTCGAAGCCGATCTCATAAAAACGCTGGTCGATCTGCTCGAAGCTGTGCTTGCCCTCAACCTTCACTTCCAGCGGATCGCGCAGGAAGCCTTGCGTGGCAAAGCGGATATCGTCCGGGTAGGTGGCCGAGAACAGCAGTGTCTGGCGATGCTTTGGCGTGGCCGACACGATGCCCGCGATCTCGTCGTAAAAGCCCATGTCGGTCATGCGGTCGGCTTCGTCCAGCACCAGCGTCTGCACGTTGGCCAGGTCGAGCGTCGCGCGGCCCAGGTGGTCGCGAATGCGGCCCGGCGTGCCGACGACGATGTGCGCGCCATGTTCGAGCGACGCAATTTGCGGCCGCATCGACACGCCGCCGGTCAGCGTCAGGATCTTGACGTTGCCCACGCCGCGCGCCAGCCGGCGCAGTTCGCCGGCGACCTGGTCGGCCAGTTCGCGCGTCGGGCACAGCACCAGGCCCTGGATCGCGAACCAGGCCGGATTGAGCTTGTGCAGAATGCCGATGCCGAACGCCGCGGTCTTGCCGCTGCCGGTCTTGGCCTGGGCGATCAGGTCACTGCCCGCCAGGACGGACGGCAGCGTTTCCGCCTGCACCTGCGTCATGTGGTCGTAACCAAGGGTGGTCAGGTTGGCGAGAAATTGCGGCGTGAGGGCCAGCGAGGTAAACGAATCGGATTGCATGGAAGCCTCCAGCCGGCAGGGCCGACGCTATTGGGGATCGGGCGCCCAGACCGGCAGGCCGGTCAGGTCGAGCTTGTCGTCGCGGCGCCAGACAGGCAGGCCGGAGTTGTCGGTTTCGTCGATCAGGCAGAGTTGTTCTTGCTTGAGCGAACCGCGGCGGGGACGAGGGCCGGTGCGTTTGGGTTCGGTGACCGTATCGAGCGGCGCTGCCGGCTCGAAACCAGGCAGGTCGAACGTTGCGTGGTCTTTCTTGTCTCTCATCCTCTGCCTTCGAGGTTGCATCTTGTTGCCATAGAAAACAAAAGCCCGGCTCTGTGAGTCGGGCTTTTGTATTGAATTGGTTGCGGGGACAGGATTTGAACCTGTGACCTTCGGGTTATGAGCCCGACGAGCTGCCAGACTGCTCCACCCCGCAGCGCAATTATAGCGCGCTGCGCAGCAATATGCAATGCGCGACGTGCAGAGGGGGTAAATCCCTCAAATGGCGCTGCTGCGCAGGCGCCACAGCGACGTGACTTCCTGCGAGCGCGCCGCGTGCAGCGGATCGTCGGCATCGGTCGCGCGCGGGTGCACGGGCCGCGTGTCGTGGCGCTCGATGACTTCCAGACCACCTGCCGCAATCCATCCAAGCAACTGATCGCGGCTGCGCAGGCCCAGGTGCTCGGCAAAGTCCGACATGATCAGCCAGCCTTCGCCACCGGCCTCCAGATGGGCACCGAGGTCCGCCAGGAACGCGCGCAGCATGCGGCTGTCCGGATCGTAGATCGCATACTCGATCGCCGAACTCGGCTTGCCCGGCAACCACGGTGGATTGCAGACAACCAGCGGCGCGCGGCCGTCCGGGAACAGGTCGGTCTGCGCGATCTCAACCTGCGCCGCCAGGCCCAGGCGCTCGATGTTTTCGCGCGCGCAGCCCAGCGCCCGCGGATCGACCTCGGTTGCCAGCACCTGCAGGCCGCGCCGCGCCAGCACGGCCGACAGCACACCGGTGCCAGCCCCGATGTCGAATGCGCGCCGGGCGCTGGCAGGCAGCGGCGCCTGCGCGACCAGTTCAACGTATTCGCCGCGCACGGGCGAGAACACGCCGTACCACGGGTGGATGCGGTCGCTCAGCGCCGGAATCATGACGCCCTTGCTGCGCCACTCATGGGCGCCGATCACGCCCAGCAGTTCGCGCAGCGAGGCGACATACGGCGCATCGACCGCGCCGTAGGCTTCCAGGCAAGCCTGTTGCGCATCGGGCGCGCGGCGCAGGGGGATGCTGTGATCGGCCTCGAACGGCAGCACCAGCATTGCCAGCGTGCGGGCGCGCTGCAACTGGGAGAGGCGATGGCGGTGGAAGGCTTCGAGTGGCGTGGGCACGGCCTTGCCGGCCTTGGCGCGGCGTGGGCGCTCGCCCTTGTGGTCGATCCGGCGCGCGAGCGCCTGCACCAGCTGGCGGGCGTTCTGAAAGTCGCCGCGCCACAGCAGCGCCGTGCCGTCGAGCGCCAGCCGGTAGGCGGCGTCGGCGCTCATCGTGTCGTCGGCCAGCACGACCTTCTTCGGCGCGGGCCAGCCGCTCTCCGAGCGCCAGACGGCCGAGCGTTCGACGCCGTCCTCGACCCATTCGATGCGTGCCATCGCTTGATCCCTATTAGTATTAGTGATGGTGGTTCCAGTTGCCGTCGCTCGAGGCAAGATAGGACGCAACGGCGTCGGCATTGCCGGTGGCGTGGCGCTTGACTTCACCGCAGCCGCAGATGCCCTGGTAAGGCTGGATGTGCGAGCAGGCGGAGACTTTTTGCAAGTAGACGGTGACTGGCTTGGTGCATTTTGCGCACTTGAACGTCAGGGTACGGGCTGGTTTCATGATCACGGAGCAGGTAGAGGAGAGGAGGGCGGCATTTTACACCGCCTGGCCCGGCGTCATTCGACCACCACCGCGCTGCTGCCGCCACCCGCCGGGCGCACCAGCACCTTGGTTGCGATGCGCTCGGTCATCTCCTGCACGTGCGAAATCACGCCCACCTTGCGGCCCAGTGACTGCAGCGCGTCCAGCGCGTCCATCGCCACGCCCAGCGTTTCGCTGTCGAGGCTGCCGAAGCCCTCGTCGATGAACAGCGACTCCACCCGCACCCGGTTCGATGACAGCGAAGCCAGCCCCAGCGCCAGCGCGAGCGACACCAGGAACGATTCGCCACCGGACAGCGAATTGACCGAGCGTACTTCGCCGCCCATGTCCTGGTCGCGCACCATCAACGCCAGCGACGGCATGCCCGCGTAGCTGACGCGCTCGAGGCGATAGCGTCTGGCCAGCTGCGCCAGGTGCGCATTCGCATAGCCAAGCAGCACGTCGAGCGTGAACTGCTGCGCGTAATTGCGGAATTTCTTGCCGTCGCTCGAACCGATCAGCTCCGACAGCTTGCCCCAGCGCTGCTCCTGCACCTGCTGCTGCTCGATCTCGCGCAGGCTCGACGCGGCGGCCACGCGCCGCTCGTCGTCCTGCATGACCCGCAGGCGTGCCGAGGTCGATGCTTCGATCGCCGCATGGCGCTCGGCCTGGATCGCGTCGAACGCCGCCGTGACGGCCTCGACCGGCTGGCCGTCCGGCGGGGCCGACGCCAGATGCGCCAGACGCTGGGCGCGCCGCTCGTTCAGGATGGCGGTGGCCTGGCCGACCTCGGTATCGATCGCATTCAAAGCCATGCGTTCCTGCGCCAGCCAGGCCGTGCCCACTTGCAGCAGGCGGGCCAGCGCATCCAGATTGGCGATGTCGTCCACGCCGTCGGGATCCTTGCGGTAGTCCTCCAGCCAGTCGGCCAGGGCGGTGGCCGCCGCCGCGCCGGCGCTGTCGAGTTGCGCCACGCGCTCGACCAGGCCCGCCAGTGCGGTGCGCGCCGTCGTTTCGCCCTGTGCCGCGTGCTGCGCCACCAGCTGGCGCGCCGCGAGTTGTTCACGCGCGCCGGTGACGGCGGCATTCAGTTCGCGCTCGACCTCGCGTGCCGGACGGCCGGCCCACAGCGCGGCGCGCGCCGTGCGTTTTTGTGTGAGCTCGGCGTCGATGCGTTCGAAGTCGAGTGCACTGCGCGCGCCGGCGGCGTCGATTTCGGCGATGCGCGTGGCCAGCGCCGTCGTTTCCACGTCCAGTGTGGCAATCGTGGCAGTAGCGCGGGCCAGCGCGTCGGTCTGGTCACGCCACGCGGCGGCTTCGTGCCCGCGCGCCCCGCGCCAGGTGGCCGGATCGCGGCGCCATGCTGCTTGCCAGCCATCGCCATGCGCGTCGGCCAGCGGGCCGTCGAGTTCGGCCAGCAGCGCGGTCAGTTGCGCGCTCGCTGCCTCGTGGCGCAGCGTGTGGGTCTTGAGCGCGGCTTGCAACCCGGCTGCCGCTTCGCGCTCGGCTTCTGCTGCCGAGCGCAGGCGGGCCAGGTCGGACTGGGCGGCGTCGACGTCGTGCTGGGCCGCGTCGCGGGCAACGGCGGCGGCGCGCCACTGTTGTTCTTGCCGGGCCAATGCGTCCAACGCGTCGCGCAGCGCGCTGCGCTGGGCAGCGAACCAGTCGGCGCGTTCGGCGGCCGGCGGCGCGGCCGCCGCCAGCGGGTCGGCGTGCCAGGCTTGTTCGAGGCTGGCGACGCGCTCGCTCAGCGTGCTGCGCTCGTGCGCCAGCGCCGCCAACCGCTCGTGCGCCGCGCCGGCTGCCGCCGCATTCTGCGCCTGCAGCGCGTTGTTGCCGCGCACGCGCAGGCGGCAGCCGTCGACTTCGGCGCGCAGGCTGGTGAGCATGTTTCTCAACGGTGCAGCCTGATGGGCATATGGATGCTCGTGCGCGCCGCAGACGGGGCAGGGCGCGTCGTCGTCCAGATTCGCACGCAACTGTTCGACATCTGCCGCGCATGCGAGTTCCGCTGCCGCCAGCGAGCGTTCGGCCTGCGTCATGGCCGCTTCCAGCGCTGGCGCGCCAGCGCGTACCTCGGCCAGTCCCTGTTCGGCGCCTGAGCGCGCTGTCTCCACGCGATCGATGTCGCGCGCGAGGCTGGTCAGCGTAGCGTGCGCGGCCGCCAGGTCATTCCAGGTGCGCTCGGCCTGCGTCAGGCGTTCGCGGCGCACATCGAGAGCCTGGCGTTCGGCGCCGATGGCGTCGGCATCGACACCGGCCAGCGCGGCCATCGCCGCGCGGCGCGTCGTCTCCAGCGCATCGAGGCGCTCGGTGCTGGCCGCGAGCGCGCTCGTGGCTTGCGCTTCGCGCCCGGCAGCGCCCAGTGCCTGGGTCTGGATGGTCTCGGCCGCCGTCTGGTTGGCGGCCAGCGTGGCAAGCGTGTCTTCGCCCTGGCGCAGCAATCGTTCCCATTGGCCCCAGGCACCGGCCACCGCGTCGAGGCGCGACCGGGCTGCCAGCCAGGCGGCAGCGTTATCGCGGGCTTGCTGCGCACGTGCCAGTGCAGTCGATTTGGCCGCGTGCTGCTCGCGGGCCTGGCGCGCCTGCATGCGCGTGGCGTCGAGCGCCGACTGCGCCTGCACGTGGTTTGGCGCCAATGTCGCCAGCGCCGCATCGAGGGCCTTGGCGTCATCCAGTTGCGGCGTTGCTGTACGCAGTGCTGCTTCGGCGGCATCCAGCTGCGCGGTGGCTGCGTCGGTCTCGGCCACGCTGCTGCGTCGCACCTCGAGCGCTGCCGCCAGCTGGGCCTGCGTCGTCTCGATGGCGGAATGGGCTTGCCGACGCTCGGCTTCAAGGCGCTGCACCTCCATGCTCAAGGGTCGCGCCGCCTGCACCGCGTCGAGGGTGGCCAGGCGCTGGCGCCGCTCGCCGGCATCCGCGCGCTGCGCGTTGGCCGCCGCCAGTGCCTGTTCGGCCTGCGCTTCACCGCGCGTGAGCTTGTCCAGTTCCTGGTGCCAGCGCAGTTGTCCCTCGAGCAGGGCGTGGCGATCGTCCAGCGCTTGCCGGGCCAGGTCGGCGTTCGTGCGTTCGGTGTCCAGCAGCGCGCGGTCTTCCGGCGACAGCGGGGCCGCATTGGCCAGTTTCGATTGCAGCACCTGGGTGCGGACCTGTTCGGCTTTGTAGCGCTCGAACGCCCGGCGCGAAATGTCGCTGTAGATCGTCGTGCCGGTGAGCGTTTCGAGCAGTTCGCCACGCTCGTTCTCGTCGGTTTTGAGGAATGCCGAGAATTCGTTCTGGGCCAGCAGTACGGCGCGCGTGAACTGTTCGAACGACAGGCCGATGCGTTGCACGATCTCTGCCGCGGCTTCCGTATTGGTGCCGCCGACCGGGATCAGTTCGGGCAGCCGGTTCAGCGAAATCTTGACTGGTTGCAGCGCGCCGTTGGGCTTGTTGCGCGAACGCCGCACGGCCCAGCGGGCGCGGTAACGCCGGTCGTCGCTCCCCACAAAGTCGACCTCGGCCCAGCCTTCGGCGGCGCCCCGGCGCAGCAGCGTGCGGGCATCCTGGGCGGTGACGGTTTCTTCGCCCACATCGGGCAGGCGCGTGCTCGAGCGCTTCAGCAGCCGTGGCGTGTCGCCATACAGCGCGAGGCACAGTGCGTCGAGCAGGGTGCTCTTGCCGGCGCCGGTTGGGCCGCTGATGGCAAACAGGCCGGCGGAGGCAAGCGGCTCGGATTCGAAATCGATGGCGAATTCGCCCGCCAGCGAAGCGAGGTTCTTGCCGCTGATACGCAGGATCTTCATCGCGGCTCACCTTCTACCGCGTGGAACAGTTCGGCAAACGACGCGATCTGCTCGGGCGGGGCCTCGGCGCCGTATTTCTGTAGCCACAGGCGGCGGAACACATCGTCCGGCTGTAGCTGCGCCAGTTGATCCAGGCTCAGCGCGAGTTCGGTGTCGTCGGTGACCACGTGCTTGCGGGTCGGTTCGATCTTGGCCAGACGCACTGGCCTGCCGGCCAGTACCGCCTCGATGCGCGCGCGCAGACCGGGTTCCGGCCCGTCGAGCAGCACCCTGACTTCGAGAAAGGGCCAGGCATGCTGCGGCAGGTCGGGATCGAGTTCGAGCGCCTCGAGCGCCGCGAGTGCCTCGTCGAGCGGCGCAGGTTTGGCCGGCACCCGCAGCAAGGCCACCGCGCGGGGCACGAACAGCGGCGTGACCTCCGCGGCATGATCGCCCTCCAGGTCGATCCGCAGCACTTGATGCTGGTAATTGACTTCGGAAAACGACAACGGCAGCGGACTGCCGCTGTAGCGCACGTTCTCGCGCCCGCCGACCTTCTGGGCCAGGTGCAGGTGGCCAAGTGCTGCGTAGGCGATGCCCGGATCGAACATGCTGCTTGGCAGCGCCTCGGTGCCGCCGATGACGATGCGGCGTTCGGAGTCGAGCGACGCCTGGCCATCGACCATATGGCAGTGGCCCATGGCGATGATGGCCTGGCCCTCCGTGGCGCGGGACCGCGCCAGCGCATACGCCTGGCGGTACAGCAGGGTGGTGCCCTGCAGATAAGGATCGAGCCCTGGCGCATCGCTGGCCCCATCGCCCGCCGCGGCGCGCAGGCGCGGGACGTCGCCAGGACGCAGGAACGGCACGGCCAGGCACCAGGCGGCAACCTTGCCGGCACGGTCATGCAGCGGCACCAGCAGCCGGTCGAGGTCGACCTCGCCATCGCTGCTGCGCAGCACGTTGCCCACGACAATCGTGCCATAGGCCTCAAGCAGCGGCGTGGGGGCTTCCAGCCGGCCGGCGGAATCGTGGTTACCCGCGATGACCACCACCTGCAGATGGGGTACGCGGCTGCGCGCCTGCTGCAGAAAGCGATACAGCTGGCGATGTGCTGCCGACGATGGATTGGCGTTATCGAAAATATCGCCGGCGATCAGCAGCACGTCGATGCGCTCCGCGTCCAGCGTGTCGACCAGCCAGTCGAGGAAGCGCTGGTGTTCGTGGATCCGGTCGAAATTGTGCAGGGTCTGGCCAAGATGCCAGTCGGAGGTGTGCAGCAGCCGCATGGGGAGTTCTACCGTTGGGAAAGCCGAAATCGGGGCCTACTATAACGCAGCCGGCGACCCGTCGTGGCGCGCCGTGCAATACCATCTCGCAAGCATGTTGTGTGGGGAAATTCGTCGTGCCTGACCCCGCTCTTGTTGTCAAATCGCATTTGACGAACATCAAACCTGGCCAGGACTGTGTCTCTACACTAGCTAGTTCTTGTCGCCGGCTACTACTACAAAATCCATCGCCGGCTACCCCGATACCCGCATCCCCAGCCGATCCGGCATGGCCTCGCCATGCGCGCTGGCGGCGCATTGAGAGGAGACATCATGCTTACTTCCACCTACACGCTGGTGGCGCTATCCGTCGAACAGGCCCGGGCGCGCGTCGATTTGCAGGCGCTGCTCGAGCGCTGGCGGCCCGCCGCCTGGTGGGGCGAGCCGCCAGCGGCGCACCAGTATCAAGCGGCCTGTGACGCGCTGCGCCAGGTCAGCGACGCGTGCCACTGGCGCAAGCTCGACAAATTCGTGTTGCCGGCGCTGCGCCGGCGTGGCGCCGATGCCGGCGCGCTGCTGGCCGAACTCGATGCGCTGAGCCGGCGCGCGCACGCGGCGCGCATGGCGGCTCAGGCCGCCGCTGCCGAAGGCGATCCCGGCTGCCTGGCGGCGCTGGAGGCATGCTGCGAACTGCTGCTCGAGCGCATCGAACGCGAAGAGCGCGAGTTGCTGCCGCTGGCGCGCACGCTGATTCCCGGCGACCACTGGTTCACGATTGCCAACCAGATGCTGGCCCACGACTCGGTGCAGAACGAACAGCGCGACACGGGGCGCGGCGTGGTGCGCGCCAGGTTTCCCGCAGAAGTTTCAACAAGGAAATCGTCCGCCTTGCCGCCCGTCGTGCCCATCGTGAATTAGCCGCTGCAGCAGGGCGTGCGCGCCGGTTGACGCCATGTTCTTTGCTATGATGGCAGTTTTAGCGGTGCGAATTTCCTATGTTCGATTTTCTCTTCAAGCGGCAGGGCAGCAAGCCGGCCGCGTCCGGCGAGCAACAGGGCGCCGTCAAGCCGGCCCCGGCAAAATCGGGTGCAGCCCAGCCCGCCGTTAGCAAGACCGCTGGCAAGGCCGGTAGCAAAGCCAATAACAAGGCCAAGGCGGCAGCAGCCGCAGCAGCAGAGCAGGCGGCAAACCATGCCGCGGCGCAGGCAGCCGAGGCGCGCGCCGCCGTGGCCAGCGCCCGTGAGCGTCAGGCCGCGCAGCTCAAGGCGCTCGGCAACGACGAAGCAGCCGCCGCCGAGTTCATCCTGCAATCCCCATTTTCCGAATTGCGTCTGGCCGCCGCTGAGCTGCTCCATGGCCGCGAGCACCTCGAGCGCGTGTACGGCGCGATGCGCAATGTCGACCGCCGCGTTGCCAAGCTCGTGCATGGCCGGCTCGACGCGATCCGCCACCACGAAGCCGAACTGCGCCGTGGTGAAGACACGCTGGCGCAGGCGCGCGCCATGCTGGGGGATGTGTTGCTGACGCCGAACCACGTTGGCGAACTCGACCGCAAATGGTCGGTCATCCGCGCGCCAGAGCTCGCTGCCGACTTCGAGGCCGTGCGCGCCCAGCTTGGCGCGCGTCTTGAAGCGCAGGTGCAGTTGCAGCGCGCCATGATCGATCGCCTGACGGCGTTGCGCCAGCTCGACGGGCAGGGGCTGGACGCCGCCGCGCTCGGCGAGGCGCTGGCCCGCCTGCAGCAGGAGCAGGCAGCGGCACTGGCCGACCCTGGCCACCCATCGCTGCCGCGTGCGCTGGTCGGGGAGGTGAGCAATGAACTGGCGCGCCTGACGGCCAGCCTGGCCACCGCCGAGAAGGATGCCGCAGCGCTGGCTGCCCGTGACGCGGCCCTGGCCGCATGGGCGGCGCAGCCGCAAGAAGAATTGACGCCGGATACCCTGCGCCGCGAATGGCAGCGCCTGCCGGCCATGCCCGTCAACGCCGCCGCCTCTGAAGCGCTGCAAGCGCGCTTCGACGCCTTGCTCGCGTCGTTCTCGCAAGCGATCCGCAAGCCGAAAGCGGTCCCGGTTGCAGCACAAGCAGGCGCACCAGCCGATAGCGGCGCCGCGCCCGCCAAAGACAAGGGCGCCGACCAGGCCTTCCTCGACCAGTTAGAGGCGCTCGAAGCCGCCCTGCAGCAGGGCTCGCTTGGGACCGCCGCAGAAATCGACAAATCGCTGAAGGACGCCAAGGACAAGGGCATGCGCCTGACGGGCGCCCAGCTCGAGCACCTGACCCATCTGCGTGCCGACCTGAAACGCTTGTCGGACTGGGCGCGCTGGGGCGGCAATGTGTCGCGCGAAGAATTGATCAAGACAGTGGAGACGCTGGCCACGCAGAACCTGGCGATGGGCGAACTGGCCAAGAAGGTCGGCAGCATGCGCGAGCGCTGGAAGGCGCTCGACACCTTGTCCGGCCCGGCACCGCGCAGCCTGTGGGAGCGCTTCGACGCCGCCTGCAGCGCTGCCTACGCGCCGGCCGCCGCGCATTTCCGTCAGTTGGCTGACGAGCGTCATGCGAATGCCGCGCGCGGCCAGGCGCTGGTCGATGAAGCCCAGGCCGAGATCGCCAACCTGCAGCAGGACAATGCCGACTGGAAGCATGTGTCGGCCACCGTCCAGCGCCTGCGTACGGCCTGGAGCCATCTGGGCGCGGTCGACCGCAAGGAAAAGAAACGTCTCGACGGTTTGTTCTCCGAGGCACTGACGACGCTGCAGCGGCCGCTGGAAAACCAGCGCAAGGTCGAAGTCGCCGTGCGGGAACAACTGATCGAAGAAGTCCACAAGCTCGACCCGAACGAACGGCATGCCGTCGACATGTTGCGCGAGTTGCAGAGCCGCTGGCAAGAGCATGCGCGCGCGCTGCCACTCGAACGCAAGGCCGAGCAAGCGCTGTGGCAGCGTTTCCGCGCTGCCTGTGATGCGCTGTTCGCGGCCCGCAAGGAGCATGCGCACGCGGCCGACAGCGAACGCCGCACCCACGAGGCGGCCAAGGAAGCGCTGTGCGCCCGCCTCGAAGCAGCCGCAGGTGATGCGACACCGTCCAATGTGGCGAGAATGCTGCGCGAAGCGGCCGCCGAATGGCAGGCGATCGGCCCGGTACCGCGCGCCCACGAGGCGCGTATCGAGGGGCGTTACCAGGCCGCCGTGGCTCAGGTGCAGGGGCAGGTGGCCGAGGTGCGGCGCGCCGCCGACACGGTCCTGGCCGGCGTCGTGCGCGACAAGCTGCGCCTGATCCAGGCGCTCGAAACAGCAATCGCCGATCCGGACAGCAATGCCGGCACCCACACGCAGGGTGACGACTGGCGTGCCCGCTGGGCGGCACTGGCCCCGGTCGATGGGGGTTACGAGCCGATCCTGCAGAAGCGCTTCGACGCGGCGCTGGCGGCGCTCGAAGGCGATCGCGCCGCGTATGCGCGCCAGCTCCAGGAAAACCGGCCGCGCCTGTTGAACGATCTGCTGCGCCTGGAGATCGCTGCTGGCATCGACAGCGGCGCCGAATTCGCCCGGGACCGCCTGCGCCTGCAGGTCGAGGTGCTGCAAAGCTCCCTCAAGTCGGGCCAGAAGCCGGGCGGCAATACGGCCGAGCTGCGCGCGCTGCTGGCGCTGCCGGCCTTGGCCGACGTGCGCACTGAAACACGCATCGAATGCCTGATGCTGCGTCAGCCGAAGGAGGCGTCATGAACAATGTCCGTGTGCAAACCGGCGACTTCGACCTCGGCCTCGAGGTCGCGCGCCTGCGCGAGGGCGACGCCCGGGTCGGCGCTGTCGTGGCATTCGTCGGCACTGTGCGCGACCTGAACGACGGCGCGCAGGTCGCGGCGATGGAACTCGAGCACTATCCCGGCATGACCGAGAAGGCGCTCGACGACATCGCCGCCCAGGCCGCGGCGCGCTGGCCGCTGTTCGCTACCCTGGTCATCCACCGCGTGGGGCCGCTGCTGCCGCTCGATCAGATTGTGCTCGTGGCCGTCACCGCCGCGCACCGGGGCGATGCGTTCGCGGCCTGCGAATTCATCATGGATTACCTGAAGACGGAAGCGCCGTTCTGGAAGAAGGAAGACACGCCGGACGGCGCGCGCTGGGTCGATGCGCGCGTGACGGACGATACAGCGCGGGCGCGGTGGCAAGCCCGCTGAATTTTCTCGCTGTCGGGCTCGGCGCCGCCATCGGCGCCTGGCTGCGCTGGGGCCTGGGCCTGTGGCTGGGCAGCCTGCACGGCTTTGTCCAGATCGGCACGCTGGCGGCCAACCTGCTCGGTGGCTTCCTGATCGGCTGCGCGCTCGCGTTCTTTGCCGATCAGCCCGGACTGGCGCCGCACTGGCGCCTGTTCATCATTACCGGCTTCCTCGGTGGCTTGACGACCTTCTCCAGTTTTAGTGGCGAATCGATGACGCTGCTGCAGCGCGGCGATATTGGCTGGGCGCTGGCCCACACGGCCTTGCACCTGATCGGCTCGCTGCTGTGCTGCATGGCCGGTTTTGCCCTGCTGCGTACCCTGCGCGGGTAAAGTCGGCGAAGCAGGGCGGGTTTGCCTGACAACGCACAATTTGCCCGGTTGAAGCATGCTAGAGTTTCCGTCCAGCAAATACATACGGGGCTCGATCATGCATACTCATTACCGGCCGACCGCGGCCTTCGTCGGTGCCTCCTGGGGCGCACTCATCATCGGCATGGCCGCCTATCTGATTGGCCTCTGGAACGCGCAGATGCAGCTGAACGAGAAAGGTTATTACCTCGTGCTGCTGCTGTACGGCCTGTTCGCCGCGATTTCCCTGCAAAAAACAGTGCGTGATCGTGCAGAAGGCTTGCCCGTCACGGGACTGTATGTGTCGCTGTGCTGGTTCTCGCTGATGGCAGCGATCGGGCTGCTGGGCATCGGCCTTATCAACGCCACACTGGCGCTGAGCGAAAAAGGCTTTTATGCGATGTCGTTTGCGCTGTCATTGTTTGCCGTGGTTGCCGTGCAAAAGAACGTGCGCGATCTGCAGGCGGCCGGGCCGGCACCCGAATCCAGATTGTCTGACAGCTAACTTCTTTTTTCTTTGTAGGTGTTTTTCTTACGTGTGGCCCGACGGGGTGCTTGAAAAGCATCCCGTCATCCCAATCTTGTATCGCAACCAAGAACAAACTCAGGAGTCACACCATGCGACAAGATAAATTGACGACCAAGCTTCAGGAAGCGCTGGCGGATGCCCAGAGCCTGGCAGTCGGCAACGACAACCAATACATTGAAACAGTCCACCTGCTGGTGGCGCTGCTGAACCAGGACGACGGCAGTGCGCGCTCGCTGCTGCAGCGCGCCGGCGTGAACGTCGGCGCGCTGTCCAATGCGCTGAAGGCCTCGCTCGAGCGCCAGCCGAAGGTCACCGGTACCGGCGGCAACGTCCAGGTCGGGCGCGACCTGATGGGCCTGCTGAACCTGGCGGACCGTGAAGCGCAGAAGCGCGGCGACGGCTTCGTCTCGTCCGAAATGATCCTGCTGGCGCTGCTGGAAGACAAGTCCGACGCCGGCCGCCTGGCCCGTGAAAACGGCCTGGCGAAGAAGTCGCTCGAGGCGGCGATCCAGGCCGTGCGCGGTGGCGAGAGCGTCAATTCGCCCGAAGCCGAAGGCCAGCGCGAATCGCTCAAAAAATACACGCTCGACCTGACCGAGCGCGCCCGCGCCGGCAAGCTCGATCCGGTGATCGGCCGCGACGACGAAATCCGCCGCGCGATCCAGGTGCTGCAGCGTCGCAGCAAGAACAATCCCGTGCTGATCGGTGAACCGGGTGTGGGCAAGACCGCCATCGTGGAAGGCCTGGCGCAGCGCATCGTCAATGGCGAAGTGCCCGATTCGCTCAAGGGCAAGCGCGTGCTGTCGCTCGACATGGCGTCGCTCCTGGCCGGCGCGAAGTTCCGCGGCGAATTCGAAGAGCGCCTGAAAAGCGTGCTGAAAGAGCTGGCGCAGGACGAAGGCCAGACGATCGTCTTCATCGACGAGCTGCACACGATGGTTGGCGCGGGCAAGGCCGAAGGCGCAATGGACGCCGGCAATATGCTCAAGCCGGCCCTGGCGCGCGGCGAGCTGCACTGCGTGGGCGCGACCACGCTTGATGAGTACCGCAAGTACGTCGAAAAGGATGCTGCGCTCGAGCGCCGCTTCCAGAAGATCATTGTCGACGAGCCGAGTGTCGAGGCGACGATTGCCATCCTGCGCGGGCTGCAGGAGAAATACGAGCTGCACCACCAGGTCGACATCACCGACGCGGCGATCATCGCGGCGGCCGAGCTGTCGCACCGCTACATCACCGACCGCTTCCTGCCCGACAAGGCGATCGACCTGATCGACGAAGCGGCGGCGAAGATCAAGATCGAGATCGATTCGAAGCCCGAAGTCATGGACCGGCTCGAGCGGCGCATGATCCAGCTGAAGATCGAGCGCGAAGCCGTGCGCCGCGAAACCGACGAAGCGTCGCAGCGCCGCCTTGAGCTGCTGGGCGACGAAATCACGCGTCTGGAGCGCGAGTACAACGACTTCGAAGAAATCCTGAAGGCCGAGAAGGCCGCGGTGCAGGGCACCACGCACATCAAGGAAGAAATCGAGCGCATCCGCTACCAGATGGAAGAAGCGCGCCGCCAGAGCAATTGGCAGCAGGCATCCGAGCTGCAGTATGGCCGCCTGCCTGAACTCGAAGCGCAACTGCGTGACGCTGAAGCCAGCACCGCGCGCGCCGAACTCGACGGCCAGAAGCCCAAGCTGCTGCGCACGCAGGTCGGGGCTGAAGAAATTGCCGAAGTGGTTTCGCGCGCGACCGGCATTCCTGTTACGCGCATGTTGCAGGGCGAGCGCGACAAGCTGCTGCACATCGAGGACGAGCTGCACAAGCGCGTTGTGGGCCAGGACGAAGCCATCGAAGCGGTGTCGGACGCGATCCGCCGTTCGCGCGCTGGCCTGTCCGATCCGGACCGCCCATATGGTTCGTTCATGTTCCTGGGGCCGACCGGTGTCGGTAAAACCGAGTTGTGCAAGGCGCTGGCAGGCTTCCTGTTCGATACGCAGGACGCAATGATCCGCATCGACATGAGCGAATTCATGGAGAAGCATTCGGTTGCCCGCCTGATCGGCGCGCCGCCAGGTTACGTTGGCTACGAAGAGGGCGGTTACCTGACCGAAGCCGTGCGGCGCAAACCGTACAGCGTGATCCTGCTCGACGAGATCGAAAAGGCGCACCCGGACGTGTTCAATGTGTTGCTGCAGGTGCTGGACGATGGCCGCATGACCGATGGCCAGGGCCGCACGGTCGACTTCAAGAACACGGTGATCGTGATGACGTCGAACCTCGGTTCGCACCGGATCCAGGCCATGGAAAGCGATGAGCCGGCAGTGGTCAAGATGGCGGTGATGGCCGAGGTGCGCGGGCACTTCCGCCCCGAGTTCATCAACCGCATCGACGAGATCGTCGTGTTCCATGCACTCGACGAGAAGAACATCGGCGCCATTGCGCGCATCCAGCTGCAGATTCTGGAAGCGCGCCTGGCCAAGATGGACATGACGCTCGATATCGACGAAGAGGCGCTGCAGAAGATCGCCGAAGCAGGATATGACCCGGTGTATGGCGCAAGGCCGCTCAAGCGCGCGATCCAGCAGCAGATCGAAAATCCGCTGTCGAAAGCGATCCTGTCGGGCCGCTTCGGACCGAAGGATGTAATTCCGGTTCGGGTGCGGGGTGGTGAGCTGACCTTTGGTGAGCAGACAGTCGAACTGGCGAAGTAAGCCGGTTCGCTTGACATGAAAAGGGCGCGGCAATTGCCGCGCCCTTTGTCGTTTCTTGACAGAAAATAAGACGCCAAATTTCAGGATGCGAAATGATCATCGTGCAATGCGAAATGCGCAGCATGTCAGAGGGCGCTTTTCTTACCATCGTAAGAAATTTCATTCCGCATCATGATATAGAGATTGCAAGCCATTGATATTATTGGTAATTATTTTAGTCGTATGTCTTATAGAAGACTGATGGTGCCACGCACAAACGGCTTTATGATTGTCTCAACGGATTCGCAGGCTCGATCAAACGTCTTACCACCCTTCAGGAGAACACACCATGACTACCCGTGAACAGCAAATCGCCGAACTGCAGCAAGACTGGGACACCAATCCACGCTGGAAAGGCGTCGTGCGCAATTACACCGCTGCCGACGTCGTCCGTCTGCGTGGCTCGGTGCGCATCGAGCACACGCTGGCCAAGCGCGGTGCCGAGAAGCTGTGGAACCTGGTCAATGATGAGCCGTATGTGAACGCCCTGGGTGCGCTGACCGGCAACCAGGCCATGCAGCAGGTGAAAGCGGGCCTGAAGGCGATCTATCTGTCGGGCTGGCAGGTGGCGGGCGACGCCAACGCCGCTGGCGAAATGTATCCGGACCAGTCGCTGTACCCAGCCAACTCGGTACCGCTGGTCGTGCGCCGCATCAACAACACGTTCCAGCGCGCCGACCAGATCCAATGGTCGGAAGGCAAGGATGACATCGATTACTTCGCCCCGATCGTGGCCGATGCCGAAGCCGGTTTCGGCGGCGTGCTCAATGCCTACGAGCTGATGAAGTCGATGATCGAAGCCGGCGCATCGGGCGTGCACTTCGAGGATCAGCTGGCGTCGGTCAAGAAATGCGGCCACATGGGCGGCAAGGTGCTGGTGCCGACCCGCGAAGCCATCGAGAAACTCAACGCAGCCCGCCTGGCAGCCGACGTGATGGGCACCACGACGCTCGTCATCGCCCGCACCGATGCCGAAGCAGCCGACCTGCTCACGTCGGACGTCGACGCCAACGACAAGGAGTTCTGCACCGGCGAGCGCACGGTCGAGGGTTTCTTCCGCGTCCAGCCGGGCGTCGAGCAAGCGATTTCGCGCGGCCTGGCCTACGCACCGTTCGCCGACCTGGTCTGGTGTGAAACCGGCAAGCCCGACCTCGAGTTCGCGCGCCGCTTTGCCGAGGCGATCCACGCCAAGTTCCCGGGCAAGATGCTGGCCTATAACTGCTCGCCGTCGTTCAACTGGAAAAAGAACCTGGACGACGCGACCATCGCCAAGTTCCAGCGTGAACTGGGCGCGATGGGCTACAAGTTCCAGTTCATCACGCTGGCCGGCTTCCACTCGCTCAATTACGGCATGTTCAACCTGGCCCACGGCTACGCCCGCACCGGCATGTCGGCCTTCGTCGAGCTGCAAGAAGCCGAATTCGCCGCCGCTGAAAAAGGGTTCACCGCCGTCAAGCATCAGCGCGAAGTGGGCACCGGCTACTTCGACGCCGTGACCCAGGCCATCCAGCAGGGCCAGAGCTCGACCACGGCGCTGCACGGCTCGACTGAGGACGAACAGTTCTTCGAAGAAAAGAAAGTCGCCTGATCGATCCGACGTAGGGTGGACGGCTTCGCCGTCCACGCGGTGATGGTGATCGTTGCCGTCGCCGCGCCGGATGGGCTTTCAAACAACGCCGCTTTCGTTCCGAATGATCTTTCGGATAGCGATCAGCCGACTCCGCTTGCGTCCTCAATGATCTCTCGGATAGCTATCAGCCGACTCCGCTTACCTCCTCAATGATCTCTCGGATAGCGATCACCGCGTGGACGGCGGAGCCGCCTCGCCGGCCGCGTCCACCCTACATTGCCGGAAGTCCGTACCCGCATTCGCGAAGTCCGTACCGCATCTGCGCAAGTCCGTACCCACATTCCCGCAAGTCCGTACCTGCATTCCCAAAAGTTCGTACCCGCATTCCCAGCCGCGGTCGGTTGTAGTGGATAATGGCGCCTAATATCGCCGCCAGTTTCGCGCGGCAACGTCACTTTTAGGAATTCCAGCTTATGTTGAGCTACCGCCACGCCTTCCACGCGGGTAACCACGCCGATGTCCTCAAGCACTTCATTCAGGTGCAACTGCACCAGTACATGAACCAGAAGGATGCCGCCTATACCTATATAGATACCCACTCGGGCGCCGGCGTGTACGCACTCGACAGTTTCCAGTCGACCAAGACCGCCGAATTCGATACCGGCATCGGCCCGCTGTGGGGCCTCACTGACGTCCCGGCGCCGCTGAAGGAATATCTGGACCTGATCAAGGGCATGAATCCGAGCGGCAAGATGCGCTATTACCCGGGCTCGCCATATGTTGCCGAGCAGATGGCGCGCGAGCAGGACCGCCTGCGCCTGTTCGAGCTGCACCCGGCCGATTGCAAGATCCTGGCCGATAACTTCCGCAAGCTCGATGCGCACAAGGCCGAGCAGGGCGAACGCTCGCGCGGCCGCCGCGTGATGATCGACCGGGGCGACGGCTTCGACAGCATGAAGGCCTTGCTGCCGCCACCGTCGCGCCGCGCGCTGGTGCTGATCGACCCGCCATACGAAGTCAAGGATGACTACAAGCGTGTGAAAGAAGCACTCGACGACGCGCTGCTGCGCTTCCCGAGCGGCATCTACGCTGTCTGGTATCCGGTGCTGCAGCGCATGGAATCGCGCCAGTTTGCCGATCGCCTGAAGCGCGTGCCGGCCAAGGAATGGCTGAACGTCACGCTGACGATCCAGACCCCGACCCCGGACGGCACTGGCCTGCACAGCTCGGGCATGTTCATCCTGAACCCACCGTACACGCTCGAGCCGATCCTGCGCGAAGTGCTGCCGTATCTGGTGCGCGTGCTGGGCAAGGATGCCGGCGCACGCTTCACGATCGAAAAGGGTACCCAGGTCACGGGCACGGCCCTCGGTCGCAGCGCCAGCCGCACCGATGGGGCCGCCGGCATGCCGCGCCAGCCGATTGGCAATGCGCGCCGCGCCAGCCCGCTGTCGGGCAAGGGCAGTCTGCGCCTGCCGGGCCAGGTCATGCCGCGCGAAGGCGACGAGCCGGCAGCGCCGGTCAAGCCATCCCGCACTGGCACGGGCCGTCCGACGCAGGATGCTGGCCGGCCGGGTGCGCCGCCGCGCTCGAGTGCGCCAAAGACTGCTGCACCTCGCGCGCCCCGTGCGCCCGGCGCCCCATCGCGCGCGGCGTCGGATGCTGCCGCGCCGCGTGCACCCCGCACCGGTGGCGATCGCCCGGCAACGCCGGGTGCCCCGCGCACCGGCCGCACCCGACAGGGCGGCCGCCGCAGCTAGCATTCGATTTGATGTCGAAATGCTAAGATTGATGTTTTTGTAGTATAGTCGGTGCAGGTGGTGCGCGGGTGCGTGCTGCCAGCGCGCCGCGATCCGCTGTGACAGTTTCCAGGAGTAATATTTCAATGCATGCTGATGCAACGGCAGCGGTCTTGGTGCCGTCTGACGATTTTTTCCTCGCACGGCAACCCATTCTCGGGCGCGACCAGCAATTGCTGGCGTTCGAACTGCTGTTTCGTGCTGCCGGCGAGGACGAAGACGCCAAGCTGACCGACGGCGCCGCCGCGACGGCGGCCGTCATTTCGCATGCGTCCCAGCTCGGCATGGAGCAGGTGGTGGGCGATCAGCTCGCCTTCGTCAATGTCGACGCCGTCGTCCTGATGAGCGACTTCGTGCGCTTCCTGCAGCCGCATAAAGTCATTCTCGAAATCCTGGAAACCGTCAAGCCCACGCCGGAGTTGCTGGCGCGGGTGGACGAACTGAAAAACCTCGGCTTCAAGTTCGCCGTCGACGACGTCATCGAACATTCGCCCGAACTCGATCAGCTGATTTCGCTGATCGACATCATCAAGGTCGATATCAAGGGCGTGGCCCCGGATGCGCTGGGCGATCTGGTCGCGTCGCTGAAAAAGACCGGCAAGCGCCTGCTGGCTGAAAAAGTCGAGACGATCGAAGAATTCAAGCTGTGCATGGAACTTGGTTTCGAATACTTTCAGGGGTATTACTTTGCGCGGCCCGTGATCCTCAGCGGCCGCAAGATCGCGCCGACCGAAGTCGTACTGCTGCGCTTGCTGGAGCTCGTCAATTCCAATGCCGACAACCAGACCATCGAAACGGCCGTCAAGCGCGATGCGCTGGTCAGCCTGAACCTGCTGCGCCTGGTCAATAGCCGCGCAGTGCCGGGTCCGCGCATCGAATCGCTGTCACAGGCGCTCGCGGTGCTGGGCCGGCGTCAGCTGGGTCGCTGGCTGCAGATCCTGCTGTACACGGCGGCGGGCGCGCAGGTCTCGCTCGACTCGCCATTGCTGCAACTGGCCACTACGCGCGGCAAGCTGCTCGAACTGATGACGCTGCGCGTACGCCCCGGCGACACGGCCAGCGCCGACCGCGCCTTCACGGTCGGCATCATGTCGCTGGCCGAAGCGCTGTTCTCGGTGCGCATGGCCGACATCCTCGTGCATGTCGAGGTCGCGCATGACGTGCGCGATGCGCTGATCGACCGCGATGGCGACTTCGGCACGATGCTGCGCATTGCCGAGCTGCTCGAGACGGCCGTCGGCGGCCGCAAGCTCAATGCCGAACTCAAAAAGATCGGGCTGACGGTGCCCGAGGTACGCGAGATCGAACTGGCAGCGTTCGACTGGGTCCGCGAGCTGACCCACGACGTGCGCTAAAGTCCGACCGATCCTTTATTGCCCCAGCAGCAGGAACACGGTCGGCTTCTTGTGGAAGTCCGGCCCCTTGTCCGCCCCCAGCGCTGCCTTCCACTTCGTCGCCGTCATGGTGCGCACCGATTCGCTCGGCAACGACAGGTCGGTGGCCACGCACACCAGCGTGCCCGGCTGGCAACCCGCCACCAGTGCTTCGAGCATCGCGCCGTTGCGGTACGGCGTTTCAATGAACAGCTGTGTCTGGCGCTCGCCGCGTGAACGGGTTTCCAGCTCGCGGATGCGTTTTGTGCGCAGCGCCGCATCGGTCGGCAGATAGCCGTTAAAAGCGAAGCTCTGGCCGTTCAGGCCGCTGGCCATGACGGCCAGCAGCAGCGATGACGGGCCGACCAGCGGCCGCACGGCAATCCCGTGCTGATGCGCCAGGCGCACGAGGTCGGCGCCGGGATCGGCAACCGCTGGCACGCCTGCCTCTGACACCAGGCCCGCATCGCGTCCTGCCAGGAGCGGCGCCAGCAATTGCGTCAGCGCCGCGGCCGGCGTGTTCACGTTCAGTTCGGCGATCTCGATTTCCTGCAGCGGCTTGGCCAATGGATGGTCGATGGCGATCAGTTTCAGGAACGCGCGCGCCGTCTTGGCGTTTTCGGCCACAAAATAATCGAGCGAGCTGGTCAGTGCCTGCACTTGCGTCGGCAGCAGGCCATTCAGGCAGCCGGGCGCGGCGTCGAGTGGGCCGAGGGTATTGGGAATCAGGTACAGGGTGCCGGGCATGGGTTCGTTTCAGATAAGTGGTCAGGTGCCGAAGAAGCGCACGCCGGCGCGCCGCAGCATGCCGGTCAGGGCGATGAGCGGCAAGCCGGTGAGGGCGGTCGGATCAAGCGAGTGAATGTGTTCGATCAGGGCAATGCCCAGGCCTTCGTTCTTGGCGCTGCCGGCGCAGTCGTACGGCTGTTCGATGCGCAGATAGGCGTCGAGTTCGGCATCTGGCAGGTCGCGAAAACGCACGCGAACCTGCACATTGTCGACCTGGACAGCGGCGGCAGGGTTGGCCGCGCGCCCGTCCCACAGGCACAGGGCCGTATGGAACACGACTTCACGGCCCCGCATCAACTGCAGCTGGGCCAGCGCGCGCGCATGGTCGCCCGGCTTGCCGATCTGCAGATCGTCGAGCGTGGCAACCTGGTCGGAGCCGATCACGAGTGCGCCCGGATGCAGGCGTGCCACGGCCTCGGCCTTGGCGCGCGCCAGGCGCAGCGCGGTTGCCGGTGGCGTTTCACCTGGCAGCGGGGTTTCATCGAGATCGGGCGCGATGGCCTCGAATGGCAGGCCGAGCCGGCCCAGCAATTCGCGCCGGTAGGCCGAGCTCGAGGCGAGGATCAGGCGGGGCGGGGTAGAGCTTGTTATCATGCGGCCCTCGGGATAAATCGGCAGCGAAGCCACAGTTTCATGGCGCTGCGGTGAAAAGCCTGCTATTATCGCAGGTTTTCCGGGACGACTTTCTAAATGAGCGCTTTCATTATTGATGCCTTCGAGTTTTGCAAGAGCGATGGTTTTCGTGAAGGCAGCACGCCCCTGGTCGAGATGACCCGGCTGGCCGCAGAGAGTTCCGAAAAAGGCGGCGACATCCGCTGGACGATGCAAGGTGGTCAAACCCGTCACGGTTATCCGTCGCTGACCCTCGAGGTCGCCGGTCACGTGAAGCTGGAATGCCAGCGTTGCCTGCAGCCTATGGATTACGACATCGATTCGTCGACCATGCTGGTGCTGGGTAAAGATGACGAAGAAGCCGATGCCATCGAGATCGTTCTCGACGACGACAGCATCGATGTGATCGTCGGCAGCCGCACTTGCGATATTCGCCAGTTGCTCGAAGACGAGGCCCTGCTGGCATTGCCGCAGTCGCCAAAGCACGATGTCTGCCCAGAAACCAAGCTGCTGGACAGCCTGAAGAACGAGAAGCCGTCGCCATTTGCCGGCCTCAAGAATCTCAAGACAGAATGAATTAGTACCAACAAAGAGCAGGATCGGTTTCGCAGTACGGTGGCGGCAGCGTAGAAAGCATGTCGCCCAAAATTTGCAAAGAATGTGTCAGACGCGTGCAGCGCTCGAGTATGGCATTGGTAGTAGAAGTAGACGGAAACGTGTCGGCAATCCCGGGAGACATCCTTGAAGATTGCTGCTGGGATACTCGATGCGCAAATCGTTGCACGTCGAATGTGTTAAAATTTTAGAACTTAGTATTAGGAGTTATCATGGCTGTTCAGCAGAATAAAAAATCCCCATCGAAGCGCGGTATGCACCGTTCGCACGACTTCCTGGTTGCACCAAACCTGGCAGTCGAGCCAACCACCGGCGAAACGCACCTGCGTCACCACATCAGCCCGAACGGTTTCTACCGTGGTCGCAAAGTTCTGAAGACCAAAAACGACGAGTAATCGACGTCCTGGCTTTTAGAACCATGAAAGCGGCGCAACGTATGTTATCTGCGTGGCGCCGCTTTTTCTTTGGCATCTGCTCAGGCATTGTTGGCATCACGGGCATGTGTTTCGCCCCGTCATGTTGAGCAGCGCGGATCCTGTGCGCCTCCTGGCGACGAATCGATCCCATCTGGCCGCCAGTCCTGTGTGAGCCGCGGCATTCCCAATACATGACCATAAAAATTTCCATTGACTGCATGGGTGGCGATCACGGCCCGTCAGTAACCATTCCGGCAGCAATCTCGTTCCTCAAGAAGCAGGATGACGCCGAGCTCGTGCTCGTGGGCGTCGAAGAGGTGCTGCGCGCAGAACTCAAGAAACACCACGGCGACAAATTGCCGCGTCTGACGATCAAGAACGCGACCGAAGTCGTCGCGATGGACGATCCGATCGAGGTGGCCCTGCGCCGCAAGAAGGATTCGTCGATGCGTGTGGCGATCGAGCTGGTGAAGGACGGCAGCGCCAATGCCTGCGTCTCGGCCGGCAATACCGGCGCCCTGATGGCCGTCTCGCGCTACGTGCTCAAGACGATGCCCGGCGTCGACCGTCCAGCGATCTGCTCGATCATGCCGAACCAGAAGAACGGCCCGACCTATATCCTCGACCTGGGCGCGAACGTCGATTGCGAACCGCATCACCTGCACCAGTTCGCGATCATGGGCTCGGTGCTGTGCTCGGCGATCGAAGGCATCCCCCGCCCGACCATTGGCCTGCTCAATGTGGGCACCGAAGACATCAAGGGCAATGAGGTGGTCAAGGCCACCGGCGTGCTGCTGCGCGACGATGCTGCCCGCGGCAAGCTCAATTTCTACGGCAACGTCGAAGGCAATGACATCTTCAAGGGTACCGTCGACGTCGTCGTCTGCGACGGTTTCGTCGGCAACGTGATGCTCAAGGCGATTGAAGGCCTGTCGCGCTTCATGAAATCCACCTTCAAGTCCGACATCATGTCGATGGTCGGCGCCGTGTTCGCACGCAAGGCGATGAAGAAACTCAATCCCGAGCGCTACAATGGCGCCGGTCTGCTGGGCCTGAAGGGCCTGGTGTTCAAGAGCCACGGCGGCGCCAACGCCTATTCGTTCGAATGGGCGATCAAGCGTGCCTACGAGGCCGCGCACAATAATGTGCAAGAACAGTTGTCGGCACTAATTACCGAGCTGATGCCGAATTCAACGGGCGCTGCCGAAGCGCCCATGCCGGTGCTCGAGCCCGTGTCCACGATCGAGCGCCAGGCGCAATAACCGAGCGGATGGTGAAGCAATGACCCTGTACAGCAAAATCACCGGCACCGGCAGCTACCTGCCGGCCAACCGTGTCACCAATGAAGCGCTGGCCACGCGGCTGGCCGCGCAAGGTGTCGAAACGTCGCACGAATGGATTGTTACCCGCAGCGGCATCGAGGCGCGCCACTTCGCCGCCGCCGATGAGCTTTCATCCGATCTGGCCGTGCACGCCGCGCGCCGGGCGCTCGAGATGGCTGGGCGCGAGGCGGGCGACATCGACCTCGTCATCGTCGCCAGTTCCACTCCCGACTTCCACGGCAGCTTCCCGAGCACGGCCTGCATCGTCCAGCAAAAGCTGGGGATGGCCAATGGCAGCGCTGCCTTCGACGTGCAGGCGGTCTGCAGCGGCTTCGTCTACGCGCTGTCGACCGCCGATGCGTTCATCCGCGCCGGCAACCACAAACGCGTGCTCGTGATCGGTTCCGAGATTTTCTCGCGCATCGTCGACTTCAATGACCGCGGCACCTGCGTGCTGTTCGGCGATGGCGCCGGCGCCGTGCTGCTGGAAGTGTCGAATGAGCCGGGCATCCTGGCCACCAAGCTGCACGCCGATGGCAGCCATGCCGACATCCTGTCGATCCCGGGCAATCTGGCGGGCGGCGCCGTTGCCGGCAGCGGTTTCCTGCACATGGACGGCCCGGCGGTGTTCAAGCTGGCCGTGTCGGTGCTCGAGAAAGTTGCGCACGAAGTGCTCGATACCGCCGGCGTTACGCCGGACCAGATCGACTGGCTGGTGCCGCATCAGGCCAATATCCGCATCATGAACGGCACCGCCAAAAAACTTGGCCTGCCGCTGGAAAAAATGGTTGTCACCGTCAATGAGCACGGCAATACGTCGGCCGCCTCGATTCCGCTGGCGCTCGACCAGGCGATGCGCGATGGCCGCATCAAGCCGGGCCAGAACGTGCTGATGGAAGGCGTGGGCGGCGGCTTTACCTGGGGCGCCGTGCTGGCGCGCATGTAACGCTTCGCAATCATAGCGCGGCACTCCCAAGAACCAATTACTACGGATACATCACGATGAGCAACTTCGCATTCCTGTTTACCGGACAAGGCGCCCAGGCAGTGGGCATGCTGAACGGTTTCGCCGGCAACCCGGTTGTCGACCGGACCGTGCAAGAAGCCTCCGACGCCCTCGGCTTCGATCTGCAGCGCCTGATCGCCGACGGCCCGAAAGAAGACCTCGATCTGACCACCAACACGCAGCCGGTCATGCTGACCGCCGCCGTGGCCGTGTACCGCGCCTGGATCGCGGCCGGCGGCCCGATTCCGTCCGTTGTCGCCGGCCACAGCCTGGGTGAATACTCGGCGCTGGTCGCCGCTGGCGTGATCCCGTTTGCCGACGCCGTGCCGCTGGTGCGCTTTCGCGCGCAGTCGATGCAGGACGCGGTGCCGGTCGGGCAGGGCGGCATGGCCGTCATCCTCGGCCTGCAGGCCGACGACGTGCGCGCCGTGTGCGCCGAAGCCGCACAGGGCGAGGTCGTCGAAGCAGTCAACTTCAACGAGCCGACCCAGATCGTGATCGCCGGCCACACGGCTGCGGTCGAGCGCGCCTGCGAGATCGCCAAGGCCAAGGGCGCGAAGCGCGCCATGAAGCTGTCGGTCTCGGCGCCGTTCCACTCGTCGCTGCTGAAACCCGCATCGGATCGTCTGCGCGAGTACATGCGCACGCTGACCTTTGCCGTGCCACAGATCCCCGTCATCAACAACGTCGATGTCGTCGTATTGAATGATCCGGAGCAGATCAAGGATGCGCTGGTGCGCCAGGCCGCCGGTCCGGTGCGCTGGGTCGAGACGATGCAGAAGATGGCGCAGGACGGCGTCACGCAGGTCATCGAGTGCGCACCGAGCAAGACGCTCGTGGGCATGGCCAAGCGTATCGATCCGGCGCTGGTCGGCGACGCACTGGTCGACCAGGCTGCGCTCGAGCGCGTGCTGGCCACGTTCAACGCATAACGCTGGCGCAGCACCAACAACCCCAACAAGAGGACCACCATGAATCTGGAAAACCAAGTCGCCCTGATCAGCGGCGCATCGCGCGGCATCGGCAAGGCCATCGCTCTCGAACTGGCCCGCCAGGGCGCGAAAGTCGTCGGCACCGCCACCAGCGACGCCGGCGCGCAGGCGATCTCGGACTACCTGGCGCCGTTCGGCGGCAAGGGCGTCGTCCTGAACGTGCTCGACAGCGAACGCTGCGCGGCCGTCGTGGCGGATGTGCAGAAGGAATTCGGCAGCCTGTCGATCCTTGTCAACAATGCCGGCATTACCCAGGACAACCTGGCCATGCGCATGAAGGACGACGAGTGGGACGGCGTGATCGCCACCAACCTGACCGCCGTCGGCCGCCTGTCGCGCCTGGTGCTGCGCGGGATGATGAAGGCCAAGGCTGGCCGCATCATCAACATCACGTCGGTCGTGGGCGCCTCGGGCAACCCGGGCCAGATGAACTATGCGGCGGCCAAGGCCGGCGTGGCCGGCATGACCCGCGCGCTGGCGCGCGAGATCGGCAGCCGCAACATCACCGTCAATTGCGTCGCGCCGGGCTTCATCGATACCGACATGACCAAGTCGCTGGGCGACGACCAGCACGCTGCATTGCTGACCCAGATTCCGCTGGGCCGCCTTGGCCAGCCGGAAGACATCGCGCATGCAGTGGCGTTCCTGGCCGGTCCGCAAGCGGCCTATATCACGGGCACCGAGCTGCATGTGAACGGCGGCATGTACATGAATTAAGTATATTAAGCATCAAGCACGAAATCAGAAGCAATAGAGGGAAGGATTGCACGATAATTGGCCCCGTTTGAACAGGACGATATCGGTGCAATCCCGACTTTTAGCAGGACTTTCCGGCGAGTTAGGCGCAGTCGCCGAAAATAGTTTTTCAGGTCGCAAACCTGATAAAATGCGCGCACTTTCCGCAACACATACCTTAATGGAGCTACAACATGTCGGATATCGAACAACGCGTTAAAAAAATCGTCGCTGAGCAACTGGGTGTTGCTGAAGCAGACATCAAAATCGAATCCTCGTTCGTTGACGACCTCGGTGCTGACTCGCTGGACACCGTCGAGCTGGTGATGGCTCTGGAAGATGAGTTCGAAATGGAAATCCCTGACGAACAGGCTGAGAAGATCACCACCGTCAAGCAAGCCATCGACTACGCTACCGCGCACGTCAAAGCCTGAGTCGGGGTCTAGTAGTCGCTTTACAGTTTTTGGGAGAATCGCTTGAGTCGTTCACGCAACCGCCGTGTCGTCGTCACTGGCCTGGGCTGCATTTCACCAATCGGTAACACCGTTACCGAAGCGTGGGATGCAGCGCTGGCTGGCAAGTCGGGTATTGCCGCCATCACCAAGTTTGATGCGTCGCAATTCACGACCCACTTCGCTGGTGAAGTAAAGAACTTCGTCGTCGAGGATTACCTGCCGGGCAAAGAAGGCCGCCATATGGATAGCTTTATCCATTACGGCATGGCAGCCGGTATCCAGGCCCTGCAGGATTCGGGCCTGGTTGTTACCGAAGAAAATGCGGACCGCATTGGCGTGGTGATCGGTTCGGGCATCGGCGGCTTGCCGCTGATCGAAGCCACCAAAGAGGAATACATGAACCGCGGCGCACGCCGTATTTCGCCATTCTTCGTGCCAGCCTCGATCATCAACATGATCTCGGGCGATCTCTCGATCAAGTTCGGCCTGCGTGGCCCGAACCTGGCCATCGTCACCGCTTGCACCACCGGCCTGCACAGCATCGGCGCGGCAGCGCGCCTGATCGAATACGGCGACGCTGACGTGATGATCGCGGGCGGCGCCGAGTCGACCGTGTCGCCACTGGGCCTGGGCGGCTTCGCCTCGGCACGCGCACTGTCGACCCGTAACGATGATCCGGCCACGGCATCGCGTCCATGGGACCGCGACCGCGACGGCTTCGTGCTGGGTGAGGGCGCCGGTGTCATGGTCGTCGAAGAGTATGAGCACGCTGTCGCGCGCGGCGCCCGCATCTACGCTGAAGTCATCGGCTTTGGCATGAGTGCAGACGCCAACCACATCACCTCGCCGGTCGAGGATGGCAGTGGCGCGGCACGTTGCATGGTCAATGCCCTCAACAACGCCGGCATCAATGCCGACCAGGTGCAGTACGTGAATGCGCACGGCACCTCGACGCCATTGGGCGATGCTGCAGAAGTGCGTGGCATCAAGCGCGTGTTTGGCGACCATGCCAAGAAGATTGTCGTGAATTCGACCAAGTCGATGACCGGTCACCTGCTTGGTGGCGCCGGCGGCCTGGAATCGGTGTTCACGGTACTGGCGATCCATAACCAGATCTCGCCGCCGACGATCAACATCTTCAACCAGGATCCCGAGTGCGACCTGGACTTCTGCGCCAACACGGCGCGTGAGATGAAGATCGATTACGCGGTGAAGAACTCGTTCGGTTTCGGCGGTACCAACGGTACGCTCGTTTTCGCGAAAATCTGAACTTGACCAGCCCCATCCCGGTCGAACGGGATGGGCGCTTCTGTAGCCCGGTGCATTGCCCGCTTGTTGTTCCACAGCGGTGATGTTCCGGTGCTGGCGGCAACGTCCGCAGCTTGCCCGCCGGGCCAGCCGATTCTTGTTATTCCTGTTTCCCTCGTTGTATGAACTGTGCGGTGTCTGTCATCGTCCGGCCGTCGCGTTGCCTGTATTGGCTGTGCGCCGCGCTCGGTGGCGCCCTCATTGCGACCGCATTGGTCATCGGCCTCGGCACGCCTGAACGCTTCGCGTTGGGCGGGCTGGTCGCCCTTGTGCCGCTGGTCGGCGCTGCGGCGCTGGGGTGGCCGTTGATACGCGCACGCCATCGTCTGCAGGCTTGCTTACAGGCTGATGCCCATGCACTTTTGCCCAAATTTGGAACGGTACACCGCCTTGATATTTCTGGACTTGGGCAGCTACGCCTGACGGTACAACAAGAGATGCGCGCGGCCGGTGCACTGCACGTAGCGGGTTCATCCGGTCCCACGTCCGAAGGCGTTGCGGTGACGCTGCTGCCGGGCGCCACGGTCTGGCCGGGCTGCATTCTGCTGCGTCTGCGCACGGCGGCTGGCAAGACGGTAGCGCTCGTCGTACTGCGCGACAGCCTGTCGCCAGGCGACTTTCGAGCGCTGTCCGTGGCCGTACGGTCGTTGGCGCAGGGTGCGCGCGACGAAGCGACAAAAATACTTTGAACTTATTGCAGGGGATCAACTCTCAGGAGAGGGTCGCCAATGGGGCATGGTCCGTGACGACAGAACGCGAGAGTGATCAGTTGCTGGTGGAGCGCGTGCAGGCAGGGGAACAGAAGGCGTTCGATCTGCTCGTCTCCAAGTACCAGCGCCGCTTGATGCGCCTGGTGTCGCGTCTTGTTCACGATCCGGCCGAGGCCGAAGACGTCGTGCAGGAAACGTTCATCAAGGCGTACCGGGCACTGCGCCATTTTCGCGGCGATTCCGCGTTTTATACCTGGCTCTATCGGATCGGCATCAACACGGCCAAGAATTACCTGGTGACCCAGGGCAGGCGCGCGCCGACCTCGACTGAAACGGACGCGGAAGGGGCTGAAGGCTTTGACGACGCGGACAGCCTGCGTGACATTAATACACCGGAGTCAATGCTGGCCAGTAAGCAGATCGCCCACACGGTGAATGCGGCCATGGAAGCGCTGCCCCTGGAATTACGCACGGCAATTGTCTTGCGCGAAATAGAAGGACTCAGCTACGAAGAAATATCCGAAGTCATGGCCTGTCCCATCGGTACGGTGCGCAGCCGTATTTTTCGGGCGCGCGAAGTCATTGCCGAAAAATTGCGGCCTTTGCTTGAATTTCCGGTTGACAAACGACGGTAGGTAGCGGGATCGTACGAACACAGCATTAAGATTGAACTTACCGTGAACACACCGACGTCGACGGACACTCCGATGGACACCAACGAGACACTACGCGCGCATATCTCCGCACTGGTCGACGGCGAATTGCCGCAGGCCGATGTGGAGTTGGCGTTTGCCGCACTTCAGGAAAAGGATGGCAAAGCGGCGTGGGACCGGTATCACCTGATCAGGGACACGCTGCGCGCCACGCCCGCGCCAGCGCTGTCGCCCGGCTTTGCCGAACGGCTGGCGGCGCGCCTGGCGGCTGAGTCGGTGGCATTGGCACCCGAAGGTGGCGATGGTGCCAGCAGCGCCACCGAATCGACGGCTCAGGCAGCCATCCTCGCCAATCCCGGCGCTTCCTGAGCCGCGCTTCCTCCTCAGGTCAAGCTGTCACGCTGTGCGGCCCGGGCCGTCCTGCACGCGACGCCTCGCGACGCGACAAAGCGCCGTTTTTGGCTTACCATTTGGTCAATCTTAGCCATTCAACAGCGAATCCATGACCAGTAAAACTGCCAGCCTGCTCTTGTCGGCACTGCTCGTGTCCGGCACCTCTGCATTCACCCTGTCGCCTGCGTATGCCGCTGGCGCCGCACCTGTGTCGGCGCCCACCGTCACGGGCTTGCCCGACTTCACCGATGTGATCGACAAGGTCGGCCCGGCCGTCGTCAATATCCGCACCACCGAGCGCGTCAGCACGCGCGGCGGGGCGCCCGGCGAAGAAGAAATGCAGGAATTCTTGCGCCGCTTCTTCGGTGGCCAGATGCCGCCGCGCGGCGGCCGGCGCGGCCCGCCGCAAGCGGAAGAAGAGCGCGAAGTCCAGCGCGGCGTCGGCTCCGGCTTCATCATTTCGGGCGATGGTTACGTGCTGACCAATGCCCACGTCGTCGAAGGCGCCGACGAAGTCACGGTCACACTGACCGACCGGCGCGAATTCAAGGCCAAGGTGCTGGGCGCCGACCGCCGCTCCGATGTGGCCCTTCTCAAGCTGACCGCCACCAACCTGCCGTACCTGCGCACGGGCGACTCGAGCAAGATCCGGGTCGGCGAATGGGTGCTGGCGATCGGCTCGCCATTCGGCCTCGAAAATACGGTCACGGCCGGCATCATTTCGGCCAAGTCGCGCGACACGGGCGAATACCTGCCGCTGATCCAGAGCGACGTGGCCGTCAACCCGGGCAACTCGGGTGGCCCGTTGATCAATATGCGCGGCGAAGTCATCGGCATCAATTCGCAGATCGCCACCTTGTCCGGCGCGTACAACGGCATCTCCTTCGCGGTGCCGATCGATGAAGTCACGCGCGTCTCCGAACAACTCAAGGCCACCGGCAAGGTCACGCGTGGCCGCATCGGCGTGCAGATCAGCGAAGTCACGCGCGACGTGGCCGAATCGCTGGGCCTGGGCAAGGCGCGTGGCGCCGAAGTGTCGATGGTCGAGGCGGGCGGGCCGGCCGAGAAGGGCGGCATCAAGGTCGGCGACATCATCCTGGCCTTCAACAAGCAGCCGGTCGAGACCACGCGCGACCTGCCACGCCTGGTCGGCGCAGCCAAGGTCGGCAGCCGCGCCAGCGTTACCGTCTGGCGCCGCGGCGCGCAGGTCGAGGTGCCGGTCACGATCGTCGAGCTGCAGGACGAGAAATCGACACCTGGCAAGCCCGCAGCGAAAAAGCCGGCACAGGGCGCGACGGCCAATGCGTTTGGCTTGACCTTGTCGGCCATCCCGCAAGCCGACCGGCGCCAGTTGGGCGTGGAGGGCGGCGTGCTGGTCGAGAACGCAACGGGCGCTGCAGCCAGCGCCGGCATCGAGCCGGGCGACGTGCTCCTGCAGTGGAACAACACGCCGCTGACGAGCGTCGAACAGTTCGCGGGTCTGCTCGCCAAGCATGACAAGGCGAAGCCGGTGGCGCTGCTGGTGCAACGCGACGGCGCCACGCAATACCTGACCATCAAGCCGCGTCCCTGATGCGCGCAGTGCCCGCCGCGCTGCCCGTGCCGTTCACGCTGTATGCGCGCGGGTATTGCCATCTGTGCGACGACATGCTGGCCGCGCTGCGGGCCCTGGAAACCCCGGCGCAGCCGTTCGCCATCACTGTGCTGGACGTCGATGCCGATCCCGCACTGGTGGCGCGCTTCGACGAGCTGGTGCCGGTGCTGTATGGCGCGCTCGACCGGCCCGAGCTATGCCATTACTTCCTCGACCGCGCCGCGGTGCTGGCCTACCTCGAGGGGCAGGCCGGAAATCCCGTTGGGCGTCCCGAAATCCGGTAAAATGCCGGGTTGGCGTGTTTCAAGACGGCCCTCCCCAGAATTGTTTGCTTTGCCATGGCGCTCGCCTGGGGACCGGCACGGCCCCGGCGCGGCGCTTTTTCTGTTTGCCGCGCGCGGCACGTGCACCCTGATTCAGTCGTATCCGCCGCATTCGCGGTCTATTTGGTTTTGAGCTCTGTTAATGAACAACATACGTAACTTCTCCATCATCGCCCACATCGACCACGGTAAATCGACCCTGGCTGACCGCATCATTCAGCTGTGCGGCGGCTTGTCGGACCGTGAAATGGATGCCCAGGTGCTCGATTCGATGGACCTGGAACGCGAGCGCGGCATCACCATCAAGGCCCAGACCGCGGCCCTGCATTACAAGGCGCGCGATGGCCAGGTCTATAACCTGAACCTGATCGACACCCCGGGCCACGTCGACTTCTCGTACGAAGTGAGCCGCTCGCTGTCCGCCTGCGAAGGCGCGCTGCTGGTGGTCGACGCGTCGCAGGGCGTGGAAGCGCAGACGGTCGCCAACTGCTACACCGCGCTCGATCTGGGCGTCGAAGTGGTGCCGATCCTGAACAAGATCGACCTTCCGCACGCCGACCCGGACAACGCGCGCAAGGAAATCGAAGACGTCATCGGCATCGATGCCAGCGACGCGACGATGTGCTCGGCCAAGACGGGCCTGGGCATCGAAGACGTGCTGGAAACGCTGATCGCCCGTGTGCCGCCGCCGAAAGGCGACGCCGATGCGCCGCTGCAGGCGCTGATCGTCGACTCGTGGTACGACCCGTACGTCGGCGTCGTGATGCTGGTGCGCGTGATCAACGGCACGCTGCGTCCGAAAGACAAGATTCTGCTGATGGCGACCGGTTCGGTGAACCTGGTCGAAAGCATCGGCGTGTTCACGCCGCGCTCGGTCTCGCTGCCGTCGCTGTCGGCTGGCCAGGTGGGCTTCATCATCGCCGGCATCAAGGAACTGACCGCCGCGAAGGTCGGCGATACGGTGACCCTGGCCAACAAGCCGGCGGCCGAACCGCTGCCGGGCTTCAAGGAAGTGCAGCCGCAAGTGTTTGCCGGCCTGTTCCCGGTCGAAGCCAACCAGTACGACGCGCTGCGCGATTCCCTCGAAAAGCTCAAGCTGAACGATGCGGCGCTGATGTACGAACCGGAAGTCTCGCAGGCGCTGGGCTTCGGCTTCCGCTGCGGCTTCCTGGGCCTGTTGCACATGGAAATCGTGCAGGAGCGCCTCGAGCGCGAATTCGACATGGACCTGATCACGACGGCGCCGACCGTCGTGTACGAAGTCGAAATGCGCGACGGCACCATGATCCGCGTCGACAATCCGTCGAAGATGCCTGAGCCATCGAAGATCAACGAAGTGCGC
The DNA here is from genome assembly GCF_059685955.1 of Telluria sp. LT2P80. Lineage (NCBI taxonomy): Bacteria > Pseudomonadati > Pseudomonadota > Betaproteobacteria > Burkholderiales > Oxalobacteraceae > Telluria > Telluria sp. LT2P80. Next base: position 175,947 of record NZ_JCASIO010000001.1, on the reverse strand, counting down.
GAGCCGATCGTCGACGTCAACCTGTACATGCCGCAAGAATACGTGGGCGCCGTGATGACGCTGTGTAATGGCAAGCGCGGCATCCAGATGGACATGGCCTACCACGGTCGCCAGGTGAAGCTGCACTACGAAATCCCGATGGCCGAGATCGTGCTGGACTTCTTCGATCGCCTGAAGTCGACCTCGCGCGGTTACGCATCGATGGATTACGAGTTCAAGGAAAACCGCGCCGCCGACGTCGTCAAGGTCGATATGCTGATCAATAGCGAGAAGGTCGATGCGCTGGCGATCATCGTGCACCGCGCCAACGCACCATACCGTGGCCGCCAGGTGGCCGCGAAGATGCGCGAACTGATCCCGCGCCAGATGTTCGACGTCGCGATCCAGGCCGCCATTGGCGCAACGATCATTTCGCGTGAAAACGTGAAGGCACTGCGCAAGAACGTGCTGGCCAAGTGCTACGGCGGAGACATTTCCCGTAAAAAGAAACTGCTCGAGAAGCAAAAGGCAGGCAAGAAACGCATGAAGCAGGTCGGTTCGGTGGAGATTCCACAAGAGGCGTTCCTGGCGATTCTCCAGGTGGAAGACAAATAATGAACCTGCAACCCGTGTTGAGCAATTTTGCCCTGATCCTGTTCGTGCTGATGGTCATCACGGGCATCATCTGGTGCCTGGACCGGTTTGTGTTGGCAAAGCAGCGCCGGCGCGCCGCCGATGCCGCGCTGCGCGAGTACGATGCGCGCAACGCCAAGCTGGTGGCCGAGGGCATCAAGGTCGACCACAACGGCAACCGCGCTGCGATCGAAGCGGCGCACGTGCGCCAGCCGACCTGGGTCGAGTATTCGGGCAGCTTCTTCCCGGTGATTGCGATGGTGTTCATCCTGCGCTCGTTCCTGTGGGAGCCGTTCAAGATCCCGTCGTCGTCGATGGTGCCGACGTTGCTGGTGGGCGACTTCATCCTGGTGAACAAGTACACCTACGGTATTCGCCTGCCAATCATCAACAAGAAAATTATCCAGATCAATGACCCGCAGCGGGGCGACGTGATGGTGTTTAAATATCCAAAGGACATGAGCCAGGATTACATCAAGCGCGTCGTTGGCGTGCCTGGTGATACCATCACCTATGAAGACAAACGCCTGACCGTCAATGGCAAGGCCGTCGAGTACACGCCGCTGGACGATTACCTGGACGACCAGCATCCGGTCTACCACAAGCAGCTCGAAGAAAAACTGCCGAGCCCGGGCGGTTTCACGCAACATCGCATCCTGAACACGGCCGATCGCCGCAACTTTGACTTCCCCAGCGTCGAGCAGTTCCCGCTGCGCGAAGCCTGCGACTATACGGAAGACAAGTTCACCTGCGTCGTGCCGGCCGGCCAGTATTTCATGATGGGCGACAACCGCGACAACAGCGCCGACAGCCGCTACTGGGGCTTCGTGCCAGACCGTAATATCGTGGGCAAGGCATTCGTGGTCTGGATGAACTTTGGCAACTTCAAGCGCGTTGGCGGCATTCACTAAAGGGGTGCGTATGGTCCGGAGCAAACAGCAGGGCGTCACCTTGACCGGCCTGATCGTGGCCCTCGCCGTGATCGGCCTCGTGCTGGTCTTCGCGATGCGCATGATTCCGGCCTATATCGAGTACAACGCGATCAAGACCGCGATCGTCAAGACCAAGGCCGAAGGCGGCACGGTGCGGGCGATGCAGGCAGCGTTCGACCGCAACACCAGCATTAACGACGTCGAAGCTATTCGCGGCGCCGATCTGGTCTTCACACGCGACAATGGCGACCTTGAGATCAGCTTCGCCTACGAAAAACGCCTGCCCCTGGCCGGCAACGTCAGCATCCTCATCGATTTTTCCGGCACCACGGACCCGAGCGGCATCGTTGCCGAGGCCAGTACCGCCGCACCGTAACCGTACTTTCACGCCATATGGACTTCGTGGCAGGGCGCCTGGCGCCGGCCACGCACACGACACCGACAATGAATCATCAGTTATTGCAGACGCGCTTGGGCTACACATTCCGGGATGCCGGGCTGCTTCAGCAAGCCCTGACCCACCGTAGCCATAGCGCGCTGCATAATGAGCGCCTCGAATTTCTGGGCGACTCGATCCTGAACTGCGTCGTGGCCTCGATCCTGTACGAGCGCTATCGTGGCCTGGATGAAGGCGACCTGTCGCGCCTGCGCGCCAATCTCGTCAAGCAGCAGGCGCTGTTTGAAATCGCCCAGAAGCTCGACCTGTCGCAGTTTTTGCGCCTGGGCGAGGGCGAACTGAAATCGGGGGGCTTTCGCCGTCCGTCGATCCTGGCCGATACGCTCGAAGCCCTGCTGGGCGCGATCTTCCTCGATGCCGGCTTCGACAGTGCGCGCGACGTCATCCGCGCCTTCTATATTCCGCTACTCGACACGGTCGACCCGGGCACGCTGGGCAAGGACGCCAAGACGCTGCTGCAGGAATTCCTGCAGGCCAAGCGGATCGCGCTGCCGACGTATAATGTGGTGGCCACGCACGGCGCCGCGCACAGCCAGGAATTCGAAGTCGAATGCCTGGTGCCCAAATTGAGTGTGCAAGTGTTCGGGCGCGGTGGCAGCCGCCGCGCCGCCGAACAGGCTGCGGCCAGTCTGGCCCTGGGCGCCGCCCAGAAGGCGCTGGCCAAGTCGCCTGTGAGCCGCAAGGCCAAGCCGCGCACGGCCCAACTCAAGCTGGCCGGCATCGCCACCAATCAGGGCGGCGCCCCAGACCAATCCTTGGCGCCGGCTGCGGCAAAGCCAGAACAACCAGGAAGCAAAAAAGCATGAACGCCATCCCCGACAATTTCCGCTGCGGCTATATCGCCATCGTTGGCCGTCCGAACGTCGGCAAGTCGACGCTGATGAACGTCCTGATCGGCGCCAAGGTGTCGATCACGTCGCGCAAGGCGCAGACCACTCGCCACCGCATCACCGGCATCCAGACCCGCGACGACGCCCAGTTCATCTACGTCGACACGCCGGGCTTCCAGACCCGGCACGCCAATGCGCTGAACAAGACGCTCAACAAGACCGTCTCGAACACGCTGATCTCGGCCGACGTCGTCCTGTACCTGCTCGAAGCCGGCACCTTCGGCCCGGCCGACCAGCAAGTGCTGGAACTGTTGCCAAAGAACGTGCCGGTGATCCTGGTGCTGAACAAGTCCGACCACGTCAAGGACAAGGCCGTCTTGATGCCGTTCGCGCAAAAGATCGCCGCGATGCGCGAATTCGCCGCTGTCGTGCCGGTCTCTGCCAAGCTGCGCTTCCAGATCGATGCGCTGGAAAACGAGATCAAGAACCACCTGCCGCAGAATGCGCCCGTGTTCGGCCCCGACGACATCACCGACCGCAGCGAAAAGTTCCTCGCGGCCGAGATCGTCCGTGAAAAAGTGTTCCGCCTGTCGGGCGACGAATTGCCGTACACCAGTACCGTGCTGATCGAGCAGTTCCTGCAAGAGGGCAATCTGCGCCGCGTGTTTGCCGCCATCCTGGTCGAGCGCGACACCCATAAATCGATGATCATCGGTAACAAGGGTGCGCGCCTGAAAGAAATTTCGACGCAGTCGCGCCTCGATATGGAAAAACTGTTCGGCGGTCCCGTGTACCTGGAAATCTGGGTCAAGGTCAAATCGGGCTGGGCCGACAATGAAATGGGCCTGCGCGCCTACGGTTACGAGTAAGTTCCCGGAGCGCGCCCACACAGCATGCCGAGCCACGATGACCTGATCGACGACGCGCCCGAGCAGGCGGCTCCACCGGCCGCCAAGCGGACCCGCGCGTCGGCCAGCGCACCGACCCGGACCTCTTCGCGTGACGGCCGCGTGCTGGGCCAGCCCGGCTTCGTGCTGCACAGCTATCCCTACAAAGAAACCAGCCTGATCATCGACATGTTCACGCGCGACCATGGTCGCGTGGGTGTCGTTGCAAAGGGCGCCAAGCGCCCGTTCTCCAAGCTGCGTGGCGTGCTGCAAACCTTCCAGCCGCTGTCCGTGTCGTGGAGCGGCAAGTCCGAGCTGCGCACGCTGATCGACGCCGAGTGGGTCGGCGGCATGCTCCCGCTGGAGCGCACGGCGCTGCTGTGCGGCTTCTACCTCAACGAACTCCTCGTCAAGCTGCTGGCGCGCGACGATCGCCATCCAGCCCTGTTCGACCACTATGTCTCGACCTTGAACCAGTTGGCGCACGGCGAACCTGCGCAAATTGTCTTGCGAAAATTCGAACGGGCCTTACTTAAGGAGACAGGGGTTGCTGCCGACCTGAGTCGCTGCACGACGACGCGCAGCCGGGTGGAGGCGGGCGGTGACTATGTGGTGGACCCTGAGCGCGGCGCCCGCGAAGCCGGTGCCGGCGAAGTCTGGCCGGTGGTGCTGGGCAAGACGCTGCTGGACATGGAGCGCGAAGACTATACTGACCCGGCCACGCAGGCGCAGAGCAAGCAATTGATGCGCTTCCTGCTGGCGCACCACCTGGGCGGCCAGCCGCTCAACACGCGCCAGATCCTGATCGACTTGATGCAACTGTAAAACAAGAGCAAACACCATGAGCTTCCTGAATCCCGTTGGCCAGGTGATCGACCTGGGCGTGAACATCGACCACATCGCCACCGTGCGCAATGCGCGCGGCACGACCTACCCGGACCCGCTGCGCGGCGCGCTGCTGGCCGAGCAGGCCGGCGCCGACCTCATCACGCTGCATCTGCGTGAAGACCGCCGCCACATCCGCGACGCCGACGTGATCGCGTTGCGCCCGCTGCTGGCCACCCGCATGAACCTGGAAGCGGCCGTCACGCGCGAGATGATCGATTTCGCCTGCCGCGTCAAGCCGCAGGACGTGTGCCTGGTGCCCGAGCGGCGCGAAGAAGTCACGACCGAAGGCGGTCTCGATGTCGTGCGTTACTACAACGAGGTCGAAGCGGCCGTGAAGCAACTGAAGGACGAGGGCATCCGTGTCTCGCTGTTCATCGATGCCGACGCGCGCCAGATCGAAGCGGCCGCCGCCGTAGGCGCCACCGTCATCGAGCTGCACACGGGCCGCTATGCGGAAGCCACGCCGGACGAAGTAGCGCACGAGCTGGAACGCATCCGCTTCGGCGCGCGTGAAGGCGTCCAGCGCGGCCTGCGCGTGAATGCCGGCCACGGCCTGCACTACACCAACGTCCAGCCGATCGCGGCCATCAAGGATCTGCATGAGCTGAACATTGGCCACGCCATTGTCGGCCACGCCTTGTTTGTGGGCTTTGAAAACGCCGTGCGCGAGATGAAGGCGATCATGGTCGCGGCGCGCCTGGGCACGGCCTATACGAGCGGGACCGAGCCGGCATGATCTACGGCATCGGCACCGACATCGTCCAGATTTCGCGCGTGGAGGCAGCGCTGGCGCGCAGCGGCCCGCGCTTTGCCGAAAAAGTCCTCGGCCCGCAAGAGCTGGCCAAGTACCACGCCCGCAGCGCCAAGAACGCGGTGCGCGGTCTGCGTTTTTTGGCCACCCGTTTTTCGGCCAAGGAAGCGTTCTCGAAAGCCATCGGTACCGGGATCCGCATGCCGATGACCTGGCGCTCGATGCAGATGCTCAATGCTCCCAGCGGCAAGCCGATGATCGTCTGCAGCGGCGCGCTCGAAGAATTCATGCAGCAGAACCGGCTCAGCGCCCAGGTGTCAATCAGCGACGAAGCCGATTACGGCGTCGCGTTCGTCATCGTCACCCAGGCCCCTGCGCCAACAGCCTGACCCCTTTTCAAGAGATTCATGTCCGAAGCAAAGCCCGTCGTACCCACCACGCCCACTGACAGCGGTGCCGAACTCACGCCCGAACTGACGGCGCGCCTGGGGCGCGAACGCCTGGCGGAGGCGCGTGATCAGTCGCGCGCCGAGGCCAACCGCGAACTGAGCCCGAAGGTCGAACCCGACGTGCGCGCGCAGGTGCTCGCGACCGTCAATCGCCTGCCTGGTTTGCCTGGCGTCTACCGCTACTTCGACGCGGCCGAGAATGTTTTATACGTCGGCAAGGCGCGCAACCTGAAGAACCGCGTCTCGAGCTATTTCCAGAAGAATCTGTCGAGCCCGCGCATCGCGATGATGGTGTCGCAGATCGCGCGCCTGGAAACGACGATCGTCAGCAGCGAGGCCGAAGCGCTGATCCTTGAAAACAACCTGATCAAGTCGCTCAAGCCGCGCTACAACATCCTGTTTCGCGACGATAAATCGTACCCGTACATCAAGATCACGGGCGGCGAAGCGCCGCGCATGGCGTATTACCGCGGCGCGCTCGACAAGCGCAACCAGTACTTCGGTCCGTTCCCGAGCGCCTGGGCGGCCAAGGAATCGATCCAGCTGCTGCAGCGCGTGTTCATGCTGCGCACCTGTGAAGACAGCGTGTACGCCAACCGCACGCGGCCGTGCCTGCTGCACCAGATCGGCCGCTGCAGCGCGCCGTGCGTCAAGCTGATCGAGCCGGAGCAATACAAGCTCGACGTCGAGAACGCCGCGCGCTTTCTGCGTGGGCGCCAGAGCGAAGTCATGGCCGATCTGCAGAACAAGATGCAGACCTACGCGATGGACCTGAAGTTCGAGCAGGCCGCCGGTGTACGCAACCAGATCCAGGCGCTGTCGAAAGTGCTGCACGCGCAAAGCATGGAAACCGTGGGCGACGCCGATGTCGACGTCATCGCCGTCGTGCTGCAGGGCGGGCGCGCCTGCGTCAACCTGGCGATGGTGCGGGGCGGACGGCACCTGGGCGACCGTGCCTACTTCCCGAGCCATGTCGGCGAGTCGCTGGGCGAATGCCCGCTCGACGTCGAGGTGCTGTGCGCGTTCCTGGCGCAGCATTACGCGGGCCAGTACATCCCGGGCACGCTGATCCTGAACGTCGAGTTCGACCAGCCCGAGCTGATCCTGGCGCTCAGCGAGCAATGCGGCCACCGCATCAACCTCGTGCTGCAGCCGGGCGGGCAACGCCGCCAGTGGCTCGAGATGGCGCAGAAGGGCGGCGAGATCGCGCTGGCGCGCCTGCTGTCCGAGCAAGGCTCGCAGCAATTGCGCACGCGCGCGCTGGCCGACACGCTGGGGCTGGAGACAGAAGATCTCGACGCACTGCGCATCGAATGCTTCGACATCAGCCACACGGCAGGCGAGGCGACGCAGGCGTCGTGCGTCGTGTTCCACCACCACGCGATGCAGAACGGCGAGTATCGTCGCTTTAACATCAACGGCATCACGCCGGGCGACGATTACGCTGCGATGCGGCAGGTGTTGATGCGCCGCTACGAGAAAGTGGCGGCCGAGGTGCTGGCCGGCGCCGGCGTGATGCCCGACATCGTGCTGGTCGACGGCGGCAAGGGCCAGGTCGAGATGGCGCGCCAGGTATTCACCGAGCTGGGGCTGGACCTGTCGATGATCGTCGGCGTGGCCAAGGGGGAAGGGCGCCGCGTCGGCCTGGAAACCCTGATCTTCGCCGATGGCCGCCCGGCGCAGGAACTGGGCAAGGAATCGGCGGCGCTGATGCTGGTGGCGCTGATCCGCGACGAGGCGCACCGCTTCGCCATCACCGGCATGCGCGCCAAGCGCGCCAAGACGCGCCAGGCGTCGCGCCTGGAAGAGATCGAGGGTATCGGCGCGAAACGTCGCCAGCGCCTTCTGGCGCGCTTTGGTGGCCTGCGTGGGGTCATCGACGCCAGTGTCGAAGACCTGATGACGGTCGAGGGTATTTCGAGCGCATTGGCCGAAGAAATTTACCGGCAATTGCACTGAAGGTTGGCAGAGAGACGCGGCGCTCTGCGGCGCCGCCAATCTCTGCACCCGGTGTCAACCGGCACCGTGCCACAGCCGTTGAGCTTGCACGCACCGCAGCGTCCGCTGTTCGTCAACATTACCGACGAGTCAACTGGCCCAAACCCCCTTAGCCATGTAGACTTACGGCCAAGCATTTTCCACGGTAATCAGCTCCCCCATGCCTTTAAATATCCCGATTCTCCTGACCTGGTTACGTGTCGCCCTGATTCCGCTGGTGGTCGGCTTGTTCTATCTTCCGTCCGACTGGATGAGCCTGCAGGACCGCAACCTGGCTGCCACGTCCGTCTTCATCGTGGCCGCGATCACCGACTGGTTCGACGGTTTCCTGGCCCGCCGCTGGAACGAAACCTCCGCCTTCGGCGCCTTCCTCGACCCGGTCGCCGACAAGCTGATGGTGGCCGTGGCGCTGCTCGTGCTGGTCCAGCTCGACCGCGTCGACGCGATCATTGCCGGCATCATCATCGGGCGCGAAATCACGATCTCGGCGCTGCGCGAATGGATGGCCCAGATCGGCGCCACGCGCTCGGTCGCGGTCAGCTCGATCGGCAAGATCAAGACGGCGGCCCAGATGACGGCGATCCCGATGCTGCTGTTCCACGACCGCCTGTTCGGCATCGATATCCACTTCTGGGGCGAGTACCTGCTGTGGATCGCGGGCGTGCTGACCGTGTGGTCGATGTTCTACTATCTGCGCCGCGCCTGGCCCCTGATCAAGGAAAAAGCGGGCCCGATTTAATTAGTTTCCGGGCATCCTTGACGTACGGAATAGAATCTCTATAATGCCTGCCTGTTGCGACAACAACGCGACAGATTGAAAGACGAAGCGGGAGTAGCTCAGTTGGTAGAGCGCAACCTTGCCAAGGTTGAGGTCGAGAGTTCGAGCCTCTTCTCCCGCTCCAAAGATTGCAAAGTTGGCACGCGATCTTGGAAAAACGTCTGAAACCTGTCATAATCGTTGTTCTGTACGCGGGAGTAGCTCAGTTGGTAGAGCGCAACCTTGCCAAGGTTGAGGTCGAGAGTTCGAGCCTCTTCTCCCGCTCCAGTTTCGGCTGGTTGTTGCAGAACGTAGCATTGGCGTAGTAAAGCAGTAGATGTGATCAGTAATTGCATGGCTCTAAGCGGGAGTAGCTCAGTTGGTAGAGCGCAACCTTGCCAAGGTTGAGGTCGAGAGTTCGAGCCTCTTCTCCCGCTCCAGTGTCTTGCAAATGGCGTAGTAACGTAGTACTCCCCAGCGGGAGTAGCTCAGTTGGTAGAGCGCAACCTTGCCAAGGTTGAGGTCGAGAGTTCGAGCCTCTTCTCCCGCTCCAGAATTCCAGGAAGATCCATTCTTCCCTTGTTGATGCGGTGCATAACCGCCCGCATCACGAGTGCATCAAATCCTCTGGCGAGGTAGCAAAGCGGTTATGCAGCGGCCTGCAAAGCCGTCTAGGTCGGTTCGACTCCGATCCTCGCCTCCAGAACGCATCGCACGGGCCCTTTCAGGGCCCGTTTTACGTTTGCGCAGACGATACTGTCGACATCCCCGCGACCCAGCACCTCAGCCACAGAGCGGCGGCTGATACCCACGCAACTGCACGGCGGCCAGCGGCCGGATCCTGACGCCGCACCGGTGCGACGAGATGATGGCCGCCAGTGCCGACAACACCTCGCGCCCGATGCCGTGGTCACCGTCATCGACGCGCGGCGACACGTGATGCAACGCGCTGAGAATGCAGGCATTCTCGGCCCGGTGCTCCGCCAGTCCGGCCCACCGGACTTCCTCCATCACACGCTCTTCATCCCGGAAGGCCGTTTCGGTCCCTGCCACCAGGTCCGTCCAGCCGGCTGCGAAGGACGCTTCCGGCTGCGCCGCCAGCGCGTCGATCTGGCGGCACAATTGCGTGTGCGTGTGCCGAAGGGCAGTACCGAGGGCGTGCGCCGCTTCGTCGGCCGTGAGGCTGTGCATGATGGCTCCTTGGCCTGGTGGAAACACGAAGAATGTCTGCGGGTGCGAACAGTCGCCGGCAACCAGCGCGACGCCGGTGCTGCGTCGGAGACCGTGTGTGACTAGTGGCTTGTCAGCACGGGCACGACCGTACCGGCCAGCACGGTTTCAGTGACGCCGCCCAGCACCAGTTCACGAAAGCGCGAATGGCCGAAGTTGCCCATGACGATCAGGTCGTGTGCCCCTGTGGCGGCCAGCCCGAGCAGCGCCTCGCCGATGTTGCCGGTCGGTGCCGGCGCTGGCGTCAGAATCTCGACGTCGATGCCGTGACTGGCCAGGTAGGTGGCAAGCTGGGTGCCCGCCTGGACTTGCGTGCCACTATATTTTTGCGGGTGAAAGCATGCCGCCGTCACGCTGGCCGCGCGGCGCAGAAGGGGCAGGGCGGCGCGCACAGCCCGGCTTGCCTCCATGCTGCCGTCCCAGGCAATCAGGGGCCGGACGGGCACCCTGGTGACAGTGGTCGTGGACGGCACTACCATCACCGGGCACGGCGCATGGATGAGGATAGTGCGTGCCAGCGAGTAATCGTCGGCCAGGATTGCATCGGGGTGGGTGACCTGGCCGATCAGCAGCAGATCGCAATAGCGCGCCTCCAGCGGCAAGGCGCGGATGGCCGATTCTTCGCTGAGTTTGCTTTCCAGCGGTACGACGCCAGCGGCGCGTACCGCGTTTTCAAAGTCCGTCAACGTGCGTTTCGCGTTGTCGGTCAGGAAATTGTAGTCGTCCGGTCCGATGGGCGCGACGCCAGCGGCGGCGCTGCAACGGACGATGAATTCGATCGCGCCCGAGAGGGCGATGCCGGTCAGACGCGTCCCTTCGGCCAGCGCGATCGCCGCTGCCAGCCGGTAGCGTGCTTGCGCCAGTTCCGGCTGGCAGGCGTGGACGAGAATCGATTGGTAGGACATGGATTTCCCCTGGGTTGGTGACGTGGCGAACATGGTCGGGCGGGCCGAACAACGCCTGCTTGTCAGGGCGTGATCGCCACCTTCAGCACGCCGTCCCGCTGATTCGCAAACAGGTCGTACGCTTCTTCGATCTGTTCGAGCCGGAAGCGGTGCGTGATCATCGGCTGCAGGTCGAGCCGGCCGGAGGCAACGATGGCCATCAGACGGCGCATGCGCTCCTTGCCTCCAGGGCACAGCGTGGTGACCAGCGACTGGTCGGCCAGCCCGGCCGCAAAGGCGTCGATCGGCAGCGACAGCTTGCCGGAGTACACGCCCAGGCTCGACAAGGTGCCGCCCGGCTTGAGGGCGCGCAGGCAATGTTCGAACGTCTGCTGGGTGCCGAGCGCCTCGATGGCAACATCGACGCCCTGGCCACCGGTCAGCCGCATGATTTCGCCGACCGGGTCGGTTTCGCGGTAATCGATGGTGTGATCGGCCCCCAGTTGCCGGGCCATCTTCAGGCGCTCCGGGACGGCGTCGACAGCAATGATGCAACTGGCGCCGCGCAGTCGGGCGCCGGCGGTGGCGCACAGGCCGATGGGGCCCTGCGCGAAAATGGCGACCGTATCGCCGAGCCGGATGCCGCCATGTTCGGCGCCACCAAACCCGGTACTCATGATGTCCGGGCACATCAGCACTTGCTCATCGGTCAGGCCGTCGGGAATCGGCGCGAGGTTGGCCACCGCAAACGGCACCTTCAGGTACTCGGCCTGGCAGCCGTCGATCGTGTTGCCGAAGCGCCAGCCGCCGATGGCGTGGCCGCCGCACTGCGAATGGCGTCCGTCCAGGCAGGTATGGCACTGGCCACACGGCGTAATGGCGCCCACGACCACGCGCTGGCCAATCCGGTACCCGGTCACGCCGGGGCCCAGCTCGTGGATCGTGCCAACCGGCTCGTGTCCGATCGTCAGGCCCGGCTTGACGGGATACTCGCCCTTCAGGATATGGACGTCGGTGCCGCAGATCGTCGTCAGCGTGATCTTGATGACGGCTTCGCCGGGCCCGGCGACCGGAATGGGCTTGCGGTCCAGGATGATGCGGCCGGGGCCGGTGAAGACTGCTGCGTTCATCATGCTCATGAAAACCTCCGGTGTCTTCGTGCTTGCCGTCGCGCTGCCGGCGACGACAGGCCGACTGTCGTGTCATTCACGAGGATGACGGGGAGGGGCCGCAAAATCCATGACGTGCATCAAAACCGCCAGTGTGCCCTGGCGGCACGGCCAGTCACACCATCGGGCTGCAGGGCGAGAAGCCGCTTGCCATCTCGGCAATCCGTTGCGGATCGGTCAGCACCACGGCGCGCTTGTCGACTGTGATCAGCCCCAGCTTGGTAAAGCGGCCCAGCAGGCGGCTGATGCTTTCGATGGTCAGGCCAAGATAGCTGCCGATGTCTTCACGCGACATGCGCAACTGAAATTGCGCGGGAGAATAGCCGCGCGCCGCATAGGCCGCTCCCATGTCGGCCAGGAATGTCGCCATCCGCTGCTCCGCCCGCATATGGCCAAGCAACAGCATCAGATGCTGTTCCCGGTTGATTTCGCAGCTCATCAAGCGGTAGAAACGACGATGCAGGCCGGGAATGTCCTCGAACAGGCGTTCAAGCCCCGCGAACGGCAATTCGCACACGATGCTGTCCTCGAGCGCGATGGCGTCGGACTGGTGGATGCCCGTGCCCACGGCCTCCAGCCCCATCAGTTCGCCGGCCATCGGGAAGCCGGTGATCTGGTCCCCCGCAGGACCGCGCCGGCGGGTCTTGAAGAAACCGCAGCGCAGCGCGTACAGGCTGCGCAGTGGCTGGCCGGTGCGGTACAGCGTGTCGCCGGCCGCGACGCGGCGATGCTGGCCAACCAGGCGGTCGAAGCGCATCTTGCTGCCCGAGTCCAGGCCGGTGGACAGGCACAGGCCACCGGTGTTGCAGTCACCGCACTGGCCCTTCATGACTGTTAGCAAACCGGGTGGGGCCGGACCGGGGGATATGCGTAACGGTGCATTCATGGTGGTAGTACCTCATGGTGGTATTGCTTTCCGCCTGCCGTGGTGGCGGCGGAAACATGGATGGGGCGTGCGCTGCCGCTTGCTGCACGCTTGGCGGCATACATCGCGGCGTCGGCATGGGCAATCAGTTTCGCCGGCGTGGTGCCATCACGTGGAAACACGGCGACGCCGATACTGGCTGACAGGCAGATTGCCTTGCCATCGATGACGATCGGCGCGCGCGCGGCAACGGCCACGCGGGCGAGCAGGGCGGCCAGCAGCGCGTCGTCGTGCATGCCGGGCAGTGCGGCGACGAACTCGTCGCCGCCAAAGCGCGCCAGCGTGTCGGACCCGCGCAGTGCAGCGCGCAGGTTCTGGGCGATGCTGGCCAACAGGCGGTCGCCGGCCGGATGGCCCATGCTGTCATTGACCTGCTTGAAACCATCGAGGTCGATAAAGGCGAGCGCCACGCTGGACGAGGCTTCACGTGCGCATGCCAGCAGCTGTTCCAGCCGCTCGCCAAGCAGGACGCGGTTGGGCAGGCCGGTCAGCGCGTCGTAGTTGGCGCGTTCTTCGAGACGGCGGCGCTGCAGGCTGGCGCTGGTGACATCGGCGAACATGGCGATGTAGTGGTGCGGCGTGCCGTCGGCGCCCGGGACCGCAACGATTGTCAGGCGCTCGGCGAACAGGGTGCCATCCTTGCGCCGGTTCCAGGCTTCGCCCTGCCAGTAGCCCTGACTGGTGATCGCTTGCCACATGCGGGCATAGAATGCCTGGTCTTGCACGCCCGACTTGAGGATGCGCGGGTTCTTGCCGCACACGTCGTCTTCGGTGTACCCGGTGATGGCGCAAAATGCGCGGTTGACGGCGAGGATCGTGCCATCCAGGGCCGTGATCATGATGGCGTCGCGGCTGTGATGGAACACGGACGCCGCCAGTTCCCCGGCAGTGCTGGCGCAAGCTGGCTGGATGGCTGGCGTGGATGTCATGACGTTCCGGCTTGGTGTGCTGAATGTATTGACAATAGGCCCATCGCCGGGCCACGTCGAGATCAAGGTGCTGAAGAGGTTACATATTTTATTGATTTTTGATTTGCATCAAAAAAATACCGACTGGTTGTTGACATAAATCTTCACGTGCAGCGAACTGGTCAGTGTTCATGCCGCCGCATCAGCAGCGCCGGCAGCAGCGCGCCTGCCAAACCAATGACGGCCGCGCCAGCGACCAGTAACGGCGCCAGCGCCGCAAACTGGAATGCCGCCGCCAGCCACGGCACGTACAGTGCCAGGGCCAGCAGGCCCAAGGCTGCCGCCACGACCAGCCAGAGGATCCGGTTGGGCTGGCGCAGTGAACCAAACAGGGTCGCGCCAGCCGCGCGGTTGACCAGGATCAGCGACAGGTTGGCAAACACCAGCGTGGTAAAGCCAAAAGCGCGTGCCTGCGCCGGCGCCAGTGCGCCCAGTGCCCAGCCATACGCCAGGGCCACCCCCAGCAGCGGACCGAGGCCCATCGCCAGCGTGCGGGCCAGGGCGGCAGGTGTAAACAGTGGCGCCTGCGCATCGCGGGGCGGGCGCAGCATCGCACCGGGCGCCGCCGGCTCGTTTTCGAACACCAGCGTGCAGGCGGGATCGATGATCAATTCCATGAACACGATGTGCATTGGAAACAGCAACGGTGGCCAGCCGGCGAGGATCGGCAGGATGGCCATGCCGGCGATCGGTGCGTGCATCGAAATGACATAGCGGATCGACTTGCGCAGGTTATCGTGGATCCGGCGGCCGGCGCCGATGGCATCGACGATCGACGCGAAGCGGTCGTCCAGCAGCACCAGCGCCGCTGCCTCGCGCGCCACGTCGGTACCGCGCCCGCCCATGGCGATGCCCACGTGGGCGGCCTTGAGTGCCGGTGCGTCATTGACGCCGTCCCCCGTCATGCCGACCGTGGCGCCGTTCCGTGCGAACGCCTGGACCAGGCGCAGTTTCTGCGTCGGAGCAATGCGCGCGCAAATACTGAGAGCGCCGATGCGCGCATCCAGCGCGGCATCGCCCAGCGCATCGAGCGCCGCGCCGGTGAGGACCGGCGTGTCGGCCAGCCCAGCCTGCCGCGCGATGGCGCGCGCCGTGTCCGGATGGTCGCCCGTGATCATCACCACGCGGATGCCGGCCCCGGCGCAGCGGGCGACGCAAGCGGGGATCTCGGGCCGCAGCGGGTCGGCCAGGGCCAGCAGGCCGGTTGGCGTGAATGGGATATCGGCAGCGCGGGCGGGCCAGCTGGCGCCGGGCAGGGTGGCCTGCGCCACCGCCAGCATGCGCAGGCCATCCTGCGCCATGGACGACGCCGCAGCCAGCAGCCCGGCGCTGGCCCCGGTATCGGCATCGGCATCAGGATTGCACCACCCCAGCACGGTTTCGGGCGCGCCCTTGGCTGCAGCGATCAGGACCCCATCGGGGCGCCGCCACACCTGCACCAGTGCGCGTTGCTGCGCACTCACACCGTATTCGTGCACCAGCGACCAGTCCGGGTGCTGCTGCGCCGGCGGCAGGTTCGCCGCGCCAAGTCGCTGGACGGCCCGGTCGATCGGGTCGGGACCCGTCGCAGTGCTGGCCAGCACGGCTGTTTCAAGCAGCGGCGCCAGCGCGGCCGGCAGGGATTCCTCCAGCACCGGATGGCGCGCGCCGTGCGCATACAGCGCCACCACGTCCATCCGGTTGGCCGTCAGCGTGCCGGTCTTGTCGACGCACAGGACCGAGATGGCGCCCAGCGTTTCGATCGCGGGCAGGCGCCGCACCAGCACCTGCTGCCGCGACAGGCGCCAGGCGCCAATCGCGGGGAACACGGTCATCACGATCGCGAGTTCTTCGGGCAGCATCGACATGGCCAGCGCGATGCCTGCCAGTACGGCCTGCAGCCAGTCGCCGCGCATGAGGCCATAAACCAGCACCAGAACGACGCTGAACGCCATGCCCAGCACGGCAAAGGTGCGCGCCAGCGCGGCGCTCTGGCGCTGCAGCGGGGACGGCGCGGGCCGCAGCGACTGCAGTGATGCGGCAATCCGGCCCAGCTGGCTGCGCCCGCCGGTGGCGGCCACGCGGGCGATCGCGTGGCCCTGCAGCACCAGGGATCCGGCGAACAGCATGGCCGTTGCGTCCTTATCGACCGGCATCGATTCGCCCGTCAGCAGCGATTCGTCGGCCTGCAGTCCGGTGCTGCTGAGCACGTGGGCATCGGCCGGCACGCGGTCGCCTTCGTGGACGGCGACGAGATCGCCGGCCACGATCCCGGCGCTGTCGATGACGTGCCAGCACCCATCGCGCAGGACGTGTGCGCGCGGACTGGCCAGGTCGCGCAGCGCGGCCAGGGCGCGCTCGGTCTTGCCTTCCTGGTACAGGCCCAGGCCGAGGCTGACGGCGACCATCAGGCACAGCAGCAGCCCTTCGTCGAGCTGGCCCAGTGCCAGGTACAGCAGAGCAGCACCCACGAGCAGCAGGAACATCGGCTCGCGGGCGCTGTCGGCGACGATGCGGCGCCAGGTGCGGCGCTCGGTCTCGGCCAGCGTGTTCGGCCCGTCCATGGCGATGCGGTGCGCGGCCTCGGCGGCGCTCAAGCCATCGACCGTCGGTTCGGCGGCCATCAGTGCGCCATCAGCACCGGCACCGTCATGCGGTCCAGCAGCGTTTCCGTGACGCCGCCCAGGACCAGTTCGCGCAGGCGCGGCCGGCCGTAGGCGCCCATCACGATCAGGTCGGCGTCCAGGCAATCCGTGCAGGCCAGCAAGGCGGCGCCGTCGTCGATTGGCGACGGTTCGACGTGCACCTCGCAGCGCACGCCCTGGCGTGCCAGATACAGCGCGAGATCGGTGCCCGGCTCGCGGCCGGTCGCCTCGAACGGCTGGAACAGGATGATCGCTACCAGGCCGGCATCGCGCAACAGAGGCATGGCGCCGGCGACGGCGCGCGTTGCCTGCAGGCTGCCATCCCATGCCAGCATGATGCGCCCGCCGATCGTCTCGTGCCGGCGCACATGGGGAAGCACCAGCACCGGGCGCGCGCTGCCCTGGACCACCTGCGCCGGCACCGGGCCGGCCAGGTGCGCTGCCGCTGGATCGTCGAGGTCGGTCTGGCTGACGACGACGAGGTCGGCGTAACGGCCTTGCAGCGCCAGTCCGCCCGCCGGGTCGTCGTCGGCATAGCGCCGCTCGTGACTGGCCACGCCCGCGGCAGCGGCGATGGCGTCGAAGCGTGCCAGTGCGGTGTCGTGATCGCCCCGGCGTTCGTGTTGCTGCGCCAGCAGCATGGTACTGCCGGCCTCGGCATAGCGCGAGATGCCGGAAAAGGCGCTGCCGACGAGGTGCGCGCCGCAGCGGGCAGCCAGTTGCGCCGCGTACCGCATGCGCGCCTCGGCATGCAGGGAGTGGTCGACGTGAACGACGATGGTCTTGTAGCACATGCTGCACCTCCGGATGGCCGTGACAGCCAGCGTACGGCGCGTCGTGGCGGTCAGTCCAGCGCGACGTTTGCGCTTGGTGCAACCGGTTTCACCGAATTTGACCTGCATCAAACTTGCCGGGCGAGACACGGCGAAGAACGTTCGTCAGGCTTCGCGTCGCCGCGATTTTTGATGCATGTCATATCGGTGTCTGCGCCAGCACGACTAGGATCAATTCGATGCCCGACGACCCGTTGACGGCAGGCGCAGAGACCATCCTCCGGAGAATGACCATGTCCCATTCCATGACCCGTTTCGATCCCGTCGCACGCATGCTGCGTGCCGATCCGTTCCGCACCTTCGATGACTTCTTTGCCGACCTGGCACCGCGCATGCGCATCGACGTCACCGAAAATGGCGACGGCTACCGCGTCAAGGCCGACCTGCCGGGGGTGAAGAAAGAAGACATCAAGGTCAATATCGACGGCAATCAGGTGTCGATCAGTGCCGACACGTCATCGCAGAGCGCGCACGAAGGCGCCACCACCATCTGCGCCGAACGTGCCTGGGGCCAGTTCTACCGCAGCTTCACACTGCCGCAAGCGGTCGATGATGCTGCGGCCCGGGCCGAATTCAAGGATGGCGTCCTGCAGCTGGAACTGCCCAAGAAGGCAGGCGGCAGCGGCACGCCGCTGGCGATCGCGTGACCCCGGACGCCCTGCACGTGCCGACCTTGCCCGCGCAAGCGGCGCCTGAACACCAGCCCATGTTCCGGCGCATCCTGTTGCCGGTCGATGGCTCATTGTCGATGACGCCCCTGGCGCGCACCTGCCTGGCGTATGCCGCCGGCACTGGTGCGGCTGTGGTCGCCGTGCATGTCGTGACGGACGCCGATGCTGCTGGCGCCGGCCGCATCCACGCCAGCCGCATCTTGCAGAACGTGGCCGAGACGGCGCACACGCTGGGCGTGCCGTGCGAGTGCCAGGTCTTGACCGGCGCCGAACCGTGGCGTGAAATCGTGCGCGCCGCGCTCGACCATCACGCTGACCTGATCTGCATGAGCTCGCATGGCCGCCACGGCGCCAGCGAGCACATTCTGGCAAGCCAGACGGCGCGGGTCATCGAGCACGCGCATCTGCCTGTTCTACTGTTTCGCTGAGAGGAGGGTATGCGCATTTCGGATCTGCCATCCCAGCCTGCGACCGGAGCCGCGGCCCCTGGCGAGACGCCGGTGCGCGAACTCGACCGTGCACTGTACGCGCAGCTGGCCTGGTGGACACAGGGCCTGTCCCCGGCCTCGCTGGCGGCGGCGGCCACGGACTGGCTGGTGCACCTGGCCGGCTCTCCTGACAAGCAGCGCGAACTGGTCATCAAGGCGCAGCGCAAGTTGCTACGTTTGGCTACAAGCGCCGCTGCGAGTGCCGATCAGAATGGCGCTCCCTGCATCGCCCCGCTGCCGCAAGACCGCCGCTTCGCCGCGCCCGAATGGCAGGCGTGGCCGTTCAACCTGATCCACCAGGCGTTCCTGTTCGAGCAGCAGTGGTGGTACAACGCCACCACCGGCGTGCCCGGAGTGACGCGGCATCACGAGCAGGTGTGGACCTTTGCCGTGCGCCAGGCGCTGGACATGTTTTCGCCATCCAATTTCCTGCTGACGAATCCGGTCGTGCTCAAAGAAACCTGGCGTTCCGGTGGCATGAATCTGGTCATGGGTTGGCACAATGCGATCGAGGATGCGAGCGGTGCTGCAGCGACGGCGCCAACGGGGTTCGAGCCCGGCCGGGGCGTAGCCCTGACACCGGGCAAGGTGGTGTACCGCAACCGCCTTATCGAGTTGATCCAGTATGAGCCGGCGACCGCCACCGTGTGCGCCGAGCCGGTCCTGATGGTGCCGCCATGGATCATGAAATACTACATTCTCGACCTGTCCCCGGCCAATTCCCTGGTGCGCTACCTGGTCGGCCAGGGCCACACCGTCTTCATGATTTCCTGGAAAAACCCGGACGCGGCCGATCGCGATCTGGGGATGGATGATTATCTGAACCTGGGCGTGATGGCGGCCATCGACCAGGTCGCCGCGCGGCGCCCCGGGTACGCGATCCAGGCGCTCGGCTACTGCCTGGGCGGCACACTGCTGGCGATTGCCGCAGCCGCGATGGCGCGCGACGGCGACGAGCGCCTGGCCAGCCTGACGCTGCTGGCGGCGCAGGTCGACTTCACCGAGCCGGGCGAACTGGGCCTGTTCATCGACGAAAGCCAGCTGAACTTCCTCGACAACGTCATGGCCGGCAAAGGCTATCTCGATGGCACGCAGATGGAAGGCGCGTTTGCGCTGCTCAATTCGAAGGACATGGTCTGGTCGCGCATGGTGCAGAATTACCTGCTGGGGAAGGGCCGGCGCGTCACCAGCGATCTGGCGGCCTGGAATGCCGATGCCACCCGGATGCCGTACCGCCAGCAAAGCGAGTACCTGCGCAGCCTGTATCTCGACAACGATCTGGCGCAGGGTCGCTACCGCGTGGGCGACAGGCCGGTCGCGCTGTCCGACCTGCACTTGCCCATGTTCGTGCTCGGCACCCGGCGCGACACGGTCGCGCCGTGGCTGTCGGTCTACAAGCTGCACCTGCTGGCCGATGCTGAACTCACGTTCTGCCTGACGGGCGGCGGGCACAATGCCGGCGTCGTCAACCCGCCGCTGGCAAGCGGCGGGCACGGCTACCAGATCGCCACGCGCGCTCGCGATGGCCGCTATCTCGATCCCGACGCCTGGTGCGCCGCGGCGCCGCAGCAATCCGGCTCGTGGTGGCCGGCTTGGGAACACTGGCTGCGCAGTCATGCCACTGCGCAGATCGCCTCTAATTCTGTTGTGCCGGCCGATCCTGCCGGACCGGACACGGTGTTCGACGCTGCACCAGGCAGTTACGTGCTGGTGCGATAAACGCGCAGCCGGTGCATCCCATCGGCGGGGCACGGTGACGGCAGTATTTGACGTGCATCATTCAAATTCGTCATCGCTCTCTCCACACTGGATCTTGCGCCCGGTACCTTTCCTGGCGTCCATTCATCCATCAGGGAGTCCCCATGAATACCAAGCAAAAGCGCCGCATGAACACGATCTTCTATGCATTGCTGGCGCATGCCGTCGTCGTCCATGGCGCCGCAGCACAGACGCCGGTGGACACCACGTCGTCGTCCGCAAAACAGGAAGCGATCGCCAGCGAACACGTGCGCGACGCGGTTGCCGTGGTGCGCAAGCTTGACGCCGTCGAGCGCATGCAGGGCGTCTTGACAAGCGCCAAGGGCATCTTCATCGTGCCAAATTACCGGCGTGCGGCCGTGGGCGTGGGCGCGGCCGGCGGCACCGGCATCCTGCTGGTGCGGCGTGCCAGTGGCGGCTGGAGCGACCCCGTCTTTTACAACACGGGCGGGCTCAGTGTGGGCCTCCAGGCGGGCGTCGAGGGCGGTAACCTGGTGCTCATCCTGAACAACGACAAGGCGGTCAATGCCTTCCTCAAGAAAAACAATTTCTCGGTCAATGCGAAAGCCGGCCTGACGGTGGTCAGGTGGAACAAGATGGTGCAGGGCACCGCTGGCGCTGGTGACGTTGTGGCCTGGAGCGATACCCAGGGCTTGTTCGGCGATGTCGCGACGGTGCAAGTCAACGACATCCGCTTCAACCAGAACGTGACGAACGCGTATTACGAGCGCACGCTGTCGGCGACCGATGTCATCAAGGGGACGACCAACAATCCACAGGCCGCGCCACTGGTCGATGCCCTCGTTGCGGCTGCGGAGCCTGCCAAGTGACGGTAGCGTCCCAGCGGCCCGTTCATTCCAGCTGCAGCGCCGCGATCAGCGCGGCGTCGCGCCCGTAAATGTCGGGTGCAAACAAGGCCCGGCCCTGGCGATCGACCAGAGCCGTTGCATAGAACAGCACGACGGGCACCGGCGCGGCCAGCTTGACGAAGCGGTTCTTGCCCGCGCTCATGGCGGCAGTTACCTGCGTACCGCTCCACTGCTGCGGATCGGCCAGCACGAATTGCGCGAGCTCGGCCGGTTGTTCGACGCGGATGCAGCCATGGCTCAGGTCACGGTGCGTGCGCTGGAACAGTTCCCTGGCCGACGTCGAATGCAGGTAGATATTCATCGGGTTGGGCAGCGCGAACTTGACGTCGCCCAGCACATTGCGTGAGCCAGGGCGCTGCCTGACCCTGGCGCCGCCGGCCCGCAGGCGGCTTGCCGCATCGCCGGCGCCAATCTGCAGCACGCGCCCGTCCGATCCCACCAGTTCCATGTCATTCTGCTGCAGATAGGCAGGATTGCGTGCCAGCTTCGGAAGGATTTCATTCTTCTGGATGCTGGCAGGTACATTCCAGTATGGCGCGAATTCCAGGTAGCGCATTTCTCCGATGAACAGCGGCGTGGGCGTGCGGCCGCGCGCGCCCACGATCACGCGCATTTCCAGCGCGGGCGCCGCAAAGTTGTCCCTGGCATCGAAGGCCCACAAGCGGTAGGTGGGCACGTTGACGACGACGACGCGCCCATGCGCCGGAGGCGGTGGCAGCCAGCGCAGGCGTTCTAGCGTCAGCGCCAGCTGGGCGACGCGATGCGCGGGCGGCACCGACAGGGCCGTGACCGTCCCAGTGCCCAGTACGCCGTCTTCATCCAGCCCGTGCCGCGCCTGGAAACCCCGCACGGCGCCCGCCAGTGCCGGTGTATAGATGCCGTCGCTGCCCATGGGCGCCTGCGCGTCCAGATCACCCAGCAACTGCAGCCGCGCCTGCAGCAGGGCCGCGCCCGCATACGGCTCGCCGGCGTGGGTGGCGGCCCGTGCGACGGGCGGCAGCGCGGGCCAGTCCGGTGTCGCACGAGACAGTTCGCGGTACTGTGCCAGCGCTGCCTTGACCCTGCCATACAGCGGAATGGCGGGCGTGGCGGCGTTGATGGCCTGTGCCAGCCCTTGCGCGTCGCGCACGGTGGCCAGGCGCTGGCGCGGGTCGAAGCCGGTGTCGGGCGCTGCGGAAACCCGGCTGGCCCAGGCCGCGCGGCCCCCGTGCAGATCGCACAGGTACTGCATCATCGCGTGGTCGAGGTCGCGCACGAATGCCGCCGATGTGCCCTCCGGGCCGGCCAGCCGCCGGGTCAGCTCGGCCACCTGATAGCGGCGGATGTCGAGGCCATGCTCGGGCGCTGCGCGCAGCAGTTGCAGTGCGAGCGGCGCCAGTCCCTGCGCGCCGGACAGCCAGGATGCATCGGTTGCGGCGATCGGGGCACAAGGATTGACCACGGGCGCCGCGACCTCAACGCCCGCGACGGCATCACGGGCAAATGCGGCGGAACCCGTGGCAGCCTGAAGCAGCAACAGCAGGAGGAGATGCGCAGCGCCGCCATGTGTTTTGGCGGACCAGGTCAGACGGGGAACTACCATGAGGTGTGGTGCATGCGCTGTGATGGAGGGGTCATGTGACAGGCGTCAAAATTACACCCTACGGCGTATGGCAGTCGTTGATCTGCATCAATCCAGCGGATCGCCCGGTGCAACGACCGCGTTACGATGGACGCGGTTTCTCCCGATCAGAAGTAATAACGCAGCGACGCCCCGGCCGTGGCCTGCGGCACGGTCGTCACCAGCAAGCCACCGGCCGTGCCATACGCGATATCGCTGGCGAACTCGTGCGGTTGCAGCGTGGCGAACAGCGCACCCTGGAACTTGCCGAGATCGTAGGTCGCCTTGATGTCGTAGCGCACATAGGTCGGCATGTCGCGCTCGTACAGCGGCGTGCCCATGTAATAGGGATTGCCGGCCGTGACGTACACGTCGCCGCTCAGCGACAGCCGGCCCGGGCCCATCGCGGTGCGGTACTGGACGCCGGCTTTCCACGTGTGTTCCGGCACCGACAGGCGCGGGCCGGCGCCAGGCGCCGGGTTGTCCAGTTGCGCGCGCAGGATGCGGCCGTAGCTCAGGTACGTGTTGAGTGCGCTGCTGATCTGGTAGTGCAGGTCAAGTTCGAGACCGCGGCGCGTGGTCTGGCCGGATGCGACGAACACGTCCGGCGCCGTGTTGATGATCTCGTCGTCATTCTGGATAGCGTAGAACGCGCCGGACACGCTCAGGCCGTCCAGTGGCGCCGCCTTGAACCCGAGGTCGTGCGAGCGCACCCGGCTCGGATCGATGCCGGGATTGCTGCGCCCGCCAAGCGCGCCCAGCGGACCCAGGCTGCCGCTGGTGCTGATCTGCTCGGCCGCCGGCGAGCGGAACCCCTGGGCGATGTTCGCGTACAGCTCGACGGCCGGCAGAACGTTCCAGATCGCGCCGAATTTTGGCGTGACCACCGAGGCTTCGTAGCCGGTCGATGCGGCGGGCAGCTTGCGGTTGACGAGGTCGTAGTCGAAGCGGTCGTAGCGCGCGCCGCCGTGCAGCTTGAGCGTGGGCAGGATGCGGTACTGGCCCTGGATGAACGCACCGTAGGTCAGCAGGTCGAGGGCCTGGTTGTTGACGTAGCTGGCGGTCGGTTGCCGGTTGCGGTATTGCTGCCGAAACGCATCGCCCTTGTCCTGGCGTGCTTCAAGGCCGATTGTCAGCACGCCGGCAGTGCCGAAGGCCCAGGTATTGCCGCCGCGCGCGCCAAAAATGTCGCGCTCATCATAGCCATAGGTGTGCAGCGTGGTGCTGGTCTGGATCGCGCGGCTGCGGGCGAATTCCTCCGTATAGGCGTTGGCGAACTAGCCGGCGTCGCCCGATGCCGGACTGCGGTTGACCACGAGCGTCTTGCGGTGCGCATCGCCAAAGCCCGGCAGGTTGAACATGGTGTCGTGGGGATCGACCAGCCCGGCTTCCATGGCCGGCAGCGACAGGTAGCCGGCGCCGGCATAGTCCGACTTGTAATAGGTGGCGCGCAGGCTGTAGACACCGTCACCGATAGTGGTCGAGAGCTTCCAGAACAGGTTGTTGCGGTCGAGGCTGGCGCCGTGGCGAAAACCGTCGAGGCTGTAGCGGTCGGCCACCACCAGCGAACGGATGCGGCCAAGGTCATTCGACAGCACGAGCGAGCCGCGCCGCCCGCCATAGCTTTCGACGGTCACCGTGGCGCTCGACGGCGTGGCCGCGCCGCCTTCGCGGGTGCGGATTGCCACCGCGCCAGCGCGGTTCTGGTCGCCGTACAGGGCCGAGACCGGGCCCTTGATGACGTCGAACGTGTCGATCATGTCGCCGGTCATCCATTCGAGGAACGCCGGACCGTGGCCCGCGCCGCCCTGGCTCGATGGAATGTTCTGGGCACGCCGTCGATATGGATGGCGGTGTCGGCGCCGTGCGTGCCCTGGGTAGCGAAGCCGCGCATCCGGAAGCCATTGCCGGTGTCGCCCTGGTCGATATTGTTGGCGACCACGCCCGGCACGCGGCGAAACACGTTCGAGATGTCGCGGCCGATGTCGAGCGTGGCGAGGTCTTCGGCCGTCACGGTGGTCACGCTGCCCGGCAGCGAGGCGGCGCCCAGACCAGGCGCCAGCCGTTCGTCGTCGCCGCGCTGGCCCCGGACTTCGACGACCTGCGCCGACGGTGCAGCCGTTGGGGCGAGGTCAGGCGTCTCGTCAGCCGCAACGGCGGCGCCGCCAAACAGGCAGGTAAGCATGACGGCGTGGGAAATCGCACGCAGGCGGGTAGAACGGGTAGCGGATTGCAAGATCGATACTCCAGAGTGGGAGGCAGGTGAGAACAGAATTTGTCAGGTCGGATGGCAGCGGCGTGCGGGTTGGCGGCCCAACGGATAGATGACGACCTTATTGATAATGATATCTCATTACTGAGAGGGCGAATGATATTTCTTGTCAGAATAAGACCCGACCTCGCATCCAGCGACTGATCCGACAGCATCATGCTGGTATCAATTTTTTCTATTTCTACTTGTCGGCTATTGCTCTCTATGATGGTCAGACTGCGCCAGCGGCGCCGCAGCGTGCCGACCACCGATATGAATAATTAAGGAGACCACATGGCTGATCACCAGCACCCGAGCCAGCTGCTCGCCAGCTTCGCTGCCAACCTGCACTACGAGCAGATTCCCGATGCCGTGCGCATGCGCACCGAAGACCTGTTCCTCGACTGGATCGGTTCCGCGCTGGCCGGCCGCACGTCGCGCGCCGTGCAAACCATCGACCGCTATGCACAGACGATGGGGCCGGGCGGCGGCCCCTGCGACGTGCTGATCTCGCGCCGCACGACGACGCCGATGTTCGCGGCAATGGTCAATGCCGCTGCCTCGCACGTCGCCGAACAGGATGACGTGCACAACGGCTCGGTATTCCATCCGGGCGCGGTCGTGTTTCCGGCGGCGCTGGCAGTTGCCCAGTCGATCGGCGCCAGCGGGCGTGACCTGCTGACGGCGGCCGTGGCCGGCTACGAGGTCGGCATTCGCGTCGGCGAATTTCTTGGCCGCTCGCACTACCGCATCTTCCACACGACGGGCACCGCCGGGACGCTGGCAGCTGCTGCAGCAGCGGGGCACCTGCTCAAGCTCACGCCTGACCAGATGCTGCATGCCTTCGGCTCGGCCGGCACGCAGGCGGCGGGCCTGTGGGAATTCCTGCGCGACGCTGCCGACTCGAAGCAATTGCACACGGCAGCGGCAGCCGCGAACGGCTTGACGTCGGCCTACCTGGCGCAGGACGGCTTTACCGGCGCGCGCCGCATCCTCGAAGGCGCGCAGGGCATGGCGGCGGGCATGTCGAGCGACGCCGATCCGGCCAGGCTGACCGACCGCCTCGGCGAGCGCTGGGCGCTGGCCGAGACGTCCTTCAAATTCCACGCGTCGTGCCGGCACACGCATCCGGCCGCCGACGCCTTGCAGCAGGTGATGCGAACCCACGGCCTGCAACCGGAGCAGATCACGCGCGTCGTCGCGCACGTGCACCAGGGTGCGATCGACGTGCTGGGCGCGGTCGTCGATCCGCAAACGGTGCACCAGGCCAAATTCTCGATGGGGACGGTGCTGGGGCTGATCGCGCATTACGATGTAGCCGGCTTGACGCAGTTCGAGGACAGCTTCAATGCGGCGCCGATTGCGGCGTTTCGTGGCAAGGTGGGCATGGAATTCGACGACGAAGTCGACACCGCGTATCCGGCGCGCTGGATCGGCAAGGTGACG
Organism: Telluria sp. LT2P80; assembly: GCF_059685955.1. Classification (NCBI taxonomy): domain Bacteria; kingdom Pseudomonadati; phylum Pseudomonadota; class Betaproteobacteria; order Burkholderiales; family Oxalobacteraceae; genus Telluria; species Telluria sp. LT2P80. The sequence goes on along the minus strand of NZ_JCASIO010000001.1, from coordinate 149,670 downwards.
GTCGAGACGACCGATGGCCGGCGCCTCACCGGCCGGGTGGACGAACCGAAGGGCGACCCCGGCAACACCCTGTCGCGCCCTGAACTCGAACAGAAAGCGCTGCGGCTGGCGCTGTTCGGCGAGGCGGCGAGCGAGGCCGAGATGCATGCGCTCGCCAAACGCGTCTGGAACCTGGCGGACGCGCCCAGGGTGGGAAACCTGTTTGCCTGAGAAGACCTGATACAGTCGTGACACTCTCGTCTCCCGCTGTATCAGCTTTTTCGATGGCACTGAACAATATCCTCAGAAGGCTGGATCTCACCAGCCTGCAGCTTTTCCTGGCAATCCACGAAGAAGGTTCACTCACCCGCGCAGCCGAACGCGAAGCCATTGCTGTCTCGGCCGCCAGCAAGCGGTTGGCCGACATGGAGGGCGCGCTGGGCGTGGCGCTGATGGTGCGCACGGCGCGCGGCATGACCTTGACCCCGGCCGGTGAATCGCTGCTGACGCATGCGCGCCGCATCCTGCTCAGCGTCGACAAGATCGGCCAGGAACTGGCCGAGCACGCCCAGGGCTTGCGCGGCTACGTGCGCATGGTGGCGAACCTGTCCGCCATCGTCGAATTCCTGCCGGAAGACCTGCGCGCGTTCCTGAACCTGCACGAGCAGATCCGGCTCGACCTCGAAGAGCGTCCCAGCGGCGACGTCGTCAAGGGCGTCGAAGACGGCTTCGCCGAGATCGGCATCTGCTCGGGCGATACGGATACCCGCGAGCTGCACAGCCACCTGTACCGGCGCGACCGCATCGTGCTCGTCATGCGCCACGACCACGCACTGGCCGGGCGTGGCCGCGTGCCGTTCGCCGACACGCTCGACTTCGATCACGTCGGGCTGCACGCGGACAGCTCGATCAACAAGCGTACGCACCTGGCCTCGCGCGCCTCTGGCCGGCCATTGAAAACCCGTATCCACGTGCCCGGCTTTGACGCCGTCTGTCGCATGGCGCAGGTCGGCATGGGCCTGGGCGTGATTCCGCACGAAGTGTTTATTGCCATCGGCCAGCCGCTGGGCCTGGTGGCGGTCGAGATCGACGAGCCGTGGGCCGAGCGCGAACTGCGCATCGTCGTGCGGGAAGAAAAGGGCTTGTCGCCGGTGACGCGGGCGCTGCTCGCGCATCTCGGGGCCGCCGAAGAGCGTTCGCGGTTGACGAAGGCTCGTTGAAAAGAAACGGTTGGACGGGCAGGGCCCGTTGTCTCTATGCTGGGTCGACAAGCTACAACCATCGACGAGACCAGCATGAACCTCAACAACAGCATTCCCGACGGCGCGTTGCGCGGCGTGCGCGTGATCGAAATGGGCCAACTGATCGCGGGCCCGTTCGCCGGCAAGACAATGGGCGAATTCGGCGCCGACGTCATCAAGATCGAGGCGCCCGGCAGCGGCGACCCGCTGCGCAACTGGCGCATGATCAAGGAAGGCACATCGGTCTGGTGGCAGGTGCAGTCGCGCAACAAGCGCTCGATCGCCCTTGACCTGCGCAGCGCCGAAGGCCAGGACATCGCCCGCAAGCTGATCGCCGAAGCCGATGTATTGATCGAGAACTTCCGCCCCGGCACCCTCGAAGGCTGGGGCATGGGTTGGGAGGCGCTGTCGGCCATCAATCCGGGCCTCGTCATGCTGCGCATCTCGGGCTATGGCCAGACCGGGCCGTACCGCGACTTGCCGGGCTTTGGCGCCATCGGTGAAGCGATGGGCGGCCTGCGCCACCTGACGGGCGAACCGGACCGCGTGCCGGTGCGCTGCGGCGTGTCGATCGGCGACACGCTGGCCGCGCTGCACGGCACGATCGGCGTGCTCACCGCGCTGTACCACCGCAAGGTCAATGGCGGCAAGGGCCAGGTGATCGACGTCGCCCTGCACGAGGCCGTGTTCAACGTCATGGAAAGCCTGCTGCCTGAGTACAGCGCGTTTGGCGCCGTGCGCGAAGCGGCGGGCAGCGCGCTGCCCGGCATCGCACCGTCGAACGCCTACCGCTGCAACGACGGCTATGTGCTCATCGCCGGTAACGGCGACAGCATCTTCAAGCGCCTGATGGCCGTGATCGGGCGCGACGACCTGGCCCACGACCCGGCGCTGGCCGGCAATGCCGGCCGCGTCGTGCGCGTGGCCGAGATCGACGCCGCCATCAGCGTCTGGACGGCAACGCGCCCGATCACCGAGGTCCTCGACTTGCTGGGCAGTGCCCGCGTCCCGGCCGGCAAGGTCTATACCGCCAAAGACATCGCGGAGGATCCCCATTACCGGGCGCGCGACATGATCCTGGCCCAGACCACGCGCGACGGTTATGAGCTTGAGGTGCCGGGCGTCGTCCCCAAATTGCTCGGCACGCCAGGCAGCGTGCGCACCTCCGCCCCGGGTCTTGGCGACGATACCGATGGCGTGCTGCGCGAACTGGGATTGAGTGAGCCGGACATCGCCGCCTTGCGCACCAAGGGAGTGGTCGCATGAACCGGTGGAACGGCGCTGGCCGCCGCATCCACATGCAGGAAGTCGGCACGCGCGATGGCTTGCAGGCCGAGTCGGTGTTCGTGCCGACCGCCGACAAGATTGCCCTGGTCAACAGCCTGTCGCAGGCCGGCATGGCCAAGATCGAAGTGACCGCGTTTGTTTCTCCCAAAGCGATCCCGGCGCTGGCCGATGCCCAGCAGGTCATGCTCGGCATCGAGCGCGTGCCGGGCGTGATCTACAGCGCCTTGGTACCGAACGTGCGCGGCGCCGAACGCGCAATCGAGAGCCGCACCGACGAACTGAACCTGGTGATGTCGGCCAGCGAAACGCACAACCTGGCCAATCTGCGCATGACCCAGGCGCAATCGTTCCAGGGCTTGTGCGAGGTGGCGGCCCTGGCGCGGCAAGCGGCGCTGGCTGTCAATATTTCGTTGTCGTGCTCGTTCGGCTGCCCGATGGAAGGCGACGTGCCGGAAGACACGGTGCTGGCCTGGTGCGCGCGCTTCATCGACGAGGCGGGCGCCGGCGGCATCACCCTGTGCGACACAACCGGCATGGCGTACCCGAGCCAGGTGGCATCACTGACGGCGCGTTTTCGCGCAGCCTGGCCACAAACCGAACTGAGCCTGCACTTTCACAATACCCGCGGCATGGGCCTGGCCAATGTGCTGGCCGGGATCGATGCAGGCGCCGACCGCTTCGACGCGTCGCTTGGCGGGATCGGCGGCTGCCCGTATGCACCCGGCGCCTCAGGCAATGTCTGCACCGAAGAGGTGGTGCACGCGCTGCAGTTGATGGGTTACGACACGGGCGTCGATCTTGGCCGCTTGCTGGACGCATCGGCACGACTGCCGGCATTGATCGGGCACGAGACGCCGAGCCAGATCGTCAAGGCAGGCCGGCGGCTCGATCTGCACCGGCCACCCAGGGATTTTGAAGCGATCAGGGAGCGCGCAGAAGCGCGTCCGGCTTGAACCCATGCCATCGCCCGCACAAACAAAACTATTTTAATAATTCAGGAGACACCATGAAATCGATTCACTCGCTGCGCATTCGCGCGGGCCTGCTTGCCGTCGGCGCAGCACTTGCCAGCATCGGCGCGCAAGCGCAGGACAACTATCCCGCGCGCGCGATCACGTTGATGGTCTCGGCCGCGCCGGGCGGCACGACCGACCTGGCCGCGCGCATGATTTCCGATCCGCTGTCCAAGGCACTTGGCAAACCGGTCGTCGTCGAGAACCGGCCGGGCGGGGCGGGCGCGATCGCTGCTTCAGCCGTCAAGCGGGCCAGGCCGGACGGTTATACCTTGCTGGTGCAGTACTCGGGCTTTCACGTCATCACGCCGCACGTGGTCAAGGCAGGCTTTGATCCGATCAAGGATTTCACCCCGGTTGCCAACCTGATCGTGGCGCCGCAAGTGTTCGTCGTGCGGCCCGATCTGCCGATCAAGACCTTGCCCGAACTGGTCAGCTACGCCAAGGCACACCCCGGCAAACTCAATTACGCGTCGTCCGGCAATGGCTCACTGCAGCACGTGACGGGTGAAATGCTCAACCAGATGAGCGGCACGAACATCGCCCACGTGCCCTACAAAGGGACGGGCCCGGCGATTACCGATCTGCTGGGTGGCAATGTCGAAATGACCTTCACGACGGCGCCGCCGCTGCTGGCCCACATCCGGTCCGGCAAGCTGCGCGCGATTGCCGTGACCGGCGACGTGGCGCTGCCGAGCCTGCCCAATGTGCCGACCACCGCGACGATCAAAGGGTACGAGAAGCTCGACGTGAGCTCGTGGTTCGCCGTGTACGCGCCCGCCAACACGCCCAAGCCGATCGTCGACAGGCTGACGGGTGAAATCAAGAAAATCATGGCCACCGACGCCTTCAAGCGCAAGGCGCAGGAGCAGGGTGCGTACGCGGTCTACATGACGCCGCAGGAACTGGCGGCGCATACGAGCAAGGAATATCAGACGTGGGGCACGTTTGTGAAGAATGCGAAGATCACGGGGGAGTGATGGCGTAGCGCACCTGCTGTTGCAGTCACGGCAGGTGTGCTTCACCCGGGCGAGATTCCCCGGGATGCACTTCAGGAATTGAGCACGTTCACAAAGCCGCCCAACGGCATCGGCCGGTGGAACAGAAAGCCCTGCATCGTCGAACACCCATGCGCGCGCAGATAGCGCGCCTGCACTTCCGTTTCCACGCCTTCGGCCACCAGATCCAGATTCAGGCCGCGTGAAATCGAGATGATCGCCAGCACGACCGGATAATGCCCGTCCTCGTCGCTGATCTGCTGCACGAAGGACTGGTCGATCTTGATGGTCTGGATCGGAAACCGGTGCAGATACGCCAGCGACGAGTATCCGGTGCCGAAATCGTCAATGGCCACCGACACGCCCAGTTGCCCGAGCTTCTTCAGCTGCTCGATCGCGTATTGCGGATTGCGGATGCAGATGTTTTCGGTGATCTCGACGGCGATTCGCCCTGGCCCGATGTCGTAGCGCTGCAGGGCATTGCGCATCGTTTCGAAGAATTTGCTGTGGTCGAGATAATGCGGCGACAGATTCAGCGACAGCGTCAACTGGTCCGCACCGTCCGAGCCCCACTGCGCCATGTCGCGGCACAGCGTATCGATCATCCACTCAGAGATCGGCACGATCAGGCCGCTCTCTTCGGCGAATGGCAGGAACTCGGCGGGCATGATCAGGCCGCGCACCGGATGGTTCCAGCGCATCAGCGCCTCGGCGCCGATGATGCGGCCACTGGCGGCGTCGATCTGCGGCTGGTAGTACATCTCGAGTTCGTTGCGCTCGAGCGCGCGGCGCAGATGCTGTTCCAGCGCGACGTTCTGGTGCAGCGCGTCGTGCATCGATGGATCGTAGAAGGCGTGACCGTTCTTGCCGAGGTCCTTCACGCGGTACATCGCAATGTCGGCATTGCGCAGCAGCTCGTCGATCGATTCGCCGTGCTCGGGGTAGAGCGCCACGCCGATCGACGCCGAAATGTGCACCTCGGTGCCGCCCAGATCGAACGGCTGGTGCAGCCGCTCGATGAACTTGTCGGCGACCACGCGCGCATCGTCGCGCGAGCGCAGGTCGGGCAGCACGATCGTGAATTCGTCGCCACCCTGGCGCGCCAGCGTGTCGCCCTTGCGCAGGCATTCCTTCAGGCGCAGCGCCACCTGCTGCAGCAACTTGTCGCCATGGCCGTGGCCGAGCGTGTCGTTGACGAGCTTGAAGCGGTCCAGGTCGATGAACATCACCGCCAGCTCGGTGTGCTTGCGCCGGGCCTGCAGCATCGCCAGGCCGAGCCGGTCCTTGAACAGCACGCGGTTGGGCAGGTCGGTCAGGATGTCGTGGTAGGCTTGGTGATGGATGACGGCTTCGGCACGCTTGCGCGCGCTGACGTCGCGCGCGATGCCGTAGGTGCCGACATAGGTCGGCGTGTGCGGGTCGCGTTTTTCACGGTGCATGCCGATCGCGTTGAGCGAGATCGTCATCACGGACGTGTCGGCGGCGTCGTGCGTGTGCTGCTGGCCCGCGCGGCATGTCACGCGCAGCTCGACGTCGCGCGAGGCCCGCTCGCCGACACGCCGTTCGTTGAACACGTAGAGTGCGCGCTCGTGGTCTTCGGCATGCAGCAGCGCCGTGTAGTGCTGGCCCAGCAGTTCTTCCCGTTCATAACCCAGCATCTGGCAGGCGCGATCGTTGACGTAGGTGAAGCGGCCTTCATGACCGAGCATGTAGATCATGTCGGGGGACGCGTCGACCAGGTAGCGGTATTTTTTTTCGGACAGCGCGAGCGCCGCCACCATGCGACGGTTGATTTGCTGCAGGTCGCGCTGCCTGAGCGCGTTGTCCACCGTGCGCAGCAATTCTTCGCGGCTGAATGGCTTGCGCAGGTAATCGTGGGCGCCGCGCTTCAAGGCCCCGATGGCCGACTCGATGCCGACAGTGCCACTGACAACGATGACGTCGGCCTTCATGTCGTGCTGGTTGATGAAGTCCATGACCTCGTGGCCATCGACGTCCATCATGAGCAGGTCGAGCAGCACCAGGTCGAAGCACTGCTCGGCCAGGCACGCCAGCGCTTCGTTGCCGCTGGCAGCCGTACTGATGGCATAACCACAACCTTTGAGCATTTCCTGCAGCGAGGCCAGCACACGTGGCTCGTCATCGACCAGCAGCAGGCGGGGACGGTGGGGAGGTGGGGTGGTGGATACGTCAAGATGAGTGGGCAGCGTGCCCCGGATGCTGGCCGGGAGTCCGGTAGTTCGAAATCGATTCATCGTCATTCTGTCAAAGCCGTGCGATTTTCTGTGCCTGCTGCCCGTGAGCACTGCAGACGTTCATGTCTTATCTTCCACATCATGCCAGCTTATCCGTTGCATTTGATGCATGACAATGCAATCGTGTGCAGAAATGCGTCATGTCAGATGGGTTTCGTGCCTGTATGACGACAAAACGCCGCAGCACGCACTGCATTTTCTTGATGGCGATCTGTCAAGATTGCTGTTTTGTCTTGGTCCGGTCGTTGCCAGCCAGGCGATCGTGTTCAGGGTAGCGTTGCTCTTCTGATAAACTTGGACGCATGCTGCAAGGCACGTTCATCGGTCAATCGGTCGATCGGCTGTCGGGCTGATTGCAGCGCGCCATTTCTGAAGGAGTCGATCCGGGAGGTCAACGTGGGTGATTTGAACAAGCTATTCTTTGCACTGCTGTTGATGTCAGCAAGCCATGGGCAGGCGGCTCAGTTGAGCACCCAGTCAGATTCACCGGCGGCCACGTCGATGTCTGTTTGTCCGGCTCAGGACATTTCATTTTTCATTCAGCGATTTTCCAGCGATGAGGCGGTGCAACGCAGCTACACCACGGTCCAGTCGACTGCATTTCCCGTGATGCCTCTGGTGCAGGAGCGCAAGGACAATGCGCTTGTCATGCAACTGGAAGACGTGACGGCATCGAATGCGCGGGTCAGTCTGGCTAACCCCGATACCGATTACCTGGTGTCGTATTATTTCAAGATGGACGATTGCTGGAGACTGGTCCGCATCGAGAACCAGTCTCTCTGACGCCGCCCGTCAAACCCGGATCCCACTGTTTGGTGGAATTCCGGGAAAACCGATCAGGCCTTATCTGAACGAGTAATTGGCACTCGCATAAAAACGGCGCCCGCGCGGATCCGTATAGCTTGGATCATATCCCGACAAAAAGTAATACGCCTGGTTCGAATAAGGCGGACTCGTGTCGAACAGATTCTGGATACCGACGCGCAGTTTCAGGTTCGCATTGACCCCATATGCGCCCGACAAATCCCACAGCGAATAATCCTTGACCCGGTTGGCCGCCACCACGCTGCCATTGTCGATATTGATCGCCGTGTTCTGGTCTTCGTAGCCGCTCGAGAACGTATTTTGCAAGCTGGCCGACAGTGGCCCGCGATCCCAGTCAACGCTCACCGTATGGCGCCAGCGCTGGACCACGCCTTTCGTCACGAAGCGGTTCAGATTGCTCACAAACGCATCGCCAGGCGCATTCTGGATTTTCGACGTCAGCACATAAGTGCCGTTCAGACGCCCGCCAAAGCGGCCGATGGCGGTGTCGACGCCGCGTACCGTGAGCGCCAGGTCGAGGCCACGCGCCAGTTGCGCGCCGCGATTGTCCTTGCGCAGTTCGATGTAGTCGATCAGCCCATCCTCGTCGCGATACACCAGGTCGCCATACTTGGCCAGATTGCCGAGGATGATGTCGTCGCCGATTTCACTGATGAGGTTCGTGCGCTTGATGTTCCAGTAATCGAGCGATGCGCTGACATGTTTGCCGGCGGCGAACACGGCGCCCAGCGAGAACTGGCGGCTGCGCTCGGGTTTCAGCGCGTCGTTGCTATAGCGGCGCGTGTCCCAGTTGTCGGCGCAGTCCGAGTAATTGTTCTCGACCGTGGCGCAGTAGACCGGATCGGGCAGGGTGGCCGTGCTGCTGTAGACGGTCGGGCGGTACAGCTCCGTCATCGACGGCGCGCGGAAGCCCCGGCCGGCCGAGCCGCGCAGCAGCAGCGCGTCGCTTGGCCGGTAGGTCAGGCCGATCTTCGGACTGGCCGCGCCGCCCACGTTTTCGTAATGGTCGTAGCGCGCCGACAGCTGCGCTTCCCACTGTTTTGCGAACGGCACCAAGACTTCGCCGTAGACCGCTGCCACATCGCGGCTGTCGCTGGTGGCACGGCCGCCTTCGGGCGCCGCGTCATTGTTGATGTTGTCGCTCAGGAGCAGGGCCGATGGTGTAAATTGGTTTTTCTCGCGCCGCGCTTCGCCACCGATGGCCACCGCCAGGTCGCCGCCGGCCATCGGCATCAGGGCGCGCGACAACTTGACGTCGACGGCATCGAGCGTGCCGCGGGCGCGGCGCACGACATCATCGACCTGGATGCTGTCGATCAGCGCCTGGCCTTCCGGGCTCGATGGGCCAAACGGGTTGATGCGGCCGTCGGCGATTCCTTCGAGCAGCTCGTTGTAGAGCAGGTAGCCGTGGGTGTCGCGGTCCTTGACCGTGTTGACGCTGTGGTTGTAGGCGGTGTCATAATCCCAGCCGCCCAAGGTGCCCGTCACGCCAACGACAAAACGCACGCCTTCGCTGGTGAGGGTGCTGGTGCGCTGGCCCGCTTCGTTCAGGCGCATGCGCAATTCCAGTTCGCCCGGGATGTCGTCGTCCAATTGGTCCAGGCCAGTGCCGGCCAGTTGCGGCACCCGCGAATAATCGATGTAGCCAGCCACGCGCGCCGACGAGCCGGTGTAGTCGGTCTTGGCGCGGCTGAGCGCCACTTCGGCGTACGCCTGGTGCGAGCCCCCCAGCTTGATCACGGCGCGGCTGAGCACGCTGGCCTTTTCGGACTTCGGATACAGCTCGGTGTCGCCCATATAGTTATAGGTACAGGCGTCGACGCCGCCCGTGCCATCCGGCAGATAGACATTGGCCGGCGGCGCGCAGCCCGGGATCGACAGGTTGATCAGGCGGTTCGTGATCGGCTTGCCATTGAGCGTGAAGCCGATTTCCTGCAAGTGGTCGCGCTGGGCCGAGGTCAGGCGGATATTGGCCGGACTCGTGTAGCTGGAGAGCAGGTGACCGAGGCGCTGCTCGACCTGCAGGCCCGGGATGAAGCTGCGCTGCGATGTGCTCAGGGGATTGGTGCGCTGGAAGTCGGCCACGGCGAAGACATTGTAGCCATCGCGCTCGAGCACGCCCTTGCCGGCGCTGAGGCTGGCGGTGCGCTTGCCTGCGCCGCCTTCATCGGTCGTGCCGACGTACACGTTCGCTTCCAGTCCCTGGAAGTCCTTTCGGGTGATGAAGTTGATGACGCCGCCGATGGCATCGGTGCCATACAGCGCCGATGCGCCGTCGAGCAGCACTTCAACGCGTTCGAGCGCGGCCGCCGGAATATTGTTCAGGTCAACACCGCTGTCGTCGCCGGGCGAAGCGAAGTTGGCCATGCGCCGGCCATTGAGCAGCACGAGCGTCGACGAGGTGCCGATGCCGCGCAGGTTGGCGCTGTTGAAGCCGCGCTGGTCACCGCCGACATTGATGCTGGCGCCGTCGGACAGGCCGTTGCTGTTGGCTGAAACCCGTCCCATCAGTTCGGCGGCAGTGGTCACGCCGGTTTTCTCGATCTCGGCACGTGAAATCGTTTGCACCGGCAGCGCGGTTTCAGACTGCACGCGGCGGATCGCCGAGCCCGTGACTTCGACGCGCGGCAACTCCGCTGCCGGGACTGCTGGCAACGTCTGCGCGGCCAGGGGCAGGCTGGCCAGGGCGATGGTCGTTCCAGCGCACGCCAGGAGCACGCCACGCACGGCGCGGGCGCCTGGTTTCAGATTCATAGTCATCAATTCTCCGTTATTACATCAAGCATATTGATTGATAGTAAACGTGCGCAGGGTTGAAGGGATGCAACAGTTGGCGAGGGATGAATGAGTGTTGTAAATATGGTACGCGCATGCGTAAAAAAACCGCCACGTCTTTCGACGGGCGGTTTATAGGGGCATCAGCCAGCTTTTAATTCGCAAACAATACCTGGGCAATAATTCCGGTGGCAATCGTCGCCAACACATAATCGTTACCGGTCTGGACCCAGTGATATCCACGGGGTGGCGCGCTCAGGTGGCGACCGCGCCAGTCATTGACCACGTAGCGATCATGGCGGTATTCCTTGTGCAGCTTGCCGCCGCGGCGCAGGTCGTGGCGTGGGCCGCCACCGCGGGAATCGTCACGCCGATAATACTGGGCGCTGTCGTTGCGGTGCTTGCCATGGTTGGCGCGCGGGCCGTCGTGGCGGTCATTTCGTTTGTCGTCGCGGCGATCATCGTCACGGCGATCATGATGCTGTTGTTGCGAATAGCCGTTGCGGTCGTGATCGCGATCGTTACCGTGATCGCCGCGTTGTGCAAAAGCGCTGCCACTGGCGGTAAAGGTCAATGCAATCAGTGCTGCGATGAACTTCGTTTTCATTATTGTTTCTCCTGGTGGCCGATCCGTTGAATCGATGAGTTCATTAGACTATGGGCGCCGCATAACATGTTAAGAATTCCAGTAAGCAATGCTACAAAGTGTATCCGTGCCGGCTGTCGCCATAATGTGTGAGAAATAGCGCATCGGCGCTGGATATACTCGGTTCGATCGATGCATTCAACCGGGAGGCGCTGTGATGGAAAAACGTCTGCAACAATGGCTGGTCGCGGCGCTCGTGGTGGCCGGCATTGGCGCGGCAGGGCTCATGTGGAGCAGCTCGACACGTGAAACGGTCGTCGATGTGGCCGGCGCACCGCCGCCGGATGCGCCACATGCCGCCGTGCCCGTGCCGGCGCAGGCAGTGTCGGCAGCAGTGCCGGCGTCGGTGCTGGCTGCTGCCGTGAACCCGAACCTGAGTGCGCATGTGGCCGATCTGCTGGCCTCGCACGATCCGCACGATGCCTACGCGGCCTATATGCTCGTGTCCACCTGCGCGTCATTCAACCGGCGGCAGGATCTCGAGGTCCACGACAGCAAACTGGGTGCGAAACGCGCGCTGAACGCCGATGAACGCCGGAACATGACGCGCATGTGCGGCGCGATGACCGAGCGCGAGCGGCTGGCGCGGCTCGATTACCTGGCCACCGCCGTCAAGGCCGGCGTGCCGGGCGCGGCCTGGATGCATGCCGTCGAAGGCCCGTTTGGCGATCCGAGTGCGTTGACGACGCGGCCCGACGATCCCCTGGTGCGCGAATGGAAGGCGACGGCGGCCAGCCAGCTCGACACGGCGGCCGAGGCAGGGGACACGACCGCACTGCTGCTGTGGGGGATGCAGAAGCTGACTGGCTCGGATCTGACGGACAAGCATCCCGTGCAGGGGTATGGCTATCTGGTGGCGGTTGGCCTGATCGACGCCCAGGTCGCGCAGCCTGGCGACCGGTCGCCGCAGATGTTCGCCGAGGGCAGCGGATTGCTGACCGCGCTTGGTGGACAACTGACGCAGGAACAGCGTGCGGCGGCGTTGGTGGAAGCGCGTCGCATCGCTGCGGCGGCAAAAGCGCGGCGTGAGCGCAGCGACAACAAGTCGGGCGTCATGCCGGCGTCGTTGCCGACCGGCGGATTGTCGGCTATGCCGGCGGGTCGTCGGGGCTGACCGTCGCGTTCAATATCGGGCTCAGTGCCGGGCTCAGCGTCGGGCTTAACAACGACGACACATACAGCAGCAGCTTGTCTTCGCTCGCGCCGAGGTCGAGGCCCGTGAGCTCGCCGATGCGGCGCAGCCGGTAGTCGAGGGTGTTGCGGTGGATGCCCAGCGCCTTCGCGGTGGCGGCCGAATTTTCGTTCTGCTCAAACCATGCGGACAGTGTCGCGCGCAGCATGGTGCGGCTCTTGTCGTGCGCGAGCCGCGCGATCGGCATGCGCAGCTGGTGGGCCTGCCAGCCGCTGTCCAGGCCCGATAGCAGTACCGGCAAGGCCATCTCGTAATAGCTGAAGACCTGCTGCTGCGGATGGCGCGCGCGCCCGAGCCGGCTGGCGGTGCGCGCGCTGCCGTACGAGATCGCGGCGCCGTCGATGCCGGGCAGTGCAATGCCCATCGACAGCGTGAACGGCAGCGTGCATTCTTCGCGCAACAGCTGGGCCAGGGCATCGAGACGGCGCTGCGGCGGTGTCTCGAGTCCTTTGCGGGACGGCTCCCAGGCTTCGAGCAGCACCAGTTCGGCGGGGCCGACGGTGGCGGTGAGGGCATCGTCGCGGCGCGCCAGCAGCCGCATCTGCAGCAGCTGCACGGCGCTCGGGGCGTGGTCCACCGGCGCGGGCACGCCCTGCAGTTCGACCAGAAACACGAGCTGCATGCGCTCGATGTCGATCCCGAGCCGCTGCGCCCAGCCTTCGAGTTCGGCCCGTGCGCCCGGCTCGTAGCGGATCAGGTTGAGCACGAACGCTTCGCGGTAGCGTGAATGGCTTTGCAGCGTCTGGGTCAGGGCGGCCTGCTCGAGGATCATCTCGGCGCTGAGGCGCACCAGCTCGCCGAACTGGCGCACGGCGTCGGGTGCGCCGGACAAGCCCACCGCCCCGCAGATCTCGCCGCCGACGCACAGCGGCAAGTTGATGCCCGGCTGGGCGCCATGCAGCTTGTGCGCCGCCGCCGCATCGATTTCGGTGGTGAGCTTCTTGGCCAGCGCCAGCAGGGCGCCGGCATGCAGCTCGCCGACCCGCGCCGCGTTGCCGCTGGCGAGGATCACGCCGTGGGCGTCCATCACGTTGACGTTGAACGGGATGATGCGCATGGTGCGGGCGACGATTTCCTGGGCGAGGCCGGTGTCAAGAATGTGCATGGCGATCTCTGGATGGGAAGGAGCGTTTGTGATTATGCACAATTATGCCGGGGCGGTGGGCGATCCGGGCGGGTAGGGTTGGCATGTTGATTGGGTATGTCGACACTGGTTTTGTCATCAACTTGTGCACATGCCTGAAAAAAGGCAGGAATCAGGCGGCTTGAATTGTGCGTGTCGCCGACGCTTGGCAGCCCTTGTTTGGTTGATAATCTCGATGATTACATGACCATATATTCGGAGACAGCATGAGTACCATTGCCAGCACCCCCGGCGCGAGCCTGCTCGAAGGCGCCTATCGCAAGGCCACGTGGCGCCTGATCCCCTTCATCTTCGTCTGCTACTTCTTCAATTACCTGGATCGCGTCAACGTCGGTTTCGCCAAGCTCGAGATGCTCGACGCGCTGCAGCTGAGCGAGACCGTGTATGGCCTGGGCGCCGGCATCTTCTTCATCGGCTACGTGACCTTCGGCGTGCCGAGCAATCTCATCCTGCACAAGCTGGGCGCGCGGCGCTGGATCGCGGTGATGATGATGACCTGGGGCGCGCTGTCGGCCTGCATGCTGTTCGTGAGCACGCCGGTTGAATTCTATGTGCTGCGCTTCTTCACCGGTGTGGCCGAGGCAGGCTTCTTCCCGGGCATGGTCCTGTACTTCACCAAGTGGTTCCCGGCGCACAAGCGCGGCCAGGTGATGGCGCTGTTCATGTCGGCCATTCCCGTCTCGGGCCTGATCGGCGGCCCGCTGTCGGGCTGGATGCTGAGTCACTTCTCGGCCGGCCAGGGCGGCATGGATGGCTGGCAGTGGCTGTTCCTGCTGCAGGGCATCCCGACCGTGCTGCTGGGTGTCGCGGTGCTGTTCTACCTGAACGACAGCCTGGCGCAGGCGCCGTGGCTGACTGCCGAGGAAAAAACGGCGATGCAGACGGCGCTCGACGAGGACGAGGCGCAGCGCTCGAGCGGCACGCATGCGGTGCATTCGTTTGGCGCCGTGCTGCGCGACTGGCATGTGTGGATGCTCGGCTTCATCTACTTCAGCATCCAGATGGGCGTGTATGCGATTAACTTCTGGCTGCCGTCGATCATCAAGTCGCTGGGCTTCGAAAGCGCCACGACGGTCGGCTGGCTCAGCGCGATTCCTTACCTGTTCGCCGGCGTCTTCATGGTGCTGGTGGGCCGCTCGGCCGACCGCCGGCGCGAACGCCGCTGGCATCTCTCGGCGCCGCTGCTGATGGCGCTGGCCGGCCTGCTGCTGGCTGCGAACTTCTCGGATAACGTGGTGCTGGTGATGATCGGCCTGAGTCTGGCGACGATGGGCGCACTGACCGGCCTGCCGATGTTCTGGCCGCTGCCGGCGGCGTTCCTGGGCAGCGCGGCTGCGGCCGCGGGCCTCGCGCTGATCAATTCGATGGGCCAGATCGCCGGCTTCCTCAGCCCGTTTCTGGTGGGCTGGATCAAGGACGCCACCGGCAGCACGGACATGGCGCTGTACATCCTGTCGACCGTGCTGTTCATCGGCGCGATGCTGGTGCTCGTGGTGCCTGCGCGCCTCGTCAATCGTTGATCGGAGCGGACCATGCACATCGTGATCGCCCCCGATTCATTCAAGGAAAGCCTGTCGGCGCTGGAAGCAGCCAGCGCTATCGAGGCGGGTTTCCGCGACATCTTCCCTGACGCCAGCTATGTCAAGATCCCCGTCGCCGATGGCGGCGAAGGCACCGTCGATGCGATGATTGCCGCAACGGCCGGCCGCCGCGTCGACCTGCGCGCCACCGGTCCGCTGGGCACGCCCGTCGATGCCTTCTACGGCCTGACGGGCGGCGACGTCATCGCCGTCATCGAGATGGCGGCCGCCAGCGGCCTGGAACTGGTCCCACCGGCCGCACGCAATCCGCTGCGCGCGACCAGTCGGGGCACGGGCGAATTGATCCTCGCCGCGCTCGACGCCGGCGCCCGCCGCTTCATCCTCGGCGTGGGCGGCAGCGCCACCAACGACGGCGGCGCCGGGATGCTGCAGGCACTGGGCGTGCAGCTGCTCGATGCGCAGGACGCGCCACTGGCGCCAGGCGGCGCGGCGCTGGCCAACCTCGCGCGCATCGACATCACGCAGCTCGACGCACGCGTGCTCGATTCGGTGTTCGAGGTGGCGTGCGACGTCAGCAACCCGCTGGTCGGCGTAAGTGGCGCCTCAGCCATCTTCGGCCCACAAAAAGGCGCGACGCCGGCAATGGTCGCCCAGCTCGACGCCAACCTGCGCCACTTCGCGGCGGTCATCGCGCGCGACCTGGGCCAGGACGTGGCCGACGTCCCGGGCGCCGGCGCCGGTGGCGGGATCGCCGCGGCAATGCTGGTCTTCCTGAAAGGCCGCCTGCGGCCGGGCAGCGAAATCGTCGCCGACGCCGTCGGGCTAGACGCCGCCGTCGCGCTGGCCGACCTGGTCATCACCGGCGAAGGCCGCATCGACAGCCAAACAGTCAACGGAAAAACCCCGATTGGCGTGGCCCGCGTGGCCGCGCGCCACGGCAAACCGGTGATCGCCATCGGCGGCTGCCTGGGCCACGACGCCAGCGCCGTCCACGCCCACGGCATCGACGCCACCTTCAGCACGATCATGAAAGCCGGCACCGTCGCCGAAGCCCTCGCCAATGCCGAATTCAACCTCCGCACCACCGCCCGCAACGTCGCCGCCACACTCAAACTCGGCCAATCCCTCTAACCCCAACCCCTAATTAGGGTCAGAGTAGAATTATTGAGCAATTGATCCGATTTTTCCACAATGAGGGTCAGAGTCGAATTATTGGGCAATTGCTCGGCACCGCCAACAAGTAGGGTCAGAGTCGATTTATTGGGCAATTCCCAAAAGTTGTCAAACAATTCGACTCTGACCCTAATTATTGCTTTGACTGTCGAGGCTGCCTGACAATTAGGGTCAGAGTCGAATTATTGAGCAATTGCTTTGGCTGCTAGCCAGTGGCTATTGCAGGTGCGGTTAGCGGCCGATCCAGGCGGCGCCGGGCCAGGCGCCACTGAGCACCATTTCTTTCATCAGGCCGACCAGTTCGGGGGCGGCTGCCACGCTGACCGGAGACGCGCGGCGGGTGGCGGCGCGTGCCAGCACGATGCGGCGTGACAGGTCGGGAGTGCCGACCGGTGCGCCGGACAGCGTGCCGTCGCGCAGTTCGTCGAGGATCGCGGAGCTGGGCAGGATGCTGTAGCCAAAGCCTTTGTTGACCAGCGATTTCTGCAGGTCGAGGGCATTCGTTTCGGCCACTACGTCGACACTGATGCCGGCCACCGCCAGCGCGTGCTCGATGATGCTGCGCAGGCCATGTGGTGCGTTTGGCAGGATCATCGGCCGGTCGCGCAGCTGCTTGAGCGGAAACGGCGTCGATGCGTCGATTTCGCCCGGAGGCCCGATCACGTACAGGCGTTCATCGAGCAGCGCTTCGACCTGCAGGCCATTCGAGGCGCGCGTGTCGTACAGCAGCGCCAGCTCGACTTCACCGGCTTCCAGCCACTGCACGACATTGCCTGCATACCCGACATTGATGCCGACCGTGACAGCAGGGTGCTTCGCGCGTACGCGCGCCACCAGTTCGGTCGCCAGCAGATTGCTGGTGCTGGCCAGCAGACCGATCATCAGCCGGCCCGAGATCGCATTGGCGGCCGGGCCGATTTCGGCCCGCGCCTTGTCCAGTTCACGCAGCGCGCGCCGGCCGTATTCGGCCAGCGTGCGGCCGGCGTCGGTCAGCATCATCCCATGGCGCTCGCGCTCGAACAGCAGGGCGCCGCATTCTTCCTCCAGCATCCGGATATGGCGCGACACGGCGGGCTGTACCAGGTGCAGCAGCTCCGCAGCTTTGGTGGCACTGCCCGTTTCGGCAATGGCGATGAGAGTGCGGATCTGCTTGATGTCCATGGTCGTCCTTCAACTGGTCGAGCCATCAACATAAGCTATTCCTGAGCTACCTGCAATACCGGGCTGTGATCCTCACCAGCCATGCGTCCACGTGATCGTGGAATCACTTTTTTCTATTTCTGCACCACACCCATTCAAATTTATGATGGATCTCGATCCCACCACGCGACTGGTTCGTCATGCCTGCCATCCCCCGTTCCTACCTGTTCGTCCCCGGCAACCGCCCCGAGCGTTTTGCTCGCGCGGCAGCCAGCGGCGCCGGCGCCGTCATCGTTGACCTGGAAGATGCCGTCCCGCCCGCAGACAAGGACGCTGCGCGCATGCAGGTGGCAGGGGCGCTCGATCCGTCCATGCCCGTCGTCGTGCGCATCAACGCCGAAGGCACGCCCTGGTTCGAAGACGACCTGGCCCTGTGCCGCCACGCGGGCGTGTCCGCCATCATGCTGCCGAAGGCGGAGTCGGTGGAAAACCTGCAGCGCGTTGCGCAGCTTGGCCTCCCGGTACTGCCGCTGATCGAAACAGCCGCCGGTATGGCGGCGGTCGACGCGCTGGCGCGGATAAAAGGCGTCGCGCGGCTGGCATTTGGCTCGATCGATTTCCAGTTCGACCTGGGCATTGAGGGCGATGACCAGGAACTGCTGTACTTCCGCTCGATGCTGGTGCTGGCCTCGCGCGTGGCCGGCCTGGCGCCCCCCATCGATGGCGTGACCGTGGCGCTGGACGACGATGCTCAGCTGCGTGCGGACACCCTGCGCGCCCGCCGCTTCGGCTTCGGCGCCAAGCTGTGCATCCATCCGCGCCAGTTGGCGCCTGTCAACGCAGGCTTCCGGCCCACGGATGCTGAGGTGGCATGGGCCACGCGCGTGCTGGCTGCAGCGCGCGAGGCCAACGGCGCCGCTGTCGCCGTGGACGGCAAGATGGTCGACCGCCCCGTGATCCTCAGGGCGCAGCGCATCGTCGACGACGCAGCCCACTAGAACAAGATAACGACAGGAGATACATCATGGACAATCTGACCGCCTGGCAGGGCCGCACCGAAGAACGCCTCGACGTCATCACCGCGGCGCCGATCGCGGCGATGGCCGCGCTGCTCGACCGCGATGACCCGGCCCCGACCCCTGGTAGCGCCGTGCCGCCGCTGTGGCACTGGCTGTACTTCCTGCCCGTGCACCGGCAATCGCAACTCGGCACGGACGGCCACGCGCTGCGCGGGGGCTTCCTGCCGCCGGTCGATCTGCCGCGCCGCATGTGGGCTGGCGGGCGCCTGCGCTTCATCGCGCCGCTGCAGGTCGGCGACCAGGCGCGGCGCGTGTCGACCATCGCCGACATCACGAGCAAGGAAGGCCGCAGCGGCAAGTTGGTCTTCGTGCTGGTGCGCCACCTGATCGAAGGTGCAGCCGGCGTGGCGATCGAGGAAGAACACGACATCGTCTACCGCGCCAATCCGCAGCCGGGTGATCCGGCGGCGGCCCCGGTGGCGGCGGACCTTGACCACGACTGGATCCGCGAAATCACGCCCGACCCGGTGCTGCTGTTTCGCTACTCGGCGCTGACCTTCAACGGCCACCGCATCCATTACGACCAGCCCTACGTGACGCAGGTCGAAGGCTATCCCGGCCTGATCGTGCACGGCCCGCTGATTGCGAGCCTGCTGCTTGACCTCTTGCGGCGCGAACGGCCGGCCGCTGTCGTGACCGCGTTTTCATTCCGCGCCGTGCAGCCGCTGTTCGACATCCACCGCTTCAGCGTCTGCGGCCGCGTCGAGCCGGACGGCCACACGATCACGCTGTGGGCCAAGACCCACGACGGCCAGCTGGCCATGCGCGCCGAGGCGCAACTGGCGTAAGCCACCCCAATAAAAACCAGGAGACCGCCATGCACAACGAGCACGATTTTGAAGACATCCGCGACGCGCTGCGCGCCCTGTGCGCCGAATTCCCGGCCGAGTACTTCCGCAAGGTCGACGACGAGCGTGGCTACCCCGAAGCCTTCGTCACTGCGCTGACACAAGCCGGCTGGCTCGCGGCGCTGATCCCGCAGGAATACGGCGGTTCGGGCCTGGGCCTGACCGAAGCCTCGGTCATCATGGAAGAGATCAACCGCTCTGGTGGCAACGCCGGCGCCTGCCACGGCCAGATGTACAATATGGGCACCTTGCTGCGCCATGGCTCCGAAGCGCAGAAGCGCCATTACCTGCCGCGCATCGCCAGCGGCGAACTGCGCCTGCAGTCAATGGCCGTGACCGAGCCCACCACCGGCACCGACACCACCAAAATCAAGACGACGGCCGTGCGCAAGGGCGACCGCTACGTGATCAACGGGCAGAAGGTGTGGATCTCGCGCGTGCAGCATTCCGACCTGATGATCCTGCTGGCGCGCACTACGCCCCTTGCCGAGGTCACGAAGAAATCCGAAGGCATGTCGATCTTCCTGGTCGACATCAAGGACGCGATCCAGCAGGGCATGGTCGTGCAACCGATTCAGAACATGGTCAACCACGAGACCAACGAGCTGTTCTTCGAAAACCTGGAAATCCCGGCCGAGAATCTGATCGGCGAAGAAGGCAAAGGCTTCAAGTACATCCTGGATGGCCTGAACGCCGAGCGCACGCTGATCGCCGCCGAATGCATCGGCGACGGCTACTGGTTCATCGACAAGATCAGCAAGTACGTCAACGAGCGCGTCGTGTTCGGGCGCCCCATCGGCCAGAACCAGGGCGTGCAGTTTCCGATTGCGCGCGCCTACATCAACGTCGAAGCGGCGAACCTGATGCGCTTTAAAGCCTGCGCGCTGTTCGATGCGCACAAGCCGTGCGGCGCCGAAGCCAATATGGCCAAGATGCTGGCCGCCGAAGCATCATGGGAAGCGGCCAACGCCTGCCTGCAGTTCCACGGCGGCTTCGGTTTCGCGTCCGAGTACGACGTCGAGCGCAAGTTCCGCGAGACGCGCCTGTACCAGGTGGCGCCGATCTCGACGAACCTGATCCTGTCGTACGTCGCCGAGCATGTGCTTGGCCTGCCACGCTCGTTCTGAGGAGGCAGGCACATGACACCCATGACACCCCTGCGACCCCTCGACGGCATCACCGTCGTCACGCTCGAACACGCGATCGCGGCGCCGTTCTGCACACGCCAGCTGGCCGACCTGGGCGCGCGCGTCATCAAGGTCGAGCGACCCGGCAGCGGCGACTTCGCACGCGGCTACGATGAACGCGTGAATGGCCTGGCCTCGCACTTCGTCTGGACCAACCGCTCGAAGGAAAGCCTTACGCTCGACGTCAAGCATGCCGACGCCGATGCTGTGCTGGCGGGCCTGCTGGAACGCGCCGACGTGCTGGTGCAGAATCTCGCGCCCGGCGCGGCCGAGCGCCTTGGCTTGTCCTACGACGCGCTGAAGGAACGTCACCCGCGCCTGATTGTGTGCGACATCTCGGGCTACGGTAGCGACGGTCCTTATCGCGACCGCAAGGCCTACGACCTGCTGATCCAGAGCGAATCGGGCTTCCTGTCGATCACGGGCACGCCGGACGAACCATCGAAGGCCGGCTGCTCCATTGCCGATATCGCGGCCGGCATGTACGCGTACACGAACATCCTGGCCGCACTGCTGCAGCGTGGGCGCACGGGCGAGGGCTGCCGCATCGATGTGTCGATGTTGGAGAGCATGGCCGAGTGGATGAGTTACCCGCTGTACTACGCGTATGACGGCGCGGCGCCGCCGCCGCGCACGGGCGCCTCGCACGCGACCATCTTCCCGTACGGGCCATTCATGGCCGGCGACGGCAAGTCGGTCATGCTGGGCATCCAGAACGAGCGTGAGTGGGCAGCCTTTTGCGCCATCGTGCTGGAGGCGCCCGAACTGGCGACCGATCCGCGCTTCAACGCCAACGCGCGCCGGGTCGCAGCGCGCGATGAACTGGCGGCGCTGATCGTGGCAGCGTTTTCGACGTTGACGGCGCAGCAGGTGCGCGAGCGGCTGGAGCTGGCGCACATCGCCAATGCCCAGGTGAACGACATGCACGAAGTCTGGGACCATCCGCAACTGAAGGCGCGCGGCCGCTGGACCGAGGTGGGCACCGCCAACGGTCGCGTGCCCGCGATGCTGCCGCCCGGATTGCCGCACAACGTCACCCCGCGCATGGACGCCGTGCCGGCGCTCGGTCAGCATACGGATGCGATCCTGGCGGAGCTGGGCTACGACGCGGCGGCCATTGTGGCCATGCACGCGCAAGGCGCCGTCTAGCGATCAGCGATAAAAAAAGCCCGCGCCACCATGATGGCGGCACGGGCTTTTTGCGTTGCGCGACTCAGTCGGCGAACGCGCCGTTCTTCTTGTAGATCGGGCCCCACTTGTCGATCTCGGCCTTCAGGTGTGTGCGCAGTCCTTCCGGCGTGGCCTTTGCATCCGACACCGGCTCGGCGCCCAGTTCGGCAAAGCGCGCCTTCACGTTCGGATCGTTGAGCGCCTCGCGCAGCGCGGTGCCAATGCGCGCTACCACCGCTGGCGGCGTGCCTTTTGGTGCGTACATCCCGTGCCACACATACATCTCGAAACCGGCCATGCCCTGTTCGGCCAGCGTCGGCAGGGCCGGCAGCGACGGGATGCGCGTCTTTGTCGTCGCACCGTACACCTTGACGCGGTTGGTGCGGATGTAGGACGTCGTCTGCGTCGTCTGGTCGCACAGCAGGTCGATCTGGCCGCCCAGCATATCGCTCAACGCCGGCGCCGTGCCCTTGTAGGGAACGGTCGTCAGCGGCACGCCGATCGCGCTCAGGAACAGCATCCCGCACTGGTGCGACACGGCGCCCAGACCCGCGTGGCCCATCGTCATCGCGTCCTTTTTCGACTTGATCATCGCGATCAGCTCAGGCAGCGTATTGGCCGCCAGATCTTTGCGCGCCATGAGCACCATCGGCACGTCGGCCACCTGGCCGATGTACTCGAAGTCGGTCATGGGGTTGAAGGCGAGCTTGCGGTACAGCGTGGTGCTGGTGGCCATGCCGTTATGGTGCAGCAGCAGCGTGTAGCCATCCGGCGTGGCGCGCGCGATGCGGCCGGCGGCCAGCGTACCGCCCGCGCCAAGGGCGTTTTCCACGATGATCGATTGCTTGAGCGACTTCGCCATGGTCTGTCCGAGGATTCGGGCCACGACGTCGGTAGGCCCGCCGGCCGAGAACGGGACGACGAGGGTGATGGTTTTCTCCGGATAGTCGGCGGCAAGCGCGGCGCTTGAAGCGAGCAGGGCAATTGCGGCGGTCAGTACCCTGCGTGTGATTGCGTGTGTCGGCATGCGTGTCTCCTGTTATGGGCTTTTGTGATCGAGGCTTCCCCGCGCGTGGCGTTCGATGCAGTCAGGTCATCATAGAATTGAATGACATGCGCACGTAAATAACGTTTTCTGATGCCTCCATCAAAAAAGGCGATAGGTACTGCCGGTGCACGGTGTGCATCTGCAGCAAGTATCGGTGTGCCTGCAGCCGTCATTGAAAATGATTCTCATTCACGATAGAATCTCGGTTTGCTCCTGATTGCTGCTTCCTCTCATGTCCCTGTCCCTTTCCCTGCGTCCATCGCGCCTCGTTCTTGCCCTGTCCCTGGTGTTTCCTCATGCGTTTTTGGCGGCAGCGATGGCGCAGGAAGCCGATGGTGGCGCCATGCCGGCAGTGCGCGTAACCGCCGTGAAGGCGCAGGGGTTCATGCCCAACACTGTCGAAGCCGGGAGCTTTCGCGGCAGTGACGTGATGGATGTGCCATCTACCGTCAACGTCATCACGCGCGACGTGCTTGAGCTGCAAGGCGCTGCCGGCCTGTATGACGCAGTGCGCAATACGGCTGGCGTGACGCGCCAGCAGAACGGTGGCGACACGTGGGACCAGTTGGTCATCCGTGGCATCGCTGTCGAAAACCGCACGAACTACCGCCTCAACGGCTCACTGCCGATCATGAACTTCGGCCAGGTGTCGATGGAGAACAAGGAGCGCGTCGAGGTGCTCAAGGGCGCGACGGCGCTGTATTACGGCTTCACGTCGCCGGCCGGCGTCGTCAACTTCGTCACCAAACGCGCCGGCAGCACGCCGCTGACGACCGTCGGCGCCCAGGTCGACAGCAACGGGACGGTCGTCGCCACGCTCGACGCTGCGCGCCGCTTTGGTGTTGATGACGCGTTCGGCGTGCGCATCAACGCAGCCGGCGGCACACTTGGTTCGCACCTCGATGGCGTCGGCAACGGCAACCGCGGCTTCGCCTCCGGCGCATTCGACTGGCGCGTGAATGCCCGCGTGCGCCTGCGCGCCGATCTCGAATACGACAAGCGCCGCGTGACCGAGCAGGCCGGCGTCAATCTGCCGCCGGCCGTGGGCGGGGTGATCACGCTGCCGCGCGCGGTCGATCCGCGCCGTCCCGTCGGCCCCGACTGGGCCAGGTTTGAAACGCATGCACGCAACGCGCAGCTGCGCGCAGACATCGCACTGAATGACGCCTGGGCCTTGACGCTCGAAGCGGGACACGCCGAAACGAAGCGCGACCGCTCGCTGCCGATCTTCCGCTTCAATAATGCGGCGAGCGTCGCGACCGGGGCCGGGCGCATCACCGGCAACCTGCAGCATGCCGACGTCGATTCGCGCATGCTGCGCGCTGAACTGGCGGGCCAGTTGCGCACGGGTTCCCTGACGCACGAGGTGACGCTCGGCGCGAGCGATACCGACAAGGGGCAGGCGCCGATCTTCCAGACCAACTACATGATCCCCGCACAGAACCTGTATGCGCCGCTGCCGGTGACGAACTTCTCGGTCGGTGCGCGGCCGGCGACGCCCACGACGGCGGCCCTCGATTCGCGCGACCAGGGCCTGTACCTGGTCGATCGCATCAGCATGGGCAGCTGGCAATTCATCGGTGGCGTGCGGCGCGTCGACTACCGCAGCACGCAGGGCGTGAACGACTACGACGCGAGCGAGACGACGCCGATGGCGGCCGTCGTCTACCGCCTGCGTGACGATCTCTCCGTGTATGCATCGGTGGCCGAAGGCCTGGAAGAGGGCGAGGCCGCACCGGCCGGCACTGCGAACGAGGGCACGCGCATGGCGCCGGGCGTAAGCAAGCAACGCGAAGTTGGCGCGCGCTGGCGCACGGCCGGCGGCTTGCTGACGCAGGCGGCATTGTTCGAGATCGAGCGCCCCGGTTACTACACCAACACCGCGAATGTCTTCACCGCCGACGGCGAGCAGCGCTACCGCGGCCTGGAGCTGTCGTCGCAGGGCCGCATCCTGCGCAGTGTGGCCTGGCAGGCGTCGGCCCAGTGGCTCGATCCGGCCTTCCGCAATATCAACACCGCGTACGACGGCAAGCTGCCCGAAAATGCGGCGCGCCGCACCGCCAGCACGTTCGTGGCCTGGGACCTCGATGCGGTGCCGGGCCTGGCGCTGACGGGCGGCGCGTACTACACGGGCCGGCGGCCAGTGAATGACCTGAACCAGGCCTGGCTGGGCGGCACGACGCTGTTGGGCGTGGGCGCGCGCTACATCGGCCAGTTCGCTGGCAAGCGCACCACGTGGCAACTCAATGTCGACAATGCGGCCGACAAACAGTACTGGGCCGGCGCCGGCACGCGCCTGAGCGCAGGCCTGCCGCGCCTGATCAAGCTGTCGATGAAGGTCGCGCTGTGAGTCGCTGGCGCCTGCCGTCGCTGCGCGCGGTCTGGTTCCAGCTGCACTGGTTCGTCGGCATCACGGCCGGCACGCTGCTGGCCGTCATCGGGCTGACCGGCGCGATCATGGCGTTCGAGGATGAACTGCTCGACGTGTTCAATCCGGGCGTCATGACGGTCGACGCCGAAGCACGTCCGCCCCTGGAACCCTCACTGTTGCTGCAGGCGGCGCAGCGCACACGTCCCGGGGAGCGTGTGGTGAGCATCGTGCTGGAAGCGGATCCGGGCAGCACGGCGCTGGTGCGCTTTGCCGCGCCGCCGGGCGAGCGGCGCGGTCCGGACGTGCGCGTGCATCCGTACACTGGCGCCGTGTTGCCGGCGCTGCGTTTCGAGGCCGCGTTCAACTGGGTCGAGGAACTGCATCGCTGGCTGCTGCTGCCGCGCGCGCCGGGGCGCCTCGTGCTGGGCATTCTGGCGCTGTGCCTGGTGGGTCTCGCGCTCAGCGGCCTGTATCTGCGCTGGCCGCGCAAACCCGCCAACTGGCGCACGTGGCTGACCTTCAATACCAGCCTGCGGGGCCGCTCGTTCCTGTGGGCGCTGCACGCGATTGCCGGCACCTGGGCGCTGGTGGCTTATCTGATCGTCGGTGGCACTGGCATCTACTGGAGTTTTGACGTCGTGCGCGACACGGTGCAGGGCTGGGCCGGCAACGAGCGCCGGGCCGCGAACGAAACAAAGGTGCAGCCACGCAAGCGCGCAGCGGAGCCGGATGGTCCGGCCGCACTCGATCCGGCCTGGAACACCTTCCTCGCGCACGCCCCGAACTGGGCCAGTGCGACGATCCGCCTGCAGGAACGCGGCGGCGGTGCCTACCAGTTGACGTGGATTGCGCAGGACGGCCCGCACGAGCGCGCCCGCAACCGCATGTCGCTGCGCGCCAGCGACGGCGCACTGCTCAAGAACGAACCCTATGGCGCGCAAACAGTCGGCCAGCGCGCCCTGACCACGATCCGGCCGCTGCACACGGGCAGCTATTTCGGCCTGCCGGGGCGGGTCATCATGATGCTCGCCAGCCTGGCCTTGCCCGGCTTTGCCATCACCGGCTGGCTGCTGTACCTGGGCCGGCGCCGCCAACAGCGCGCACTGGCGCGCGAACGGGCCCTGGCCATGACGAGCGAACCCACCACGCCAGGCGCCGGCGCACCGATTCTGCTGGCCTTTGCGACCCAGGGCGGTCAGGCTGAACGGATCGCGCTGCACAGCGCCGCGGCGCTGCGCGCCGGTGGCCGCGCGGTCGATCTGCGTGCGGTGTCGGCGCTCAGTCCGGGCGAACTGGCTGGCTACGACCACGCGCTGTTCGTGGCGGCAACCTTCGGCGACGGCGAGGCGCCGGATGCCGCGCGCCGTTTCACACGCGAGCTGCATGCAGGGCCGCTGGCGCTGGCCGGGTGCAAGTACGCGGTGCTGGCGCTGGGCGACCGCAATTACGCGCGCTACTGCGGTTATGGGATCGCGCTCGACCAGCGCCTGGGCGCGCTCGGTGCCACGGCGCTGTTCCCGCGGATCGATGTCGACCAGGGCGACGCCGCGGCGCTGGGCCGCTGGATGCATGCGCTGGGCACACTGGGTGCGGCCGCCGGCACGCAGCCCGCTGCCAATGACCCGGCACCGATGACCGACTGGCGCCTTGTCGCGCGCACGCTGTTGAATCCCGGTAGCCTGGGCGCGCCGCTGTATGAAATCGTGCTGCAGACGACGGCAGATCAGCAGTGGCAGGCCGGCGACCTGCTTGATGTCGCGGCGCGCCACACATCGGCGACCGTCGACGCCTGGCTGGCGGCCAGCGGCCTGGATGGCGCGGCGCGCGTGACCTGGCAGGGCAACCCCCAGACGCTGCGCGACGCGCTGGCCTGGAGCGAGCTGCCCGGCGCCGGCCATCCGTTCGCATCGACCCAGGAATGTGCCGATGCACTCAAGCCCCTGGCGCCGCGCCGCTATTCAATCGCCGGCATTCCGCAGGATGGCGCACTGACGCTGCTCGTGCGCCAGCAGCGCCACGAGCAGGGCATGGGCCTGGCATCCGGCTGGCTCACTGCGCACCTCGCCGTCGGCGGGATGGTCCACGCACGGCTGGCGACGAACCCGGGCTTCCATGGTCCGCAGGATGCGCGGCCCTGCATCTATATCGGCAACGGCTCGGGCATGGCCGGCCTGCGCGCGCACCTGCGCAGCCGCGTGCTGGCCGGGCAGCACCGCAACTGGCTGCTGTTCGGCGAACGTCAGCGCGCCTTCGACAGCCTGTGCATCGGCGAGATCGCCGCGTGGCGCGCCGCCGGCGCGCTGCCGGAATGCGATCTGGTATTTTCGCGCGACGACGCGCCCGAGTATGTGCAGGACCGCCTGCGCGCACGCGCCGACACGCTGCACGAATGGGTCGAGCGCGATGCGGTCATCCACGTCTGCGGCAGCCTGCAGGGCATGGCGGGGGAGGTCGATGCGGCGCTCGCGGCGATTCTCGGCGAGACCGGGCGCGATCGCCTCATCGACGCGGGGCGTTACCGGCGCGACGTGTACTGAGCGTGAATTCTCTGCGCACCGTCAGTTCGTCCCATCCCGGCGCATCGGCGGCGCTGTCGCTATACTGGCGCCATGCAAACCGAGTATCCGGCTGGCGCCGACGATTTCCTGACCATCCTGGCCGCGCGGCGCAACTACACGCTGCGCCGCCTCGTTGCGCCCGGCCCGGACGACGCGGCCCTGCTGCATATCGTCGAAGCCGGCGCGCAGGCGCCCGACCATGGCCTGCTGCGACCGTGGCGCTTCATCCTGATCCCGCAGCACAAGCGGCATCTGCTGGGTGACGTGTTTGCTGCCGCCGTACTGGCGCGCGACCCGGCCTGCGGCGACGAGGCGCTCGCTACGGCGCACGACAAGGCGCTGCGCGCGCCATGCCTGCTGGTGGCGGTGCTGCGCGACGAACCGGGCACCATCATCCCGGCGCACGAAAAACTCGTGTCGCTCGGCTGCGCCATCCAGAACATGCTGGTGGCTGGTCAACTGCTTGGCTTTGCAAGTGGCCTGGCCAGCGGCGCAGCGATGGATTTTGCGGGCATGCGCATTTTGCTGGGGCTCGAGGCGCACGAGCGGGCCATTTGCTTCATCGGTCTGGGTACGGCGTCGACCGTCAAGGCGCCCCGCGCGCGGCCGGATGCGACCGAGTTCCTGAGTAGTTTGTGAACGTGATTGAACGCGTGGACGGCACAGCCGTCCACCCTACGGCAAGGGGCAGTCGTCACGCCACCGACCTGACGTAGGGTGGACGGGTTTCCCGTCCACGCGTTCAACGACCCCCGAACGCCCAGACAGCAAAAAGCCCGCCAACAGGCGGGCTTTTCAGTGTGCGCTGCGGCTGCGCCCACGCTATCTGCGTGGTGCGCGCTGCGGCGTCACGACAGCAGCATCAGATTGCGCAGATGTTGCCGGCTTTTTCGCCTTTAGGGCCGGTCGAGCGCTCGAACGACACGCGCTGATTTTCGGCCAGGCTCTTGAAGCCTTCCGATTGAATATCCTGGAAGTGCGCGAACAGATCGTCGCCGCCGCCATCAGGCGTGATAAAGCCGAAGCCTTTTGCGTCGTTGAACCATTTTACGGTGCCGGTTTGGGTAGTCATGTTGAATTCCTTTGCAGTGACATGGGCAAAATCGCCCAATACGCACGTTCAACCAAGAGAAGATAAAAGCGGGGGAATCAAACTGGACTGCCGGAGGAGGCGAGGCGGGAGAGAAAAGCCAACAATAACAACGACTTGATGTGGTGCATCGTTGAAGATACACGGCTTTTCAAGAATGTCCTAGTCATTTCTTGATTGATTCCCCGAATCGATCTCAGTGTGCAGAAACGAGCTTGAGCCCGACGATGCCCGCCGCGATCATGCCGATGCACGCCAACCGCGCCGGTGACGCCGATTCGCCAAGCACGATGATGCCCACCAGCGCCGTGCCGACGGCGCCGATTCCCGTCCAGATCGCGTAGGCGGTACCGATCGGCAGCGTCTTGAGCACGTGGGCCAACAGGCCAAAACTGACGATCATGGCGGCGACCGTGCCGACCGTTGGCCACAGGCGCGTGAAGCCTTCCGTGTATTTCAGGCCAACGGCCCAGACAATTTCAAACAGTCCTGCGAGGACCAGCAGTATCCAGACCATATTGCCTCCGATTGCGTGAGGTCCGATACTATGTCGAATCCGGTGATGAAAAAAGTCAGTACCTATCAATGGAATTGAACGATGGCGTTTGACCTCGACAACGTAAGAGCCTTCCTGGCAGCGATCGACCACGGCTCGTTTTCCGCGGCCGCACGCGCACTTGGTCGCGTGCCGTCGGCCGTCAGCATGGCGATCGCGAATCTGGAAGCGCAGCTTGACGTGCAGCTGTTCGACCGTACGGGCCGCAACCCGACACCGACCGCGCAGGCACTGGCGCTGCTGCCACAGGCGCGCCTGCTGGCTGAGGGTTTGCAGCGCCTGAACGTGCATGCGCTGTCACTGAGCCGGGGCCTGGAAGCGTCGCTGACGCTGGCGCTCGTGCCCGAACTGCAGGACACCGTGCCATGGAGCGCCGCGCTGCATGCGCTGGCGCTCGAGCATCCGCTGCTGCAGGTCGAGGTGCTGACCGCGCCGCAGGCCGATGCGCTGGCCATGGTGCGCAGCGGGCGCGCCGACCTGGCACTTGTCTTTGAGCGATACGGCGCGGCGCCGTATCAGGCATTCCAGGAAGTGGCCGAGGAGCGCCTGGTGGCGGTCGCGGCGCGCTCCCATCCGATGTTCAAGGGGGCCGAGCAGGCGCAGGTGCGCGACACCGATCTGCTGCTGCAGCGCCAGATCGTCGTGGCGGGACGCGACACCGACCAGGTGGACCAGCGCATCGCAATGTCGTCGCTGCAGTGGAAGACCGATAGCCCGATCGCCGCGCTGGCGCTGGTCAAGGCGGGCCTGGGCTGGGCGTGGCTGCCATCGAGCCAGGTGCGCGAGGCCGTGCAGGGCGGTGAGCTGGTCGAGATCCCCATGGCCAATCTCACCAACGTGCTGCGCTTTTTCGTCGACATCGTGTGGACTGAAGAACGGCCGCTGGGCATGGCAGCAACGCGCTTCATCGAACTCTTGAACGAGCAGAAAATGTGAACGATCGTGCGAGAACCGGTCGCGCACGCGATGGTGTCGGTTCGGCTAGAATGTTTGCCCAACAATGGGAGGATCGTTGCGCGCGCGCCTTGTGGCGGCCCCGCCTCCCACACCGCATCACCCAATAAGCATAGGAAGAACATGAGCACCGACAGTACGCTGAACGAAGCACAGAACACCCAACTGCGGATCGACGCGCTGGAATACCACCGCAGCCCCACCCGCGGCAAGATCGAAGTCATCGCCACCAAACCGCTGTCGAATCAGCGCGACCTGTCGCTTGCCTATTCGCCGGGCGTGGCCTACGCTTGCGAAGAAATCGCCGCCGATCCGGCCACCGCGTTCGATTACACGTCGCGCGGCAACCTGGTGGCCGTGATCACCAACGGCACTGCGGTGCTGGGCCTGGGGAATATCGGTCCGCTGGCCGCCAAGCCCGTCATGGAAGGCAAGGGCTGCCTGTTCAAGAAATTCGCCGGTGTCGACGTGTTCGACCTGGAGCTGGACGAACTCGATCCGGACAAGCTGATCGACGCCATCGCGATGCTCGAGCCGACCGTCGGCGGCATCAACCTCGAAGACATCAAGGCGCCGGAATGCTTCTACATCGAGAAGAAGCTGCGCGAGCGCATGAACATCCCGGTCTTCCACGACGACCAGCACGGCACCGCGATCATCTCGACCGCGGCGCTGCTCAATGCGATGAAAGTCGTCGGCAAGGACATCGGCCAGATCAAGCTGGTCGCCTCCGGCGCCGGCGCCGCAGCGATTGCCTGCCTGGACATGATGGTGCTGCTGGGCGTCAAGCAGGAGAACATCTACGTCGTCGACTCGCGCGGTGTGATCTGGCAGGGCCGCGACGCCAATATGGAAGAAAACAAGGCGCGCTATGCGCAGGCAACCGATGCGCGCGTGCTGGCCGATGTCGTCAAGGGCGCCGACGTGTTCCTGGGCTGCTCGACCGCCGGCGTGCTGACGGGCGACATGGTCAAGACGATGGCCGACAAGCCGGTCATCCTGGCGCTGGCCAATCCCGAACCTGAGATCCGTCCTGAAGTGGCCAAGGCCGCGCGCCCGGACGTCATCATCGCCACGGGCCGTTCGGACTACCCGAACCAGGTCAACAACGTGCTGTGCTTCCCGTACATCTTCCGCGGCGCGCTCGATTGCGGCGCCACGCGCATCACCGACGAAATGAAGCTCGCCTGCGTGACGGCGATTGCCGAACTGGCCGAAGCCGAAGCGAGCGACGTGGTGGCGCTGGCCTATGAAGGCCAGGACCTGGCCTTTGGCCCCGAGTACATCATTCCGAAGCCGTTCGATCCGCGCCTGCTCGGCGCGATCGCACCACGCGTGGCCGAAGCGGCCGCCGCATCGGGTGTGGCAACGCGCCCGATCACCGACATGGACGCCTACCGCGACAAGCTTGGTCAGATGATCTATCACACCGGGTTCTTCATGAAGCCGGTGTTCGACAAGGCGCGCGCCGATGTGCGCAAGGTGGCCTACGCCGAAGCGACCGAGCCGCGCGTGCTGCGCGCAGTGCAAGCCGTGGTCGATGAGGGCATCGCCCATCCGGTGCTGATCGGCGACACGTCGGTCCTGCAGCGCGCCATCAAGGACGCGGGCCTGCGCCTGCGCGAAGGCGCCGACTACACCGTCATTGCGGCCGAAGCCGATACGACGCTGCAGGGCACGCGCCTGCTGGCGGCGGGCACGGTCGATGCGCTGATCTGCGGCATGACCGGCTGCTACGACGACCATCTGGAGCACGTGCGCAGCGAGATCGGCGTGGCGCCAGGTGCCGAAGTGCTGGCCGCGATGAATGCGCTGGTGCTCGACAAGTTCACGCTGTTCATCACCGACACGTATGTCAACGAGCAGCCGAGCGCCCAGGAGCTGGCCGCCATCACGCGCCTTGCAGCCGAGACGCTGCAGCACTTCGGCCTCGAGCCGAAGGCCGCGCTGGTGTCGCACTCGTCGCAGGGTTCGTCCGAGCGGCCTTCCGCCAAGCGCATGCGCGAAGCGCGCGCGCTGCTGGCCGAGCAGTCGCCCGAACTGGCCGTGGTCGGCGAGATCCACGGCGACGCTGCGCTGTCGGAAGAAATCCGTGATCTGTACAAGATCGACGCAGGCTATTCGGGCAGCGCGAACCTGCTGGTGATGCCGTCGCTGGATGCGGCCAACATCCTGTTCAACGTGCTCAAGGTCGCAGCAGGCAAGGGCGTGACGGTGGGTCCGATCCTGCTGGGCGCGGCCAAGCCGGTGCATATCCTGAGCCCGAGCGCCACCGTGCGCCGCATCGTCAACATGACGGCGCTGGCAGCGGCGGCCGTGAAGTAAGGGCGATCACCGGGGCTGGGCCCTGGCCCTGGTGTATTGTCAGCAAAACGGCCCCGATCGGGGCCGTTTTTGCGTCCGCTCAGCGCCACGTCAGGCCCCGAAGTGCGCCACCAGAAAATCGATGAAGGCGCGTGCCCGCGCCGATTGCCGGCGCTTGTTCGGATAGACGACGAACAGGTCGGCCTCGGGCTGCACATACCCGGGCAGCACGATGCGCAGCCGGCCGCTGTCGACGTACTTTGCCAGATCCCACTCCGAGCGCACCAGGATGCCGTGGCCATCGAGCGCCCAGCCCAGCACGATGTCGCCATCGTTGCTCGACAGCGGACCCTGCACCTTGACCGACACTGCGCGGCCTTCATGTTCCAGGCGCCAGACCCCATGCGCCTCGTCGTTCTGCCGGTGCACGATGCAGCGATGGTTGGCCAGATCCGCCAGGCTGGCGGGCATGCCATGCCGTTCGAGGTAGCGCGGCGACGCGCACAGGAGGCGCCTGTTCGACATGATGCGGCGCGCGACCAGCCGCTGGTCGGGCAACTCGCCGAAGCGGATCGCCAGGTCGATGCCGCTCGCGACGAGGTCCACCGGCCGGTCGGTGACGTCGAGCTGCACCTCCACCTGCGGATAGCGCTGCGCGAAGGTGGACACCAGCGGGGCAATCGCCGTGCGCCCGAAGCCGAGCGACGCATTCACCCGCAGCAGGCCGCGCGGTACGGCGCGCGTGCTCGATACGGCTTCTTCCATTTCGTGCAGGTCGGCCAGGATGCGGGTCGCGTAGTGCAGATAGGTTTCGCCCTCGGGCGTGAGGCTGCTGGTGCGCGTGGTGCGGTTCACGAGCCGCACGCCAAGGCGCGCTTCGAGCTGCGCCAGGCGCTTGGTGG
Source organism: Telluria sp. LT2P80 (assembly GCF_059685955.1). Classification (NCBI taxonomy): domain Bacteria; kingdom Pseudomonadati; phylum Pseudomonadota; class Betaproteobacteria; order Burkholderiales; family Oxalobacteraceae; genus Telluria; species Telluria sp. LT2P80. The sequence goes on along the minus strand of NZ_JCASIO010000001.1, from coordinate 116,394 downwards.
CGGCCGGCGGCGTGAGGTCGAGCGCGCGTGCCGCGGCGCTCAGGCTGCCGTGGCGCGCCAGCAGCACAAAGAATTCGAGATGCGAGGCGAGGTCATTATTCACTTTGGGTGAAGAATCTTGTGAACGGGATTCAATCATAACCGCCTTCGCAGCGAATAATCTGGTGTCTCGTTCAACCAGCACATGAGAGACACCGCCATGAGAATCGTCGACATCCGCGAGCAGACCGTTCCGATCAGCTCCCCGATCCGCAATGCCTACATTGATTTCAGCAAGATGACGCTGAGCGTGGTCGCCGTGGTGACCGACGTGATCCGCGATGGCAAGCCCGTGATCGGCTACGGCTTCAACTCCAACGGCCGCTATGGCCAGGGCACGCTGATGCGCGAGCGCTTCATCCCGCGCATCCTCGAGGCCGATCCGACGTCGCTGCAGGACGACACGGGTGCGAACCTCGACCCGCACAAGATCTGGCAGACGATGTTCACCAACGAAAAGCCGGGTGGTCACGGCGAGCGCTCGGTGGCCATCGGCACCATCGACATGGCCGTGTGGGATGCGACTGCCAAGATCGCGGGCGTGCCGCTGTTTCAGTTGCTGGCCGACCGCTATGGCAATGGCCAGCCGGAGCGCCGCGTGTTCGTGTATGCAGCCGGTGGTTATTACTATCCGGGGCAGGATCACGGCAAGCTGAAAGACGAGATGCGCAGCTATCTCGATCGCGGCTACACGGTGGTCAAGAAGAAAATCGGCGGGGACTCGCTCGACGAAGACCTGCGCCGCATCGACTCGATCCTGAGTGTGCTGGGTGACGGGCAGAAGCTGGCGGTCGATGCGAACGGCCGCTTCGATCTGGACACGGCGATCCGCTACGCCAAGGCGCTGTCGCAGTACGATCTGTTCTGGTACGAGGAAGCGGGCGACCCGCTCGACTACGAGCTGCAGGCGACGCTGCGCAACTATTACCGCAATCCGATGGCCACCGGCGAGAACCTGTTCTCGATGCAGGATGCGCGCAACCTGATCCGCCATGGCGGCATGCGCGCTGATCGCGACTGGCTGCAATTCGATTGCGCGCTCAGTTACGGCCTGGTGGAGTACCTGCGCACGCTCGACATGCTGAAGGAGCACGGCTGGTCGGCCAAGCGCTGCATCCCGCATGGCGGGCACCAGATGTCATTGAATATCGCCGCCGGCCTGGGACTGGGCGGGAACGAATCGTATCCCGACCTGTTCCAGCCCTACGGCGGGTTCCCGGATGGCGTGAAGGTCGAGAATGGGCACATCACGATGCCCGATCTGCCGGGGATTGGCTTCGAAGGCAAGGCCGATCTGATTGCGCAGATGCGCAGGCTGACCGATTGATCAGGTGCGGTCGGCGGCGTCGAATTTGACGGGTTGCGTCGCGCCGCCCTTGCGCCGCACGACGACGGTGCCGGCCATCTTGTCGTGCCAGCCCTGCTTGCGCGCGTCGAAGCCGACCCAAAGAATGCCCAGCATCAGCGGGATCATCGAGACGTAGTAGCCCAGGTAGCGGATGATGAACTGGCGCGTGCTTGGCTTGCCACCGGTGCGCGCATCGACAATGATTGCGCCAACGGCCATCTTGCCCGGCGTGGCCGAGAGCTTGATCCATAGCGCGAGTACAAAGGCGGCCGGCAGGAGCCAGTTGATGATGAAGTCGGCCGGGCCCATGACCATCTCTGTGCTGTTCCAATACGCGGCGCCATAGATGGCAGTGAGCAGCGGCAGCGCGACGATCATCACCAGGATGCTGTCGATGAGCGCCGCGCCGGTGCGTGCCCAGAAGCCAACGTATTCCAGTTCGGTCGATTCGTGCGGCTGCATGGTGGCCCCGGGTGATTGTGCTGTCAGGACCCACACAATAACACTGGCCAACCAAGGCGTGGCTTAAGTCTCGAGGTAGCGCGTGACGGCCTGGCCGACTTCGGTGGTATTGGCCGTGCCACCCATGTCGGGCGTGCGCGGGCCTTCGACCAGGCAGCGCTCGATCGCGCCCAGCATGGCGTCATGCGCAGCCGTGTAGTTGGCGTCGCCCTGGCCCAGGAACTCGAGCATCATGGCGCCCGACCAGATCATCGCGATCGGGTTGGCGATGTTCTTGCCGTAGATGTCGGGGGCCGAACCGTGTACTGGCTCGAACAGCGACGGGAAGGTGCGGTCCGGATTCAGGTTAGCCGACGGTGCGATGCCGATCGTGCCGGTGCAGGCCGGGCCGAGGTCCGACAGAATGTCGCCGAACAGGTTCGAGGCCACGACGACGTCGAAGCGTTCGGGCGAGATCACGAAGCGTGCGCACAGGATGTCGATGTGGTACTTGTCCCATTTGACATCAGCGTACTGTTCGCCCATGGCGGCCACGCGCTCGTCCCAGTACGGCATCGAGATCGAGATGCCGTTCGATTTGGTGGCGGCGGTCAGGTGTTTTTTAGGACGGCTCTGGGCCAGGTCGAACGCATACTTGAGAATGCGGTCGGTGCCATGGCGCGTGAACACTGATTCCTGCAGCACAAATTCGCGGTCGGTCCCTTCGAACATCTTGCCACCGACTGACGAGTATTCGCCCTCGGTGTTTTCACGCACGACGTAGAAGTCGATGTCGCCCGGCTTCTTGTTGGCGAGCGGGCAGGGCACGCCGGGCATCAGGCGCACCGGGCGCAGATTGACGTACTGATCGAACTCGCGCCGGAACTTGAGCAGGGAGCCCCACAGCGAGATGTGGTCGGGGACGATGTCGGGCATGCCGACCGCACCGAAGAAAATGGCCTCGAAGCCCGAAAGTTGCGCGCGCCAGTCGTCCGGCATCATCTTGCCGTGCTTGACGTAGTAGTCGCAGTCAGCCCATTCAAACGTGGTGAATTCGAGATGGATGCCGAAGTGTTTGGCGGTGGCGTCCAGGGCGCGCAGGCCTTCGGGCATGACTTCCTTGCCGATGCCGTCGCCGGCGATCACGGCGATCTTGTGGGTTTTCATGGGTGTCTCCTGTAAGCTGATCTGAATGCTTCAAGAATAAGCCAAAACGGCTTGTTTATAATGCTGGTTCTTGTGGTGTTAAGGAACACGGAGCGTGAATAATCTGTTGGAGAATGCTGACTTGCGGGTGTTCGTGACCGTGGCGCGTCAGGGATCGTTTGCGGGCGCGGCGCAGGCGCTGGGCATGTCGGCCGCGTATGTCAGCAAACGGATCGGGGTGCTCGAGGCCGCGCTGGGCGTGCGGCTCTTCCAGCGCACGACGCGGCGCGTCGTCATCACCGAGGACGGCGCGCAGGCGTTTGAACGGGCGCAGGCGATTCTCGACAGCCTGGATGACCTGATCGAGGAATCGGCCGAGCGGCGGCGGGCGCCCAGCGGCCAGCTGCGCGTGTGCAGCAGCTTCGGCTTCGGCCGTCAGGTCGTCGCACCGGCCATTGCCCGGCTGGCGCGCGCCTATCCGGCGCTGCAGATCCGGTTCGAGGTGTTCGACCGGCTGGTCGATCCGGTGGCCGAAGGGTTCGATCTGGATGTGCGGATCGGCGACGAGATCGCGCCGCAGCTGATCGCGCGGCGCCTGATGGTCAATCACCGCATCCTGTGCGCGGCGCCCGCGTATCTGGCGCAGCACGGGACCCCGCGCACGCTGCAGGATCTGGCGGGCCACCAGTGCCTGGTGATCAAGGAGCGCGATCATCCGTTCGGCGTCTGGCGGCTGCGCGCGAAAGGCTGTGAGGAGACGGTGAAGGTATCGGGCGCGCTGTCGACCAATCATGGCGAAGTCGCGCTGCGCTGGGCGCTGGACGGCGCCGGGATCGTGCTGCGCTCGCGCTGGCATGCGCACCCGCTGCTGGCGTCCGGGCGGTTGGTGCAGATCCTGCCCGAGTACGCGCAGGAGGCCAACGTGTGGGCCGTGTATCCGCAGCGGCTGAGCAATTCGGCGAAGGTGCGGGTGTGCGTTGAATTTCTCGAGCGCGAACTGGCGGCGGATATGGCGGCGGATCGGGCACCGGATGCTGGCGCGTAGCGCACCGCAGCGGCGCAATGGGCGGTGTTCGTGCACCGTCAAGGTGCAGCGCACCATCCATTCGCTCATTCGCGACATGGGGCGTTCGTGCGGCTCGACACTGCGCCGCAACATGGGCGATAATGGCGGGCTGTAGCGCGCCGTAACCTGCGTGTTTGCGTGTTTGCGTCTTTTGACCAGACCTGCGCCGCCTGCAGCTTCTCTTACCCATCCGATCATCCGAGGACCATGAACTCTAGCCCGACGCTTGCCGATTCCGTGTGCGCAGCTCCGCGCCGCCACTTTCCCGCTCGCGTGGTGATAGCGCTCGCGCTGACGTGCGCATCGCAGTCCGGTCCTGCATGCGCGATGGTGCGCGCGTGAGTCAGTCTGTCATGTATCCAGGCTCTCCCAGCAAGCCATCGCGACCGATCATCGAGGTCAAGCCGCATTCGACGCTCGATGACGTCTACGGTATCGTCGTCGGCGTGCTGTTCGGCGTGATCGGCATCGTGCTGCTGCACGCAGCCGGCCTGCTCACCGGCGGTGTCGCCGGCATCGCCTTGTTGACGTCGTATTCGACCGGCGTGCCGGTCGGTACGCTGTTCATGATGATCAACGTGCCGTTCTTCCTGTTTGGTTACTTCTTCATGGGCGCGCGCTTCACGATCAAGTCGCTGGCTGGCAGTGCGATGATCATGGGCCTGCTCAAGATCATGCCGTTCGTGCTGGTCATCGACCGCGTGCATCCGGCCGTGGCAGCCCTGGGCGGCGGTACCTTCTGCGGCATGGGCATCCTGGCACTCGCGCGCCACGGCGCTGGCGTCGGCGGCACGGGCATCGTCACACTGTGGCTGCAAAAGCAGTACAACATCAACGCCGGCCGCACCCAGATCATGATCGACAGCGTCATCCTCGCGCTGGCACTGCTGCTGGTTGCCCCACACCAGGTCGCCTGGTCCGCCCTGAGCGCCGTCGCCATGAGCGGCATGGTCATGGCCTGGCACCGCGCCGGCCGCTACTTCGGCAGCTAACCCCAACAATTAGGGTCAGAGTAGAATTATTGGGTAATAGCCTTTAGCAAACGGCCATATTCGAGCCCCTACAGATGAGCTCGTAAAACGTTGCATAAAAATTAGGGTCAGAGTCGAATTGTTTTTCAATTGATTTATAAAAATTGACAAACAATTCGACTCTGACCCTCATTATTTTTTGCTGTTGGTAGCGCTACCTCGTACTAGGCAAATCCTCTCGTGCATTTAATGTCACAAGGGCATTCATAGACTCTTAAAAATCATTCTGAACAATTAGGGTCAGAGTCGAATTAATGGGCAATTACCCAAAGTTGTCAAACAAATCGACTCCGACCCTAAGCTCGGCAGTTAATCTTGCAGATCAATTGGGGTCAGAGTCGAATTAATAAACAATTGATTTATTGAAGTTGGCAAACAATTCGACTCTGACCCTAATTTAAATCAGGGGTTATTGGGGTGGGAGGGTTTTTGCGGGGTGGGGAGCATGTCGGTGCCGACCATGTCGAAAATGCTCAGTTGGCCGCCCAGGCGGATGAAGAGTTCCTGGTAGAGGGCGCCGGTGTTCATATTGCCCCATTCGACGGCGCGCTTGATCAGGTAGGGCGTGGGACTGTGTGGCTCGAGGTGGGCGAGGTAGGTGGCGGCGGCGGCCAGGCAGGCGTAGGCGTCGGCGCGGTCGCGGAATTGGTGGGGCTCGGTTGTGTTTGTAGTGGGCGCGGTGGCTGGTGTTTTGGTCTGTTCTGACGGTGCTTCGGTTGGCACGTCCGCTGGCGCTGGCGCTGGCGCTGGTGCTGGGACTCGTACGGCGCGTTCGTTGTGGAGTGCTGAGAGGATGGCGTGTACCTGGTCGGCCAGGGCCCTCAGGCACGGTGCGGTGGTGGTTTGCGGGGTGTTGAAGGTGCCGTGGAGCAGGGCGATTGTTGCGTGCGCGTCTTCCAGTGCGGTGATGCGCTCGGTCAGGATTGCTGGTGGCATGGCTGCCAGCGTACTGCGGGTCGTGGCATCGACATCACGCTCTTGTGCGGTTTGTTCGCAGTCGGCCCACGTCGTGGCGCAGCCGTCTTCCGTTGTGAATAGCGGTGACTGGCGCAGCGTCGGGGCCAGCTTCTGGTCCAGCCAGCGCAGGATGTTCGCGCGGGCTTCGGTGTCGTCGGTTTCCCGTTGCGGATGCAGGGCGGTCGGGTAACGCTCGCACAGCGTGTGCGCCAGCAGCAGGCAGGGAGCCAGCGCGCCGAGGCCATTTTCGTGGACCTGGGACTCGCACAGCCACGCCGCCAGTTGCAGGTCCTTGCCCTGGGTGCGCAAGGCACCAGCGGCCAGGTTGCTGACGTGCGGCCAATCCGAGCGCTTTGGTTGCCGCTGCCAGACCCCGCGCGGCTGGATATCTTCATCGCCCTGGCGCGCTTCGATAATGGCGCGGTAGACACTCGTTGCGCGTGCCGGCAGGCCTGTCGGATTGGCGGGATCCACCGGCGCTGCCAGCGCCTCGAAGCCGATGCCGAGGTGGCGCAGGAAGTGGTCGTCGGCGCGCCTTGTCAGGTCGCCGTTGGGTGGAACTGGTTCAGGCATGAGGCTCTCCCGTGAATGTGGCCCGACAGAGTGGGGCGCCAATAAAGGCCACACTGTAGCGCAAATGTAGCCGGCAGGGCAGGTGCCGGGAACCTGAGCCGAAGCGCAATCCGATGCTGACGCCTACGCCGACGCCGTCATGGCGCCGATACGCAGCGTGGCGCGCAGACCGGGATGGTTGTCCTCCAGTGTCAGCGTGCCGCCATGCAGGCGCGCCACCGCCGAGACCACGCTCAGGCCCAGCCCCACGCCGGGTGTGCCGCGGCTCGCGTCCACCCGGTAGAAGCGCTCGATGACGCGCGTGCGTTCGTGCACAGGGATGCCGGGGCCATTGTCGGCCACGACGATCTGCACGGTGTCGGCATCGATGCGCTGCGCGGAGATCGCGATCGCGCCGCGCACCGGCGCGTACTTGAGCGCATTGTCGACCATATTGCCCAGCGCCTGCGCCAGCAGCACGGGGTCGCCCACCACGTGCAGGTCGTCCGGGCCGTCAAAGCCCAGCGCGATGTCCTTCAGTTCGGCGACCGGCGCGTAGAACTCGGTCACTTCGGCGCCCAGTGCCGCCAGGTCGACATCGACAAAACCGGCGCGCCGGCTGCCGCTGTCAATTTCTGCCAGCCGCAGCAACGCATTAAAGATGCCCATCACACGGTCGACGTCATCGATCGCCGCGTCGATCTCGACGAAGGTTTCGTCCGGCGCAGGCCGCGCCACCGACAACTCCTCGAGCCGCGCGCGCAGCTCGGACAGCGGCGTGCGCAGGTCGTGCGCGATCGCGTTCGAGACATCCTGCACGCCGGTCACCAGATGCTCGATCTGGTCGAGCATGCGGTTCACGGTGCGCGTCAGTTGCTGCAGCTCGTCGCCATCGCCCGGTTCGACCAGGCGGTGCGACAGCTTGCCCTCGATGATCGAAGCGGTGGTGTCGCTGATGCCCTGCATGCGGCCCAGCAGCGCGCGACGGATCATGATGCCGCCCAGCGCGGCGCTGAGCAGCACCGTGATCGCGCATCCCAGCAAGCCATATCCAAACAGGCGCTCGAGCTTCTGGAAGCGATTCAGGTTACTGGCCACGAGCAGCCGGTAGCCGTCTTCCAGCGTCACGCGCACCAGCTCCACGTTGCGCGGCACGTCGTCGACCACGATCGTCACCCGGCACAAGCCATCGCGATCCGGCACGCCTTCGGGCCAAGCCTGCAGGTTACCTGCCAGCTTGGTGCCATCGGGCGCGACGAACAGCATGATCTTGCGCACGCCGTCGTTTACGCCGTGGACCTGGCTGTCGATCGCAGCGGCCAGCGCGGGCGGGCCCTGGCGGATGAACAGGTTGCTCAGGTGCTGCGCGTCGGATTTGAGCAGCTGGCTGCGCACCTCGCCGATATTGGTGTGCCACGCGTACCACAGCGGCCCGGCGAACATCGCCAGCACCAGCAGCGTCACGAGGCCATAACCGATGGCGATCGTGCGGGCGGAGAAACTGGGGAGCCTGAGCATCGTATGCGCTTCGCTCAAGGCTGGTCGGTCAGCATGTAGCCAGCATTGCGCACCGTGCGCAGAAGGGCCGAAGGAAAGCCGGCGTCGATTTTTTGCCGCAGCTTGCTGATGTGGACATCGATGACATTGGTCTGCGGGTCGAAGTGGTAGTCCCACACGTTCTCGAGCAGCATCGTGCGCGTGACGACCTGGTTCGCATGACGCAGCAGATAGGCCAGCAACTTGAATTCGCGCGGCTGCAGCGCCAGGGTCTTGCCGGCGCGGGTGACGCGGTGCGCCAGCATGTCGACACTCAGGTCGCCCAGCGTCATGACGGTTTCGACGGCCTGGCTTTGCGAGCGGCGCAGCAGCGCGTCCAGGCGCGCAAGCAGTTCGCCGAACGCGAACGGCTTGGTCAGATAGTCGTCGCCGCCGGCGCGCAGGCCGCGGATGCGGTCGTCCACGCCATCGAGGGCGCTGAGGATCAGGATCGGCACCCGGTTACCTTGCTGGCGCAGTGTTTCGATGAGCGCCAGGCCGTCGATCCCACCGGGCAGCATGCGGTCCATGACGATGGCGTCATACGGCTCGGTGATGGCGTAGACCATGCCGTCGCGGCCATTGTCCGCATGGTCGACCGTGTGCCCGGCTTCACTGAGGCCTTTGGTGACGAAGCGCGCGACGCGTTCGTTGTCTTCGATGAGGAGCAGTTTCACGGCGACCTCAATGCGCTTGCGGCTGCGGTTCAGACGTTTCCGCGGCCGCCTCGCCGTCGGCCGGCGTGTCATCGATATGCGTCGGTGTCTTGGCCCGCGACGCGACGATCACGTAGAACAGCGGAATCAGGAACGTGGCCAGGAACGTCGCCGTCAGCATGCCGCCGATGACGCCGATGCCCAGCGCATTCTGGCTGCCCGAACCGGCGCCGCTCGACAACGCCAGCGGCAGCACGCCCAGGATGAACGCCATCGACGTCATGATGATCGGGCGCAGCCGCACCTTGGCCGATTCGAGCGCCGCTTCGACAATGCCCATCCCCTGCATCTGCAGTTCACGTGCGAATTCGACGATCAGGATCGCATTCTTGGCCGACAGGCCGATGGTGGTCAAGAGGCCCACCTGGAAGAACACGTCGTTCTCCATGCCAAAGGCCGTCGCTGCGCTCAGGGCGCCGAGGATACCGACCGGCACCACCATGATGACCGAGATCGGGATCGCCCAGCTTTCATACAGTGCGGCCAGGCACAGGAACACGACCAGGATCGACAGCGCGTACAAGAGCGGCGCCTGCGAGCCGGCCTGCGATTCCTGCAGCGAGATGCCGCTCCACTCGAAGCCGATGCCGTCCGGGAGTTCGCCCACCAGGCGCTCCATGATCGCCATCGCCTCGCCGGAACTGAAGCCCGGCGCCGGCTGACCGAGGATTTCAGCAGACTCGATGCCGTTGTAGCGCGCCATCGCTGGCGAACCCCAGGCCCAGCGCGCACTGGCGAAGCTCGAAAACGGCACCATCTCGCCGGCGCTATTGCGCGCATAGAGCAGCTTGATGTCGTCCGGGTTCATGCGGAACTGGGCATCGGCCTGCACGTACACGCGCTTGATGCGGTTGTCCGTGTCGAGGAAGTTGTTGATGTAGCGCGAGCCCCAGGCCGTCGAGAAGGTCTGGTCGACTTCGGTCAGGTTCACGCCCAGCGCGGCGGCCTTTTCGCGGTCGATGTCGATCTTGTAGGTGGCGTTGTCGGCCTGGCCCGTAAAGCGCACGCGCTGCAGGTTCGGTTCCTTGCGCGCCAGTTCGAGCAACTGGTCGCGTGCCTTGGCCAGCGCATCGTGCCCCAAACCACCGCGATCCTGCAGCTGCAGCGAGAAGCCGTTGGCCGATCCCAGGCCGCGGATCGAGGGCGGTTCGACCGTGTTGATGGTCGCGCCCTGGTAGTTGGCGTAGCGCGCTGCGATGCGGTTGGCCAGCGCCGACACACCCAGCGCTTCGTCCTTGCGCTCGTCCCAGGTCTTCAGGCGCACGAACAGACGGCCCTGATTCTGGCCGCGCTGCGGCTGGCTCGCGCCATTGGTCATGAAGGTGGCTTCGACCACTGCCGATTCTTCTTTCAGCAGGTACTGGCTGATTTCTTCCAGCACGCGGCCCGTCGTTTCCTGGGTACTGCCGGCCGGCGTCTGCACCTGGACGAACATGTAGCCCTGGTCTTCCTTCGGCAGGAAGCCGCCCGGCAGGCGCAGGAAGAGGGCAATGACGGCGCCGATCAGCACCAGGTACACGACCATCCACAGCGCGCGCCGGCCCAGGATGCGCGTCACGCCACCCAGGTAGCGGTCGCGGGTTGCATCGAACGAGCGGTTGAACCAGCCGAAGAAACCCTTCTTTTCATGGTGTTCCGGGTCGACCGGCTTGAGCATCGTGGCGCACAGCGCCGGCGTGAGCGTCAGCGCGATGAATGCCGACAGCAGCATCGAGGCCACGACCGTCAGCGAGAATTCGCGGTAGATCGCGCCCACCGTGCCGCTCGAGAAGGCCACCGGCACGAACACGGCCGACAGCACGAGGGCCACGCCGATCAGCGCGCTGGTGATCTGGCCCATGGCCTTGATCGTCGCTTCTTTCGGCGGCAAGCCGTCTTCGTGCATCACGCGCTCGACGTTTTCCACCACCACGATCGCATCGTCGACCAGCAGGCCAATGGACAGCACGAGGCCGAACATCGACAGCGTATTGATCGTAAAGCCCAGCGCGGACATGATGCCGAACGTGCCCAGCAACACCACCGGCACCGTGATCGACGGGATCAGGGTGGCGCGGAAGTTTTGCAGGAACAGGTACATCACCAGGAACACCAGCACGATGCCCTCGATCAGCGTGTGGGTCACGCCCTTGATCGACGTTTCGATGAAGGGCGTGACGTCGTTCGGATACACGGTGCGCAGGCCGGGCGGGAAGAATTCGCCCAGCTCTTTCAAACGCGCACGCACGGCTTCTGCGGTATCGAGCGCATTGGCGTTCGGCGCGAGCTGGATGCCCAGGCCCGATGCCGACTTGCCGTTGTAGCGCACATCGACGTTGTAGTTTTCGGGGCCCAGCGCCACGCGTGCAACGTCGCCGATGCGCACGGACGAGCCATCCGGCTGGACCTTGACCAGGATGCGCTTGAATTCCTCGGGCGTGCGCAGCATCGTCGCCTGGTTGATCGTGGCGCTCAGGGTCTGGCCCTGGACCGCCGGTGTGCCACCCAGCTGGCCGCCCGAGATCTGGACGTTCTGCGCGCGGATCGCGTCCGTCACGTCGAGCGGCGTGAGTGCAAAACTCGTCAGTTTGACCGGGTCGAGCCAGATACGCATCGCGTACTGGGTGCCGAACAGGTTCATGCTGCCCACGCCCGGCATGCGCGAGAGCGGGTCCTGGATGTTCGAGGCGACGTAGTTGGCGATGTCGAACTTGGTCATGCTGTCGTCGTCGGAAACGAACGCCGCCACCATCAGGAAGTCGGACGTCGACTTGGTCACGCGCAGGCCAGATTGCTGGACCTCGCTCGGCAGGCGCGGGACGGCCGCCTGCAGCTTGTTCTGCACCTGGACCTGGGCGATGTCGGGATCGGTGCCGGCGGCGAACGTCAGCGACGTCGTCGACTGGCCCGTGTCATCGCTGGTCGACTGCATGTACAGCAGGTTGTCGATCGCCGTCATCTGCTGCTCGATCACCTGGATCACGGTGTTCTGCATGGTCTCGGCCGACGCGCCGGGGAACGTCGCCTGGATCTGCACCGATGGCGGCGAGACGGGCGGATACTGCTCGATCGGCATCTTGAGCAGCGCGATGCCGCCGACCAGCATGATCAGCAGCGAGATGACGATCGCGAAGATCGGACGGTTGATGAAGTACTTTGGCATCTTGGATTATTCCTGACGCGCTGTAGTGGCTGCGGCAGGCGCCGCGGCTTCTGGCGCCGCTGCCGGCGCTGCGGCGACCTTGACCACGGTGCCGGGCCGCAGCTTCTGCACGCCGCTGACGATCACGCGTTCGCCGGCCTTCAGGCCGTCATCGACCAGCCAGAAACCATCGACCAGCGCGCCGGTGCGCACGGTGCGCAGTGCGACCTTGTTGTCCTGGCCGACGACCATCACGGTGGCCGTGCCCTGCGGCGTGCGTGTCACGGCAGTCGCGGGCACGCGCATGACCCCCTGGCGCACGCCCTGGCTGACGCTCGCGCGCACGAACATGCCAGGCAACAGCAGCTTGTCGGGGTTCGGGAAGCGCGCGCGCAGCGTGACCGAGCCCGTGGCCTGGTCAACCGTCACGCCCGAAAACGCGAGCGTGCCGCTGCGGCTGTAGGTGCTGCCGTCTTCCAGTTGCAGGCTGACCTTGGCCGCATCGGTACCTTCCATGCGCACGCGACCGGCGGCGATCTCGCGCCGCAGCGCCAGACCTTCGCTGCTCGATTGCTGCAGGTCGACGTACATCGGGTCGATCTGCTGGATCGTCGTCATCAGGGTGGCGGCGCTGCCTTGCACATACGCGCCCTGGGTCACGGCCGACACACTGCTGCGGCCCGCGATCGGCGCGGTCACGGTGGTGTAGCCAAGGTTGATGCGGGCCACGTCGAGGGCCGCCTTGGCGGCGGCGACATCGGCCGCCGCTTCGAGCTGCGCTGCTTCGGCGGTTTCGAATTCCTGCTTGCTCACCGCATTTTCTTTCACCAGCACGCGGTTGCGGTTCAGTTGCGACACATTGCTGGCCAGCGTCGCCTGCGCCCGTTGCAGCTCGGCTTCGGCGCTCTTGACGGCGGCGCGATACGGCGCCGGATCGATCAGGTACAGCGGCTCGCCCTTACGCACGTCGGCGCCCTCGGTGAAGCGGCGCTCCTGCACGATCCCGTCGACCCGCGCCCGGACCTCGGCCAGCAGGAACGGCGCCGTGCGGCCGGGCAGGGCGATGTTCAGCGCGACGTTCGTGGTGGCCATGGTCAGTATGGCGACTTCGGGCACCGCAGGCGGGGCAGGCTTGGGGTCTTTACCGCAGGCGGAAAGCAGCGCGGCGGCCGTTATGGCGGTCGCCAGCGCCGGGCGGCGCGGAAGGGTCATCGAGGGCATGGGTGTCGGATCCGTTTGCAAGGTGGAGAGCGTATTGTTCCCTACCTTCGACTATGCCCGGCGCAGGCTTAAACGGGGGTGGCTAATTCGTTAAATATCGTTAATGTTGGCGCCGCCAGCCTCAGCGCCAGTGCCCACGTCGGTATGCGATCGCGAGCAGCGCGATGGCAGCCATGGACCAGGTGATGCCGGTGACGATGGAACCTTCAACGCCGTAATCCCCGCCGGACAGCCATGCTGGACCGCTTGTGGATACCTGAAGCCAGCCGCGAGCGGGGTGGCCGGAGACAGAGACTGCGAACACGGCATCACACAAGAAATTCCATGCGAAATGCAGGCCGATCGGCAGCCACAGACGGCCAGAGAGCAGATAGGCGCCGGAGAGGGCAAACGATGCCACCGCCGTCATCGCCGCGCCCAGCACGTTGAAACCTTCGTTCGGCATGTGGGCGACAACAAAAATCACGGTCGACACGCCCAACGCAATTTTCGTGCCCCAGAATTTTTGTAGCATGCCGAAGACAATGGCGCGGAACACGATTTCCTCGAAGATGGCCACCATGACTTGTTCAGGAAAAGGCTTCAGCAGCACACCCGGCGCTACTGCGCCAGTGATGATGAAGGCGCCACTGGCCAGCAACACCGAATACGTCGCCACGACGAGCAGCACGCCGATGCCGAGTCCGCGCCATAGTTCACGTCCCGCACCAGCCAGAGCCAGCTCAGTGACCGGGCGGCGCTCCAGGCGCATGACAAACCAGCGATAGCCAGCTACCGCGACAGCAGCCGACAGCAGCATGGGCCAGCCGAGGCGCAGCGGTTTCGGCACGATTTCGGTAAGCCCCAGCGTGACAAACATCGGCGCGATTGTCGCCAGGATGCCCACGATCGCCAGGATCAAAGGATATCGCAGGATGCGTGTGCGCAGCGGAAGTGCGGATGGTACGGCATATTGCTGGGTACTCATGACGGCTCCTCGTGGTTGGTTCGCTCGCGCGCGGCATGGATCCGTGCGCCGAACGGTCGTGCTTCCAGCGCAGCAATTGCTTGCGCCAATACTTCCGACAGCGGGTATGCCAGATCTGCATCCAGCGTCGCAGCGGCCGCAGTCGTCGCCGCCCAGCAGGACTGCAGTTGCGGCAGCAGCGCGCGCCCTTGCTCCGACAACCCGATCAGCTTTTGCCGTCCATCTTCGGATGACATGCGGATGACCAGTTCTTCCTTCAGCATCAATGCAACGGTCTGCGTTGCCGCCGGCTGCGTGATGCCAGCACTTGCGGCAATGTCGCCAATAGTGCGCGGCTCACGTACCGCCAGTGCGCGCATGACGGGGGTATAGCGCGGGCGGTAACTCAGGCCGGCCTCCGTATAGGAAGCAGCCACTGCGCCGTCGAGCAGCTCGATAAGATGGCGCAACTTGGTGCCGAGTCCTTGTTTCATGGATTTGATCATACACTTATTTGTATAAGCGCTTATATAAATTTTGCAAGCTGCCTTTTGACGAGGCAAAATTAAAGGGGCTCATGAAAAACGTGTAGCGGCGCACAGCCGGACCAGGCAAGATGGGACGTTCAGCGCTTGAATCAGCAATCAGGAGACACTGACGTGCCTTTTTCCGTTTTATTCGTTCTGCTATTCATGCTTTGCGCTGTCATCAGTCCGTTGGTAGCAGCGGGAGTCATCTGGGCGCGATGCACACCGCGGTGGCGTCACCTGGGAAGGCGGACGAGCACAATGGGAATTATCCTGGCTGCGCTATCTATTGCGATATATTTCACGCTTCACGCGCTGCTGGGAGAAGACATTCCCCTTAAACCACTGACCGTTGCAATCGCTGGTGGCGCCGGTTTCACGGCTGGGGTATTCGGTATCTGCGCATGGATATGGGCGAGGCGCCGCAAAGACCTGGCGACAGCCGACCGCGCACTGCACGCAGACTGAGGCCAGTCAGCCATCGCAGGCCGGCCTGGCCTGGCCTGGCCCACCAGAATCCGGTGCATCAGACTGCTGCTGCATCCCCAACACCAGCACGCGCCGGCAGCCACAACGCAACTTCAGTCCCATCACCCGGCGCCGACACGATCTCGATCACGCCGCCATGCGCCGTCACGATCTCGCGCACGATGGTCATGCCCAGGCCGTTGCCAGGCACGTCGGGCAGGGCGTTGGCGCGCCAGAAGGCGTCATACACCTGTTTGCGCTGCTCCGGCGTCATGCCCACGCCCTGGTCGCGCACCCGCACCGCGGCGCCTGCCTGCCCGGCGCGTTCCTGCTGCGAGATGCTGACATCGACGATGCTGTCCGGCGCCGAGTAGGCCAGCGCATTGCTGACGATATTACCCAGTGCCTGCTGCACGCGCACGGCGTCGGCCGTCACGTGCGGCAGGTCGGGCGCCACGGCCAGCGCGATCCGTGCGGCGTGCGCGTCGTTGGTCAGCGCGCCCTGGATCTTGGCCATCATGTCGGCCAGGTCGAGCAAGGTCGGTTGCAACTGGGCCGCGCCGCCTGCATCGATGCGCGCCAGGTCGAGCATCTGGTTCACCAGGCCGATCAGGCGCGTGGCCTGGCGGTGGATGATGTCGATCAGCTCGCGCCCGGTGGCCGGGTCGAACTCGCGCTTGAGGAGCAGCTCCGAAAACCCGAGGATGCTGGCCATCGGCGTGCGCAGTTCGTGGCTGGCGGTGCGAAAGTAATCGTGACGCCGCTGGTTGGCGGCGCGCACCCGTTCGCGTTCCGCACGCAGCCCGTCCATGTCGCGCACGGTCGCTACCAGGTGCGCATGCCCGTCGAGCGTCATTTCGGCAATCGAGATTTCGGCCGCAAAGCTGCTGCCATCGACGCGGCGGGCATTGCCCTCGTGGCGCGAGACCACCTGCGGCGCCATGCCGATCAGCGTGGCCGACGAGCGGCCCGCCAGGTCGGTATTGGGCGCGCCGAACAACTGCTCGGCAGCCGGATTGCATGACAGGATCCGGCCTCCCGCGTCCAGCAACAGCACGGCGTCGGGCAGGTGCTCGAGCAGCGTGCGCAGTGAGCGTGCGCTGCTGCGCTCACGCTCGCACGCGGCGCGCAGTTCAATGGTGGCGATTTCACCCGCCACCATGCCCGCCAGGTCACGCAGCATCGCGCGGTCGGTGTCGGAAAACTCGCGCGGTACGCTGTCGATGATGCACAGCGTCCCAATCCGTATGCCGTCCCCGACATCGATCGGTGAGCCGGCGTAAAAGCGCGCCGCTGTCTCGCCGCGTACCAGCGGATTGTCGGCAAAGCGCGCGTCGGCGCGCGCATCGCGCACGACCATCACGTCGTCCTGCAGGATGGCGTGCGCGCAAAATGACACCGAGCGCGGCGTCTCGGTCAGCGCCACGCCGATGCGCGACTTGAACCACTGGCGGTCGGTGTCGACCAGGCTCACGAGCGCGATCGGCACCTTGAACAGGTGCGTGGCCATGCGCGTGATGCGGTCGAACGACGCTTGCGGCGGCGTGTCGAGCAGGTTCAGGTCGAGCAGCACCTCGTGGCGCCGGGATTCATCCGGCGGCAGGGGGGCTGAAGTGGGTGCGGGGTACTGGTTCGGTGGCGTCTCGTTCATGATCGGGTCCTGCGGGATCGGTCTCAGGGAGCCGGTGGCAGCGCCGATGTCACTGCGGCGCGCAGGGCCGCGAGCGGCGCCGGCTTGGTCAGGTAAGGTACATCGTCCGGCAGACCCATGGCCAGCACGGTCGGCTTGTCCATGCCGCTGATGACCACCATCGGCATCGACGCGGTGGCCGGATTGTCGCGCAGGCTGCGGATCATGCCGAAGCCGTCCATGCCCGGCATGTGCAGGTCGCTCACCAGGACATCGGGGCGCGCCTGGCCGATGCACATCATCGCCTCGAAGCCGTTGCTCGCCTTGCGCACGGCGAGATCCATGCCCCAGGTTCCGATTTCCAGTTCGTACAGGCGCAGCAGCGTCGCGTCGTCGTCGACGATCAGCACCGTGCGCGCGGGGGCCAGCGGCAGGATCGGGCGGGCGCTGCTCGCCAAGACGGGCGGCGCGGCAAGCACGGCGCGACGCCCGTCGAGCAGGCGCTCGACCGAGGCATTGGTGATGCGGCGATGGCCGCCCGCCGTTTTCCATGCCTGCAGCGCGCCATTCTCGACCCACATCTGCACCGTGCGCGGCGAAACGCCGATCCGCTCGGCCGCTTGCCGGGTGGCGCAAAAGGCCGACCGGTCACAGGCGGGCTCAGCAATATCTTGACGGTCGGCAATTTTCATATTTTGCTGATTTTACCGGTTCAGATTGGACTGTCAAGGCAAACCGCAAGGTCTCGTCGGCACTGACGGGCACTTGCAACACTCGCCTCAGCGACGGGCCGATGCCGGACCGTCATCGGCATTCGCCACCGGCAGATAGAGGGTGACTTCAGTGCCGACGCCGGCCTCGGATTCGAGCGCGATGCGCCCGCCGTGCAGATCGACGATTTCCTTGAGGATCGTCAGCCCCAGGCCACTGCCTGGCGCCGCCGAATCGCTGTCGACGCGATAAAAAGCGTCGAAGACCTGGGCCTGCTGCTGGGGTGTCATGCCGATGCCGCGGTCGCGCACCCGAATCGCCACCATCGGCCGGTCGCCCCACCGTTCGGGCGCGGCGCGCAGCGAAATCGGCGTGCCGGGAGCGGAATACTTGATGCTGTTGCTGACGATATTGGTCAGCGCCTGCTGCATCTTCTGGGCGTCGGCCGCCAGTGGCGGCAGCCCGGGCGCGATGTCGGTGCTGACGCGGTGCGCCTGGCCGAGACCTTCGAGGGACGCCAGCGTCCTGCTGACCAGATCGCCCACGGGAACAGCGTCGATCTTCAGGTCGTCCCGTCCGCCCGCTTCAATCCGGGCCAGGTCGAGCATCTGGTTGACCAGGCCGACCAGGCGGCCGGATTCACGGTGGATGATTTCCACAAGTTCACGGCTGACGGCGGGATCGAATTCGCGCTTGAGCAGCAATTCGGAAAAGCCCAGCACGCTCGACATTGGCGTACGCAGTTCGTGGGTCGCCGTGGCGAAGTGGCGCCGGCGCCGTTCGTCAGTGGCCCGGTTGCGTTCTTCGGCGGCGCGCCGCTGCGAAATGTCCCGCACCGTCACGGCGAACTTCGGCCGCGCCGCCCACATCATGCGGCAATACGAAAACTCGACCGGGAAGCGGCTGCCGTCCAGGCGCCGCGCGAGCGCCTCGTAGCGCGCGCCTTCGCGCAACTGGCCCGTGCGGCGCATCCGCAGCAGGTCTTCATCCATCAATTCACGCAGCGGCCGGCCGGCCAGCAGCGGGCCGGATGCGCCGAACAGCCTTTCGGCCGCCGGGTTCGCGGCCACGATATTGCCTTGTGCATTGAGCATCAGGATGCCGTCGGGCAGGTGGCCCACCAGTGCTTTTTCCCAGCCTTCGGGCGCGGGGCGACCAGCTGGCCGCGCACGCAATTCGTCGCCGGCGATGGCGGCCAGGTCGCGCAGCGTGGCCATCTGGTCGTCATCGAAATGGCGTACCTCGCGGTCGATCACGCACAGCGCGCCGACCCGGCTGCCGTCCGGCGCAGCCAGCGGAATGCCGGCATAGAAGCGCACGTCCGGCGCACCGGTCACGAACGGGTTATGGGCAAAGCGGGGATCGAGACGCGCGTCGTCGATAATTAGGCCGTTCTCGTGCTCGATCGTGTGCGTGCAGAACGAGGTCACGCGCGTGGTTTCGTGCAGATCGATGCCCACGCGCGACTTGAACCACTGGCGGTCGGTGTCGACCAGCGCGATCAGTGAAATGGGCACGCCCAGCAAACGGCAGGCCAGGCGCGTGATGCGGTCGAACCGTTCTTCGGGCGGGGTGTCGAGCAGGGCGAGTTCGTGCAGTGCGCTGACGCGGGCCTGGTCGGACTGGGGAATGGATTGCGTGGCAGGCAAAGTCGGGGCAACAAAGGGGTGTCGGTCCGGCTCGGAATGCATGATGTCGATCCTGTCAGTCGGGCGCAGCCGCCGCGTCGATGTCACTGAAAATGCGTTCGATCCGGGCGCGCAGTTCAGGGAAGCGCACCGGTTTGGCAAATACCGGAATGTCATCGGGCAGCCCCATCGACTTGATGGTTGCAGGGTCGAGGCCGCTGATGACGATGATTGCCATATTGCCATAGCGCGGGTCAGCGCGCAGTGTACGTACCATGCGGAAACCATCCATGCCCGGCATATTCAGGTCGCTGATCAGGAGGTCGGGCCGCGCTTCGCCGATCCGGATCAGCGCATCGAAGCCGTCGCGCGCCTTGATCAGCTGGGCGTCGAGGCCCCAGCCCGACATTTCCAGCTCGTACAGGCGCAGCAGGGTCGCGTCGTCGTCGGCCATCACGATGCGCCGGCCGGCCGGCATCGACCTGGCAGGGGGCGCCGGCGCTGGCTGGCCGCCGGTGACTGCGTGATTGCGCTGCGCGACCAGGCGGTGTACCGAGGTAAGCAGGATACGGCGGTGGCCGCCGGCGGTTTTCCAGGCTTGCAGCACACCGCTTTCGACCCAGAGCTGCACGGTCCGGTGCGAGACGCCAAGCAGGCTCGCGGCCTCCTTGGTCGAGCAGACTTCTGCGGAAGCGGGGTCGGTCGGCGCGGGCGCTGAACTGCTGTGCGATATCATGAGATAGAATTGTGCTGGTAGTTAAAAGCCTCCCGACCGGGGGCCGACGACCCACCCCGTCGCGTGTCGTCAGGGTGACAGCGCGTCGGAACAGACGGATCAAGCCACCTGGATGCGTAACAATACGCATAGGCAAGTCAACAATCTATCAAATTATCACAAATTACGATAGTGAAACGTGATAACTCGTTTCTGTATTGTAACTTGCGGTCATGAACAGCGGCGCATTATTGTACTTTTACCGTCACGGTGACGGTGCCACTGGCCCCTGGTGCCAACGTACCGGTGATGCCCCACTCGATCTTGCCATTGGCGCCCACATCGGGTTTGGCGGCGACTGCGCAGGCCAGGCCAGAGGGCAGCGTACCGCAGCTGCTGTCGGCATAGGTCGTGAAGGCCGGCGTGGTGTCTTCGATCTTCAATTGGGTCAGCGTGGTGGTCCCGCTATTCTCGAACGTGATCGTATACAGGATCGTGCTGCCCGGCGTTGCATTGGCCTTGTCGACTGCCTTGGTCAGCTTGAAGTCGTCGCAGGTCTGGCAGATGCCTTCGACCGTGACGACGATTTCGCCCAGGCCGATCCCCAGCAGCTTGAGCAGCGGATCAGCCACGCCCCTGAGCACCGGCGCGATCAGCGGGCTGACCACGTTCTTGACCAGCGTCTTGACGAGTGGTTCGACCGCCCCCTGCAACAGCCCCAGAGCCGGCATGCTGCGGATCTGCAGATTCGTCACCAGGCTGTTGGCTGCATTCGTGATGAAGGTCGTGCTCGAACTCACGGTGCGCGTCTGCGGGAACGTGCCCGTCATCGTCACGCTCGTCGAGAACGGCGCCTGGCCACGCACGATGCTCTTGATGTCGAGTGCGATATTCACCGGCACCAGCCCCAGCGCTGAGGCCTGCAGCGACCCGATCGTGCCGAAGTCGACGTCCGAGTCGAGGATCGCACGGCTGCGGTTGAAGAACACGCTGTCGTCGATCTTGCCGATGAAGATGTCGGACACGCCCGGCGCCACCTGCAGCGTGACGGCCTTGGTCGCAGCACTCACGGCCGAGAGGCTGCCCTGGCCGCGCGCGACTTCCACATACACGTCCAGCTTGCCAATGCCAACCGACGCGCTTTGCAGCAGTCCCACCCCGATCAGCGAATCGGTGGCCGGGGTCAGCGATACCAGGTCCATCTTGAGCTTGAGGCGGATCGCGGCCGAATGAAAGGTCGACCCCGTCGGCCCGCACACGTACGCCGGCGGCTCGATCACCTGCGCATACAGTTGCAGGTTGTTGACCACGCCGGTCGCGCCCAGGAGGCCACCCGAAATCCCGACCGGCTGCGGCGTGGTCAGCACGTTGCGACGGTTGTACAGCTGGACCAGTCCGGTGAACATGTCGAGCGCGTTGACCGTGCTGGTGCCGAGCGAACCGGTGTCGGCCGTGACCTTGACCAGGTCGCCCAGGCGCACGGTGCCGCCCACGCCATTGAGCTGCGAGGCCAGGCTGGACAACGCACCGGCCAGTTGCGGCTTGGCCTCGGCCTGCGCCTCGACTGCCAGCGCGTTAACGATCTGCACCAGCGAGACGTTGGCGCTCAATGCTTGCGCCGGGGTCGATACGCCGATATCTGTCTTGAGCACGTTCAGGAAGTTCAGCAGGTTCAGGTTGCCGCTGGCCAGCGCGTTCCAGTCGACCGCACTCAGCGAGGTACCGGTGCCGAGCATGCCGCCCAGCAGCGGGCCGAGCAGGGCGCTCTTGCCCGTGTCGACGCTGGCCAGGCGCGGGCCGGCGGTGATGCAGGCGCCGGTCACCGTGCAGTCGGCCTTGGCCGGTAGGGCGCCAAGCAGGCAGGCCAGGGCCACGAAGACGCGCAGCCAGGCGTGGCGAAGGCGGGACGAGAGCAGTGCGAAAGTCATGTCGGTATCCTTGATTACTTGAGCAGGTCGCCCGAGAGCAGGCCTTGCAGCGTGTTCTCGTCGAACTTCATGCGTACCCGGAAGTACACGCCCTTGGCCGTGGCATCGGCGCCGGCCAGGTCGCGTTCCTTGAAGCCGAGCAGGTTGTAGCCAGCCGAGACCCACATATTGCGTTGCAGCTGGTAGCCCGCCTCGATGCCGGCCGCGTACTGGCGGCCGCGCGTGTCGCGGTCCATGAGCATCTGCGCCGTGGCGCCGATGTCCCAGTCGGCATTGATCTCGTGCGTCACGCGGCCGGCCACCAGGTGGCTGACCGTGCGGTTCGACAGGCCGCTCGACTGGTCCATGGCCATCTTGGCGGCGTAGCGGGCGCTGACGGTGGTATCAAGGCGCAGCTGCCAGTTGGCGCCGACCGAGACGGCGTGCACGGCGCGCTTGAGGTCCGCCAGGCCGTCGTCGCGTTCGAGCTTGTACTCGTACTTGGCCAGGCCGTTTACGCCGATCGATTGCAGCGCGCGGTAGGCCACGCCGCTTTGCAGCAGCTCGGTCACGCGCATGGTCTTGCTGGCATTCGAGCGGGTGGCGGCCAGCGTGTTCTTGCCCAGGAAGGTCCAGCTGTCGTCGATCTTGTAGGCCAGGCCCAGCGTCGAGAGCAGGCCGTCGCTGTCGGCGCCGTGGCGCAGTTCGAGGCGGGCGTTGCCGGTCCAGGTCGGATGGCGGCTCACTTCGATGGCGCCGGTCAGCGCGATCGCTTCATTGTTGTTGGCGCCCGAGAGTACCTTGACGCGCTCGAAGCTGGTGTTGGCGCGCACACCGTCGCCCAGCGTCCACAGATTGCGCAGGCCCAGAGCTGCTTCGGCCTGGCGTTCGCCGGTCACGGTGCCCGCTGGCGACGTGCCGCCGGCGCGGTATTCCGAGAACACGCGGCCGTCGTGCATGTAGTCGGTATCGACGCCGAACACGGTGGCGTGGCGCTGCTGGCCCTGATTGAGCGCATAGGTCGAGCCCAGGCTGCTGATCAGTTCATGGCGGCCGTACACACGGCTGCCGCCGGCGAAGCGGTAGTCGCCGCCCAGCGCCACCATGCGGCGGCCATTGTCGTGGATATCCTGTTCGCCTTCGACGAACACGCCGGCCTGCGGCAGGCCAGGGATCTGCATGCCCAGCTTGGCGCGCACGCTGGTCAGGTCGGGCTGGGCCACGATGACCCCGGCGCCGCCTTCTTCACGTGCATGGCGCATGCCGACTTCGGCTTGCAGGCCATTGTCGAACGCGTAGCCGGCGAAGAGCTGCACGCCATTGCGGGTGGCGTCGGTGGTCAGGTCGGCCGTGTGCAGGCCTTCCAGGCCGACGCTGGTGCGTTCGGTGAAGCGGTAGCGTACATTGGCGCCGCCTTCGGTGCGGCCCTTCGGCAGATTGGCCGATGGATTGTCGAAGTTGGCGTCGGCGCGGCCCAGGAACAGGTGGCTTTCGAGCTTGCCGTCGGTGCGGTTCGCGTCAAAGCGTGCGGCTCGACCCGACAGGCCGGCTTTTTCCATCTGCGCCGCTTCGACGATGACGACGGTTTTTTCATCCGGCTTGACGCTGGCGTTGACGCTCACCAGGCGGGTCGGGGCGGCCGGGTTGCGGTCTTCGACGGCGCTGGCGCCGACCTCGACGTGGCTGCCGATCTGGTACTGGGCGGCCACACCGCCAACCAGGAAGCGCGCGCCGTTCTGGTCGACTTCGTACGCCAGGCGCAGGCTGACCGGGTTCAGGTTCTCGTCCAGGCTCGGCACCGGGGCGCGCAGCAGGATGCGGCCGCTGAGCGGATCGATGTCGTAATCGACGTAGCGCACCAGGGCGCGGCGCGACAGGATCACGCCGGTCTGGTCGCGGTCACGCACGATGATTTCGATGTGCTCGCTGTTGATGACCATCAGGCCGCCGCCGGTGAGGAACGGGCCCGAGGTGCCGTTGGCGGCGAATTCTTCGACCATCTGACGGGTGCTGTCGTAGCTGAGGAACGAGTCGACTGTCAGGCCATCGAGTTCGGCGTGCTGGCGCAGGCCCGTCAGGTTGCGGTTGTAGGCGCCCAGGTTGCGCGCCGGGGTCACGCCTGGCGGCACGAAGTCGCCGAACAGTACGTACGAGCGGTTGCGCTCGGCCTTGACGTACAGGCGGCCGGCCGATTGCGCCTCGAAGCCGCGGCGCGCATCGTCGCCATAGGTCGGGTAGAACGCAAACGGGTTGATATCGCGGAACATCTTCGGCTCGGTGTCCTTGTCCGAGTCGTACGACATCGTCAGCAGCGTATCGGCGCCGATCTGGCCTTTGGCGAACATCGCGGCGCGGGCGCCGGCGTTGACGGTCTCGCCCCCGGCCACATGGCGCAGGCGGTCTTCGAAGCCGTCGAAATCGCGCAGCGGGGTCGCGGTATTGCCGCGGCTGCGGTTCAGGCTGAACGCGCCTTCGACGACGCCGGCCGCTACCATCGGGCGCAGGGCCGGCAGGAAGCGCAGCGTGTTTTTGGCGCGCAGCAGGCCGCTGGTGGCTTGCAGGCGGGCTTCGCCGGCGTCCGGCGCGCTGCGCAGCGCGAATTCGGCGCTGCCGCCTTCGACGAAGACCTGGTGGCCAGGCTCACGTGGATCGAGGTCCGGCTGGTCCCACTGGCCGGCGCTGGCCTCCAGCGTGACCGGGGTGCGTTCGGCGATCAGCACGCCGTTCGCGTCTTCGAGGCGCACGGCGACCATCGCCAGCGAGCGGCCATCGGCCGGGGCCGATTCAGCGAGTGGGGCGACCGACAGGCGCGCCAGGGCGCCCGGCACGACCACGTCGACGACGCTGCTGCCGCGCGGGTTGCCGAAGCTGTCGGTTTCGCGCACTTCGATCAGGTTGTGGCCGGGTTTCAGGGTCACGCCGACATAGTCGCGCAGCTCGAGCGCCTGGGCTGCGACCGTGTCCTGCTTGCCGATATGGCTGTCGTCCACGGCCACGCCATCGACCAGCAGCGTGAAGCTCGAACCGGCGCCGCCCTTGACGCGGATGGTCGGCTGGGCGTGCGGCAGGATGGCGCCGTCGGTCAGGCCAATGAAGCCCAGGCGGTTGGTCACCGTGGCCAGGTCCAGCTCGGGCGCTGCCTTCGCGGCGGCCGGGGCTGGCGCGGTCAGCACGGCGGCCGAGGCCAGCACGGCGCGCAGGCGGGCGGCCCGGGCCTTGATCGCTTCCAGCACGTCGGGATTGCAGCCACTCAGCGCGAAGTCGGCGCGCGCCAGTTCGCCGTCCTTGAGGTCGACGAAGCGGCTGCCGGCGTCGCCCGCATTCCGGTTCGACAGCACGGCCAGCTGGCCGGCCACCACCGTGCTCAGGTCGACTTTCGCCACGTGGGTACGCGGGGCAATGTCGGCGAAGCTGTAGCGGCCATCGGCATCGGTCTGCGAGAAGCTGCCGTCTTCCAGGTAGATGCGCACGTCGGGGATGCCAGGCTCGCCCGGGTCGCGCTGGCCATTGACATTGCAGTCGGCGAACACGTCGCCCAGGATGAAGCCCTTGCTGCTGAAGATGCCGGCTTCGACCTTGACCTTGGCCGCGGCCACCGACGAGACCAGCGCCAGCGGGGCGCCGCTGGTAGCCTGGGCGCGATTGATGCCGTCGCCCTGCAGCGCGCCGCCGCCAATGCGCACGCGGTAGCGCAGCACGCGGTTCGATCTGGCGGCCAGCGTATCGAGGGGAATGCGCAGCGTCGGGCCGCGGTTCTCGAACCGGTCGGTCACGAGCGCGCCATCGATGCGCAGCGTGCCTGGCACGAAACTGAAACCGGCCGGCAGGCGGTCTTCGACCATCACGTCCACCAGCGCCTGCTCGGCGGTGTTATGCACGCGCACCGTGTAATCGAGCACGTCGCCCACTTCGACGATGGCGCGCGACGCATTCTTTTCGACGTACAGCACGCCCGGGATCGGGTCGAGCGGCACGTCGATCGTGACCACGCCCGAGGTTTCGCTGACGATGAATTCACCGCCGAACGAACCGTACAGGTTGGTGGTGCGGCCAGCCGGCAGTTCGCCAATGGCGCGCTTCGACGGGAAGCCGTAGTTCGACGGCGGGGTCACCTGCAGGCGGTACAGGCTCGGTGCCACCAGCGGAAACTGATACATGCCGCCGCCATCGGTGATGACGGTGCTGGGTGCCGGCGTGACGCCATCCACGCCGAATACGCGGGCCGGTGCACCTGGCGCGCCGCCGTTGCCGGCGCCGCTGATGTCGATCAGGGTTACGGTTGCGCCCGGCAGCGGCAGGTTGCTGCGGCTGTCGTAGACGATGCCGATCGGGTCGACCAGGATCGCGGTCTGGATCATGCCGCTGCCGCAGCCTTCGACGCTGGCCAGCAGGGTGTCGTTCTTCATGACTTCGATGATGCCGTCGGCAGCGTCGTCCTCATGGTCTTCGTCGTCGCGGTAGCTCGCGGCGACGGCGCTGAAGCGGTATTCGCCCGTGTCGGCGCCGGTTTCGCGCGCCGGGAAGGCTTGCCGGTCGCCCGTCAGCGTGGAGGTCAGCGTCACGCTGACCTGTTCGGCAACATTTTTGTCGATGTTGCACTCGGCAGCATCGACCTGAAGAAACAGGTTGCCGTTGAGTTCGGCTGCGCGCGCCACGCGGCTGTAGGCGGCCGACGTGTAATAGGTGATCGCGTCGGGGCGCGTGGCGCGCACGGTGTTCGATTCGATGGTGATGCTGTTGCCGGCCGCGCCGACGAAGGTCGCGCTGGCACGGTTGTTGATGGCGGCGCCCGCGTCGCAGGCCAACCACAGGACAAGGCTCATGCAGAGAAATACGAGGTGTCGGAGGAGGGTGGTCATGGCGCGCGCGGGAGTCTGGGAATTCGAAGGCAGCGCCGCCGGAGCGGCGCTGCGTTGGGGTAGCGATGGATTACGTTGCTGTGCTTAGTCGATCTTCACGCCGAAGGCCATCGTGTTCGACTGGCCCGGGGCCAGGTTGCCGACACTGGCCGAGACGCTGCCAACGAGGCCGGCGGCCGGCGCCAGGATCGAGCCCAGCAGCGTGTTGGCCGGAGCGCCGGCATGGTAGGTCGTGTTGGCCGGGATCGTGTCGGTCATGACCATGGCGTTGATGGTGGTCACACCCTTGTTGGTACCGACGATCTGGTAGCGGATGCAGGCACCCGGTACGGCGCCGGCCGTGATCGGTGCGTTGCTGAATGCGGTATCGGCGGTGCCGTCGCAGTTGGCGTCCAGCGCCTGGGTCTTGACCAGCTCGACGAGCGAATCGGCAGCGGCAACGGTGACGGCTTCATGGATGCGGTCGGCCACGCCGGTGGTGCCCGAAATCGCGCGGAAGTACAGGTCGGTCGTACCTGGCGCGGTGCCGGCCGGCGGCGTCACTTCGGCCGTCACGCGCACGTTGGCGCCGGCGGCGACGGTGGCGTTGGTGATGACCGCGCCGTTTGCGTCCTTGAAGACCACGGTCCAGCCGGTTGGCAGGACTTGCGTGCCGAAGGTGCCGTCGGTGCTCGCCTGCAGATTGAAGGTGTCGGGGCTGCCACCGGTGTTGTTCAGGAACAGGACGAACGAGGTCATCGTGCCGGCCGTCGTCGTCTTGGTTTCTACGGCAGCAGCTTCGACGCCAGGCCCGGCACCCGGTGCGCCGGCGCCGGCCGAGTTGGCAGTGATGTCGATCACGGCGCCGGCCGAGACGGTGGTGGTGTCGATGCTGGCGGCGGTGACCGCGCCGTTGAAGCCGCTGGTGGCGCGGACGGTCAGCGCATTGGTGGTGCCGTTGGCGGCGCCGGCCGGCAGGGAAGCGACGGCCACGAAGCGGAAGGTGGCGCCGGCAGCCAGCGGGCCGGTGCTGGTGATCGGAGTCGCATTGTCGGCCACGCCGTCACCGTTGGCGTCCGCATAGAACACGACGCCGGTCATGTTCAGCGTGCCAGTGTTGGTTTGCGACAGGGCGAAGGTATCGCTGCCATTACCGGTGTTGGTCACGCTGTGGGCGTAGGTGACCGAGGTGCCGGCGCCGGCGTTCTTGGCGGTACCGGCCGGCATGGTCAGGCTGGCGACCTGCTGCACGGTCGTGATCACGGTGTTCGACTGGACCGTCTTGGTGCCGGTGGAATCGTTATAGGTGGCGGTGGCCTGGTTGGTGATCTGGGTGCCGGCCGCAGTGGCGGCGTAGGCGCCGTTGGCGGTTGCCAGCAGCGCTGCTGCGGCGACGAGCTTGAGATGGGTTTTCATGGCTGCTTCCTTGTAATGGGACTTGCGTGAGTCAGGATCGAACAGGGTGATCGGGTGTTATGTTAATAAAAAGACAACTATTGGCACGGTGTTGCAGAGCGACGCCGAAACGTCAGGAAATCAAATGGTCAGGAGCGTGCGAGCCTGGACGACGGCGGGACACCGACACGCATGCGCGATGTCACGGTGGCGGCCTTGCCGGGCGCGAGATCGCCCAGTTCCCAGCGCAGGAAGCGGTATTGCTCGGGTGGTACCGGTTCGATTGTCCGGCGACCGTTGCGATTGACTTCACGGGTCAGGGGCAGGGGACTGAACTGTTTGCCGTCGAGACTGGCCTGGACCGCTTTCGGGGCAGCGCTGCCGTCGAGGTAGACCATCGCGCCTTCCGGTACCGGCAGCGTTGCCGCCACTGCCTTTGCGATCGACTTGCCGTGGTTCTGGTAGGTCACCTGGTATTCGATGGTGTCGCCAGGGTTCGCTTCGGTAGCAGGCACCAGCTTTTCGCCGCCCTTGTCCTGGGTCACGACCTGGAACGCTTGCAGGCGGACATCGACCGCCTGCGCATCGGCAGCGAACACCTTCGTGCCGGCCAGGACCGTGATCCAGAACAGCAGGATCATCACGATGCGCATCAGCAGGGGATTCGTTGCAGTCAAACGGTATTGGTTGGAAGTGGTCATGGTTTCGTTTTTACTGGATTGTTGATGTGAGGAATTTTATCGTCTTTGCTGAATTTCTCAAGAAAAATATTTCGTTTTGACTGGTTTGGTTGCGCCGAAGGAACATGTTGAACATGATTTTTGTCCCCGTGCTGGTGCGAAAAATGGGGAGCGCTAACCTGAAATAGCTTTTGCCGTTGTTGTGAGGCAACAAAAGTCAGGCCGAATCAATACTCTGACTTTGCTGGATTTACTGTTTGTGCGAAATGACGCATGATGGAGACATGCACCCGTTGCGTCGTCGCCCGCAGCGTCTTATCCACCTATCTCACTGAATTTATGGAAACGATCTATCTGGAATCGCCTGATGCGCTGCAAGACCTGCGTGCGATCTATTCGGCGCTCGACGGCGCCCAGGCCATCGTCGAATTCGATTTGAATGGCAACATCCTGCGCGCCAACGACAACTTCCTGAGCGTGACGGGCTATACGGACGCCGAGCTGGCGGGGCGTCATCACTCGATGTTCTGCGAGCGCGAGCTGATCGATTCGCCGGCCTATGCCCGTTTCTGGCAAGACCTGGGCGCCGGCAAGGCGGACCGCGCCGAATACAAGCGCATCGCCAAGGGCGGGCGCGAATTCTGGATCAATGCATCCTACAATCCGGTCAAGGACAGCTCGGGGCGCGTCGCCAAGATCATCAAGTTCGCTACCGACATCACGGCCGAGAAAATCCGCGCTGCTGAAACCACCGGCCTCGTGTCGGCAATCGGCCGCGCGCAGGCCGTGGTCGAATTCGACATGAGCGGGGTCCTGCTCGATGCCAATGCCAACTTCCTCGACCTGCTCGACTACGCGCTGGAAGACGTGCGCGGCGAACACCACCGCGTGTTTTGTGACGACGAATACGCGTCGAGCGCGGCCTATCGCCGCTTCTGGGGCAAGCTCAATCGCGGCGAATTCGACGCCGGCCGCTACAAGCGCCGCGGCAACAACGGCAAGACCGTGTGGATCCAGGCGACCTACAACCCGATCTTCGACGCCAACGGCAAGCCGGTCAAAGTCGTCAAGTTCGCCACCGACATCACCGCGCAGGTGCTGCTCGAAGAAGCTGCCGTCCAGCGCGCCGAAGACGAGCGCCGCAAGGTCGGTCTGCTGCTCGAACAGGTGGCGCGCGCCTCGGCCGGCGACCTGACCGGCACGATCGATACCAGTGGCACCGAGCCGCTCGACGAACTGGGGCGCGGCGTGATGAAGATGATCGGCGACCTGCGCAGCGTGATCGGCGATGCCGTCTCGGCCGCCGGCAAGCTCAATGTGTCGTCGCGCACGATCGCCGAGCGCTCCAACACGGTGGCTGCCAGCGCCCAGGCACTGGGCGCGACGGTCGAACAGATGAACGCGTCGGTCGACGGCTTGACTGCCTCGATCAACACGATCGCCCGCAGCACGCAGGAAGCCAACAGCCTGGCCCAGTCGACCCGTGACGAAGCCGAGATCGGCGCCAAGGCGATTGCCCGCTCGATCGAAGCGATGGCGATGATCAACCAGTCGTCCGAAGACATTGGCGAGATCGTCAAGGTCATCGGCGAGATCGCCGGCCAGACCAATATGCTCGCCTTCAATGCGGCCATCGAAGCAGCGCGCGCCGGTGAGCACGGCCTGGGCTTTTCGGTCGTGGCCGACGAAGTGCGCAAGCTGGCCGAGCGTTCGTCGCAGGCGACCAAGGAAATCTCGAAGCTGATCAACGAATCGGTGCGCCGCGTGGCGCAGGGCAGCGAAATCTCGCGCCAGGCCAGCGAAGCGTTCGACCGCATCACCAGCGGCGTCGGCAAGACCTCGCTGGCGATCGCCGAGATCTCCGACAGCGCCAGCGAGCAGTCGCTCACGGCCAAGGAAGTCTCGGCCGCGATCCTCTACATCGCCCAGGAAACCGAGCGGTCGGCCGGCTCGTGCGACAGCATCGCCCGTTCGACCGAAGGCCTGAACGAGCACGCCACCCACCTGAACAACACTGTCGCCCGCTTCGTGGTCTGAAGCACGAGGAAACGGCCATGGAACTGCGCGACGACCATCTCTCCGCCCTGATCGCCCTGGTGCGCCAGCACACGGGCATCGCGATGAACGAGCACAAGCGCGTCCTGCTGCAGGGGCGCCTGCTGCCGCGCCTGCGCGCGCTGGGCATTGCCTCGTGGGCCGGCTATATCGAGCGCCTGGCCAGCGATCGCACCGAGGTCACGTCGTTCATCGACTCGGTGACCACCAATGACACGGTGTTCTTCCGTACGCCGGCTGTCTGGGCCTGGCTGTCGGAGACGTTCCTGCCGGCGTTCGCGGCGCAGCACCGCGCCGCGCCGCTGCGCATCTGGTCGGCCGCTGCAGCCACCGGTGAAGAAGCCTATTCGCTGGCCATGAGCTGCCTCGAATACCAGGCGCACGCACCCGGCCTGCGCTTCGAGATCCTGGGCACCGACATCTCGCATGCGGCGCTGGCCACGGCGCGCGCCGGCGCCTACCGCGGCCGCAGTGTGGAACGCTTCGAGGCCGATCGTCCGGCCCTGTTTCGCAAGTACCTGGTCGCGCATGGCGACGGCGTGAAGGTCGGTCAGGATGTCGCGCAGCACGTGCGCTTCGACCAGCACAATCTGCTGGGCCGCCCGCCACGGGGCGCCGCGTTCGACCTCGTCATGCTGCGCAATGTGCTGATCTATTTCGACGCCGAGCACCAGCAGCAGGTGCTGGCCGGCGCCCGGGCCGCGATGCGGCCCGACGCCCGCCTGGTCCTGGGTGAACAGGAATCCATCACCCGCCTGCAGACCGCGTTCGCGTTCGAGCAGGCCCATGTTTATCGTATTGGCGGAGAACCATCATGAGTATGCAAAGCCTGAGCCAGATGTCGCATGTCTTGTCCGGCCAGATGCAGATCGGCCACGGCCACCAGGTTCTGACCGCGCTGCTCGGCTCCTGCGTCGGGATCGGCATGATCTGGCGCAAGCAGGGCCGGTGCGGCCTGGCGCACTGCTTCCTGCCCGATGGCGTGGAAGCCGGGGAGGGCTCGGCCCGTTACGTCAGCGCGGCCGTGCCGCGTCTGCTGGCAATGATGGGCGTGCGGCGCGAGCAGTACGACGAAGTCGACGTCGTCATCGCCGGCGGTGCGCGCATGCTGAACCTGCGCCCGGTGGGCGGCGCGGTCGGCACGCGCAATATCGAAGCGGCCCGCTCGCAACTGTCGCTGCGCGGTCTGCAGGTGCGTTTCCAGGACGTGGGCGGCTCGCAGGGCCGGCGCCTGTCGATCGATTGCGATCAACAGACGTTCAGCGTGGTGCGCATCGCGCGCGAACAGGAGGCGCTGGCGGCATGAACACGGACACTGCAACGATGACAGATGTGCACGCGGCCGTGACGGCCATCGAACAACAGATGGCCGGGGCGGCGCGCGTGCTGCGCGAAGCGGCCGGCATGGAAGTGATGGGCACGTTCTTCCTGGCCGGGCAGGAGTTCGCGCTGCCGGCATTGAACGTGCGCGAAGTGGTGGGCATGCCGGCGCGGATCACGCCGATCCCGCTGTCGCCGCGCTGCCTGGAGGGCATCTTCACACTGCGCGGCGCAGCGATTCCGCTGCTCAACCTGGGCCGCATTTTCGATCCTGCTGCACCTGGTGTGACGGGCGAGCAGCGCGTGGTGATCATCGACGTCGACGACATCCAGGTCGGCCTCGTGTTCGACGCCACCGGCGAAGTGCTGCGCGTGCGGCCCGAGCAACGCGCCGGCCTGCACTGGCAACAGGACACTGCGCGCGGCGTCATCGCCGGCACGATCACGCTGGCCGATGGCGCGCGCGTGCTGCAGCTGCTCGATGCCGATGCGCTGGTGCGGATCGATAACGTGCCCCAGGTACGCGCCCATGCCAGCGTGGCGCGCGACGCCTGGCGCATGCGTTTCCTGCGCCAGGCGCAGGGCCGCAAGTGCATCTCGTTTACCGTCGGCGGCCTGCGTTTCGCGCTGGCGATGGAAGCGATTCAGGAAATCATGCGCGTGCCCGAACTGCTGCCGTCGGTCATGGTGGGGCGCCTGTGCAAGGGCTGGCTGAACCTGCGCGGCGTGCCGGTCGGCGTGGTCGACTTCGGCGCGTTGCTCGGTTGCGGTCCGTCGCAGTCCGAGCCGCTTGATGCACGCGTCCTGATCGTGCGCATCGGCGACGAGCAACTGGGCCTGCTGGTCGATGCGGTCGACGACATCCGCCCGTACTTCGACACCGACATCCTGCCCATCCCGCTGCTGGGCACCGCGCGCGGCGCGATGTACCGCGGCTGCCTGCCCAACGGAGAACTGGGCGACAGCCTGTTCCTGGCCCATGACCATCTATTCTCGGAGTCGGAAGTGAGCGACATCTGCGCCGGCCATCGCCGCCTGTATGCACAAGAAGCCAGCGCTGCCTGCGCTGCCCGCAAGATGACCGGCGCGCGCCACGTGTACCTGGCGTTTTCGCTCGATACAGGCTGGGCCGCCGACATCAGCCAGGTACGCGAGATCGTCGATTTCGACGGCGCCGTCACCCGCCCGCCCGGGATGCCGGCTTGCGTGCACGGCATGATGCAGGTGCGCCAGCAGATGGTATGCGTCATCGACCTGCGCCTGTTGTACGGCATGACGCCTTTGGCCACAGCGCCGGCGAGCGATGCGGCGCGCCGCATCCTGGTGCTCGAGCACGACGGCGAGCGGTTCGGCCTCATCGTCGACCGCGTCGACACCATCCTGTCACTGCCGGACACCCAGCGCCGCCCATCGCCGCAGCTACTGCGCGTGAACGGCCCGCAAGACATGCGCCAGGACAGCGCCGAAGTACTCGAAGTGCCCGGCATCGACGGGCGCGACGACGTGCTGACGTTGTTCGACAAGGAGAAGTTCATCGTCACGTTACGCCAGCAATTGGGCGCGGTGCATTGAGCTGCGCGCCCTCCAGCTGATTCAATGGCCCCGCGGGGCCATTTTTATTTGTGCATCAAGCCAGCCGCACCAGCAACGCTTCGAGCTGCTGCGCATCATACGGCTTGGACAGAATCGCATCCGCGACGCTGGATGCCTGACTAGCCCCGCTGGCAAACGCGATGCGCGTCTGCGGCAGACGCGCCTTGATCTTCAGGGCCAGTTCATCGCCTTGCATCTTCGGCAGGTGCAGGTCGGTCAACACGATGTCGGGCGCCCGGTCCAGCAAGCCCAGCGCGGCTTCGGCGTCGGCCGCTTCCAATACCTCATACCCCAAAAAGCGCATCAGTTCAGCCGTGTTCTCGCGGATGGCGTCGTCGTCTTCCACCAGCAGCACCCGCGCCTTCGCCGCCACCGGCGCCGCCACCGTGGCCGGCAGACTGGCCGCCAGCAGCGCATTCTTCTGCTGCTGGTTCGACAGCACATGCCGCACCTTGCGCGCCAGATTGTCGCGCGTGTACGGCTTGCCGAGCAGTTCGACACCGGCGTCGAGCCGGCCGCCGTGCACGATCGCGTTCTCGGTATAGCCCGACGTGAACAGCACCGCCACGTTCGGCAAGCGTTCGCGCGTCTTTTTGGCCAGCTCGGGGCTGCGCAGCGGTCCGGGCATCACGACGTCGGTAAACAGCAGGTCGATGTGGATGCCGCTGTCGACCACCGTCAGCGCCGCGCTGGCGTCGTTGGCGCGCAGCACGCGGTAACCCAGGTCGGTCAGCATGTCGACCACCGTCAGGCGCACCTGCTCGTCGTCCTCGACCACCAGCACCGTCTCGTGGCCGCCGGTGACCGGTTGCAGCAGCGGCTCGCCCGCATGGTCCTCGACCTGCAGGGAGCGGGGCAGGTAGATCTTGATCGTGGTTCCTTCATCGACCTCGCTGTAGATCTTGACGTGGCCGCCCGATTGCTTGACCAGGCCATACACCATCGACAGGCCCAGGCCCGTGCCTTTGCCTTCGGGCTTGGTCGAGAAGAACGGTTCGAAGGCCTGGTCGATGACGTCCTGCGGCATGCCGCTGCCGGTGTCGCTCACGGCCAGCATCACGTACTGGCCGGGCGTGACTTCCGGGTGCGCCAGGCAATAGGTGGCGTCCAGCGCCGCGTTGGCCACTTCGAGCGTCAGGCGCCCGGCGCCTTCCATGGCGTCGCGCGCGTTGATCGCCAGGTTCAGGATCGCGTTCTCGAGCTGCGCCGGGTCGACCTCGGTGGTCCACAGGCCGCCCGAAATCACCATCTCGATGTCGATCTCTTCGCCCAGCGCACGCCGCATCATGTCGTCCATATTGCCCAGCAGGCGCCCGATCTTGACTGCCTTGGGTTCGAGCGGCTGGCGCCGCGCGAACGACAGCAGCGAGCTGGCCAGCTTGGCGCCCCGTTCGACGCCGCTCATGGCATTCTGGACGCGCTTCTGGATCTCGGGCAGGCCGTCGGCGTGGCGTGCGATGAGTTGCAGGTTGCCACCGATGACCTGCAGCAGGTTGTTGAAGTCGTGTGCCACGCCGCCGGTGAGCTTGCCGATCGTTTCCATCTTCTGCGACTGCTGCAGCGCCGCCTCGGTGCGGCGCATCACTTCCATCTGCGCCAGGTCGGCGCTGATGTCGCGGCCCACGGCGTGCACGTACTGCAGGTCGGGCGACGCGGTCCACGACAGGTTGCACCATGAACCGTTTTTGCGCTGCCAGCGGTTCTCGAAGCGGAACATCTGGCCCCCCAGGCGCAGCGCCTCCATCTGCTGCGCCGTCACGGCGCGGTCGTCGGGATGCACGAGCGCGAGCATCGGCGTCCCCAGCACCTCGGCCTCGGTCCAGCCGAGGATGGCCGTGAAGGCCGGATTGACCGCGAACAGCGTGGCGTGCAGGTCGGCCACCAGCATGATGTCCTTCGACAGGCGCCACATGCGGTCACGTTCGGCGGTGCGGCGTTCGACCCGTTCTTCCAGGCTGGCATTGGACAGTGCCAGCGCGTCGGACGCGCGCTTCTGGTCTTCGATGTCGATGCTGCTGCCGATCCAGAGCGATGCTTCGCCAGCCTCGCCCGGGGAGCGGTGGGCGCGCACCAGATGCCAGCGGTACTGGCCGTCGTGGCGGCGCAGTCGGATTTCGGCGTCGATCGGCGCGCCCGTCGCCACGCTGGCCTGCCACACGGCGCGGTAGCGCTCCATGTCGTCCCGATGCACGATCGCCTGCCAGCCCAGACCCAGCGCTGTGTCGGGCGACGTGCTGCAGCCGGCGTACTCACGCACGCGGTCGTTGATCCATTCGACGCTGCCGTCGTCATGCGCCGCCCACACGTGGTTCGGCATCGCCTGCGCGAACGTGCGAAAGCGCGTTTCGCTCGCGCGCAGCGCGCGCTCGGCGTGCACCCGCTCGGTGACGTCGTTGCCGAGCACGAAGGTGGCGAACACGGCGCCGTCGGCGTCGCGCAGCGGTTGCAGCACCACGTCGATGAAGGTGCTGGTCGGCCCGTCCTGGCCGGGATTGTTCAGCACCAGTTCGACACCTTCGGCGCGAAACGCCGTGCCATCGGCGAAACTGCGATCGAGCTGCTCGACCAGGCCGTGCGCAGCCAGTTCGGGCAAGGCCTGCGCCACCGGCATGCCGAGCAGGGGGCGCCTGCCGGTCAGCGTGCGGTAGGCGTCGTTGGTCAGCGCGTAATGGTGTTCGGGGCCGTCCAGCAGGCACATGAAGCCCGGCGCCTGCTCGAACATCGTGTGCAGGCGCGCGCGCTCGGCCTGGATGTGGCGTTCGGCCTTGACCTTGCTGGAGGTTTCGACCACGACCGCCATGACGCCGGCGACGACGCCATCTC
This sequence comes from Telluria sp. LT2P80, assembly GCF_059685955.1. NCBI lineage: Bacteria > Pseudomonadati > Pseudomonadota > Betaproteobacteria > Burkholderiales > Oxalobacteraceae > Telluria > Telluria sp. LT2P80. The sequence goes on along the minus strand of NZ_JCASIO010000001.1, from coordinate 79,984 downwards.
CGTCGCGGATCGGGGAATAGTCGAGATTCATCCAGACCTGCTCGGGCGGCCCGCCGCGGTGCAGTGTGAGTTCCTGGTCGCGGTAGCTCAGCGTGCCGCCCGCCAGCCCGACCCGCATCACGTTGTCGTTGAACTCGGCCACCTCCGGCCAGCCTTCGCGTACTTTCGAGCCCAGCAGCATTGGGTGGCGCCCGCCTGCGATCACCCCGTAAGCCTCGTTGTAGATCATGTAGCCATCCGGGCCCCACAGTGTGGCGATCGGCGTCGGCGTGGCCATGATCAGTGCGACGGTTGTCTTGAGCACGCTTGGCCAGTCGTCGATCGGGCCGAGATCGGTGCTTTGCCAGGGGTAGGCCAGGACCAAACGCGAGGTTTCGTCGATTTCGGGCAGGAAGGGCAGGCTGGCTGGCATCGTGGGTAAAATGCTAAAAAATGGACGCTGGTATTTTACACTTGGACCGCTGAGCAGTGACGCATCATTACCGATAAGAAATATTTTTGGAGTACAGCCATGTGCGTGAATTACCGCCCCCCGACCCCGGAGATGTTCAACGGCCGCATCGGCGCGTTCAGCCAGTTGCCGCGCGACTGGCAATGGCCCGAAGAAACGTGGAAGGATTACGATGCGCCGATCCTGTGCGCCGCGCCCGGGCTCGCGCCGCAGGCGCGCGTGGCGAGCTACGGCATGGTCCCGCGCCGCCACATTCCGCCTGACGTGAAACCGTTCGACACGATGAACGCGCGCGCCGAATCGCTCGTTGCGCGCCGTTCGTTTGCGTCGGCCTGGCGTCGCCTGCAACTGTGCGCGGTGCCGATGCTGTGGTTTTACGAACCCTGCTACGAAAGCGGCCGCGCCGAACGCACGGCGATCGGCATGCGCGACAAATCGCTGTTCTGGGTGGCCGGGCTGTGGCGCGAGTGGCAGGAAGCGGACGGCAGCATGACTAGTGCCTTTACCCAGATCACGATCAACGCCGACACGCATCCCTTGATGCGCCGCATGCACCGGCCGGGCGACGAAAAGCGCTCGCTCGTGCTGCTGGGCGACGACGAGGTACGCGACTGGCTGGGCAGCCGCGACCTCGATGTGGCGCACAGCTTCCTGCGCCATTTTCCGGCCGAGGCGATGACGGCGTGGCCGGCACCGCTGGCGCCCAGGCGCGCAGCGCCGACCGCGGCGCCGGTACCCGTCAATGGCGAGTTGTTCTGATCAGCGCAGCAGGCACGGGCGCTTGTTGTCGAACTGCCAGTCGCGGATCAGATACTGCATCGCGACTGCATCGTCGCGTGCACCCAGGCCGAGATTCTTGTAGGCCTGGTGCGCTGCTTCGAGCTTGTCGGCATCGAGCTCGATACCCAGGCCCGGGCGCGCCGGCACCTGCACCATGCCGCCCTCAATGCGCAGCGGCTCTTTGGTCAGGTGCTGGCCATCCTGCCAGATCCAGTGGGTGTCGATGGCCGTGACGCGCCCCGGCGCGGCGGCGCCCACGTGCGTGAACATCGCGAGCGAGATGTCGAAGTGGTTGTTCGAGTGCGAGCCCCAGGTCAGGCCAAACATCTCGCACAACTGGGCCACCCGCACCGAGCCCTGCATGGTCCAGAAGTGCGGGTCGGCCAGCGGGATGTCGACCGACTGCAGCTGGATTGCATGGGCCATCTGGCGCCAGTCGGTCGCAATCATGTTGGTGGCCGTGCGCAGGCCCGTGGCGCGGCGGAACTCGGCCATCACTTCGCGGCCCGAGTACCCGTTCTCGGCGCCGCACGGGTCTTCGGCGTAGGCCAGGATGTCGTGCTTGTCGCGGCAGACGCGGATGGCGTCGGCCAGCAGCCAGCCGCCATTCGGGTCGAGCGTCACGCGCGCCTGCGGGAAGCGCTCGTGCAGGGCAACGATCGCCTCCATCTCTTCATCGGCGCCCAGCACGCCGCCCTTGAGCTTGAAGTCATTGAAGCCGTAGCGCGCGCGCGCCGCTTCGGCCAGGCGCACGATGGCCTCCGGCGTGAGGGCCTGCTCGTTGCGCAGGCGCAGCCACGGATCGACCGCATCGGCCTCGCTGCGGTAGCCCAGCGGCGTCTTGCCGCTGTCGCCCACGTAGAACAGGTAGCCCAGCATCTCGACCGCCGTGCGCTGCTGCCCTTCGCCCAGCAGCGCCGCCACCGGCACACCCATGAACTGGCCGAGCAGGTCGAGCATCGCCGATTCGACGGCCGTGACGGCGTGAATGGTCGTGCGCAGATCGAACGTCTGCAGGCCGCGGCCGCCAGCATCGCGGTCGGCAAACGCGCTGCGCATCGCGTTCAGCACCTTGTTGTAGTCGCCCAGCGTGGCGCCGATGACGAACGGGCCAGCGTCCTCGATGGTCTGGCGGATCTTTTCGCCGCCGGGCACTTCGCCCAGGCCGGTATTGCCGGCGCTGTCGGTCAGGATCACGATATTGCGGGTGAACCAGGGGCCGTGCGCGCCGCTCAGGTTCAGGAGCATGCTGTCCTGGCCCGCGACAGGGACGACGCGCAGGCTGGTGATGACGGGGGCATTTGCCGAAGTAGGGGACATGATGGGCTGCTTGAAAAAAGTGTTGAATGGGTCTGGCGTCAGTCCAGCGTGATCTTGCCGTTGGTGATCACCTCGCGCCAGCGGGCCAGCTCCTGCGCCTGGAACTTGGCGAATTGCTCAGGCGTCGAGGCGACAACCTCGAAACCCTGTTCGGTCAGTTTGGCGGCAATCTGCGGATCGTGCAGCGCGCCCGTGATCGTCGCGTGCAGCGTGGCCTTCACATCCTTCGGCAAGCCTTTTGGCGCCGCGATGCCCTGCCACGAATAGACGTCGACTTCCCTGACGCCGGCTTCGCCGAGCGTCGGCACGTTCGGCAGCACCGCCGAGCGCTTGCTGCCCGTGACGGCCAGGGCCTTGAGTTTACCGGCCTTGATGTGGCTGAGCACGACGTTGATGTTCTGGAAGGATGCATTGGCATGGCCGCCCAGCAGGTCGGTGATCGCGGGTGCGCCGCCCTTGTACGGCACGTGCAGGCCCGAGGTGCCGGTCTTTTGCCAGAACAGCGCCGTCGTCAGGTGGTCCGAGCTGCCAGCGCCGGACGTGGCAAACGTGATCTTGTCCGGATTTTTCTTCAGGTAGGCGACGAAGTCCGCGACCGTGGTGGCCGGCACGGTGGCATTCGTCACCAGCACGTTCGGGGCCTGCACGGCCACGGTCAGCAGGTCGAAGTCCTTCGACGGATCGTAGGGCAGCGTCTTTTGCAGCAGCGGGTTGACCGAATACACGCCGATGGAGGCGACCATCAATGTGTAGCCATCGGGCGCCGCGCGCTTGACGTAGCCACCGCCCAGCGCGCCGGTGGCGCCCGGGCGGTTGTCGACCACCCACGGCTGGCCCAGTTTGGCGCTGACCTTCGGACCGATCGCGCGGGCGATGGCGTCGGTGGAGCCGCCCGCCGGGAACGGCACGACGACATTGATCGCCTTGTCCGGAAAACCTGCCGCCTGCACGTTACCTAGAATTGCCAGTCCAATGAACAGGGATGAAACCTTGGTACGAATCGTCATTGTGTCTCCTCGTTATTGTGGTGTCAGAACTCAGAAGCTGTGGCGCACGCCCAGGTTGTAGGCGGTGTCGCCGCTGCCCGATTCGGTATTGTTCGCCACCGTGTAGCCGGCGCCATTGCGGTTGTCGACGTGGCCGTAGGCGGCGTACAGGCCGGTGCGCTTGGACAGTGCGTACAGGTAGCCGATGCCCCAGGCATTGGCATCCTGATTGAAACGGGTGCGGTCATCCTTGTGCAGGACCGACGCCAGCAGCGTGCCGCCCATGACCGGGGCCGAGATGCCGAGCAGGTAGCTGCGCCCGTCCGTCGATGGTGTCGGCCGCGTCCCGCCGTACGGGTTGTTGGGGTTGTTCAAAGGCGCGGCGTTGTCGCCCTTGTCGCTGCTGATGCCCGAGTGCAGCTTGATCCAGCCGGCGTTGTACGAGGCTGCGAGCAGGATGTTACGGCCGATCGACCGGTCCACTCTAGGTGCGGCGCCATTGGCCGCGACGTCAGTGTTCTTGTGGTTGTAGACGAGGCGCACGGCCAGCGGACCGGCCGCGTAGCCAATCGCGCCGCCGAACTGGCGCCCCGCGGCCGAGCGGCTTTGCTCGCCCACGCTGTAGGCCAGTTCGCCGTCGAAGCCGTTCTTCTTTGGCGTGGCGTAGGTGATGGTGTTGCTGGTGCGGATATTGGTGCCGTTGTGGGGAAACAGGCTCTTGGCGCTGCCCGCATAGCCGGTGTTGAACGGGTCGACGATCGAGACCATCGCCGTGTGATACGGCGTGTACTGGCGTCCGAGCGCTACCGAGCCCAACTTGGTGCGCAAGCCGACGAACGCCTGGCGGTTGAAGATCGTGCCGGCAGCATCGATTTCGCCGGTGTCGATCTTGGTACCGCCTTCGAGCGTGAAGTAGGCGGCCATGCCGTCGCCCAGTTCCTCCACGCCGCGCAGGCCGAAGCGCGAAGCGGCGGCGGCGCCGCTGGTGACCTTGGTGACGCGGCCGGCGGTACCGCCATCCTCGACGACGATGGCGGCGTCCACCAGACCGTAGAACGCGACCGACGTTTGGGCATGGGCCGTGCCGGCACCCAGTAACAGGACAAGCGCTGCTGCTGTTTTCAAGACTGTCTCCTTTGTTATGTGGTCGGACCTTATGTGATCCGTACGCAGCCTTCGGCAGTCGCTTGCCCGGGGCTGGGTCCATCATAGAGCGGAGATCAATGCCGAATCAATCCAAAGGCTGTCGCCACCAATACAGGAATTGAATCAATGCCGGCGTCAGGCAGGATGGAACGACGCCAGTACCTGCTGCTTGAGCAGTGCCAGCACGGGATTGTCGTTGTCGCGCCGGTAGGTGGCCACCAGGTGCACCGGGTCGGTGGCCACCTTGCGCAGGACGATGCCTTCGAACTTCAGCCGGGCCGCACCTTCGGCGATCAGGGCCGCGCCCATGCCGGCGCCGACCAGGGCCAGCATCGTGTGAACCTGGCCGATGTGCTCGACGATGTCCGGTACCACGCCGGCCTTTGCAAACCGTTCGCTCAGCATCTGGTAGAACGGGCGCGCCTCGTAGGGCGAATACATGACGAACGGCTTGCCGTGAAAGCAGGCCAGGGTGGGTGCCTCGGGCCACAGGTGGGCGTCGCTTTCCTGGATCGCCAGCATCAGCGATTCGGTCACCATCAGGATGCTTTCCAGTTCACTGTTGATGGTGTGGGGACGCATCAGGCCAAGGTCGATTTCACCGGCGTTCAGCGCTTCGACCTGCGCCGTGCTGACCAGTTCCTTGAGATTGAGGGCGACCTCGGGACAGGCCTGGCGGATGCCGCGCACGACGGCCGGCAACAGGCTGTAACCCGATGCGGCGCTGAAGCCGATCGTCAGCGAACCCTGTTCGCCGCTGGCGGTGCGGCGCGCCTTGACCGCCGCTTCCTGCGCGAGGCGCAGGATCCGGGTCGCTTCAGGCAGGAAGGCCGCGCCGGCGGCGGTCAGCGTGACCGAGCGGCTGGTGCGCTCGAGCAGGGCCACGCCCACGCTGTGTTCGAGCAGCCGGATCTGGCGGCTCAGGGGCGGCTGCGTCATGTTCAGGCGCTCGGCTGCGCGGCTGAAGTGCAGCTCTTCGGCGACCGCGACGAAGCAGCGCAGCTGGCTGATTTCAAACAAGGGTTACCTCTTCACCAGGATACGGCGGGTCGCCGGGCGAATAGTGTAACCGGTGAAGAATTACGCGCCTGCGTAGTTTCGGTGGAAACGGCTGCCCAGGCGCGTGAGCACCTCATACCCGATCGTGCCGGCCTGCGCCGCCACATCGTCCACTGTCTGCTGCGCGCACAGCAGGCCGACGCTCTGGCCCGGCGCAATGCGCTCGTCCGGCACGCCGGTCACGTCGAGCGTGATGCTGTCCATCGACACGGTGCCGACGAAGGGCACGGCAACGCCGTCGACGTACGCATACGAGCGGCCGCTCAGCGCGCGCAGCCAGCCGTCGGCGTAACCGATCGCGATGGTCGCGATGCGGCGCGGGCCGGGCGCCACGTAGCGCGCGCCGTAGCCGACGATGTCGCCCGCGTCGATGCTGCGCAGCTGCACCACGCGCGCAGCGAGTGACACCGCCTGCGCCAGCGGATTGACGCCACCTGGCTGCGGATGGATGCCGTACAGCGCCGCGCCCGGGCGCAGCAGGTCATGGTGAAAGGCCGGGCCAAGAAACACGCCGGACGAATTGGCCAGGCTGCCCGGCACGCCGGGAAGCAGCGCGCGCACGGCATCGAAACGCTGGCGCTGGTGCACATTGAGCGGGTGCTGGGCTTCGTCGGCGCAGGCCAGGTGGCTCATGACCAGTTGCGGGCGCAGGCCATCCAGCCAGGCCGGGTCCTGGCGCAGGCGCTCGACGTCCGCGCCCGCCAGGCCCATGCGCGCCATGCCCGTGTCGAACTGCAGCGCGGCCGGCAGCACGCGGCCGGTTTCCCGGGCCAGCGCGCGCCACTCTGCGAGCTGGCCCGGATCGTTCAGCACCGGCACCAGGTCGTGCGCCAGGCAGTCGCGCGCGGCGCCCGGCATCGCACCGTGCATCACATAGATGGTGGTCCCGGCCGGCAGCAGCGTGCGCAGGCGGATGCCTTCGTCCAGGTGCGCCGTGAAGAACGTGCGGCAGCCTTCGGCCACCAGCGCGGCGGCCACCGGCGCCATGCCCAAACCATAGGCATCGGCCTTGAGCACGGCGCCGCATTCGACGCCGCCGCCAAGCGCGCGGAGATGTCGGTAGTTGGCCCGCACCGCGTGCAGGTCGACGGTCAGGTACGCGCCTGCGCGTGCTGCGGACGTCATCGGATTACGCCCGTGCCAGTTCGGCATCAGGAGAGACATCGCGCGCACCGGCGTAGCGGAACACGGCCAGGTCGTCGGCGCGGATCGCCGGCGTCTTGCCGCCCACCAGATCGGCGATGACCATGGCCGAACCGGCCGCCATCGTCCAGCCCAGCGTGCCGTGGCCCGTATTGAGGAACAGGTTGCGCAGCGGCGTGGCGCCGACGATCGGCGTGCTGTCCGGCGTCATCGGGCGCAGGCCGGTCCAGAAACTGGCCTGGGCGGTGTCGCCGGCGCCGGGGAACAGGTCGTTGACCACCAGTTCGAGCGTTTCGCGGCGGCGCGGATTGAGGTCCAGGTTGAAGCCCGACAGCTCGGCCATGCCGCCCACGCGGATGCGGTCGTCAAAGCGTGTCACGGCGATCTTGTAGGTTTCGTCGAGGATGGTCGAGACGGGCGCGCGCGCCGCGTCGATGATCGGTACGGTCAGCGAGTACCCCTTCATCGGGTACACCGGCACCGGGAACCAGCGCTGCAGCAGGGCGCGCGTGTGGCTGCCCGTGGCCAGCACGTACTGATCGGCGGTGAACACGCCCTTGTCGGTGACGATGCCGGCGATCTCGCCGCCGGCCTGCTCCAGGCGGCGCACCGTGGTGTCGAACTCGAAGCGCACGCCCAGGTCGCGCGCCATGGCGGTCAGGCGGGTGGTGAACAGCTGGCAGTCGCCCGTTTCATCGTTTGGCAGGCGCAGGCCGCCCACCAGCTTGTGCGAGACATTCGCCAGCGCCGGTTCGGCTGCAGCCAGTTGCGCACCTTGCAGCACTTCGTACGCGACGCCAGCGTCGCGCAGCACATCGATGTCCTTGGCGGCGCTGTCGAATTGCTGCTGCGTGCGGAACAGCTGCACGGTGCCTTGCTGGCGGCCTTCGTAGGCAATGCCGGTGTCGCGCCGCAGCTGGCGCATGCAGTCGCGGCTGTATTCGGCCAGGCGCACCATGCGTTCCTTGTTGACGGCGTAGCGCGCCGGGTCGCAGTTGCGGTACATCTCCCACATCCACTGCAGCTGGAACAGCGTGCCGTCGGGCTTGATCGACAGCGGCGCGTGGCGCTGGAACAGCCATTTGGCGGCTTTCAGCGGAATGCCGGGCGCGGCCCACGGCGAGGCGTAGCCGGGCGAAATCTGGCCGGCATTGGCGAAACTGGTTTCGAGGGCGGGACCGGGCTGGCGGTCGATCACGGTGACTTCATGCCCGGCCAGGGCCAGGTAATACGCGGTGGTGACGCCGACCACGCCGCTGCCCAATACGATGACACGCATAATTTCCTCGAAAAGAATCAGGATTTGGTAAAGCTTGCCATCGTACCGCCAGAAGCCTGATAATTGTTTCTGTTAATACGGCAGTTTTCAGAAAAAATTACGGAGTTTGCCCATGCGCGTACAAAAGGCCTCGAACCGCATCCTCGACCGCATCGACCTGCATATCCTGTCGGTGCTGCAGCAGGATGCACGGATCGTCATGAAGGACCTGGCCGAGCAGGTCGGGCTGTCGCTGACGCCCTGCATCGAGCGCGTCAAGCGCATGGAACGCGACGGCGTGATCATGGGCTACTACGCGCGCGTCAATCCGCAGGCGCTGGGCATGCAGATCCTGGTGTTCGTCGAAATCAACCTGCACCAGAAATCGGACAAGGCCTTCGAGCGCTTCCGGCGCGCGATGCTGGCCATTCCCGAGGTGCTCGAATGCCATCTGGTATCGGGCGACTTCGATTATCTGATCAAGGCGCGCATCCCCGAGATGTCCGAGTACCGGCGCCTGCTGGGCGAGATCCTGCACGTGGCCGATGCGGGCCAGTCGAAAAGCTATGTGGTGATGGAAGAACTGAAGGAGACGCTGGCGCTGTCGATTCCGCGCTAGGGCAGCGCGCCGGGCGACGCACTATACTGGTGGCCAATCCAACCACCCATGGAGTGCCCGTGAACACCTTGACGACGCTGCTCGGCATCCGCCATCCGATCATCCAGGCGCCGATGGCGGTCTTCGGCACCCCGCAACTTGCGGCGGCCGTGACTGACGCCGGCGGCCTCGGGTCGCTCGCGCTGGGTCACGTCACGCCAGCGCTGGCGGAAAGCGCGATCACGGCGCTGCAGGGGTTGACGGGCGGCCCGTTCAACGTCAACTTCTTCACGCACGCGCCGGCGCAGCCCGATGCGGCGCGCGAGGCGCGCTGGCTCGAGCACCTGGCGCCGCACTTCGCGCGCACGGGCCAGGCCCCGCCGGATGCGCTGCGCGAAATCTACCGCAGCTTCCTGGACGACCCCGACATGCTCGAGGTGCTGGTGCGCACGCGCCCGGCCGTGGTCAGCTTTCATTTCGGCGTGCCGACCGCGCAGCAGATCGACACGCTGCACGACGCCGGCTGCGTGCTGATGGCCACCGCCACCAACCCGGTCGAAGCGCGTGCCATCGAGGCGGCCGGCATCGACATCGTCGTCGCACAAGGCTACGAGGCGGGCGGGCATCGCGGCATCTTCGATCCGGCCGTGCCCGACCCGGCGCTCGGCACGTTCGCGCTGGTGCGCCTGCTGGCCAAGGCCGTGCGGATTCCGGTGGTCGCGGCCGGCGGCATCATGGACGGGCAGGGCATTGCTGCCAGCCTGCGCCTGGGCGCGAGTGGCGCGCAGATGGGGACGGCCTTCCTGGCCTGCCCGGAGGCGCAGACGTCAACGCATTATCGCGCGCTGTTGACGCAACCGGATCTTGGCACAGCCGTCACCGCGACGATTTCAGGCCGGCCGGCGCGCGGCATCATCAATCACTTTGTCAACGAAATCGACACGCCCGGGCATCCGCCGGTGCCCGATTATCCGATCGCCTACGACGCCGCCAAGGCGCTGCATGCGGCCGCCAGCAGCAAGGGGCTCGATGACTATTCGGTCAACTGGGCCGGGCAGGCGTATGCGCTGGCGCGCCCGATGCCGGCGGCGCAGCTGGTGACGCTGCTGGCCGAAGAAATGCGCGCTGCGCGCGAAGCATAGGATGGCGCGCAAGCCCGATCTGCCGCTGCACGAGGTCCGCCGTTTTCTGGAGCCGGGACCGGTGGTGCTGGTCACGTCCGCCCACGCGGGCGAGCGCGACGTGATGGTGATGGGCTGGCACACGGTGATGGAATTTTCGCCGTCACTAATCGGCTGCGTGATCTCGTCCGCCAACCACAGTCATGGCCTGATCCGCGCCAGCGGCGAATGCGTGATCAACCTGCCGACCAGCAGCCAGCTCGAGGCGGTGCTGGGCGTGGGCTCGACGTCCGGTGCCGACATCGACAAGTTCGCGGCGTTCGGCCTGACACCGGAACCCAGCGCGCTGGTAGCGGCGCCATCCATCCGTGAATGCCATGCCCAGTTCGAGTGCCGGCTGCATGACGACAGTCTGGTTGAACGCTACGATTTTTTCATCTGGGAAGTGGTAGCGGCGCGCGCGGCGGCGCGGCCGCGGCATCCGGAAACGCTGCATTACAAGGGCGATGGCACGTTCATGGTGGCGGGCAAGGTGATCCGGCGTCAGCGCGATGGCTTGAAGTAGTCGCGCCGCTTCAGTGCGCCCGCCAGGTGGCTGCCCTGGCGGCCTGGGGGCGCGCCAGGCATCGTCACCAGCGCGAGGTCGGTGGAAATGCGATGCAGCGACAGCAGGTCGAGCAGCGCCGCAATGAGGCGCCGCCCGAGCGCGATGTCGCCTTCTTCGATCAGCGGCAAGGCGCGGTGCAGCGCCGCCAGAACGACGGCGTTGTCGGCCAGATGATCGTGCCGGCGGTGATAGTCGAGCAACTCCATGACCGTTTCTTCGTGCCGGAATCTTGCTTCGACCAGGGCCACGAGCACGGTAAACTCGCGCACGAAATCGGCATCTGGCGTGCGGGCAGGATCGAGCGCACACGCCAGGCGCACGCACAGGCGGCGCCTGGCGTGGCGCATGGCAGCGCCGATGGCGCCCGCCCCACCGCCCGGAGAATGGCGAAAGCCCATGGTGTGATCAGTGCGCGATCAGTGCGCAATCAGCAGCGGCACCGGCGCGCTGCCGAGCAGGTCGCGCGTGACGCCGCCCAGGAACCATTCGCGGTAGCGGCTGTGGCCAAAGGCGCCCGTTACCATCAGGCCTGCGTGGACTTCGCCCGCCATGTCGATCAGCGCGTCGCTCTCCCGTGCACGGGTATGCGCGACGGCGACATTGACCTTCACGCCGTGACGCGCCAGGTACAGCGCCATATCCGCACCCGGTTCGTCGCCGTGCAGCTCGGACTGGCGTTCGGGGTTGATCAGCCCGAGCGTGACGCTGCCGGCACCCGCGAGCAGGGGCAGGGCGGCGCAGATGGCGCGCTGGGCCGGCATCGAGCCATCCCAGCCAACCAGCACGTTGCCGGCGATCGGCGCGCCGTCGTAGGCGGGGGGCACCACCAGTACGGGACGTGTACCACCCAGTGCCAGGGTCTGCGGCAGGGCGTGTTCGACGCCGAAACGATCGTTGGGGTCTGGCTGGCTGACGACAATCAGGTCGGCATAGCGCGACTGCAGCAGCAGGCCGTCGTGCGTGCTGCCCTCGAACAGGCGCGCCTCGGCGCCGACGATGCCAAGGCGCTGCGCCTGCTCGATGAACGCGTCAAGCCGGATGCGGACGTCGTCGCGCAGCGCCTCGAATGCGCGGTCGGACAGTGGCACGGCCATGCCGCCATTGAGCACCGCATAGTTGGCCAGCGAAATGCCGGTGGCGCCGGCGCCGACGAGGTGGGCGCCGTGCATCTCGGCCAGCACTGCCGCCGCGCGCAACCGGCTGGCCTGGCCCGCACCGCCGTCGATCTGCACCAGGATGGTCTTGAACATGGTTGACTCCGTTCGTATGGGGCGTGCAACGCTGCACGACACGAAAAGCATACGCCCGGCGCGCGCCCATGTCAGGCGCGCGTTTGATGCAGGTCAAGCAGTCAGCACAGCGGCCAGTACCATGACCAGGCCGGCCAGCGACACGAGCCATACCAGCGAGCGCACGTAGGGAATCCCGGCCGCATACAGCGGGATGTAGACGATGCGCGCGATCAGATACATCCAGCAGCCCCACAGCGTCAGGTCGCCTTCGCTGCCCGACACGTGTGCGATCAGGACCGCGCCGATGAACAGCGGCAGCGTCTCGAACAGATTGGCCTGCGCGCGTTGCAGGCGCGCCGTGACGGCCCGCGGTGGCGGGGCTTCGCCGTCGCGGGCGCTGGCGTTGTACTGGATACCGGTCTCGGCGGTGCGCAAGTTAGCCGTCAGCATGATCTGGAGCAGCGCCAGCACGAGGGTCCAGGCCAGCAGGATCAGTTCGGTCGTCATTGTTGTTTCCTTGTTATGTGGGTAGACGGGAGCAGTGTCGCGCCTTTCCCGTGTTCAGGCGCGCACTGCTGACCGGCCCGGCTGGAAGGTCAGGGGCGAACCTGCCCCTCGCCCAGCAGGTCGCCCCGCGGCCGTCCCCACTGGGGCACGGGCGCCGGACATGGCAGGCTGGCCATCGCGCCGTACGGCAGCGTCGAGAAATTGTCTTCGCCGGGCGCAGAAAAGCGGATGTCGGTAGCCGCGCCGTCGATCAGCGATGGCACGCGCGCGAAGCGCAGCCAGGCGTCGAACTGGCAATTGTCGCGCTGCAGGCCGCGCAAGCCGGCCAGGCTGCCGCCTTCGCGATACTTCCAGGCGAAATCGGCAGGCGCGCTGCCCGGCATGCCGCCGAAGCGCGCGGGGCAGGCGTCCACGCCGGTCACGCCCGGCGCCAGGCTCAGCACGCCAAGGCGGATCGCATAACTGCCGGCGCCGCCATTGTCGGTCACGGTCGCGAACGACCAGCACAGCGGGTTGGACGGGAACGCCGACAATGGCATGTCGAGCACGCGGCTGCCGGGTTCTACCTGGGCCAGGGCGCTGCGGATCTGTTCGCGCGCCAGATGCCCGGCCACCCCCTGGATGGCGATGAAGCCCATGCAGACGACGATCGCCGTGACGAGGCCTGCGGTGCCGGCCCGGCGCGAGGCCAGCACGACGACGCCGGCCAGCAGCATCAGCCCAAGCAGCGAGCCCCACTGCAGGAAGCCCATCGTGAAAAACAGCACCGGCGCGGCCAGCATCAGGCCGGTGAGCAGCGGGCGCAGCACGCGGCCCGGCACCTGCAGCGCCAGCGCCACGCCCAGTGCGGTCCAGAACACGGGTTCGACGATGAACACGATGTCGCCATACAGCCAGCGCGCATCGAGCGGATAGAACGGGTGCAACCCGTACACGTTCAAAAAATCGAATGACAGGTGCAGCACCATGCCGAGCGCGGCCGTCGCAAGGATCGCGGTGCGCGCCGTCCGGTCGCCCTGCATGAGCCGCCGCGCACCCGGCCACAGCAGCCACATCAGGCCCAGCAGCAGGGCGATCTGCGGCAGCGCGAACAGCAGCGTGTGCGTGTGCCCCCGGTGGTGCAGCAGATAGCCCAGCGGCGGGGCCAGCAGCGGCGTGAGCACCAGATCCAGGTCAGGGAAATTGCTGGCCAGCGCGCCGGTGGCCAGCAGGACGCGGCGACGGGTGCGCCCGCGCTGCGGATCGGGGTGGGCAGGCAGGGCGCGGTCGACGAGTTCGCCGAGGGCCAGGCCGACGAGGGAGTGGGTCAGATTATCCATTTGCAAAGTTTATCCTGAAAAGCAACACCCTGACCCCTGCTACGGATGACGCACGCGCTACAGGGAAGTGACCTGGCCATTTTTGATCCAGATCAAATTTTTTTAGGAAAGTTGTCCGTACAATCCAAAACTTGCATTAAGGCAATTTCAAGGAGAGCGCAGTGCGTCACAACCAGCCCGTCACCACGACCGAATACCGGTTGCAACCGGGGCAGTCTATCGTCTCGAAAACGGATACCAAGGGCCGCATCACCTATGTGAACCCGAGCTTTGTCGAGGTCAGCGGTTTTTCCGAAGCCGAGCTCCTGGGCAAAGCCCACAATCTGGTGCGCCATCCGGCCATGCCGCCCGAGGCATTCGCCGACATGTGGCGCACGTTGCAGGGCGGTGAGCCGTGGACTGGCCTGGTCAAGAACCGCCGCAAGAATGGCGACTTCTACTGGGTCGTGGCCAATGTGGCGCCGATCCGCGAGCACGGCCAGATAACGGGCTATATGTCGGTGCGCACTGCGCCCACGCGCGAACAGGTCGAGACGGCCGGCGCGCTGTACCGCAAGTTCACGGATAACGAGGCGCGCGGACTGGCCATCGTGCGGGGGCGCGTCGTGCGTACCGGTCTGGGGCTGGAGCGTCTGCTGCGTCTGCTGCGCGATGCGCCGCTCGGTCAGCGGCTCGGCTGGCTGATGGGCGGTCAAGCGCTGCTGCTGGCGGCGCTGGGCCTGGCGGCCGGGGACGGCGTCTGGCGCGCGGCCGCCGGCGTGGGCGCGCTGGCGACGCTAACGGCCTGGTACGGGCTGCAACGCAGCATCGTGCGACCGCTGCACGACGCGATCGCCACCGTTCACGCGCTGGCCGGCGGCGACCTGGCGCACCCGGCGCCCACGCCGGCGGCCGGCAGTGGCGAGATGGGCCGCCTGCAACTGGCGCTGCGCCAGTTGACCGTCAACCTGACGGCGGTCATCGGCGACGTGCGCGACAACGTCAGCTCGATCGAGCACGCCACACGGGCGATCGCTGCCGGCAATGCCGACCTGGCCAGCCGTACCGAAGCGCAGGCCGCGAGCCTGGAGCAGACCGCGGGCAGCCTGGGCAATATTGCCGAGGCGGCAAACCGCAACACGGACAGCGCCGTGCGCGCCGATGGCATGGTGCTGGCCGCCACCACCGTCGCCGGGCACGGTGGCCAGGCCGTCGAGCGGGTCGGCGCGACGATGGAGGAAATTAGCGCCTCGTCAAACCGGATCGGCGACATCATCGGCCTGATCGACGGCATCGCATTCCAGACCAATCTGCTGGCGCTGAATGCCGCCGTGGAAGCGGCCCGTGCCGGCGAGCAGGGCCGGGGATTTGCGGTCGTGGCCGGCGAGGTGCGCAGCCTGGCCCAGCGCACGGCCGGCGCCGCCCGTGAAATCACGGGACTGATCGAAGCGTCACGGGCGCATGTGGCCCAGGGCGGGCAGCTGGTGGGCGCCGCCGGCC
The DNA here is from genome assembly GCF_059685955.1 of Telluria sp. LT2P80. Lineage (NCBI taxonomy): Bacteria > Pseudomonadati > Pseudomonadota > Betaproteobacteria > Burkholderiales > Oxalobacteraceae > Telluria > Telluria sp. LT2P80. Next base: position 64,978 of record NZ_JCASIO010000001.1, on the reverse strand, counting down.
AGACGATGCGCGACGTGGTCGGCAAGGTGGCCGATGCGGCTGCGATCATGAGTGCGATCACAGCCGCGAGCCGCGAGCAGGCGCTGGAAATCGACGGCGTGAATGCGGCCATGGTCGAACTCGATGCGATCACGCGGCGCAATGCGGCCCAGGTTGAGGAATCCGCTGCAGCCTCGGGCAACGTCGCCGATGAGGCGGCGCGCCTGTCCCTGGCGCTGTCGGTCTTCAAATTCCGGAGCACGGGGAGGGCGGCTAATGCCGACTTGGCCGCGTTTGATGCACCGCATGGATTCATTCGGCATGGATCAATAAGCTGATCGCTGTTGGCGCCGCGTTGCTTCCTGCAACGCGGTCATTGCCGCAGTTTGCTGAAATCTTTTGCTGGAGTTGTTCATCATGCCGGGTCACGCCGAAATCCCTCCTGCGGTACGTTCCGCCATCGTCTTTCCTGCCGCCCGCTTCGATGGCGCCCTGCTGGCCCGCCTGGGCAAGTCGGGGCCGCGCTATACCTCGTACCCTACTGCCGATCGCTTCGGCGTCGACTTCGGCCCCGGCGACTATCTCGCCGCTGTGGCAGCGCGGCGCCAGCGCGGCGGGCGTCCGCTGTCGCTGTATGTGCACATCCCGTTTTGCGACACGGTCTGCTATTACTGCGCCTGCAACAAGATCGTGACGCGCAAACACGAGCGCGCCGCCACCTACCTCGATTACCTCAAGCGCGAGATCACGATGCAGAGCCAGCTGTTTGCCGGCATGAACGAGGTCGAACAACTGCACTTCGGTGGCGGTACGCCGACCTTTCTGCTCGATGCCGAAATGGACGACCTGATGGCGCATCTGCAGGCCAGCTTCCGTTTCGCGCCGGATGCCCTTGGTGAGTACGGGATCGAGGTGGATCCGCGTACCGTGTCGCCCGAGCGGGTGCACAGCCTGCGTCAGCAGGGGTTCAATCGCATCAGCCTGGGCGTGCAGGATTTCGATCCGGACGTGCAGCGCGCCGTGAACCGCGTCCAGCCCGAAGCCGAGACCGTGGCCATCATCGACGCCGCGCGCGCCGCCGGTTTCCGCTCGGTGAGCATCGACCTGATCTACGGCTTGCCGAAGCAGACGCTGGTCAGCATGGCGCAGACGCTCGACAAGGTCATCCAGGCCAGCCCGGACCGTATCTCGGTCTACCACTATGCCCACATGCCGCACCTGTTCAAGCCGCAGCGGCGCATCCTGGAGGCCGACATGCCGAGCGCCGACACCAAGCTCGGCATGCTCCAGTTGTGCATCGAGCGCCTGGGTGCGGCCGGTTATGTGTATATCGGGATGGACCATTTCGCCAAGCCGGGCGATGACCTTGCCGTGGCCCAGCGCCAGGGCCGGCTGCACCGCAACTTCCAGGGCTATTCCACCCATGCCGACGCCGACCTGGTCGCGTGCGGCGTGTCGAGCATCGGCGCCGTGGGTGCGACCTACAGCCAGAACGCCAAGACGCTCGAGGACTACTACGCGCTGATCGATGCCGGCGCGCTGCCGCTCCAGCGCGGCATCCGTCTGGGCATGGACGACCTGCTGCGCCGCGCGATCATCCAGAAGCTGATGTGCCAGTTCGAGTTGTCGGTCGCCGCCATCGAACAGGCGTTTCCGATCGTGTTCGCCGACTACTTCGCGGCCGAACTGGCGGCGCTGCGCGAGATGCAGGCCGATGGCCTGGTGCAGGTGGACGACGCGTGGATCAGCGTCACGCCCAAGGGGCGCCTGTTGATCCGCAACCTGTGCATGGTGTTCGATCGCTACCTTGGCCAGCAGGCCGGTGGGCCGCGCTTCTCGCGCACGATCTAGGCGTCGGGTCAGTCCCGCACGACGCGCACCACGACCGCCACCATTACGACCAGCACCGCCAGCACGCCCAGCGCCGCCAGGATGACGCCATACCACGGGCGACGCGTGTAGGCACCGCCCGTGATGACCGCGACATAGCGCTCCTGGGCGCGGCCGCCCCAGACATGCCAACCGGCCAGCAGGCCGATCGTCGCCGAGACGGGCGGCGCCAGGTTGCGTCCGACGATGTCGCTCACGCCAAGCAGGACGCCGAACGTGACGAAGTAACCGAGCAACATGCAGCACCAGGCCCGCGCTTCCAGAGACTGGTCGTCTTCGCCCAGCGTATCCCAGTTGCACATGTGGATATAGGCACTGAAGGCAGGCGAGAGCAGCAGGCCCAGATACGTCGCCGCGCGCGGATTCCACAGGGGCAGGTTCGCGTCCAGGGTGCAGGCCTTGCTGGGCGTCGTCGGGGGCGCCTCCGGTGCGACCTCAAGAAGGGTTTCCACGGCAGTCTCCATTGATTTCCATATGGAAACATCATGACCGTGCACCGATGGATCATCCTTGATGCCGGGCAGGTCACGCCAAGACGCCGCACCATGCTCTGCGCTGGCCCAAGCGTCAGTCGGCGTCGCCGGCGCCCAGGCGTGCGATGGCGCGCACGTAGACCAGTTCGGCGATCAGTTCGACCAGCGTCTGCGTCACGATGATCGCCGGCAGCAGCGGCAGCGTGCCCGGCACGGCCAGCGCCAGCGGCAGGATCACGAGCGAGTTGCGGGTGGCGCCGCTGAAGGCGACGGCGCGCGCGGCGGGCGCTGTCAGCCGGCACAGCCGCGCGACGAGCCAGCCGGCCAGTGGTGCCAGCACCGCAAAGGCGAGGTAGACGGGGATGACGGCCAGCGCGGCAGCGCGCGCCTGGGCCAGCTGCGGCAGCACGGACGCCACCACGACGAACAGCACGAGCGCCGTGGCCGGCACCGGCAGCACGCCAAGCGCCGCGGCGGCCCGCGCACCGGTGCGCGTGCGCGCTGCCCAATACTGCACGGCGCCCGCCAGCACCAGCGGCGCGGCGATCAGCCAGAGGAAGGCGTCGATGAATGGCGCCGGCTGGATCAGAGAGGCGGCAGCGTCGCCCAGCAGGATGCGCAGGTAGACCGGCAGCAGCGCCATCTGCGCCACCAGCAGCACGGGCGTTGCGGCCAGCAGGGCGCGCGCATCGGCGCGGCCCAGGTGCGAGAACGTGACCACGTAGTCGATGCAGGGCGCGAGCAGCACGAGCAGGACGCCGAGCCGGATCAAGGGATCGGGCGGCGTCAGCGGCAGCAGGCACGCGACCAGCAGGGGAATCACGAGAAAGTTGGTGACCAGGAGCGCGGCCAGAAAGCGCAGGTGCGTGAAGGCGCGGCCAAGTTGGGCCAGCGGCACCTGCAGAAAGGTCACGAACAGCATGAAGGCCAGGGCCGGATTGACGACGGCGGCCAGCCTGGAGGTTGCCGGCGTCAAGCCCGCCACGATGGTGGCCATCGCAACGGCGCCGAAGTAGATGGCGATCTGCCGGTGTTCCAGCTTGTCGCGCAATGCCTGCATGGGTGTGTCGCCTCGTCGGATGAATGGTGCCGGTATTGTAAGATGCCGCTGTCGATCGATCGGGAGAGCATGTGCAGTACCGGAACCTCATGTTGTACTGGCTGGCCCTTGGCCTTGGCGGGCTGCTGGCTTTTCGCGTGCCCGGTGTCGGCTTCGCGCTCGGTATCGGTGCGCTGCTGTATTTCGTCTATGCGATTGGCTACTGGCTGATGTTCGTCGTGTTCCTGCACACGCGACCGCGCAGCCGTTTCGTCTTCGGCATGACCCGGCGCACCTTCGCGATCCGGCTGACCATCGGCGCGGCCGTCGTGTGCATCGGCAGCCTGCTGCTGGGCTGGAAGGTGCTGGCCTGCATCGCGGCCGCGCTGCTGTGTTACTGCGGCGAGAGCGTCTTCAAGGACCGGATGTTGACGGCGGCGCGCGGCTATACGGATTGACGGACGTTCGTTGTCGGTAGCGCGGTACTTACGCCGCACGGCAACACCGATGTTGTCGATCTGTTTACTTCCATGTTAGATTCTTGACGGCAAAAAGCAGCCACCGCCGACGACAGACAATCACAAGGAAGCCCACGACATGCCATTGACCCGCCAGCGCAGCACGCGCGCCATCATCGCCGCCCTGTTTGTTCCCGCCATGCTTGCCGGGGTGGCCTTGCCGGCAGCAGCCGCGCCAGCATCCGTCGCGCAGGCCAGCGCGAGCAAACCGGACGCCGCGTTCAACGTCTGGGCCGACCGCTTCGCCGAAGACTGGGTGCGCCTGTCGCCACAGACGGCAACGTCGACCCAGTACTTCAGCGGTGCCGAGCAGGCGCGCCTGGATCGCGAACTGACGCCGTTGACCGCCGCGCATCGCCAGAAAGCCGTGGCGCTGGCCCGCGAAGGCCTCAAGCGCCTCGATGGCTTCAACGCTGCGCCGCTGGATGCGACCCAGAAGATCTCGGCATCGGTGATGCGCTGGTCGCTGGAAAACGTGATCGCGAACGAGCCGTTCGAAGACTACAACTTCGTGTTCTCGCAGTTCAGCGGCGTGCAGAATGGCCTGGTCAACTTCATGACCAACACGCACCCGATGCGCAACAAGCAGGATGTCGACAGCTACCTGGCGCGCCTGGACCAGGTGGGCATGCGCATGGACGAAGCGCTGGTGCGCGCACGGGGCGCCGCGGCCAAAAAGCTGATCCCGCCGCGCTTCATCCTCGAGCGCGCGCAGTTCCAGGTCGACCACTTCCTCAAGCCCTCGGCGGCCGACAACGTGTTCGTGACGTCGCTGACCGAGCGCAGCGCCGAGCTGAAAGACCTGACCCCGGAAGCGCGCAGCGCCGCCATCGCCCGCGCTACCAGGATCGTCGAGACGAAGGTGCGCCCGGCCTATGCGCGCGTGCAGGCCTTCATGGCCGAGATCCATCCGGCCACCACCGACGTGGCCGGCATCTCGCGCCTGCCGAACGGCGCCGCCGCGTATGCGCGCGCATTGGAAAACTTCACCAGCACCAAGCTCAGCGCCGACCAGATCCACACGATCGGCTTGCGCGAAGTGGCGCGCATCGAAGCGGAGATGGACAAGCATCTGAAGTCGCTGGGCCTGAGCGAAGGCGGCATCGAAGCGCGCATGAAGCAGCTCGACGCGCGCTTCCAGCCGAAGGGCGAGGGCGATCCGCGTCCGGGCATCATCGCCAGCTACAACGAGATGGTGCGCGACGCCGAGCGCCGTAGTGCGCCGCTGTTCAACCTGAAGCCACGCGCACCGGTGGATGTGCGCCGGGTCCCGCCGATGACGGAGCCGTCGGCCGCCGCCCACTACAGCATGCCGGCGCCGGATGGCACGCGCCCTGGCATCTTCTGGGTGCCGCTGGTCGGCCCGACGTTCCCGATGATCCGCATGCGCAGCCTGTCGTACCACGAGGCCGTGCCGGGCCACCACTTCCAGCTCGCGATCCAGCAGGAGATGAAGGATCTGCCGAAGTTCCGCAGCCAGCGCATCTTCAGCGGCGGCAGTGCGCACTCGGAAGGCTGGGCGCTGTACACCGAGCGCCTGGCGGTGGAGCAGGGCTGGTATGAAGGCGACGTGCCGGGCCTGCTCGGCGCGCTGGGGTCGGAACTGTTCCGCGCCCGCCGCCTCGTGGCTGACACCGGCCTGCACACTAAGAACTGGACGCGCCAGCAGGCGATCGACTACGGCATGGGCGTGCAGGAAACCGAGCGCTACATCGTCTGGCCCGGCCAGGCCAATGCCTACATGATCGGCATGCTGCGTATCCTGGAACTGCGCCAGAAGGCGCAGACCGAACTGGGCGACAAGTTCTCGCTGCCGGCGTTCCATGACCTGGTGCTGGGCGCCGGGTCGGTGCCGCTGGATGTGCTGGGCAATCTGGTGGACAACTGGATTGCGCAGCAGAAGAAGGCGTGATGGCGGGCGCAGGACGTTAGCGCGTTTTTCGCAGAGCCGGTGAGATGATGACATCCCCGCGCAGGCCTGGCCTGCGCGGGGATGTTTTTATAAAGCGCGCATGGCCGCAGGCATGTGGTCCGACCCGCAATTCTGCAGCGGGACGTGACGCGCATCCACTGGACCGAACCAGTCGTACACGCTGGCGAAGCCGCCAGTGCGAAGGACCCACGCCTTCTTTGTTTTGGTGTTCATGACGATGGTGTGGCGAAAGCCATCCGCCACCTTGCTGTTGTCCCGGACCGCAACCCGAATGAATGATCCGGAATCCGTCATGTCCGGCGCTGTCGCTGCTGGAATCGGCGTTTCAAAACCTGAGAACGAGATGCCGTAACGGGTTGATAACGCCTCGGACAAGGGGCATGCAGCAGCCTGAAATGAACACAGGATGAGCGCAGCGGCGACAGCAAGATGTTTCATGGATTGGTTCGTGGTGGTTTCGGGATGACTGCGTTGGGCGACCTGAAGTTTAGCGCAATCCAAGCGAGCAATGCGCCAATCCAGACGCATAAAATTGGCTCTGCAATCATTTGCAGTCCGGTGGATAAGGCGTGTGGTCCCGGAAGGCCAATTGCTGAGCTGAGCGCGATGACCGGCAAGCAGAAGATGGGCACCAGTCGACACTGCGGTCGCCCCAAGAGCCTCAGTGGACTGAATAAAAGAATCGCATAGGCGATTAACTTGCACCAGATGATCAGTCTCGACGAGGCTGCTCCGCCGAAGAGGAAATACGGAAGCATGGCGAGCATTCCCAAAACGAATGCAGCAATGTACCCAAGCCATGAGCGTGCACGCATAGTTATCTTTCAGGGAGCGCAATAAGTACTGCTGGCCAAATCCGGCCGATCGCGTCAGCTTAGCAGACTGCCCGGCCATAAAGCCGCTGGCTGTCCCGACTGGCAGGAATTAACCCGAAGGGGGTAGTGCGACATGACGTCAAGCCGCGTTAGGCACGTTGCTTGCGTACCTGGACTGGGCCCATTGGGGCAGGCCAAAGCTGGAGGTGGTATTGGTCCCTGCCCGCAAGCCCATTGGCAAAGACAGAGTCAAGCCCTTCAAAGCTGGCACGGACACGATACGACCCCGTGGGTATGTTGATGCGCACTGCGTCTGGAAAATAATCCGTGCAGCCTGCCGCGACGATCGTTCCGCTTTCGACTGCGATGGAGCATTCGACAACGTGATCAAACTTGTCGGCATCGAGTAAAGGCGCATGCTCCAACACGGCGATCGTGACGGGTACGTCGCTGTTGCTGACCGTGCCGATTCCGACGGTACCTGGAGCAACCGCCAGCAGACGTTCGATAGCAGTATCCGTCCAGGCGTCAGAGAGATTGCTGTCGACTTCCTCGTCCTGAATGTAGAACTGGTGGTAATCGGCGAATAAAGTCAGCTTGTAATATGGCATCGGCACCTTGCTCAATTTCTGTTACCAATTAATCGCGACAACGTCAGGGCCTGTCATTTTGGAGCGAATCGCATGTACACCGGCGAGTACGACGATGAGCAGCTCAGGCCGCGCCCGCCCCGTCGTTTGCCTCAGTGGTTTGTGAGCGATAGATGGGCTGCCAGAGCGATATGCTGGTCCGGCATGATTGCCTGTGTGCGGATCGGAGCGTGTCTGCCGGATGTTATCAGCTGCATGGGCCGTTGACATGCTCGCTTTGTCACGACCCTTGCCTGAAGTATGTCTGTCTCTGACGCAGGAAATGATCTCGATACCCGGGTAGTCGGGACTGGCGGCGACGAGCCATCCCGGTACCGGGCAAAACGCCATTGGAAGTAGCCGACGCTACCACAGAGGTCGTCTGTGAAAGATCAGACCTGTCCCCGGCTGTGCAGTTCGCTGCGTCCCACGCTCGTCCTCCTGCCTGATTGCCACAACAATGCGGAGTCTTGCGGCACGCCCGGCATCAAGACCGCCAGGGAAGTTCAATTGCAGTGCCGTCTGGAAGGCAAGCAAGCACTGGAGACATCGAAAATACGGCAACGAACTGCAGGTCATCCAGGCCGGTATTGATGATCTGGTGCTCGACATTGGCAAGAATGACGACTGTCATGTCGCGAGAAAACCGTTCTACTTTCTCCCCCAAACGCAACTCTCCGGTACCGCTGCTGCAAATCACCACCTCCTCGCAATCGTGCCGATGTGGCGGCGTGGCACCACCAGGCGCAACCGATTGCTGCCATACCGACAGCTTGCTCAATCCGTCCTCATGGCCGGCGAGGGTAGCATGGGAAATACCCGGAATGGCGCTGGGTAGAGGCTGTTGGTTGGACATCACATGCATGGCTGTTCTCCTCTTGTGGATCCCGTCGGCTGACGGCGCAAATACAGTATCGGCGACTCTGGATCGTTTTAAAAGACGCGTCGATTGACTAATATTGACGAAGATTTTTCTTCAATCTTTCCAGTCAGAGCGAGGGCATCATGAGCGGATTCGGTCGTTTCATTGCTTTCTCGTGCGCTGCACGCCATGGCAGCTTTGCCCAGGCGGGCAGGGAACTGGCGCTGACACCTTCCACTGTCGCCAAACGGATCAGCAGTCTGGAGAGTGAACTCGGCGTCAAGCTGTTCCACCGGACCACGCGCCAGGTCCAGCTCACCGCCGACGGCGAGGTGTTGCATGCCCGCTGCGAGAAGATACTGGCCGATATCGGCGAGCTCGAAGACTTGGCGGCGAGTTCAATCGCTGAACCGCGCGGCGACTTGAGAATCAGCCTTCCCATCACCTACGGCAAGCAGATGGTCATGCCTGTCCTGGCACGCATGCTGCGTGAGCACCCTGGGCTGCGTGCTGACGTACGCCTGTCAGACCAGCAGTGCGACCTGATTCGGGAGGGCCTGGATGCAGCAGTGCGGATCATGCCGCTCGACGATTCAAGGCTGACGTGTCGACAAGTGGACGAACAGCGCCTGACGCTGTGTGCCAGCGCTGCCTACCTGGAGCGTCGCGGCTTGCCGGCGCATCCCGACCAGTTGCCAGAACATGATTTTGTCGTCTTCCGCAACCCAACGTCGGGTCGGCAACGGCCTGTGCAACTCCAGCTCGACGGAACGATGATCAACCTGTATCCGCCTTACCGCGTCATCCTCGACGACGGCGAAGCCCTGGTACAGGCTGCATGCCTTGGTGCAGGGCTGACCCAGGTGCCCGATTACATGGCAGCGGAAGAATTGACGCGCGGTGATCTGGTCGAGGTGCTGCCAGACTTCAGGCCGTTCCCGATGCCGGTCAGTGTGGTTTGGCCTGGCAACAGGCTCATGCCGTCACGACTGCGGCTCTTCATCGATGCGCTGGCCGCGCATTGCCGGAACGCCCGGCTCAAACCGTAGACCCTGGAATACAAGGGGTGACTCAACTCACATCGGTGTCGTACGAATGCAAATGATAATGATTATCGTTTACATGTCATTACATTCCCGTTAGAATCATTGTTTTTCAAGCAGTGTTTCCACCCACTTACACCGAAGAGACCGCCTCGCCATGAAAGCAATAACAAGCCGCAAGCATTCGTCCACCCGCAACCAGGTCATGCGCACCGCGCTGGCCGCTGTCCTGCTGCCGCTCGGCGCGCAGGCTGCCGGCATCGATGCAGCGGCCCCCGTCGACGTCGTTCCGGAAACCAAGGTCGAGATCGTCGGCAAATACGAAAACGCGTTCCGCGCCGAGCAGGCGTCGTCGCCCAAGTACACCGAGCGCCTGGTCGATACTGCGCAGACGCTCCAGGTCATCAAGAAAGAACTGTTCGAGCAGCAGGGCGCCCTGACGCTCACCGAAGCGCTGCGCAACACGCCAGGCGTGGGCGCGTTCTTCCTGGGCGAGAACGGGAATACCACCACCGGCGATGCGATCTTCATGCGAGGCTTCGATACGTCGAGCTCCATTTTCGTCGACGGCGTGCGCGACATCGGTTCCATCTCGCGCGACGTCTTCAACCTCGAACAGATCGAAGTGCTCAAGGGCCCGGCGGGTACCGACAACGGGCGCGGCTCGCCGACCGGCTCGGTCAACCTGGTGTCGAAGAAGGCGAGCATGACGGATGCCATGTCCACCGCAATCACCGGCGGCAGCGGCTCGCAAAAGCGCGTCACGGCCGACGTCAACAAAGTGCTGAACGAAGAGCGCGGCATCGCGCTGCGCCTGAACGTGCTGGCCCAGGACGCGGGCAGTGCCTCGCGCGACGTGGTCGAGAACAAGCGCTGGGCAATCGCGCCGAGCATCGGCTTTGGCCTGAACGGCGCCACGCGCGTGCATCTGGACTACCTGCACGTCGACCAGAACAACATCCCTGATGGTGGCGTCTATGTCATCGGCCTGCCTGGCTACACGAGCCCGGACCGCACCCGGCCTTTCGTCACCGACGGCAAGAAGGTCGATCCGAAGAATTTCTATGGCTCGACCGGCGACTACGACGACGTGAAGGCCGACATGGCCACGGTGCGCATCGAGCATGACTTCTCGCCGACGATGAAGCTGCAAAACACGAGCCGCTACGGCAAGACGTCGCAGGACTACTTGCTCAGTGCATTCCTGACCAGCGCCGCCAACCTGGGCACCCCGAACCCGGCCGACCCGAACACGTGGACGCTGGCGCGCAGCATCCGCACCGGCAAGGATCAGGAAAATAAAATCCTGACCAACGTGACGACGCTGACGTCGCAGTTCGACACCGGCGCGGTCAAGCACACGCTGGTGAGCGGTCTGGAATTGACCAGCGAGCGCCAGACCACCTGGGGCCTGACGGGCCTGGGCACGCTGCCGGCCGCGAACATCTACAACCCGAACCCGAACGATGCGCCGACCACGCCCGTGAACGTGCGCCGCACCGGCGCCTATAACGAAGGCGAGGTCGATACCCAGAGCCTGTACGTGTTCGATACCGCCAAGATCGGCGAGCGCTGGATCATCAACGGCGGCGTGCGGGTCGATCATTTCCGCGCTGACTACTCGACCGTGGCGCTGACCAATAACGTGCTCGTGCCGAACCGCTTCAAGGTCGGCGACAACCTGGTCAACGGCAAGCTGTCGGCCCTGTACAAGCCGACCGCGAACAGCAGCGTGTATGCGATGGTGGCCAGCTCGAAGCAGCCGCCGGGCGGCAACTTCACCGTCTCGGGCAATGCCAACAGCGCGCAGAATCCGATCTACGATCCGCAGGAGTCGACCACCACCGAATTTGGCGGCAAGCTCGATCTGCTCAAGTCCAAGCTGTCGCTGTCGGGCGCGCTGTTTCGCACCGATGTCAAGAACGAGGTCGAGCAGGATCCGGTCAACCTGCAGTACTACCAGACGGGCGAAAAGCGCGTGCAGGGCATCGAGCTGGGCGCAACGGGCGAACTGGCACCGCACTGGCTCGTCAGCGCCGGTTATGTGTACATGGACACCAGCGTGGAAGCGGGCCGCAACGTGACTGCCTCGGGCGAGAACAGCCTGACCTACACGCCGAAGCAATCGTTCACCGCCTGGACCTCGTATGACCTGCCATGGGGCTTGCGCATCGGCGGCGGGGCGCGCTTCTCGGACAAGCTCAAACGCGGCACCGACGGCGCCATCGGCACCCCTGCCTACACCGATTCGTACTGGGTGGTCGATGCGATGCTGGGTTACCGCTTGACGAAGAACATCGACCTGCGCCTGAACGTCTACAACCTGACCGACGAAAAATATGTCGTCGCGATCAACAAGAGCGGTTACCGCTACACGCCCGGCGTGGCGCGTTCGGCCAGCCTGACGGCCAATATCGGGTTTTAAAACCCTTGCGTTGCGGGCCGGCGAAGGGCGCTTGCGCTATACTCGCCGGCCATGCGCATACAGCTTTTTTCCGACCTTCACCTCGAACGGTACCCCGACTTCCAGCCGCAGATCCTGCCCGGCACGGATGTCGTGGTGCTGGCCGGCGACATCGGCTCGTACCAACCCGGCTCGCGCCTGCTCACGCAGGACTTCGGGCTGGAACGTTTCTCACCGCTCCTGGTGCCTGCCCTGGCGCAGGCACAGGTCCTGTTCATCCCCGGTAACCACGAATTCGACGCGCTCGACTACGACGCTACCTACGCGCGACTGCAGGAAATCTGCGCGCGCCTGGGCATTACCTGGCTGGATCGCGAAATCGTCACGATCGATGGCGTGCGTTTCATCGGCACCACGCTGTGGAGCGACTTCGATGCGCTGGTGGAAGAGGGTGCGCCGCTGACCAAGCAGCTGCAGCAGCGCACCAAGGCCTTCCGCGCCGCGAACTACTACCTGAGCAAGAACACGACCATCAAGGATGGCGAGCCGGTACTGGCCGAAGGCATCCGCGCGCTGGCGCTCGATTGCCAGGCCTGGCTGCGCGCGGCGCTGGCCACGCCGTTCGAGGGCAAGACGGTCGTGGTCACGCATTTCGCCCCGAGCCTCGAAAGTGCCGACCCGCGCTACGGCAAGACGCCCGGCACGGCCGGCTTCTGCAATTCGCTCGATGAGCTGTTCAAGCGCGCGCAGGTATGGATGCATGGCCACCTGCACTGCGCGAACGACTACGTGGTCGAGGGCCGCGACGGCCCGCTGTCGTGGGGCTGCCGCGTCGTGGCCAATCCGCTCGGGTATCTGAGCAAGGGCGAGCAGGAAGGGTATCGCCCCGCGCTGGTGATCGAGCTGTAATCACTCGCGCGGCGGGCGTTCCTGCAACAGGTTCTCCATTAATGCGTCGATGCTGTCCACCTCGGGCGGCTGCGGTTCCTGCCGCTGCTGCTGTTCCAACTGCTGATCCGCATACTCCGCATATACCCAGTCGCCGGCGACGTTCACGACGCCGTCGGGCACCAGCGGCGCGCGTTCCGGGGCTTTGGCCAGCGCGACGCGCATGTAGTCGACCCAGATCGGCAGCGCGAGCGTCGCGCCGAATTCGCGCCCGCCCAGCGAGCGCGGTTCGTCGTAGCCCATCCACGCCACCGCCACCACTGGACCGCTGTAGCCGGCGAACCAGCCGTCGATCGCATTGCTCGTCGTGCCGGTCTTGCCGGCCAGGTCGCTTCGCCCTAGCTGGCGTGACGCGGCAGCGGCCGTGCCCACGCGCGCCACATCGCGCAGCATGCTGTCGGTGATGAACGCGTTGCGCGCATCGAGCACACGCACAGGTTCCTTGCGGGCGTGTTCGTAGACGACCTTGCCGTCGCCATCCTGGATGCGGGCGATCAACCACGGTTCGACCCGATAACCACCGTTCGCAAGCACCGTGTAGGCGCCAGCCATCTGCAATGGCGTAACGGCGCCCGTGCCAAGGGCCATGGTCAGGTTGCGCGGATGGCGCGCGGCGTCGAAGCCAAATTGCGCCAGGTGCGCGCGTGTGGCGTCCACGCCGATCGCCTGCAGCATGCGCACCGTGGGCACGTTTCTCGAGCGCGTCAGCGCATGGCGCACCGTCACGGGGCCTTCGAACGTATTGTCGTCATTGCGCGGCGACCAGCCGGCAGCGCCGTTGTCGCCACCAAGGTCGAGCGGCGCGTCGAGGATCGGCGTGCCAGGGAAGAAGCCCCGTTCCAGGCCGGCCGAATACACGAACGGCTTGATGCTCGATCCCGGCTGGCGCCAGGCTTGCGTCACGTGATTGAACTTGTTCAGTCCAAAGTCAAAGCCGCCGACCAGCGCGCGGTAGGCGCCCGTCCCGGCATCGACCGCGACGAAGGCGGCCGCCACTTCGGGCAGTTGCGTGATCGTCCAGTCGCCTTGCGATTTGCTCAAGCGGATGACGGCGCCGGGCGAGAGCTTGAGGCCAGCTTTCGCTGCCGGTGCCAGCGCACCTGCAGCAAAACGCAGGCCAGCGCCGGTGATCTCGATCGTCTCGCCGCCCGTCGTGGCAGCCCGTACGCGTTTGGCCGAGGCGCTCACGACGACGGCTGGCACGAAGCCGTCCACGGCCGGGCGTTTCTGCAGCGCTGCGGCCACCGCATCGTCCCGCGCGTCGCCCGCGGCCGGCAGCGCGATGCGCGCTTCCGGGCCGCGGTAGCCGTGGCGCCGGTCATAGGCGATGACGTTGCGGCGCACCGCATCCCAGGCGGCCTCCTGTTCGGCAGCGATGACGGTCGTCGTCACCGTGATTCCCCGTTCGTAGGCCGCCGCGCCAAAGCGCGTATGCACGGCCTGGCGCGCGATCTCGGCCACCCACGCGGCGCGCCCGCCGTAGCCGGCGCCGTCACGCCTGAGGGTCAACGGCTCGGCCAGCGCGCGCCGGTACTGCGGCTCGGTGATCGCCTTTAACTCGAACATGCGGCGCAGGACCGTCTGCTGACGCTTCTTTGCCGCCGCCGGGTTCGTGATGGGATTGCTGCTCGATGGATTCTGTGGCAGGCCGGCGAGCATCGCCGTTTCCGCCAGCGTCAGGTCGTTCAGCGATTTGCCGAAGTAGGTGCGCGCGGCGCTGGAAAAGCCGTACGAGCGCTGGCCCAGATAGATCTGGTTCAGGTAGACCTCGAGGATCTGGTCCTTGGTCAGCGCCTTCTCGATCTTGTAAGCCAGCGCGATTTCGGTGAGCTTGCGTGGCAGCGTCTTGTCGCGCGACAGAAAGAAGTTGCGCGCCACCTGCATCGTGATGGTCGACGCGCCCTGGCTGCCGAAGTCGGTGATGTTCGCTTTGGCCGCGCCCAGTGCCCGGATCCAGTCGATCCCGCCATGCTCGTAGAAGCGCGTGTCTTCGATCGCCAGCACGGCGGTCTTCATCAGGGCGGGCACCTTCGCGATCTGCACGAAGTCGCGCCGCTCGGCGCCGAATTCCCCGATCAGCACCTTGTCGGCGCTATAGACGCGCAGCGGAATCTTGGGGCGGTAGTCGGTGACAGCACTGATGTCCGGCACCTCGGGCAGGATCGACGCGCCCACCGGCAGCGGGGCAGCGAGGATCAGTGCAGACAACAGCAAGGGAAGGAACGGGCGGGCAGGCATCATGGCAAATAGTCAGGTAGGTAGTCAGGGCATCGTCGATAAATCGTCGGTGAATCGTCACGACGATTCGATGCCGATCTTACGTCCGCCTGGCTGCGCCTGCTGGCTTTGAAACCGGGTATTACAACTTGCGCTACGAGGGTGCGCCCGGCGCTACCTGCTTCGATCCCCGCGTCATTCCATCGGGCTGCACACATCCGTGCCCGCCGCCAGCGCCTTGAGCTTGACCGGATCGAGCAGCGTGACCTCGCGCTTGTCGACGGCGAGCCAGCCCTGTTTCTTGAAGCGCGACAGCAGGCGGCTGATGCTCTCGATCGTCAGGCCCAGGTAATTGCCGATGTCTTCGCGCGACATGCGCAACTGGAACCGGATACTCGAATAGCCGCGCGCCGCGTAACGCGCCGACAGATTGACGAGGAAGACGGCGAAGCGCTGTTCGGCGCGCATATTGCCAAGCAGGAGCATGACGTTCTGCTCGCGCGTGATTTCCTGGCTCATGATGCGGTGGAAGTGGCGCAGCAGCGCCGGCACTTCGCCGAACAGTTCTTCGAGACGTACGAAGGGGATCTCGCAGACTTCGCTGTCCTCGAGCGCAACGGCGTCGCAATGGTGCGTGCCGCTGATCGCGTCCATGCCCAGCAATTCGCCGGCCATCTGAAAGCCCGTGATCTGGGCTTCGCCGGCGGCGTTGACCTGAAAGGTCTTGAAGTGGCCGAAGCGCACCGCATACAGGTTGCGAAACGGCTCGCCGACCTGATACAGGCGCTCGTCGCGTGCCAGCCGCCGGCGCCGGCCGATGATCTGATCGAGGCGCACGATGTCGGCGTCTTCCAGGCCCATCGGAAGACACAGCTGGTGCATGCTGCAGCTGGCGCAGGACTTGAGCGCCTGGATGCTCACGAGCGGTTCGGAAGGGGAGGAGGAAGCTGGAATCATGGAATAGGCCGGCAGAGGTTCAGCCCGGATTATAGTCCCGCTGTCAGCTTTCCCCGTCAGTATCGCTCTGGCCCTTTGGCTCGGCCAGCTTCACGCCGCGCCGGGCCAGGCCTTCGCGCAGCAGGAATTCGATTTCCGCGTTCACGCTGCGCAGGTCGCGCGCGGCCAGGCGCTGCAGTTCATCCCACAGCGCCGGGTCGATCCGTAGCGCGAATGCTTTTTTTCCTGGACTTGCCATACTGGTCGGCCGCTAGTTGTACAGCGTGCCCGTGTTGATGATCGGTTGCGTTTCCTTGTCCGAGCACAGTACCACGAGCAGATTGCTGACCATCGCCGCCTTGCGCTCGTCGTCCAGTTCCACGATGCCGCGCTCCGACAATCCTTTCAGCGCCGCTTCGACCATGCTCACTGCGCCATGCACGATCTTGCTGCGGGCGCTGATGATGGCTTCGGCCTGCTGGCGCCGCAGCATGACCTGGGCGATTTCGGCGGCGTAGGCAAGGTGGGTCAGCTTAGCGTCGAGCACCTCGACACCGGCCGCCTCGAAGCGTGCCTGCAACTCGGTCTTGAGGGCATCGGCGACGACATCCATGCCAGCGCGCAGCGTGGTTTCGCCCTGCGGCAGATCCTCGCCTTCGTCGTACGCGTATTGCGAGGCCAGGTGCCGCAGCGCTGCTTCGGCCTGGATCGATACGTAGCGCTCGAAATCGTCGACTTCAAACACGGCCTGCGCCGTGTCGCGCACGCGCCAGACAACCGCCGCGCTGATTTCCACCGGATTGCCGCGCTTGTCGTTGACCTTGAGTGTGGGCGCATTGAAGTTACGGGCGCGCAGCGACAGGCGCCGCTTGACGTACAGCGGGAAAGCCCAGCGCAGGCCTTCGCTGCGGTCGGTGCCGATGTACTTGCCGAACAGGGTGAGGATGGCGCTTTCGTTCGGCTGCAGCATGAACAGGCCCGTCAGACACAGCAGACCGGCAAGTCCCATCGCGACGGCACCCAGGAGCGGCAAGCCGGCGGGCGTTTCGACGCCAGTCTTGAACAGGTAGGCTGCACCCAGCAGGAAAACAATGCCGGCGCAGGCGGCCAGGTAGCCATTCGCGGACGAAAATGCCTTTTCGCGGCGGGTATGCGATGCGTTCATGCTTGACCTCTTCTGGGTGGGTGTGACATCAAAGTGATATCACTTTAGGATTGCCAGAAAGTATTGTCAAGCGATTTGGTGAACGCCCTGAAACTGCCAGTCAGCGTTAGTCGGCCAAGCCTTTTTGCAGCAGCTCGGCCACCAGCGCATTGAGTTCGACGCCGCGCTCCTTGCTCAGCGTTTGCAGCTGCGCCACCAGGTCGCCATTGAGCTTGACGGCGAACGGCACCAGTCCCAGCGCGCGGTCGCGTTCGCGCTGTTCGCGGCGATCCGGCGCCGCATCTTTTGCTGGCGCGCCGACGACGGCGCCCCGGGCAGCCATCTGGCCTTGAATTTTCTTGGCGTCGCCTTTTGCCATGTCAGTCTTTTTCATCACGTGCCTTTAGTTTGTTGGAGCCGAATTCTACTCTCGAAACGGACCGCCAACGGGAATTGGCAAGCCGCGCGCATTTGGTGGCATGATGGCGGGGCAGCACGACAGCAGGCGCGCCGCGGTGCAGCCTGCACCTGCAACCCCATCAGGAGACCACCATGACGCCCAACCAGCGCTTCGTGCAGGCGCGCGACTTCCTCCAGCAGCACCGGCTCGACTACGAGACCGCCTGCCGCGACTACCAGCCCCCGCAGCTGTCTACCTTCAACTGGGCGCTCGACTTTTTCGACCACCAGGCCCGGGACAACCACGGCATTGCGCTGTGGGTCGTCGATGAAGACGGCACCGAGCACAAGATCACGTTCGCCGACATGGCCGCCCGCTCCAGCCAGGTGGCCGAGTACCTGCGCAACTGCGGCGTGCGGCGTGGCGACCGGGTGCTGCTGATGCTGCCGAACCGGGTCGAACTGTGGGAAGTCATGCTCGCCGGGATCAAGCTGGGCGCCGTGCTGGTGCCCACGACGATGCTGCTATCCGGTGACGACCTGGCCGACCGGATCGCGCGCGGCGCCGTCAGGCACGTGATCGCGCAGGCATCCGAGACGCACAAGTTCGATGCGCTGCCGGGCTGTTTTACCCGCATCGCGGTGGGCGGCGCGCACGAAGGCAGCAATGAAGGGTGGCATGATTACGCAGCCAGCCATGCGGTGGTGAGCGTGTTCGTGCCCGAGGGCGAGACGCTGGCCACCGATCCGCTGCTGCTGTACTTCACGTCCGGTACCACGGCGCGGCCGAAACTCGTGCTGCATACGCACCAGAGCTATCCCGTCGGCCACCTGTCGACGATGTACTGGATCGGCCTGCAGGCGGGCGACATCCACTGGAACATCAGCTCGCCCGGCTGGGCCAAGCATGCCTGGAGCTGCTTCTTCGCGCCGTGGAACGCCGGCGCCACCGTGTTCGTCTACAACTACGAGCGCTTCGCCGGTGCCGCCGTGCTGAATGTAATCGAGCGCTGCGGCGTGACGTCGCTGTGCGCGCCGCCGACCGTCTGGCGCATGCTGATCAAGGAAGACCTGGCGGCCTGCAAACCGGCCCTGCGCGAACTGGTGGCGGCGGGCGAGCCGCTCAATCCCGAAGTCATCGAGCAGGTCGAGCGCGCCTGGGGCATCCATATCCGCGATGGTTTCGGGCAGTCCGAGACCACCTGCCAGATCGGTAATTCTCCAGGCCAGCCCCTCAAGCCCGGCTCGATGGGCCGCGCGCTGCCGGGGTACCGCATCGCGCTGCTCGACATCGACGACGCACCGGCCAGCGAAGGCGAGATCGCGGTGGTGCTGGCAGCCAATCCGGTCGGCCTGATGGCGGGGTACGAAGGCGACGCCGACAAGACGCGCGACGTCATGCGCGCTGGCCACTATCACACGGGCGACACGGCGGCGATCGACAGCGATGGC
The DNA here is from genome assembly GCF_059685955.1 of Telluria sp. LT2P80. Classification (NCBI taxonomy): domain Bacteria; kingdom Pseudomonadati; phylum Pseudomonadota; class Betaproteobacteria; order Burkholderiales; family Oxalobacteraceae; genus Telluria; species Telluria sp. LT2P80. The sequence goes on along the minus strand of NZ_JCASIO010000001.1, from coordinate 46,297 downwards.
TACTATTTTTATGTGGGCCGCAACGACGACGTGTTCAAGTCGGCCGATTACCGCATCAGCCCCTTCGAGCTCGAAAGTGTGCTGATCGAGCACGAGAGCGTGCTCGAAGCGGCGATCGTGCCCAGTCCCGATCCGCTGCGGCTGTCGGTGCCGAAGGCCTTCGTCACGCTGCGCGCCGGCGTTGCACCGAGCCGCGAGATGGCCGCTGCGCTGTTCGCGTTCAGCCGCGCGCGGCTGGCGCCGTACCAGCGGATCCGGCGCATCACGTTCCGTGAGCTGCCCAAGACCATCTCGGGCAAGATCCGGCGCGTCGAGTTGCGGCGCGAAGAAGCAGGGCGGAGTGGCGGCGCGGGCGATGCGCCCGAATACCGCGAAGAGGATTTCCCCGTCTAGCGGCAAGTGCGTGGCGTTTCGGACGAATGCGGCCATAATGGATGCTCTCTTTTTTCTCGCCCAAGCGCCACCTCGATGACCACCAAGCGAACCCCGTCCACGCCGACCGACATTGATACCAATACCGCCGCAACCGACAGCGGCCCGTCGTACGAAGTGCGCCAGTCGCCGATCCACGGTAACGGCGTTTTCGCCAGGAAGCCCATTGCCGCGGGCGAGCGCATCATCGAGTACCGCGGTGAGCGCATCAGCTGGGACCTCGCGACCGAGCGCGCCGACAAGGCCGGCGGCCCGGTCAACCATACCTTCTATTTCAGCCTGGCCGACGGCCGCGTGATCGACGGCGGCCGGCGCGGCAACGAGGCGCGCTGGATCAACCACGCCTGCTCGCCGAACTGCGAAGCGTTCGAAGATGAAGGCAAGGTCTACATCCACGCGATGCACGACATCGACGCCGGTGAAGAGCTGAACTACAATTACGCCCTGATCTACGAAGAGCGCCATACGCCCAAGCTCAAGAAACTGTTCGCCTGCCGCTGCGGTACGCCCGGCTGCACCGGCACGATGCTTGCGCCGAAGCGCCGCACCCGCACGCCAGCCGCCGGCAAATGAACCAAGCCCCGGCTGGCCTGGTCAGGCCGGCCCGCCCCATCATCGACCTGGAGCAACGATGAAACCAGTAGTTCGCAGCCTGCTTGAAACCGATCTGTACAAATTCACGATGTGGCAGGCCTTGCTGCACAGCCACCCGGGCGCGACGGGCGAATACGAATTCCGCTGCCGTAACGAGCCAGCCTATCCGCTGGCGGAGCTGAAGGAAGACATCGAACGCGAGCTCGATCACCTGTGCTCGATGATGTTTACCGAGCACGAAGTCGCCTACCTGCGCGCACTGCGCTTCATCAAGGGCGACTTCGCCGACTTCCTCACGCTGTTTCGCTTTCAGCGCAAGTTCATCGAGGTCACGACCGACGGCCCGCACCTGCGCATCCGCGCCAGCGGCCCGCTGGTGCACGTGATGGGCTATGAAATTTTCGTGCTCTACATCGTCAACGAGCTGTATTTCCGCCGCTTCGACCAGGCCGAGGCCATGGAGGTAGCGCGTGCACGCCTGCGCCAGAAGATCGACGAACTGCGCGCCTTTGGCGAAGAAGCCCCGCGCGCCAACCCGTTCGAGTTCTTCGACTTCGGCGTGCGCCGCCGCTTCTCGGGTGAGTGGCACGACGAAGTGGTGCAGACGCTGGCGCGCGAGCTGCCGGTGTACTTCAAGGGCACGTCGAACGTCTATCTGGCCTACAAGTTCAACCTGGTCCCGATCGGCACGATGGCGCATGAATACCTGCAGGCGCACCAGGCCTTCGGCACGCGCCTAGTCGACTTCCAGAGCGCCGCGCTCGAGAACTGGGTGCAGGAATACCGGGGCGACCTGGGGACAGCGCTGACCGATGTCGTCGGCATGGATGCGTTTCTGGCCGACTTCGACCTGTACTTCGCCAAACTGTTCGACGGCCTGCGTCACGACTCGGGCGATCCGGTCGTGTGGGGCGAAAAAGCGCTGGCCCACTACGCGCGCCTGCGCATCAATGCGCGCACCAAGCGCCTCGTGTTTTCGGACGCGCTGACCATCCCCAAGGCCCTCGACCTGTACCGCCATTTCGCCGACCGCGTGATGACGGGCTTTGGCATCGGCACCAAGCTGACCAACGACACGCCTTTCCCGGCGATCAATATCGTCATGAAGCTCGTGCGCTGCAACGGCCAGCCGGTGGCCAAGCTGTCGGACGAGCCGGGCAAGTCGCAGTGCACCGACGTGACCTACATCGCCTATCTGCGTCAGGTGTTCAACCACCCGGTCTAGCCGTGCGCAAGATTGTGTGAGTTTATGGCAGCGCCAGGCGCGCTATGCTATCGGTTTCCCGCCATCGCCCAGGAGACCGCCATGCAGCAGCTCGCCCCATTCGCCATCGCCGTGTTGTTCGCTACCCCAACCGTCGCCGTCCATGCCCAGCAGGCCGACCAGACCACGGCAGGCGCCGAAGCGGCCGGGCGCTGGCTGGCACTGGCCGATGCGGGCAACGGCGCGGCGACGTGGCATGCCGCAGGCGCGGTCTTCCAGGCGGCAGTGAGCCAGAAGGACTGGACGGCAGCGCTTGACCAGGCGCGCACGCCATACGGCGCGCTGACCAGACGCACCCTGGCCGACGCGCGAGCCACGCGCACGCTGCCGGGTGCGCCCGAGGGCGACTACGTCGTGCTGCAATACCAGTCCAGCTTTGCCAATCGGCCGACCGTAACCGAAACAATGATCGTGATGCGCGAGACAGACGGCAACTGGAAGACGATCACGTACGTGATCCGCTAGCGGCTTCGCGGCGCCGCGAGGTTGCCGCCTTTTTTGTCGCCGCCTTTTTTGCCGGTGCCTTCTTTGCCGGTGCCTTCTTGCGCGGCTTTTCTTCTTCGTGCCTGAGCCGCTGTTGCAGCATCGCCAGCACGGCCGCTTCCTCAGGCTGCAGCGCGTGCAGGTCTTCGGCCAGTTTCTTCTCGGTCTGTTCGCGCATCACGTCCAGCGGCGCGCCCTCGAGGTAGGCGTCCAGCACGGCCGGGTGCACGTAGCACTTGCGGCAGATCGTCGGCGTGTTGCCGAGCTTTTCGGCCACCGATTCGATCGCGCGCACGATGTTCTTCTTGGCCTGTGTCTCGGAGTCGAATTTTTCGAATTCCTGCAGGGCCAGCGCTGCCAGCACGGTGCCGGACCAGGTGCGGAAATCCTTGGCCGTGTACTCTTCGCCCGTGATGTTGCGCAGGTAGTCGTTGACGTCGCTGGAGTCAACGCTGTGCGTCTCGCCATCGTCGTCGATGTACTGGAACAGTTCCTGGCCCGGCAGGTCGCGCGTGCGCTTGACGATGCCGGCCAGGCGCCGGTCGTGCACCTTGACCTTGTGGTACACGCCGCTCTTGCCGCGGAAGCTGAATTGCACGTCGCTGCCATCGACCTTGACGTGGCGGTTGCGCAGTGTCGTCAGGCCGAACGACTTGTTGGTGCGCGCATATTCCTCGTTCCCGACCCGCATCATCGTCGCTTCCAGCAGGTACACGATCGTGGCCAGCACCTTTTCGCGCGGCAGGCCGGGCAGCTTCAGGGCGCGGTCGACTTCATGCCGGATCGCCGGCAACGCATCGCCGAACTTGAGCATGCGTTCGTACTTCACTTCGTCGCGGGCGGTGCGCCATTTCGGATGGTAGCGGTATTGCTTGCGGCCGCGCGCGTCGCGGCCCGTCGCCTGCAGGTGGCCATTGGCCTGCGCGCAGATCCAGACGTCCTGCCAGGCCGGTGGAATCACGAGGCCCTTGATGCGCGCCAGCGTCGTTTCGTCTTCCACCGGCGCGCCGTGTGCGTCCAGGTAGCGAAAGCCGTCCTTGACGGCTTCACGCCTGACGCCGGCGCGGCCATCGTGCACGTAGCGCAGGCCGGCCGCGCGCGCGGCGGTGGAGGAATCTTTGGTGTCGGGTGCGTCGAGTGCGTCGGTGGTCTGGCTTGGCATGGCTGTTTCGCGAATGGTGGATATCGCACCGATGCTACGCCCGGGCCAGGGCCCGCACTGTTCGCAAGATAACGAAGTGCGGGACAGGCGGGCAGGGCTGCAAATACAGACCCGGTTCAGCGGTAGCGGGCCTCGACCAGATCGATCTCGCGCAGCAGCTTGCGCGCCACTTCGTCCGACAAGGTGTTATTGCGCGCCATGCGCAGCAGGACGGCGCGTTCGTGCTCCAGCGCGGCCAGGCGGTAATGGCGCTCGGCGCTTTCGGCGGCGCGTGCATGCGCCGGATCGACATCGTTGCCGTTGCCGCCATCGAGCCGGTACTGGTACAGGCTGCGCACCTGGTCGACCGCGCTCGCATGCATCTCCACCGCGCCCTGCGCATCGCAGCCCGAGGTGGGTGGCGGTGGCGGTGCATTGGCGATGGCTTCGAGTGCTGCCAGCGCGGCGGCATGGCGCGCACGCGCTTCTTCGCTTTCATGCGCCGAATCGTGTGGCAGTTCGAGGCCGCGCAGCACGCGCGGCAGCCCGACACTGGCCAGCACCAGCGAGACGACGATCACGGCGCTGGCCAGAAAAATCACCAGGTCGCGGCCAGGGAACGGCGCACCGCCCGGCATTGCCAGCGGCAGCGTGAGCACGCCGGCCAGCGTGATCGCGCCGCGCACGCCGGCCAGCGAGGTGGCCAGGATCAGGCGCGGGTTCGGACGGTACTCCGGCAGCTTCTGGCGCCGGGCGTTGAGCAGCGTCAGGCGCAGCGAAACCCAGACCCAGACAAAGCGCAGCAGGATCAGGCCGAAGCTGATGGCCAGCGCGTTGGTGGCCAGCCACCAGACATCGTTTGCACGCGGCAGCTCGGGTGCGACCAGCGCTGCCTCGAGAATATTGGGGAGCTGCTCGCCCAGCAGCACGAACATGATGCCGTTGAGCGCGAACTGCACCGTGTCCCACACCACCGCGCGCCGCACGCGCGTCGTGGCGGCCGCGCGCCCGCTCAATTCAACGTAGCTCATCGTCACGCCCGCCGCTACTGCTGCCAGGATGCCCGAGGCGCCCAGATGCTCGGCTGCCAGATAGGCGCCGAACGGCAGCAGCAGGTTGATCAGGATCGGCGAGCCGCTTTCTTCGCCGATGCGGGCGGCCAGCTGGCGCTGGGCCCAGCTCACGCCCACCGTGATGCCCACGCCAATGGCCACGCCCGCCAGCGCGACCCACAGGAAGGTGAGCGTGGCTTCGCCCAGCGAAAAGGTGCCGGTCAGGGCAGCGGCCACGGCGAAGCGGAAGCACACCAGGCCACTGGCGTCGTTCAGCAGCGACTCGCCCTCGAGGATGTGCATCAGGCGCGGCGGGATCGGCACGCGCGCCGCGATCGACGACACCGCGACCGGATCGGTGGGGGCAAGGATGGCAGCCAGCGCGAAGCACACGGCCAGCGGCAGCGACGGAATCAGCCAGTGGATCAGGAAGCCCGCGCCCAGCACCGTAAACAGTACCAGGCCCAGGGCCAGTTCGAGGATCGTGGAGCGGTCGCGGAACAGCCCGATCTTGGGGATGCGCCAGCCGTCGAGAAACAGCAGCGGCGGCAGGAACACGAGGAAGAAGATATGCGGTTCGAGCCGCACGCCGTGGCCGGTGCTGCCGGCAATGGCCGCGCCGAGCGCGATCTGCATCAGCGGCAGCGGCACCGCGAACGGCAGCATGCGCACCAGGTAGCCGCTGGCCACCACCGCCAGCAGCATGGCCAGCACAATTCCCACTTCATCCATCAACATCTCCCTGTTCAAGACAAGATGATAAGGGATTGGTGCCGCCCGTGACGACGCTGTTGATCAGGCAGCGGACAAACTGGCCTGGGGCGCAGCCTGCAGTTCGGCCAGCAACGCGTCGAGCGGCATTGGCCGGTGGAACAGGTAGCCCTGCATGCAGGCGTTGCCGTGCGCGGCCAGGTACTCGGCCTGGGCCGACGTCTCGACGCCTTCGGCCACGACACGCAGGCCCAGGTGGCCGGCCATCGCCAGGATCGATTGCACGATGGCGGTGCCGTTCTTGTCGTGCGGGGTGTCGCGGATGAAGCTCTTGTCGATCTTCAGTTCGTACAGCGGCATCCGGGTCAGGTACGACAGGCTCGAATAGCCGGTACCGAAATCGTCGATCGAGATGCGGATCCCGAGAGCGGCCAGCGCATGCATCCGCTCGATGGTCTGGTCGAGGCGATCGACCAGCAAGCCTTCGGTGATCTCGAAGATCAGCTGGCCGGGCGGCACGCCCGTCTCGTGCAGGATCGCTTCGACCCGCGTGACGAAGTCGTGCTGGCGGAACTGCATCGGGCTGACGTTGACCGACAGCGGGAAGCGGTGGCCGGCGCGGTCCAGCACGTGCCAGGCCAGGCACGCTTCGCGCAGCACCCAGTCGCCCAGCGCCACGATCAGGCCACTCGATTCGGCCACCGGGATGAAGACATCGGGCGGCACGCTGCTGCCGTCCTTGCGGCGCCAGCGCATCAGCAGTTCGGCGCCGCTCGGCACGCGTGCGCCGTCGACCTGCAGCTGCAGGTGCAGCGACAGTTCGCCGTTCTCGAGCGCCTGGCCCAGATCGCGCTCGAGCGTCAGGCGGCCTTCGGCGTCGGACAGCATGCCCGGTTCGAACAGCGCCACGCCATTGCGGCCGCGCGACTTCGCGTGGTACATCGCCGTGTCGGCCTCGCGCAGCAGGTCGTGCACGGTCTGCTGCGCGTTGGCGGATGCGGTGAGCGCGACGCCGATGCTGCTGGTGGCGTAGTAACGCTGGGCGTCGATGACGATCTTGTCGGCTAGCGCAGCCCGGATCCGCTCGGCCACGGCCAGCGCGCGGTCGGTGGCCCGGCCCGCATGCTGTCCCAGCGCGTCGAGCAGGACGACGAATTCGTCCCCGCCCAGGCGTGCCACGCAGCCGTCGTCGCCCGTCATCGCCACCAGGCGATCGGCCACGTTCTTGAGCAACTGGTCGCCAATGGCGTGGCCGCGTGCATCGTTGACGGTCTTGAAGTTGTCGATGTCGACGTACAGCACGGCAGCCATCGACCCGCCCGTGCGGGCCCTGGCCACCGCTATGTCGAGCCGCTCCATCAGCAGGCGCCGGTTCGGCAGGCCGGTCAGCACGTCGTAGAACGCAAGGCGGTGGATCGCGTCGGCGGCGTTGCGCCGCTCCGTCACGTCGCGGCTGACAATCAGCCAGTGCGTGATCGCGCCGTTGTCGCCGGAGAACGGCACCATCTCGGCCTCTACCCAGTACGGCGTGCCATGTTTCGTGTACAGGACCATTTCGGCACTGGCGGCTTCCTTGTGCATCACGGCCGTGATGACACGCCTGACCGTCTCCTGGTCAGTGTCCGGTCCTTCGAGCATCCGCACGCTGCGCCCGATGATTTCTTCGCGGGTGTAGCCGGTGTGGCGCAGCAGGGCGTCGTTGGCAAAAATGATCGGCTGCTCGGCGCCGGGCACGTCGACCATGCGCGCGATCATGACCATGTCGTTCAGGCGCGCGACTGCGGCTGCCGTCAGGCGCAGTTCGTCGTTGACGGCGTGCAGGCGCAACTGGCCCGCTTCCAGACCAGCGGCAGCGGTGCGCGCTTCGAGGAGCGATTGTGCCAGTCCCTTGAGCAGGGCACCGCTGGTGATCGTGATCAACGCGCCGACGCAGCAGAAGTTGATGACGACGACGATTGCCGATGCCAGGCCATTCTGCTCCAGACCGGGGACATACAGGTGCACCTTGCCGTTCACGCCAAGCAGCAGGACGCAGGCAGCGCCCAGGGCCAGGATGATGAGGGCCTGGCGCATGCCGAGCAGGATGACGGCCATTGCGGGCAGGGCTGTCAGGTACACCAGGCCAACCGGCCCCACTGAAAACAGCAGGCCGACGGACACCAGGAACAGCATCGCAATGAAATTGAGAACGCGTGCCGTGTGCGACACGCGGTCAAAGCGCCAGATGGCCAGCAGCCATGCCAGCGCCACCACGTCCATGACAATGACCGGCCATTTGCCCTTGCTGATGAGCAGCGGGATGCTGGGAAGGGCGGCGACAAATCCCAGCGCCACGACGATTGGCAGGATGGTGGTAAACACCTTGATGCGCCATTGCGCGATGTCATCTGGAGGAATTGGCATGAAGCATCCTGTTCGGCACGCCGCACGGAATTTCTCCGGAGCATAGTATATTTATCGAAGCAAATTCTATGCAGGGGCAATGTTACCTGTCACGCAATATCTGCCAGGCTGTTGCGCCAATGAAACGCGACCATGCCCGATCGCGGTTCAGTTGCGGTGCCGGCCTCAGTGAGCGCCGGCCTGCACGAGGATATCGCTCAGTTGCAGCGTGTTGAGCGGCTTCACCAGATAGTGGTCGAACCCGGCCTGGCGGGCCTGTTCGCGGTCTTGCTGACGGCCATAACCGGTCGCCGCGATGAGCATGGCGTTCTCCATCCCGGGCAAGGCACGCAGGCGCCGCGCCAGTTCGTTGCCGTCGATGTCAGGCAGTCCGATGTCGAGCAGGCAGACCTGTGGGGCAAACACGGCGGCGACGTCGATTGCATCCAGCGCGCAGTAGACCACTTCCACCGTGTGCCCACTTGCGCGCAAAAACAGGCTCAGCGTCTGGGCGGCGTCGAGATTGTCGTCCACCACGAGGATGCGCAAGGGGCCGACGGCGCTGGCGCTGCTGGCCAGCGGCGCTGCGGCCGGCCCGGCCGGGATCGCTTGCGCATAGCACGGCAGGCGCACCGTGAACGTGCTGCCCAGGCCCGGACCCGCACTCATTGCGCCGACGCTGCCGCCATGCAGTTCGACGAGGCTGCGGGCCAGCGCCAGGCCCAGTCCCAGGCCACCCTGCGACCGGTCCGGCGTGCGCTCGGCCTGGGTGAACAGATCGAACACGCGCTCGACGAGGCGTGCATCCATGCCGATGCCGTCGTCGATCACGTCGATGATCCACGTCTCGCCCTGCTGCGCCAGCTGCAGGGTGATGTGGCCGCCCTCGGGCGTGTACTTGGTCGCGTTGCCCAGCAGGTTGGCGACGACCTGCACCAGGCGCTTGTGGTCGCCCTTGACGTTTGCCGGTTGCGGCGGCATGTCGAGTACCACCTTGTGGCGGCGGGCCAGCATCAGCGGGCGAATCTGTTCGGCCGCGTCGTCGACCACCTTGCGCAGGTCGAGGATCTGGGTCGACAGCGTCACCAGCCCGCGCGTCACGCGCGAGACGTCCAGCAGGTCGTCGACCAGGCTCGTCATGTGCTCGACCTGGCGCGCGATGATGGCGCAGGTCTGCGTGATCTGCGCATTATCCGAATGCAGCAGCTTGAGCAGATGGGCGCCGGTGCTGATCGGCGCGAGCGGGTTGCGCAGTTCGTGCGCCAGCATCGCGAGAAATTCGTCCTTGCGCTGGTCGGCCGCGCGCAGTTCGCGCTCGGCCAGGCTGCGCTGGGCTTCTTTTTGCTGCAGGTGCTCGGCCATCTCGTCCAGGGCCGCGGCCAGCCGGCCGATTTCCTCGCTGTTCGACCCGATGCCGGTGCGGGCATCGAGTTCGCCGGCGGCGATCCGGCGCGCCACCGTCATCAGCTTGCGCACGCGCCGGACAATCAGCTTGTCGCCCGCCAGCCAGGCCGCCAGCAGGGCCAGGATGGTCGTCAGGCCCAGGCCGAGCAGCGACATCAGCTGCGCCTCCCGCGCCACGCGCGTGATGGTTTCGGTCGGCACGCCGATCGTCACCGTGTAATCGGACAGCGTCGGCGGCCCGACGCGCGCAAATGCGTGCAGGCGCTCGACGCCATCCTCGCCCTGGATCACGCGGGCGCTGTCATGCGGGCCGCGCATCGCCGCAAACAGCGGGGCGGGCACACGTTTGCCGAACCATTGCTCGGGATCGGGGCGGCGTGAAATCAGCTTGCCGGTGGCATCGGCCGTCTCGAGGATCGAACCGGCCGGCAGGCTGATGTCGTTGACGAAGGTGTCCAGGCCCGCCAGGTCCATTGCGGCAAACACCACCGCCACTACCTTGCCGTCGCGGTCGGTGACGGGATAGGTCAGGTTGATCGTGTGACGGCGGATCACGCGCCCGAACACATAGTCGCCGGCGATGAAGCGGCGTTCGGCCACGGCGCGCTTGAAGTGGCTGCGATCACCCAGGTTCACCGGGTGCACCATCGGCACCGCGCTGCAGCTGACGTCGCCATTGAGCTGGATGAGGCCGAAATTGACATACAGTTCGTTGCGGTCGAGGACATTGGCCAGCAGTGCATTGCAGCCAGCCGTGTCGCCCATCAGGTCCGGCACGCTGGCCAGGTCGACCAGGATCTGGCGCGCGCGGTCGATCGACTGCGCTTCATTCGCGGCGGCCAGCGCCGTCAGGCGTTTGAGGTTGTCTTCGGTCGCGCGGATCGCGGCTTCGCGTTCGCGCAGGCCCCCCAGCACGGTGACGATGGCGATCGGCGTGATGGCCAGCAGCACCAGCAGCATCAGCCTGCTGCGCAGGCTGTTCAGGCGAAAACGTCCGGATGATTTGCTCATCGCTGCGGCGCCGGTTGCGGCGTGGTGGTGACGGTGGACAGCGCGAATGTGCGGGCGATGTGGAACATGTGTGGCGAACGATTGATCGATAGGACCCGCCAAAAATGGCGGGAATACAGGCGTAACGTTTCCTGATTGTACTAAAAATTGGCTTATCCACAGCGAATCAGTCGCGTGTGCGCGACGCCTCGTTGACATGTCAAGCATCGGCGCAGGTAAGATAGACGCTTGCCAGTATCAGGAGAGACCATGAACATCGTCTGCGTCGGTGGCGGGCCGGCCGGTCTGTACGCCGGCCTGCTCATGAAACTGCGCGACCCGAGGCGCACCGTCACGGTCGTCGAGCGCAACCAGCCCGGCGACACGTTCGGCTGGGGCGTCGTGTTTTCGGACCAGACGCTGGGCAATCTGGCGCTGGCCGACGCGCCCAGCGCGCGCGCCATCGAAGGCGCGTTCAACCGCTGGGATGCGATCGACGTGCAGATCGGCGGCGCCACTGTCACCTCGCATGGTCATGGGTTTTGCGGCATCGCGCGCAAGCGCCTGCTCGGCATCCTGCAGGCGCGCTGCAAAGAAGCCGGCGTGGCGCTCGTGTTCGATACCGACGTGACGGACGAGGTGGCGCTGGCGCGCCGCCATGGCGCCGATCTGGTGGTGGCCGCCGACGGCGTGCACAGCGCGATCCGCACGCGCCATGCCACCGTGTTCGAGCCTGACCTTCAGGAGGGGCGATGCCGCTACGTGTGGCTTGGCACCCGGCGCCACTTCGCCGCGTTCACGTTCGCCTTTGAAGCGACCGAACATGGCTGGTTTCAGGCCCACGCATATCAATATGATGACCAGAATGCGACCTTCATCGTCGAGACGCTGGAGTCGACCTGGCGCGCCAGCGGCCTGGCCGACATGGACGCAGCCAGCACGCTGGCGTTCTGTGAGCGCCTGTTTGCCCGTGTTCTTGGCGGCGCGCCGCTCCTGACCCAGGCCAGCCGTGGCGGCGCCGCCATGTGGCATCGCTTTGCGCGTTTGATCTGCCGCGAGTGGGTGGGTGCGCTTGACGTCGATGGCCGGCGCGTGCCGCTGGTGTTGCTCGGCGACGCCGCGCACACGGCGCATTTCTCCATCGGCTCGGGCACCAAACTGGCGCTGGAAGACGCCATCGCGCTGGCTGCCGAACTGCCGGCCGAACCGGGCGACGGCATCGAGGCCTCGCTGGCGCGCTATCAGGACGCGCGCGTGGCCGACGTGAGCAAGCTGCAAAGCGCGGCGCGCAATTCGACCGAGTGGTTCGAGAATGTGGCCCGGTACAGTGCCATGCCGGTCGATGGCTTCGCCTACTCGCTGCTCACGCGCAGCCAGCGCCTGTCGCACGAAAACCTGCGCCTGCGCGACCCCGCCTATATACAAGGTTTCGAACGCCGCTTTTCCGTCCAGGCGGCAGCGCAGGCCGGCGTGGCCGCGCCAGCGGTGTCCACGCCGCCGATGTTTACGCCACTGCGGGTGCGCGACGTGCTGCTCAAAAACCGCGTGGTCGTCTCGCCGATGGCGCAGTACGCGTGCGTCGATGGCGTGGCGGGCGACTTTCACCTGACCCATCTCGGCGCACGCGCGCTGGGTGGGGCCGGCCTCGTACTGGCCGAAATGACGTGCGTGTCGGCCGACGCGCGCATCACGCCGCGCTGCCCCGGGCTGTACCTGCCCGAACACACGCAGGCCTGGGCCCGCATCGTCGACTTCGTGCATGCCGCAAGCGACGCGAAAATCGGCATCCAGCTGGGGCACGCGGGTGCCAAGGGCTCAACCCGGCCGATGTGGGAAGGGATCGACCAGCCGCTCGCGCACGGCAACTGGCCGCTCGTGGCGGCGTCGCCCCAGCAATACCTGGCCGGCGTGTCGCAGGTGGCGCGCCAGGCAAGCGAGGCCGACATGGCGCAGATCGAAGCCGATTTCGTGCGCGCCACGCTGGCCGCCAGCGAAGCGGGCTTCGACTGGCTCGAACTGCATTGCGCGCACGGTTACCTGCTCTCGGGTTTCATCTCGCCGCTGACAAACCAGCGCCCTGATGCTTACGGTGGCAGTCTTGAGAACCGCTGCCGCTTTCCACTGCGCGTGTTTGCCGCCGTGCGCGCGTCCTGGCCGGCGCACCTGCCGATCAGCGTGCGCATCTCGAGCCATGACTGGGTCGATGGCGGGATCACCCCGATGGACGCCGTCGAGATCGCGCGCCTGTTTCGCGCCGCCGGCGCCGACATGATCGACTGCTCGTCCGGGCAGGTGAGCAAGGCCGAGCAACCCGTGTATGGCCGCATGTACCAGACGCCGTTTTCGGACCGCATCCGCAACGAGGCAGACATCGCGACGATCGCCGTCGGTGGTATCAGCGAGGCCGACCACGTCAACAGCATCATCGCCGCCGGCCGCGCTGATCTGTGCGCGGTGGGGCGCCCACACCTGGCCAATCCCGCGTGGACGCTGAACGAGGCGGCGCGCATCGGCTACACTGGCGCCGCGTGGCCGCGCCAGTACGTCCCTGGCAAGCAGCAACTCGAGCGCAATCTGGCGCGCGGGCGGCCAAACACGTGACCGGTTCGTCCATTTTCCAACGCGTCATCAGGAGCAGGCATGCATGATCTAGCGGGCAATCCAACGGGGCTGACCGGCTACGTGGCGCAGCACGTCGGCTTGGTGCTTGACCCGGCGACGCGGGTAGCAACCGTGACGCTCGACCGGCCCGAGCGCAAGAATCCGCTCACGTTCGCCGCCTATGCCGAGCTGCGTGACCTGTTTCGCGCGCTGGCATATGCCGACGACGTCAAGGCGGTGGTGCTCACCGGCGCGGGCGAAAATTTCTGTTCGGGCGGCGACGTGCACGAGATCATCGGACCGCTGACGCAACTGGACATGCCGGGCCTGCTGGCCTTCACCCGCATGACGGGCGACCTTGTGAAAGCGATGCGCGCCTGTCCGCAACCGATCGTCACGGCGGTGGATGGGGTGTGCGCCGGCGCCGGTGCGATCCTGGCGCTGGCCTCGGACATCCGCTATGCCACGGCGCGCAGCCGCACCGCCTTTCTATTTACGCGCGTGGGCCTGGCCGGCTGCGACATGGGCGCCTGCGCCTTGCTGCCGCGCGTGATCGGCCAGGGCCGCGCGGCCGAATTGCTGTACACCGGCCGTTCGATGGATGGCGAAGAGGGCGAGCGCTGGGGCTTCTTCAATCGCTTGTGCGCACCGGGCGACGTCCTCGCCGAGGCGCAGGCGTTTGCCGCGCAGCTGGCGGCCGGCCCGACGTTCGCGCACGGCATGACCAAGAAAATGCTGCAGCAGGAATGGAATATGGGCGTGGACGAAGCCATCGAGGCCGAGGCGCAGGCGCAGGCCATCTGCATGATGACGCAGGATTTCCAGCGCGCCTACCAGGCGTTCGTGGGCAAACAGCGGCCGCAGTTCGAGGGCAACTGATGGAACCCGATGTTCTCGACTGGCCATTTTTCGATGCGCACCATGGCGTGCTGGCGCGTGAGCTCGACGCCTGGGCCGCGGCGAATCTGGCCGACGCGCACGGAACCGATGTCGACACCGTCTGCCGCGCGCTGGTCACGAGGCTGGGGCAGGGCGGCTGGCTGCGCCACGCCGTGGCTGGCGTCGAGCATGGCGGCGCGCACGCGACCATCGACACCCGCGCCATTTGCCTGATCCGCGAAATCCTTGCGCGCCACGCCGGGCTGGCCGATTTTGCGTTCGCGATGCAGGGCCTGGGCAGCGGGGCGATCTCGCTGTTCGGCAGCGCTGCGCAGCGTCAACACTGGCTGCCGCGTGTGGCCGACGGCAGCGCGATCGCCGCCTTTGCGCTGTCCGAGCCTGCCGCCGGCTCCGACGTCGCGGCGCTGCAATGCGCGGCGCGCCGCGACGGCGATGCCTGGGTGCTCGATGGCGAAAAAACCTGGATCTCGAATGGCGGCATCGCCGACTTCTACGTTGTGTTCGCACGCACGGGCGATGCGGTCGAACGCAGCGCGCGCGGCATCTCGGCCTTCATCGTCGATGCGGCCACGCCTAGCCTCGAGGTCGCCGAGCGCATCGATGTGATCGCGCCGCATCCGCTGGCGCGCCTCTGCTTCAACGGTTGCCGGCTGCCGGCCGCTTGCCTGGTTGGCGGCGAGGGCGACGGGTTCAAGGTGGCGATGGCCACCCTCGACGTGTTTCGCACGTCGGTGGCGGCAGCGGCATTGGGCTTCGCGCGGCGCGCCATGGCCGAAGCACTGGCGCATGCGCAGGCGCGCCCCATGTTCGGCAAGCTGCTGGCCGACTTCCAGCTTACGCAGGCCCGACTGGCGCAGATGGCGCTGGAGATCGACGCCGCCGCGCTGCTGACTTACCGCGCGGCGTGGCTGCGCGACAGCGGCAAGCGCGTCACAAAAGAAGCGGCAATGGCCAAGCTGGCCGCAACTGAATCGGCGCAGCGCGTGATCGACGGCGCGGTGCAGCTGTTTGGCGGGCAGGGCGTGCAACGGGGCCAGGTCGTCGAAGGCCTGTACCGCGAGATCCGCGCGCTGCGCATCTACGAGGGGGCCAGCGAAGTGCAGCTCCTGATCATCGCGCGCGAACTGCTCGCGCCGCAACACTGAGGCCGCATGTCGGGAGATTTAATGAAATTCTTGCAGCCGCCTGGCTGGCCGCGTCCGAAAGGCTACGCCAATGGCGTTGTCGCGCGCGGCCGGCAGGTGCATGTCAGCGGGATGGTTGGCTGGACGCCGGCGGGCCGGTTCGAGACGGATGATTTCGTCGGGCAGTCGCGCCAGGCGCTTGCCAATATCGTGGCCGTGCTGCGCGAAGCCGGCGCCGGCCCGGAACACATCGTACGCATGACATGGTATGTGCTTGACAAGCGCGAATATCTCGATGCCGGGCCGGCACTGGGCGCAGCCTACCGTGACGTCATCGGGCGCCATTATCCGGCGATGACGGCGGTGCAGGTGGCGGGCCTGATGGAAGACCGCGCGCGGGTGGAGATCGAGGTCACGGCGATCATTCCGGATTGAGCGCTGCCAGACGAACGAATGGCCCCGCTTGGGGGCCATTCATGGTCTTGCACCGCCGTGCCGTTTACCGTTTTGCGCGGCAACGCAGGGGCCGGGACGGGTTAGCGGCGGCCTGCGCCACGCGCACCACCGCGTTCGATGAAAGCTTTCATCTCCGCCAGGTCGTCATCCATCTGACGCTGCGGATCGACGCCCAGCATGCGTGCCACGCCGTGGCCCAGCGCGCCCGCTGGTGGCGCGTAGCTGATGCGCACCGTCGCACGCGTGCCGCCATTGACCGACTCGAACGTGACGCTGCCGTCCTGTTCGATTTCCGAACCCGGCTCGCTGCGCCACGACAGGCGATCCGGACGCGATTGCTCGGTCATGACCGCGTTCCATGCGTATTCCATGCCGGCCGGGCCGCGCACGACCCAGTGCGAACGGCGGTGGCCGAGGTCACGCACTTCGGTCACGTGCGACATGAAGCGCGGGAAGTTTTCCACGTCGGCCCACGCATCGAACACTTCACGTGGCGATGCATCGATGAAGACGCTGTTCTCGACTTCGACCCGGCTTGCTTCGCCGCGGTGACGCAGCGAGTCGACCAGGTTGCGGCCACGGTCACTGCGCAGCAGCACTGCCAGCGCGCCCAGGCCCAGCAGGGCGACGGCCGGCGAACGGCGCGCCAGGCCGACGATGCTCAGCGCGCTGGTGCCCAGCAACGCCGAGTTGGTCAGCGTCGGGCCGCGCGAGCCGAAGGCCTGCGTCAGGTGATCGGTCCATTCGCGTACCTGGTTACCCACGTCGTTGGCGCGGGCACGGGCGCCGTTGCCGGCGCTGTGCGCGGCATGCGCCAGGTTTTCACGGGCGATGTCGGCGCGTTCGCGTGCGCGGTCGGCAGCGTCATCGGCGTTGCTGCGGGCCTTGTCGGCAGCGTCACTGGCGTTGCTGCGGGCCTTGTCGGCAGCGTAGTTGGCGCGATCGCGCGCATCGTTGGCGACGTGGTGCGCGCGCGAGCGGACGTCGTCCGCGTAGTCACGTGCATCGTCGGCGGCGCGGGCGGCAGTGCTGCGGGCCGTGTCGGCAGCGTGCGACACGCGGTCACGCGCCGTGTCGGCAGCATGCGATACGCGGTCACGGGCGTAGTCAGCAGCGTGCGAGGCGCGGTCGCGTGCATCGTACGATGCTTCGGCCAGGCGGCCGCGCGCGCGTTCGAGGCGGTCGCGCGTTTCGTGCGATGCCTCGGCCAGGCGGTCACCGGCAGCGTGGGCGGCGCCGGCCAGGCGCGCGCCGGCGCGCAGGTAGACCGATTCGGCACGCTCGCGCGCCGAGTCGAAGCGCTCGCCGGCAGTATGCAGCGCGTGTTCGAGTTTGTCGGCGCCGCGGTGACGCGCGTCGCGCAGTGCGCCCTTGGCGCGTGCACGGCGTTTCGGGCCGCGGTCTGGGTCGAATGCATACATCAGCAGGGCGCCAGCCACTGCGGCGCCAATCCATTTACCTGCGTTGTTTCCCTGATCGTTCGATTCGTTCATGTCGACTCCTCTCGGTTAGTTGTACTTGTCATGCTGGGCCTGGTCGCCAGGCGGTGCCACGGCATAGCCGGCCCATCACTGGTCTGTTACTGACTATTCATCGTGCTTTGCAGCGTCGCTTTGCCGCGTCGCTTGCACACATAAAAAAACGCACCGCTTCGCTGTCATGCGTTGCAGTGCGTTCCGGCGAACCATCACGCGATTCGGGCAGAACCCGATGCGCAGTAGATGGTCAGACGACGTGCTTTGTCAGCCTGCTTTTTGCAGGATCAGTAGCAGTACGCCGTTCTCGAGCTTCACCCATGTCACCACGTGCACGACGCCGCTGATTTGGTGAAGCCGCGCAGGTATCTGCGTGCATTGCATTTAGCATACACCACGGTTTCGCGTTCCCGGCGTTCGTTTGCCGCATGGCAATTGACCTGGGTCCAGCCTCGGCGACGGGCGTGTTCACGGACTTCGGGTGGCCTGCGCCGCGTACCACGGGATTCTGATACGGTGGTTGCCAATGAAACAAGGAGATAACATGAATCACCATATCGTTCGCATGTTGCCCAACTTCGAAGCGGCCGAGGCAGCCCGCAATGGCTTGCTGGCCGAGGGCTTCGACGGCGACGGCATCAATGTCAATGTCACCACCGACGAAGCAGGTCCTGCTGAAAGCAATTTCTATGTGGGCGACTCGCCCGCTGTCAAAGGCGGCACCGATTACGAGGATGTCTTCAAGCCTGCCGTCCGCGGCGATCTGTGCATGATGACGGTCACCGTTGCCGAAGCCTTCCAGCTCGAACGGGCTGCTGCCATTCTGGAGCACCATGGCGGGATCGACGTCGATCCGGCCCATGGCGCGGCCAGCAGCACCTTCTAAACCGCATCAGGCCAGGGAAGGCGAAAGATCAGCGACCGGCGCGTGACGTCAATGCAAGGCGGGGCGCCGTGCCCGGGCGAAGCTGACTTGCCGTCAGTTTGAACAGGCTCACTGCACCGGTCAGATTGTGTGCCTGCGTGTGCAGCGAGGCGGACGCCGATGCTGCTTCTTCGACCAGCGCGGCGTTTTGCTGCATCGTGCTGTCCATCTCGAGAATCGTGTCGTTGATCTGTTGCAGCTCCACCTGCTGCGCTTGTCCGGCATCCGCGATTTCCGCGATGATATCCGTTACGCGTTTGACGCTCGCGACAATGTCATCCATCGTGCTGCCGGCTTCGCCGACCAGTTTGCTGCCTGCCTCGACCTTCGCAACCGAATCCCCAATGAGCGTCTTGACGTCCCTGGCCGCTGCCGCCGAGCGCTGGGCCAGGTTGCGCACTTCAGCGGCAACGACAGCGAAGCCGCGACCCTGTTCACCCGCCCGCGCTGCTTCGACAGCAGCATTCAATGCCAGGATGTTGGTCTGGAAGGCGATGCCGTCGATGACGCTGATGATGTCGACGATCTTGGTCGATGAGGCATTGATCGACGCCATCGTCACCACCACCTGAGAAACGATCGTGCCGCCGTGGGTTGCCACATCGGACGCCGACAACGCCAGTGTGTTCGCCTGGCGCGCATGGTTACCGTTTTCGCGCACGGTGCCGGCCAATGTTTCCATCGACGCGGTGGTTTTGTCGAGCGAAGCGACCTGCTGCTCGGTACGCGCCGACAGATCCAGATTGCCTTGCGCGATCTGCGATGAAGCGGCGGCGATCGCGTCCGTGCCCTGGCGTACTTCGCTCACGACGTTGGCAAGGCCTTCCTGCATCCTGGCGAGCGACGACATCAGTTGCGCGATCTCGTCCTTGCCATCGATCGTGATGTGATGGGTCAGGTCGCCGCCGGCCACGGCGTCTGCTGCACTGACCGCCTGGCGGATCGAACGCGTGATATTGCGCAGTACCAGCAAGACAATCGTGCTGAGGACCACCCCGCAAATGGCGAGGAAGACGACTGCGCGCCATATGTCGCCAATGAACGCGTCGTGCAGGTCATCGAGGTACAGCCCCGTCATGAAGGTCCAGTCCCACGGCTTGTAGGTGAGCACGTAGGCACCTTTCGGGAACACCTGCTGCTGGTCCGGGTGGCCTGGCTTGGGCCAGACATATTCTATCCAGCCTTCTCCGCTGCCTTTGGCAATGGCCGCCACGTCACGGTACAAATAGGTGCCATTGGTGTCCTTGAAGTCGCTGAGATCCTTGCCGATCAGCTCTGCCTTGACGGGGTGCATCAGCATTTTCGGGGCCGAATCGACGACCGTGTAATAGCCATCTTTCCCGTAACGCATGGACTTGAGCCGCTTCAAGGCTTGCTGCTGCGCTTCCGCGACGGTCATTGCTCCAGATGACGCCAATTCCGCGTATTCCTTGACGGTGGACATGCCGACATCGGTCGCAAATCTCAGGGCGACCTTGCGTTCTTCCAGGCGCTGGACGTTGCTTTCATAAACATGAAAAATTGCCATCGCCGACAGGCATAGCCAGCTGAGGATAAGGGGCAGGTAAAGTTTGGCGCGGAAGCTTAGTTTCATCGTGTGTTGACGTTCTCTGGGTACTGAAAAAGGGAAGGGGGCATCGTGGCGAGCCGAATGCGTTCACAACGTCTGAAGATCGTGAACAATGACGTGGGCGGATTGAAGACCGGCTTGTATCGTGGCGACAGGACGCGACACGCGCAAGGGCCGTGATGCACATGGACATTTGTGCAATCATTGTATCCTGAGGGAAACTTTATGGGCGGCGTAATTCACGCGTTCAGCATGATCGCCTGATGAATCGAGATGTTTGTTGCAGTTATCAGACAGCAATCATCCGTGGCATGCTGCTTTGGCCAGAGTCTTCATACCGAACGCGGGAAATCGGCTTCAGGCGGACTGAAGCCGTAACCCTGTCAGCCGAGCTGACGTGCGTGGAAACGCAGATGGTCTTCGACGAACGTCGAGATGAAGTAGTAGCCATGGTCATAGCCCGGCTGGCGGCGCAGCGTGAGTGGCTGGCCGATGCGGGCGCAGGCGCCTTCGAAGGCTTCCGGCCGCAACTGCTCGGGCAGGAACTTGTCGCCCAGGCCCTGGTCAATCAGGATACCGTCCGGGAACGGCGCCGTCTCTTGCTGCGCCATCAGCGCGCTGGCGTCGTATTGCTGCCAGGTGCTTTCATCCGGGCCCAGGTAGCTGCCGAAGGCTTTCACGCCCCATGGGCAGCGGCTTGGCGCGGCGATCGGTGCAAACGCCGACACCGAGTGGAACAGCTCAGGGTGGCGCAGTGCCATGACCAGCGCGCCGTGGCCGCCCATCGAGTGGCCAAAGATGCCCACGCGCGCCGGATCGGCCGGCAGCAGATCCAGCACCAGCGCGTGCAGTTCGAGCAGGTAGCTGTGCATGCGGTAATGGGTCGACCATGGCGCTTCGGTGGCGTCGAGGTAAAAGCCGGCGCCGACGCCGAAGTCCCAGCTGTCGGTCTCGCCCGGCACGTTCGCGCCGCGCGGGCTGGTGTCGGGTGCCACCACGATGATGCCCAGTTCGCTCGCCACGCGCTGTGCACCCGCCTTGGTCATGAACGTTTCTTCGGTACAGGTCAGACCGGCCAGGTAGAACAGCACCGGCAGCTTCTTGCCGCTGGCCTCGGGCGGCAGGTACACCGAAAACTTCATCGGCAAGCCGATGGCGCTGGAATCGTGCTGGTAGAAACGCTGCTCGCCGCCGAAGCAGGCATGTTGGTTCAGGAGTTCGGACATCGTCATGTGGGGGACAGTGAAAGATGCGGCCAGTATGCCGCGTCCTGCGAAGGCATGCCAACTACATGCCAACTACAGCAGTCCAAGCGCACCGAGCGCGGCGCCGGCCGCCAGCATCCACAGCAGGTGCAGGCGGGTACGCCAGATAATGATGCAGCTGGCCGCCGACAGCAGCCACAGTGGCCAGTGGTCCGGACCGGTGGCGCCGCCCGAGGCCAGCAGCCAGGCGGTCGACAGCAGCATCGCAATGACGAGCGGGGCCATGCCCTGCTTGAAGGCGCGTACCGCCCGCCGTCCACGATTGCGATGCGCCCACTGCGCGACCTGATACGTAAACACGGTCGACGGCAGCATGATGCCGATCATCGCGATGACCACGCCGCAGAGCGCGGCCATCGTGCTGCCGTTGTTCAGGCCCACGTTCCAGCCCAGTAGCGCCACGAACAGCACGTTCGGCCCGGGCGACGATTGCGCCAGCGCGACCGAGTCGCCGAACTGTGCGGGCGTCAGCCAGCCCTGGCGCTCGACCAGATAGCGCTGCATTTCGGACGTGGTCGAGATCGCACCGCCGAGCGACATCAGCGACAACCCCAGAAAGTGCGTGAACAGGCTGACCCAGTCGTGCCAGGTGAAGACGAGTTGCGGCGCGCTCATGGGGAGAGCCTGCGCCAGGCCAGTACGCAGCCCAGGCCGCCAAGTCCCAATACGACGGCCGCCAGCGGCACCCGCACCCAGGCCAGCAGCACGAAGGCGACCGCAGCGATGAGTACGCAGACGATGAGCGGCAGCACGTTCTTGCCCAATGCGGCCGACATCTTCAGGCCGGTGGCCGCCACCAGGCCTGCGGCGACGGCCGCCATGCCGCGCAGCGCGCCCTGGACCTGTGGCACATCGGCGAAGCGGGCGTACACCAGGGCCAGCGCCAGCACGACGACCAGCGGCGCCGCCAGCAAGCCGGCCAGTGCGCTCATCGCGCCGGCAAGGCCGAAATGGCGCTGGCCGATCATCAGCGCCAGGTTGCATACGTTCGGCCCCGGCAGGATTTGCGCGACCGACCATTCCTCGATGAATTCTTCATTGCTCAGCCAACGTTTGCGCTCGACCATTTCGCGCTGGATCACGGCCAGCACACCGCCAAAGCCCTGCAGGGCGATCAGCGTGAACGAGATGAACAGGTCGGTGCACGAGGCCGGCACCGGGTGCGCTGCGGCGGGCGGCGCGCTTGGGGAGGGAACGGGTGAGGGGCTCATCCCGTTATTATCGCTGTTGCGCCGTGCTCGCGCTCGGCATGACATGGTATTTGCGAACTGATACAGGTTTGCCATTGACTTTGGATTTACTTCGCCAATAATCGTGGTGCATGACGCATCCACCATCACCGGAGTTCAGCGATGAAATCACTGCACGCGCAAGACATCCATCCACGCGCTGCCAGCGTGTCCGAGTTGCGATCGAATGCCGACCAGCGCGATGTCGTCACGCGTGGCATTGCCACCTTGTGCGAACTCGGCGTCGTCCCGGCCGTCGAATACCTGAAGTCCAACGGTGTGCGGCCGAAGGTCATCGAGCGTGTTTTGCTCGAGCCCGAACGGCGCCGCGCACTGGCGTAATCCGCACAACGGCGCGGGCGCTGTCAAGGGTGTGGGCACGTTTGTTTGGGGCTAATCTGCAGTTGTCACCGTCGTTGCCTTCCCAATAGGCAAATTGTTGAAAGCCGCCCCGCAGGCCATGTTCAGCGTGTCAAGCCCCCGCTTTTCCACATAGTTATTCACAGACTTTGTGGATATCCAAATCAGTTTATTTTTCCATGGCCCGGCGCTGGCACGCTAATCCGCGCCCGATGTCACGCGCGGGCAGGGCGCGCGGTCGGGCGATTTAGCGCTTGTGGTTTGGTACTGGATAAATGTACAGTATCGCTTTCTCCGTCTGCCACACCATGACCACCGCCACCGCCGAGCCTGCCATTGAGGACCCGTTCGCCAGCCTGAATCCGGAGCAGCGCGCCGCGGTCGAGCATGACATCGGCGTGGCCACGCCGCGTCCGCTGCTGGTGGTGGCTGGCGCCGGGTCGGGCAAGACCAATACGCTGGCGCACCGCGTGGCGCGGCTGATCGGGGCCGGCGCCGATCCGCAGCGTATCCTGCTGCTGACCTTTTCGCGCCGCGCCGCCGGCGAGATGAGCCAGCGCGCCAGCGGCGTCCTGCACCGTTTGCTTGGCCGTGGCGCGGCTTCCCGGGCCCAGGCGCCGGTGGCGCTGCCCTGGGCCGGCACCTTCCACAGCATCGGTGCACGCCTGCTGCGCGAATTTGCCGGGCGCATCGGGCTCGATCCGCAATTCACGATCCACGACCGGGGCGACGCCGAGGACCTGATGGGCATGGTGCGTCACGAGATCGGCCTGTCGCGCACCGAAAAACGCTTTCCCATGAAAGGCACCTGCCTGTCGATCTATTCGCGGGTCGTCAACAGTCGCGATCCGCTGGATCAGGTATTGCAAGCCTGTTTCCCGTGGTGCGCCGAATGGGAAGCCCAGCTCAAGACGCTGTTTGGCGCCTATGTCGACGCCAAGCAGGAGCAGAACGTGCTCGACTACGACGACCTGCTGCTGTTCTGGGCCGAGATGGCCGCCGACCCCGTGCTGGGGGCTGAGCTGGGCAGCTGGTTCGACCACGTCCTGGTCGACGAATACCAGGACACCAACCGACTGCAGGCCGCGATCATCACCGGCATGAAGCCCGATGGCAGGGGTGTGATGGTGGTCGGCGACGACGCCCAGTCCATCTATGGATTTCGCGGTGCCACCGTGCGCAACATCCTCGATTTTGCGGGCCAGTTCTCGCAACCGGCGCACCTGATCACGCTCGAGCGCAATTACCGCTCGACGCAGCCGATCCTGGATGCCTCCAATGCCGTCATTGGCGCGGCGCTCGAGCGCCACGCCAAGACGCTCTGGACCGACAAGGTCTCGGCCATCAAGCCGCAGCTGGTCCTGATTCCCGACGAAGCCGAGCAGGCGCGCTGGGTCTGCAGCCGTATCCTCGAGCAGCGCGAAGAAGGTGTGCCACTCAAGTCGCAGGCGGTGCTGTTTCGGGCGGCCAGCCACAGTGCCGCGCTCGAACTCGAGCTCATGCGGCGCAACGTCCCGTTCGTCAAGTTCGGCGGCCTGAAGTTTCTGGAGGCCTCGCATATCAAGGATGTGCTGGCGCTGCTGCGCTTTGCCCAGAACCCGAGCGGGCGGCTGGCCGGGTTTCGCGTGCTGCAATTGATCCCCGGGATCGGCCAGGCGACTGCCACCCGCGTGCTGGACGCGGTGGGCGAGAGCAGCGAAGTCACCGCCACGCTGGCGGCGTTCCCTGTGCCAGCGCGCAGCAGCGTCGAGTGGCAGGCATTCAGCGCGCTGTATGCACGCCTGCGCGCACCTGGCCTGCGCTGGCCGCAAGACCTGGAACTGGTGCGCGACTGGTACGCGCCGCACCTGGAGCGTCTGCACGACGATTTCCAGGTGCGCGCACTCGACCTCGACCAGCTTGTCGCCCTGTCGGGTGGCCATGCCAACCGCGAGAGTTTCCTGGCCGAGATCACGCTCGACCCGCCCGAAGCGACCAGCGACCGCGCCGGCCCGCCACTGCTCGACGACGATTACGTGATCCTGTCCACGATTCACTCGAGCAAAGGGCAAGAGTGGAAATCGGTGCATGTGCTCAATGTGGTCGACGGTTGCATACCGTCGGACATGGCCACTGGCAACCAGGACGATATCGAGGAAGAGCGGCGTTTATTGTATGTGGCCATGACCCGGGCCCGCGACAACCTGCACCTGATCGTGCCGAATCGCTTCTTCATCAAGCAGCAATCCAACATGGGTGACCGCCATGTGTATGCGACGCGCTCGCGCTTTGTCACGCCTGTCATGCTCAAGCATTTCGAAGAATCGGCGTGGCTGAGCGCCGACAAGCGCGAGCTGCGCACGCCCATGCCTGACAGCGTCCGCATGCTCGTGCGTGACCGGGCTCGCAGCGCCTGGAAATGACGGCAAATCACGCGACGCTGGCCACTTATCCCCCATGTCATGCTTTTGTAGGAGTGGACCGCATATAAACTTGTTGCTCCCATGTGGTGCACGTGCAAGTGGTTGATTTTATTGGAACAAAATTTTGCCTCTCGAACGGGCAATTTGTTGAAACCCGCATCCCGTCTGGCTTTGTGGCTTGTCAAGTGGCGCTTGTCCACACAGTTATCCACAATTCTTGTGGATAGCCTAAAACCATGAACAAAATCAGCTAGTTAGCTTTCATTAATGCCCCCCGGCATGTTTGGCCTGACAGCTGATCTGGGTTCAACATCGACAACATGGTTGTTTTTTTGTCAGTGGCAAACATTCACTAATATGTTTGTTATCGAACAGTCGTGTCATCTGCAGTTCTTTATCCTTTGCCAAGTAATATGCCGTGATGGGTAACGTCTCCGTGCGTTTGCCAACGCTCCCGTCGTCCTGACGGTAACGAAATGGGCCCGCTGTTTCCCTGTCCTGTCCATGTCCAACAAAGGATCCGTATGTCTTCAGCAGTCCCCCCGGCAGACGCACCAGCGCCGCCCGATACCAAGGAAAGCCGCTTCGTCTTCAAGGTCGCCATCGTTGCCACGATGGGCGCGCTCGCGTTCGGCTACGACACCGGTGTGATTTCCGGCGCGCTGCCATTCATGAGCGCGCCGCCATCGCAGGGCGGCCTCGGCTTGACCCCGCTGACCGAAGGCATCGTGACGTCCGCGCTCGTGTTCGGCGCTGCCGTGGGTTCGCTGATGGCAGGCACGCTGTCGGACAAATTCGGTCGTCGCATGACGCTGATCTGGCTGTCGCTGGTGTTCATGATCGGCGCGCTCGGTACGACCCTTGCGCCATCGGTCGAGGTCATGGTCGCGATGCGCTTCGTGCTTGGCCTGGCCGTGGGTGGCGCGTCCTCCACCGTGCCAGTGTTCATTGCCGAGATGGCTGGACCCAGCAGGCGCGCCAGACTGGTCACGCAGAACGAACTGATGATCGTCACCGGCCAGTTGATCGCCTATGTGCTCAATGCGGTGCTGGCGCATTATTCGAATTCGCCGGATGTCTGGCGCTACATGCTCGCCATCGCCGCGGTGCCCGCCTTGCTGCTCGGTGTGGGGATGATGTTCGTGCCGCCGTCGCCGCGCTGGCTGGCCAGCAAGAACCGGATGGACGAAGCGCGCGCCGTGCTGCAGCAGATCCGCTCGAGCGACAAGCAGATCGAGACCGAGATGGCCGACATGACCAGGCTGAACCAGATCGAGCACGAGCAGGCCGGCTGGTCTGCAGTGCTGGGCACGCCATGGATCAGGAAACTGCTGTGGCTCGGCATCGGCCTGGGATTCATGGCGCAGTTCACGGGTGTCAATGCCTTCATGTACTTCACGCCGATCATCCTGCAATCGACCGGCCTGGGCACGAATGCAGCCCTGACCGCGACCATCGGCAATGGCGTCGTGGCCGTGATCGCCACATTCATCGGTATCTGGCTGATCGGCAAGCACGGTCGCCGCTCGATGCTGATGTCGGGCCTGACCGGCGTGGTCGTCATGCAGTTTGCGCTTGGCGCCGTGCTGCTGTGGATGCCCGATGGCATCACGCGCAGCTACGCTGCACTGGCTTGCATCCTGTGTTTCCTGCTGTGCATGCAGATGCTGATTGCGCCTGTGTACTGGCTGTTGATGTCCGAACTGTTCCCGATGCATCTGCGCGGCGTGCTGACCGGCACTGCGGTGGCGTGCCAGTGGATCTTCAACGCGATCGTCGCCTTGCTGTTCCCGCTGGCGCTGGCGCAGTTCGGCAGTGCGACGTTCTTCCTGTTCGCCGCCATCAATGTCGGCTCGCTGATCTTTGTTGCGCTGCGCCTGCCGGAAACGCGCGGTCGCTCCCTCGAAGGCCTGGAAAAGTTTCTGGAAAAAGAACTGACCCCGCGCGCGAAAGCGTAAAGGGGAGGCCGGCGCTCCTCAGGGCGCCGGCTTGATCGATGCCGGCGTGATCGACGACGTTGCGGCAGATTCCGTGAGCCGTTCGAGCTCGCGCAAAAAACGTTCACAGGCCAGCGCCGGTGGCCACGGTTCCCACGGCGCGCAATCGTAGTAGCGCGCCAGCGGGTCCTCAGGCAGGATCGCCGCGCGAATCTTCAGCGTGCGCCGGACCTCTTCAGCCGACCAGCCTGCCACATGGACCGCTTCGCTGGCCGCGGCCAGCCGGTCGGCCTTCTTGTGCGCCGCGTGCGACTTGGCATCCCAGGCCGGCAGGCCGTAGCGCAAAAACACCATGTGTTCCAGGCGCTGTGTCAGCGCGCGAAAGGCGTCGCCCAGAAACGGCTTGATGACCGAAATCGCATCGAATCCCAGCAAGCCTTCTTCGGCATCGTGCAGCAGTTCGCGCAGTTCGTCGAGCGGCGACAACGAGGGCATCGCCGCGCGCCGCAGCAGCATCACGCTGATCGAATGCTGCGCGACGGACAGCGGCAGCGGCCACGCCGAGTGACCGCCCCAGCGGTAGGTGCGGGCCAGGCCCAGCGCCAGGTCGGCGTCGTCCCAGTCGAACGGGGTGGGGTCGAGCAGGTCGAGGCGGCGGCCCGACGGCATGCGGACCCAGGCGCGCGTCGTGGTGTCCGGCCTGGTGCCTTCGGGGGCCGGCGAAGATGGTATGTGCATGTGGCGATTTTACACACCGGCTCTGCCATTTTGCGCATAATTGGCCGGGCATGAGCACAGCGCAGCATGACAGCGATGAGGGGGAAGGATGGCAACGGACACGTTCATCGATTGCGACCTGCTGGTCGTGGGCGCCGGGATCAATGGCGCCGGCATTGCGCGCGACGCCGCCGGGCGCGGCCTGAAGGTCATCCTGTGCGACAAGGATGACCTTGGCGCGCACACCTCGTCCGCATCGAGCAAGCTGATCCACGGCGGACTGCGCTACCTCGAACACCGCGAGTTCGGCCTGGTGCGCAAGGCCCTGGCCGAGCGCGAAATCCTGCTGCGCAGCGCGCCGCACATCACACGCCCGCTGCGCTTCATCATGCCCCATGTGCGTGGCGCGCGGCCGGCGTGGCTGATCCGCGCTGGCCTGTTCCTGTACGACCGGCTTGCGACGCGCGACTTTTTGCCGGGTGCAGAAACGATCGGCCTGGCCGGGCACCGCGCGGGCGATGCGCTCAAGCCGGGGTTCGCGCGCGCCTTTGCCTATTCGGACGGCTGGGTCGACGATGCGCGCCTCGTCGTGCTCAATGCGCTCGATGCCCACGAACGCGGCGCGCAGGTCATGTCGCACACGGCGTGTGACGATATCGTGCGGCGCGCCGACCATTGGGAGGCGCGGCTGGCGCGCGCCGGCGGACCGCTCGCCGTGCGTGCCCGCGGCCTGGTCAATGCCACCGGGCCGTGGGCGGGGCGCCTGGCCCTGCGCGCCGGCGGCGCCGCTTCGCAGCGTGCGCTGCGCCTGGTCAAGGGCAGCCACATCGTCGTGCCGCGCCTGTTCGACCATGCCTGCGGCTACCTGTTCCAGCACACCGATGGCCGGGTCGTGTTCGCGCTGCCGTACGAAGACGCATTCACGCTGATCGGCACCACCGACGTCGAGTTTTCGGGCGACCCCGGCCACGTGGCCATTGCCGACGACGAGCAACGCTATCTGTGCGCACTGGCCAACGTCTATTTCCGGCGCCAGATCGCGCCGCGCGATATCGTCTGGAGCTATGCCGGCGTGCGCCCGCTGCTGGCCGACGATGCGGACACGGCGGCAGCGGTCACGCGCGACTATCACTTGGCACGCGACGCCGATGGCCCGCCGCTGCTGTCGGTGTTCGGCGGCAAGATCACCACCTACCGCAAGCTGGCCGAGGAAGCGCTTGACTGGCTGGCGCCGCGGCTTGGCCGGTCAGTCTCAGGCGCCTGGACGGCGCGCGCGGTGCTGCCCGGCGGCGACCTGTTCGGCGCTATGCCGGACCGCCGGGGCGTGCTCGAATTCGACGGCTGGGTGGCGGCGCTGCGGCAGCGCCACGGCTGGCTCCCGGCGCCGCTCGCGCTGCGGTATGCGCGCGCGTACGGCACACGCGTGGCGCGCCTGCTGGATGGGTGCCACGCGCTGAACGACCTTGGCCTCGAGATCGCGCCCGGTCTGTATGAAGCCGAGCTGCGCTATCTGATGGCGCACGAATGGGCGACCTGCGCAGCCGACGTGCTGTGGCGCCGCAGCAAGCTGGGCCTGCACCTGCGGCCCGGCGCCGGCAAGGCGGTCGACACGTGGATCGCAGCGGAGCAGGCGGCAGCAGCAATCGGGCGTGCGCAGCTGGAAGATCCGGTGTGATTTTCCGCCTGCTGTAGCAACAGAACGTTCATTGATCTACGTCAAGACACAAATTTGTTTTGCGTTAACAAAAGCATAAAGATGAACTGCAGCAGCGAAATTCAATGCAATTGACCTCACACACGACCGGCGAACGCAATCTGCAATACAGGTTGAACTGAAAATAGTTGTTGTCATTGCACGACACCAGCGAAATGGCTGCGTGTAAATATCTTGATTGTTAATTTTCGAGGATTTTGAAGGGGGGTGAACCGACTAGGATAGCGCTGATGCATATTCTTGTGACCCCATGATTGATACCGCCTTGCTACTCGAGTTGATGGAAGCCAGGGATGCGACCCAGTGGAGCGCGTCCCTGTTCAATCTCGCGCGAACATTGGGGTTCGATCAAGTGCTGTTCGGGCTGGTCGGTTCGCGCCATGCGCGCTTCGAGTCCGCCTTTTTGCGCAGTAACTACGCGGATAACTGGCGCGAGCGCTACGACCGCAACGGTTTTGCGTATGTCGATCCGACGGTGGCGCACTGCCTGACGAGCACCTTGCCGATGGTGTGGGAGCCGGGCCTGTTCGCATCGGGCACCCAGCAAGCCGGCTTGTACGAAGAGGCGAGCGCGCATGGCATTCGCAGCGGCGTGACGCTCCCGGTGCACGGCCCGCAGGGGGAATTCGGGGTGATCAGTTTTGCCTCCGATGCGCGGCCGGATATCTCTGCCCAGCGCGCCGTGATGGAAGCCCTGCCGATGCTGGCGCTGGTACGCGATTACGCGTTCGCCTCATCGCATCGCTTTCGCGAAGAAGGTATCCGTCCTGAAGAAGGGCGGGGCGCGGCGCCGCGCCTGACCAAGCGCGAACTGGAAGTCCTGCAGTGGGTCATGGCGGGCAAGTCGTCATGGGAAATTGCGCGCATTACCAACTGCTCTGAAGCGACCGTGAACTTCCATCTGGCGAATGTGCGTCAGAAATTCGACGTCAACACCCGCCAGCAGGCGGTGGTCAAGGCCATCGGCCTTGGATTGATTACCCCTGAAGATCACCATCGCTGAGCTTGCCATTGACATACATGCGCAGCAGGATCGACACGGGCGTCGGGATGGCGAGGCCAGTCTCGAAGCGGGAGCCGCTCGACTGGGTGACGCCGAAGCGGCCCCAGAACTTTTCCTGGCTTTCGCGCTTGGTGATGCGCAGACGGCGCAGTTCATGCGGTGCCATGCGCACAGCACCGGCTGCCTGCATGACGTGGTTGGCGTGCATGTCGGCGCCGAGCGCGTCAGACATCATTTCGATTGCCATGATTATTCCTTTCGGGAAAGTGAAGCCAGCACTTGGAAAACTGCATAAGCAAAAGTATTGCACCCCCGACATTGCTCGCCACCTAGCAGAGCTGATAGTACCCACGCTACCCGACTTGCATAACGATTTTATGCCGTTTGCATTTTCCGATCGACCAGATGTCATTTCAGGGAGGGGTAATGAGCATGCATATCCGGATCGCGCCACGCCGCGCCATTCCATCGAACGAGTTGTGCGAAATGCACTTGCTGCGCGCCCGGGTATTCCGCGGGCGGCTTGGCTGGGAAGTGCCGGTGTTGTCGGGCATGGAGATCGATGGCTACGACGCCCTCGAGCCGCGCTACATGCTGATGCGCGACGACGCCACGCTGCGCGGCTGCTGGAGACTGCTGCCCACGGAAGGACCGTACATGCTCAAGGATTCGTTCCCCCAACTGCTCGACGGGCAGGTGGCGCCGAGCGACCCGCAGATCTGGGAGCTGTCACGCTTTGCGCTGGAAACCGATGGGGTGGCCGGTTACGGTTTCTCGGCCATGACGATGGAGTCGATCGCCGCCATCATCGACGATGCCCACCAGCGCGGACTGTCGCGCTACATCACCGTGACCACGACGGCGATCGAACGCATGCTGCGGCGCGCCGGCGTGGTCATCACGCGGGTCGGCAAGCCACAGACGGTCGGGATCGAGCAGGCAGTGGCGCTGTACGTCGAGATCGAGCCGACCTGGGACGCGCTGTTTGCCAGGCGTCTGGCATCGTGAACGGGGGCCACGGCGCCTGGTACGGCCGTGGCCTCGGCAGACGCAGCAGCCGCCCTTGGGCGGTGGTCCGGTGAGAGGCGATTTGTTGCTCGCGTGCCTCATCGGGATGGTGACCGTGGTCGCGCCAGGCCGGTGCACCGATATACTCATCTTGATTCTTACCAATATGCGGGGCATGCATCGCCCGAAAGGGGAAGCATGAAGCGATCAGCCTTGCGTGGCGCCCGCGCCATCGAACTTGCCGCCGCGCGCGTGGGCCGGCCCATCGTGCTGTGGGGCGGCGGCGTGCTGCTGGCGCTGGCGATCGGCATGCTGCTGCATGCGGTCGCCAGTGCCGCCGTCGAGACCGACGCCCGGCGCCGCTTCGACAACCTGGCGCGCGGCGCCCAGGAACGGCTCGACAATGCCATTGCCTCGTATGCCCGCGCCGTGCGCGCGATGGCCGCCCTGCATGCGGCCGGCGGCGGCAGTGCGGTGCCCGACCGCGCATCGTTTCACCGTTACGCGGCAGCGCTCGACCTGCCGAATAATTATCCGGCCATCGAAGCCCTGACGTTTGCCACGCGCGTGCCCGACAGCGAGCGCGCCGCCTTTGTTGCGGCCATGCGCGCCGACCGCAGCGTCGATGTGCGCGGTTACCCGGATTTCCAGATCTTTCCGGCCGGGCGCCGACCGTGGTACGAAGTGGTGACCTACCAGTATCCGGCCGACAAGCCGACCCGGCGGCTCGGCTTCGACATGGCGTCCCGTCCGCTGGTCGCGCGGGCGATATCACAGGCACGCGACAGCGGCACCATCGTCGCGTCGGGACAACCCGTGTTCCTGCCCGACCCGGTGCCACACAACGCGCTTGGCATGCGCCTGCCTGTGTACGTCGGGGGTGTGCTGCCGCTGGGTGTGGCCGAGCGCCGGGCCGCCTATCTGGGCTCGTTCGGCATTTTCTTTTCGGTGCAGGAGCTGGTGCGCAACGCGCTCGTCTCGCTCGAGGCACAACCGCTGCGCGTGAGCCTGTACGGGACCGGGCGCCGCTACACTGGCCGACCGGGTGCGCCGGCGGCGGGAGATATCCTGCTGCACGGCGTGGACGTGCGCAGCAACCCGCCCGATCCGGCGCTGCATTTCGTGTCGGTACTGGGCGTGGACTACGTCGGCAACGGCTGGAAAGCCTACTTCTCGGCGCCCATGGACGAGATGCTGGTCGGCGTCGACCGCTATGTGCCGTTGGGCGCGCTCGCCGCAGGTTTCATCGGCACGCTGCTGATGTACGGGCTGTTCCTGGCCCAGTACCGGGCGCGCCGCGCCGCCGTCGAGCAGCGCCTGCTGCTCGACACGGTGCTCGACAACCTCGACGCCGAGGTGTACCTGAAGGACGGCGCGCGCCGCATCCGCTACCTCAATGCCAAGGGCGCCTCGCGCCTCGGACGCCCGGCGACGGACCTGATCGGCCGGCCCGATACCGAGGCGATGGACGTGGGCCAGGCCGACGCCACCTGGGAGCTGGACCGCGCCGTGCTGCGGGCCGACCGTCAGAGCAGCGCGCAAGTGGCCCAGGCCGGCCCGGACGGCGCCACGCGCCAGTTGTGGAGCGTGCGCGTGCCGCTGCAGGTCGACGAAGCGCCGGCCGTGCTGTGCGTATCGACCGACATCACCGAACTGCACCGCCTGAAGGCACGCGCCGATGCCGCCAGCAAGGCCAAGAGCGACTTCCTGTCGAACATGAGCCATGAGATCCGCACGCCGATGAACAGTATCATCGGCATGACGCACCTGGCGCTGCAGGCCGGGCCCGATCCGCGCCAGCGCGACTACCTCGAAAAGATCTACCACTCGGGCCAGCACCTGCTGGGCATCATCAACGACATCCTCGACTTTTCCAAGATCGAGGCCGGCATGCTTGAACTGGCGACCGAACGCTTCATGCCCGACGCCCTGATGCGCAACGTCGAGGCGCAACTGGGTACGGCGGCTGCCGCCAAGGGCCTGGGTTTCGATATCGAGATCGCGCCCGAGCTGATGCGGCCCCTGTGCGGCGATTCGCTGCGCCTTGAACAAGTGCTGCTCAATTTTGCCGGCAACGCCGTCAAGTTCGCCGAGCGCGGCCGCATCACGATGCGCGCGCGCCTGGCGCATGCATTTGGTCCGGAAATCCTGGTGCGCTTCGAAGTCGAAGACCGTGGCATCGGCATCGCGCCGAACGCGCTGCAGCACCTGTTCACGCCATTCCAGCAGGCCGACCAGTCGGCCACGCGCCGGCATGGCGGCACCGGCCTGGGACTGGCGATCAGCCGTCAGCTGGCCGAGCTGATGGGCGGCGAGGTCGGCGTGACCAGTACCCCTGGCGTGGGCAGCATCTTCTGGTTCACGGCGCGCCTGGCGCTGGACGATGGTGCCGGCGCGCGGGTGGGGGCGGGCGCCAGTTCCGGCTTGGGCGCAGCGCCCGCGCCGGCCCAGGCGCGCCTGGACGGTTGCGCCGTGCTGCTGGTCGAGGACAACCCGTTCAACCAGCAGGTCGCGCGCGAACTGCTCGAACTGGCCGGGGCCGATGTCGTCGTCGCGGGCAATGGCGAAGAGGCGCTGGCGGCGATGGCGGAGGCGCGCTTCGACTGCGTGCTGATGGACGTGCAGATGCCGGTGATGGATGGCCTGGAGGCGACGCGCCGCATCCGGCGCGATCCGTGCCTGGCCGGCACGCTCGTGGTGGCGATGACAGCCAATGCCGGCGTGGACGACCGCGCGCGCTGCATGGCGGCGGGCATGAACGAATTTCTCGCCAAGCCGGTGGTACCGGAACTGCTGGCTGCCACCATCGCGCGCTGCCTCGGGCGCACCACGGCGCCGGTGTCGGATGTCGCCGTCAATCTGCCTGCCGCCACCGCCCCGGGCAGCGCGGTGCTCGACGTGGCGCTGCTGGCCGCAACGGCCGGGGGTGACCTCGAACGGATGCGCAAATACGCATTCCTGTTTCTGGACACCACGCGCGAGAACCTGGCCGGCATCGACACGGCGCTGGCAGGCGGCGACCTGACCCACACCGCCAGCCTGGCCCACCAGCTGAAGTCGGCTGCGCGCGCGGTCGGCGCCACGGCGTTCGCCGCGATCTGCGAAGACCTGGAAGCGCAGCCGGTGCGCGACCTGCGCGGGGGCGGCACAGCGCAGGCGCGGGCATTGACGGCGCGCCTGCGGGCGCTGTTGGTGCGCATCGAGCGCGAGGTCTCGGCGCAGTTTGGCGGGCGCGCCAGCGATGGGCGCTGACCAGCCCTTTTGGCCCTACCGTCAGGGGGCCAAACGCGGTATGCTTTGGTCCCGATTGCCCACGCCCACCGCATGTCTGCCCCGATCACCCCCGGTCTCTTGATCCTCCACGGTAACCAGATGGAGCTGCTGCGCAGCGCCGTCTTCGACTGGCTGCGCAACCATCCTCTGGGGCCGCTCGAGGAAGAGATCTTTCTCGTCCAGTCGAATGGCGTGGCCGAGTGGCTCAAGATCGCGCTGGCCGAGGAAAACGGCGTCTGCGCCGCCACCCGCGTGGCGCTGCCGGCGCGCTTCATGTGGGAAGCCTACCGGGGCATGCTGGGGCGCGAGCGCGTGCCGCAGCGCGCACCGTTCGACAAGGATCCGCTGACCTGGCGCCTGATGCGCCTGTTGCCGACGCTGCTGCAGGACGATGGCTACGCGCCACTGGCGCGCTTTCTGGCCGATGGCGACGCCGAGCGCCGCCTGCAACTGGCTGAACGCGTGGCCGACCTGTACGACCAGTACCAGGTGTATCGCGCCGACTGGCTGGCCGATTGGGCCGCGGGGCGCGATGTGCTGCGCCGCGCCGGGGGCGACGTGGTCCCGCTCGCGCTCGAGCAGCGCTGGCAAGCCTGCCTGTGGCGCGCCGTGCACGCGAGCCTGCCCGAGGCACAGCGCGAGAGCGGCCGCGCCACCATCCACGACCAGTTCCTCGCCGCCGTCGCGGCGGACGTTGCACCGGCCAGCCGCCTGCCGCGCCGCGTCGTGCTGTTCGGGATGTCGACGCTGCCGTACCAGACACTGCAAGCGATCTCGGCGCTGGCGCGCCACACGCAGGTGTTGTTTGCGGTACCCAACCCGTGCCAGTTCTACTGGGGCGACATCATCGAAGGCAGCCAGTTGCTCAAGGCGGCGCGCCGCCGCCAGCCGCAGCGCGAGGGCGTCGACCTGGGCACGATCCCGATCGAGGAAATGCATGTCCACAGCCATCCGCTGCTGGCCAGCTGGGGGCGGCAGGGCCGCGACTTCGTGCGCATGCTCGATGAATTCGACCAGCAGCATGAGGCGAGCGAAAGTGGGGAAAGCGGCGCAGGCCAGCCTGCGCCGCTGCGCGTCGACCTGTTCACCGACGACGACGGCGGCACGCTCTTGTCGCAGGTCCAGGCCGCAGTGCGCGACCTGGTGCCGCTGTCCGAGCACCCGCATGTGCCGCCGATGCTGGATGACCGCTCGATCGAATTCCACGTCACGCACAGTGTGCAGCGTGAGATCGAGGTGCTGCACGACCAGCTGCTGTCGTGGTTCGCACTCGATCCGACGCTGCGCCCGCGCGACGTGGTGGTCATGGTGCCGGATATCGATGCGTTCTCGCCCGCGATCCACGCGGTATTCGACCAGCACCGGCGGCACGATCCGCGCCACATCCCCTTCGAGATCGGCGACGTGCGCGACCGCAGCGTCAACCCGCTGCTGGTCTCGCTCGAGTGGCTGCTGC
Source organism: Telluria sp. LT2P80 (assembly GCF_059685955.1). NCBI lineage: Bacteria > Pseudomonadati > Pseudomonadota > Betaproteobacteria > Burkholderiales > Oxalobacteraceae > Telluria > Telluria sp. LT2P80. Next base: position 10,429 of record NZ_JCASIO010000001.1, on the reverse strand, counting down.
GCCTGCCGCAGCAGCGCTGCCGCCAGAGCGAAGTGCGCGATTTGCTCGACGTGCCGGCCGTCGCGCGCCGCTTTGGCGTGACGAGCGAGGATCTGCCGATCCTGGGCCGCTGGATCGATGGCGCCGGCGTGCGCTGGGGCCTGGACCACGACCACCGCGCGGGCCTGGGTCTGGGGATGACGGGCGAGCAGAATGCCTGGATCTTCGGCGTGCGCCGCATGCTGCTCGGCTACGCGAGCGGCGCCGGCGCCAGTTTCGGCGACATCGAGCCGTACGCCGAAGTCGGTGGCCTCGATGCCGCGCTGGCCGGTTCGCTCGCGCAATTGGTCGAATGCCTGCTGACCTGGCGCGGCCGGCTCGATGCCTCGCTGCGGCCGGCCGAATGGGGCGAGGCAGCGCGCGAGATGCTGTCGTGCTTTTATGCCGCGGGTGACGAAGCCGACCGCCTGACGCTGTCGAACCTGGGCGAGGGCCTGCAATGCTGGCTCGAGACCTGCGCCGGTGCAGGCTTTGACGAACCGGTGCCGCTGGCGGTGCTGCGCGAAGCGTGGATGAACGAACTCGATGCGCCCACGCTGAATCACCAGTTCGTGTCGGGCGGCGTGACCTTCTGCACCTTGATGCCGATGCGCGCGGTGCCGTTTCGCGCCGTCTGCCTGCTGGGCATGAACGACGGCGACTTCCCGCGCCGCGCGCGCCCGTCCGACTTCGACCTGCTGGCGCTGCCCGGCATGGCGCGGCCTGGCGATCGCTCGCGCCGCGACGACGACCGCTACCTGATGCTCGAAGCCTTGCTGGCTGCGCGCGACAAGTTCTACGTGAGCTGGGTCGGCCGCAATGTGCGCGACAACAGCGAGCAGCCGCCCTCGGTGCTGGTGGCGCAGTTGCGCGACTACCTGAAGGCCGGCTGGGACATGGAAGACCTGGATCACATCACGACCGAGCATCCGCTGCAGCCATTCAGCCGGCGCTACTTCCAGCGCGGCGGTCTGCTCACGTACGCGGGCGAATGGCGCACCGCGCACGGCGCTGATGACCATCCCGTCGATGATGCGTTGCCGGCCTACGAGCTGGAGCCCGACTTCGTCCTCAAGCTGGGCGAACTGGCCAGTTTTCTGCGCCAGCCGGCGCGCTTTTTCTTCCGCCGCCGGCTGGGCGTCGTGTTTGCGGACGCCGCGCACGTGGGTGACGACGAAGAGCCGTTCGGGCTGGATGCGCTGGAGCGCTACCAGATCGAAGACCACCTGCTGGACGACAGCGGCGAGGCCGAGGCCATTGGCGACGTGCGCGCCACGCTGGCGGTGCGCGCCGAACGCCTGGCGCGCGAAGGCGTGCTGCCGATCGGCCTGATGGGTCGCATGTGGCAGGAGCAGCTGGTCGAGAGCCTGGCGCCCGTGCGCACCGAGTGGCTGCGCTTGGGGGCGCGCTTCCCGCAAGCGGCGCCGAAATTCGCCGTCAGCCTGCTGCTGGGTGAGATCCACCTGGACGACTGGATCGACCGCTTGCGTTCGAGCGGCGAGGGCAGTGCGTGGCTGATGCAGATCTCGTCCAAGGTGCTGGACCGCGCTGGCAATCCGCGTGGTGACAAATTGATCGCACCGTGGCTGCGCCAGCTGGCCGCCGCCGCTGCCGGCAATCCGGTGACGGGTTACCTGGTTGCGCGCGACGCGGTGCTCGAGATGGCGCCGCTGGCCCAGGATGCGGCGCTGGAAACGCTGCACGACCTGGTGCGCCTGTGGCGGGCCAATCTGGACAGCCCGCTGCCGGTGGCATGCAAGACGGCCCTGAGTCACCTGGCGCAGGGCGATCCGCGCGCGACCTACGACGGCGGCTTCGAGCTGCGCGGCGAGGTCGATGACCTGTGCCTGGCGCGCCTGTGGCCGGACTTTGACGCGTTGAAGAACGCCGGCGGCTGGCCCGACCTGGCCGAGGAACTGTATGGACCGCTGGCACGCTGGATGCAGGACTGCGTCAAGATCAGGCCGTTGCAGGAGTCGTCCACATGAGCACCAAACTTGAACCGGTCGATTTCCCGCTGCACGGCTCTCGCCTGATCGAGGCCTCGGCCGGCACCGGCAAGACCTGGACCATCGCGGCGCTGTATGTGCGGCTGGTGCTGGGGCATGGCGGGCAGGATGCGTTCGTGCGGCCGCTGCTGCCATCCGAGATCCTGGTGATGACGTTCACGCGCGCCGCCACGCGCGAACTGGCCAATCGCGTGCGCGAGCGGCTGGTGCAGGCCGCAAGCTACTTCCGCGGTGAACTCGACATGGTCGACCCTTACCTGCACGAGCTGGCCGCCAGCTACACGGCAGGCAGCGAACGCCAGATCGCCGGGCACCGCCTGTTCATGGCCGCCGAGACGATGGACGAAGCAGCGATCTTCACGATCGACGCCTGGTGCCAGCGCATGCTGCGCGAGCACGCCTTCGACAGCGGCAGCCTGTTCGACGAAGAACTGGTCAGCGACGAGCGCGAACTGTTCGAGGACGCCGCGCACGACTACTGGCGCCAGCAGGTCTATCCGCTGGGCGCCGAGTCGCTGGCGGTCGTGATGGACAGCTGGCGCGATGTCGAGGCGCTCAAGACGAGCGTGCGCGAGCTGGTGCGGCGCGACGCCTTGCTCGGCGCGCCAGCAACCGAACCACTGAAGCAACTGGTGGCGCGGCTGGCCAAGGCACAGCGCGAAGAGCTGATGCGCCTGAAGGATGGCTGGTTCGAGCGCGCCCACGAGATGGAGCGCTGGATCGCCGGTCACCGCGAGCGCCAGCCCAAGTGCTTCAACGGCAACAAAATGCGCGCCGATTCGCTCGTCAAATGGTTCGAAGCGCTGCGCGCCTGGGCCACGGACCCGGCGCGCCACATGCCGGACCTGACCGACACGGCGTGGCGCCGCCTGACCCCGGACGGCATCGCCGACGCGTTCAGCAAGGATTTTTCGACCGACGTGCCGGACTGTTTCGACGCCACCGCTGCGCTGCAGGCCAGCCTGGCCGCGCTGGACCCGATCGCCCACGCGCTGCTGCGCCACGCCGCCGGTCATATCGGCGCGCGCATGCAGGAGCTCAAACGGCGCAATCGCCAGTTCGGCTTTGCCGACATGCTCGAACGCCTGAAGGTTGCGCTCGAGGGCGAGAACGGCGCGGCGCTGCGCGCGCGCATCGTTGGCCAGTATCCGGTGGCGCTGGTCGATGAATTCCAGGACACGTCGCCCGACCAGTACCGTATCTTCGACCTGCTGTACCGGGTCGAGGCGAACGACCCAGAGCACGGGTTGTTCTTGATTGGCGATCCGAAGCAGTCGATCTACGGCTTTCGCGGCGCCGACATCCACAGCTACCTGGCGGCGCGCCGCGCGACGGCGGGGCGCCATTACCAGCTCGACACCAATTACCGCTCGACCGCGCCGCTCGTGAGCGCCGTCAATGGCCTGTTCCTGCATGCCGAGGGCGCGCATCCGGGCGCCGCGTTCCGGTTCCGGCGTGGCGACGACAACCCGCTGCCGTTTGACGCGGTCAAGGCGCAGGGCCATCGCCGCCATCTCGTGGGCATGGGCGATGCCACTGGCGCACTGTCCGTGAACATCGTGGACCGAGATGACCTGAAGGCAGACGACTACCGTGATGTGTTTGCCCATCACTGCGCCGAACACATTGTCGGCCTGCTCAACGATGCGCGCGTGGGCTTCGACGATGACACTGGGGAGACAGCTGGATTCACGCGCCTGATGCCGGCTGATATCGCGATCCTCGTGCGCGACCGGCGCGAAGCTAGCGCCATCCGGCGCGCGCTGATGCGGCGCAAGGTGGCCAGCGTCTACCTGTCCGACAAGGATTCGGTCGTCGAAAGCGACGAAGCGGCCGACGTCCTGCGCTGGCTGTACGCGGTGGCCAATCCGCTCGATGGCGCGCTCGCGCGTGCCGCGTTTGCCACCGCCACCGCCGGCCTGGGGCTGGCCGAACTGGCGCAGTTCTCGCACGACGAGATGGTGTGGGAGGCGCGCGTCGAGCAGCTCAAGGCGCTGCACGGCAGCTGGCAGCGCCAGGGCGTGCTGGCGATGCTGCGCCGCTTCATCCACGAACTGGGACTGCCGGCGCGCCTGCTGCGCGAGCCGGGTGGTGAGCGGCGCCTGACCAATTTGCTGCACCTGGCCGAACTGCTGCAGGAAGCCAGCAGCCAGCTCGAAGGCGAACAGGCCCTGATCCGCTGGTTCGCCGAACAGATCGACGGGCTGGGGTCGAGCGGCGACGAGCGCGTGCTGCGCCTGGAAAGCGACGCCGAACTGGTCAAGGTCGTCACCGTGCACAAGTCGAAAGGCCTGGAATACCCGCTGGTGTACCTGCCGTTCGCCGTGACGGCGCGCGCCACCAACCGTCGCAATCGCGCGTTCTTCGAGTACGTGGACGATGCCGGCACGCGCCACCTCGACCTGGCCTTGAGCGATGACGCGCTGGCGGCAGTCGACCGCGCGCGCATCGAGGAAGACCTGCGCCTGCTGTACGTCGCGCTGACACGTGCGCGCCACTTCCTGTGGCTCGGCGCAGCGGCCGTCTCCGGCACGCGCAAGGGCGAGAACAAGCTGCACGAGTCGGCCCTTGGCTATCTGCTGGCCGGGGGCGAGCGAATAGCCGCCGAGGCGCTGCGCGGGCACTTCGATGTCGTGGCGGGCGGCGCCGATGGCATTTCGCTGCACGAACTGGCCGAGCCGGATGGCGTCACGCTGCTGTCGCGCGAGGACATCCGGCCGGACTTGCTCGATGCGCCGCGCTACCGCGCCGAGTTCGAGCGCGACTGGTCGGTCGGCTCGTTCACGTCGCTCACGCGCCACGCGATCGCGCCGCCGACACCCATGCGCGCGCAGGACCAGACGCTGATGGAGGACGTGCCCCAGGCTGCCACGCCGCCCCGCATCGAGGACGCGCCATGGCACCGCTTCCCGCGCGGCTCGGTGCCCGGCAACTTCATGCACGAGCGGCTCGAGTGGCTGGCGCGCGAAGGCTTCGCCTGCCTGGACGACCCGAACTGCGAGGCGCGCCTGGTGCAGCATATCGAACGTGCGGGCTGGGGCCATCGCCTGGCCGATGCACTGGCCTGGCTGCGCGAGATCGTCGATACGCCGTTGCCGCCACAGAATGCACGCCTGCGCGACCTGCATGGCGTGCTGCCCGAGATGGAGTTCTGGTTCCCGAGCGAGCATCTCGACCTGCAACGCCTGGACGCGCTGTGCCGCACGCATCTGCTGGGCGGGCTCGAACGGCCCGTGCTGCCCGAGCGGGTATTGCACGGCATGCTCAAGGGCTTCGCCGACCTGGTGTTCGAGCACGAAGGCCGCTACTGGGTGCTGGATTACAAGTCCAATGCGCTGGGGCCGGGCGACGCGTCGTACAGCCAGGCCGCGATGACTGCGGGGATGGCCGAGCACCGCTACGAGATCCAGGGCAGCATCTACCTGCTGGCCCTGCACCGCCTGCTGCGCGCGCGCCTGGGGGACGCCTACGAGCCCGAATACCAGCTGGGTGGCGCCGTCTTCATGTTCCTGCGCGGGATTGCGAACCCGGTCACGCGCGGCTGCTGGGTGCTGGCCCCCGACCTCGATCTGCTGGATGGACTGGAACGTTTGCTGGACAAGGATGCACATGGCGAAGCTTGACGCCGATATCGATGGTCTGTGGCGCGAAATCGGTGCGCTGACCGAAGCGGGCGAGCTGCGTCGCCTGTCGGGCGCGTTCGCGCGCTTCATTGCGCAACTGGGCGACGCGCCGCCGGCGCTGATCCTGGCGGCGGCGGTGCTGTCCGAGCTCGAAGGCCATGGCCACAGCTGCCTGCAGCTGGACGACCTGGCCGCCGGGCCGGCGCTGCTGCTGGGCTGGAGTGACGATGCATGGCGCCAGCTGGCGCAGGCGGCCGCGCCGCTGCCGCGGGGCGTGGCCGGCTGGAGCAAGCTGCTGGCGCACTGCCAGCAGGTCTGGATCCGTGGTGAATTCGATCTCGACCAGCCGCTGGTGCTCGATGGCCAGCGCCTGTACCTGCGGCGTTACTGGCGCGACGAGACACTGGTGGCGCAAGCCGTACGCGAGCGCGCGGCGGCCACGCATCCGGTGGATACACCGCTCGTGCGCAGCTGGCTCGACAAGCTGTTCACGACGCAGCCTGGCGCGCAGGGGCCGGACTGGCAAAAGCTCGCCTGCGCCGTGGCGCTGCGCAGTTCGGTGGCGATCATCACGGGCGGTCCCGGCACCGGCAAGACCTACACGGTCGCGCGCCTGCTGGCCCTGTTGTTCGCGACGGCCCCGGAAGCAGGGCGCCAGCGCGTGGCGCTGGCCGCACCGACGGGCAAGGCGGCAGCGCGCCTGAAGCAGTCGATTGACAAGGCCCTGAATGAACTGGCGGACCGTGTCGGTGGCGACCTGCCGCTGCGCGAACTGACGGCGCGCATGGGCGCGGCGCGCACGCTCCACAGCCTGCTCGGCGCGCGCCCCGACACGCGCGCGTTCGCGCACCACCGCGGCAATCCGCTCGACGTCGATGTGCTGATCGTCGACGAGGCATCGATGGTGCACCTGGAAATGATGGCCAGCCTGCTCGATGCGCTGCCCGTTGGCGCGACGCTGATCCTGTTGGGGGACAAGGACCAGCTGGCGTCGGTGGAGGCGGGCGCCGTGCTGGGTGACCTGTGCCATGCCGCGCACGAAGGCCACTACAGCGCAGCGACGATCGCGTATATCGAAGCCGCGAGCGGCGAGATCATCCCGGACATCTATCGCGGCGACGGCGGCGCGCTGGCCCAGCAAACCGTGATGCTGCGCTACAGCCGCCGCTTCGGCGGGCCGATCGGCCAGCTGGCGCTGGCGGTCAATGGTGGCGACACCGCGCGCGCCGAACAGGTCCTGCGGGCCGGGGAAGAGAGCGTGCGCTGGCTCGAACATGCGCAGCCGGCGCAGCTCCTGCAACTGGCGCATGCCGGGTATTCACCGTACCTGCAACTGCTGCGCGACGGTGCCCAGGGCGAGCATGAAGACTGGGTGCGCCGGATTCTGCTCAGCTTCGAGACCTTCCGCATCCTGTGCGCGGTGCGCGATGGCGAGTGGGGCGTGGCGGGGCTGAACGAGGCCATCGAAAAGCGGCTCGCGGCGAGTCACCTGCTGCGCCATGGCGCCGAGTGGTATGTCGGCCGGCCGGTCATGGTCACGCGCAACGATTACTCGACGCGCGTATTCAACGGCGATATCGGCGTCACGCTGCCCGATCCGGCGCGCGCCGGCGCGCTGCGCGTCTACTTCCTGGAAGGCGACGCCGTGCGCAGCGTGCTGGCCACGCGCCTGCGCAATGTCGAGACGGCGTTTGCGATGACCGTGCACAAATCGCAGGGCTCGGAGTTTCGCCACACGGTGCTGGCACTGCCGCGCGAGCGCAATGCGGTGCTCACGCGCGAGCTGGTCTACACGGGCATCACGCGCGCCAGCGAGGTGTTTACGCTGGTGACGCCGGGCGGCGACGTGCTGCAGGAAGCGATTGCCAGCCGCACGCACCGCACGAGTGGCTTGCGCGACCTGGTGGCGTAAGGGGCCGTGCGCGCGGCGTCGTGAGAATGCGTGCATTTGACGGCGTCGCCGTCCGCTAGAATGTTTGCTTCATACTGAAAAGGATCGATATGCGCGCCCTGCGACTTGCCCTCATCGCCGCCACCCTGGTGGCCGGCCTTGCCAACGCGTCGCCAACCGCGCCGCGCGATGGCGCGGACTTCACGACGCTGGCCACACCGCAGCCGACCCAGGCCGAGGGCAAGAAGGTCGAGGTCATCGAATTCTTCGCGTATCACTGCGGCGCTTGCAATGCCTTCGAACCGACGCTGAAGAACTGGGTCAGGCAGCAGGGCGACCGCATCGCGCTGCGCCGCGTGCCGCTGCCGTTCCAGGGCCCGGCCGATCCGGAAGCGCGCCTGTTCCTGACGCTCGAAGCGATGGGCAAGCTCGAGGCATATCACGGGCGCGTCTTCAATGCCGTGCACGTCGAGCGCAAGCGCCTGATGAAGGACGCGGACATCATCGCGTGGGCCGGCGCGAATGGACTCGACAAGGCGGCGTTTGCCAACACGTGGAACTCGTTCGGCGTCCAGACCAGGCTCAAACGCCTGAGCCAGATCGTCGACGCCTACAAGGTCACTGGCACCCCGACCATCGTGATCGACGGCACGTATGTCGTGTCGCCATCGCAGGTACTGCAGGCGAACAGGATCCAGGATGCCGGTGACGTCATGGCGGCGACCGGACAGGTGATGGATGCGCTCGTGGTGAAGGCAGCTGCCACCCGGTAAGGCGTGCCGGGCCGGATGTGCAATGAACAGGGGCGTCCCATGCTGTTTTCCACCGACTTCGTCCTCCGCCCTTATGTTCCTGGCGACGCGCCGGCACTGGTTGCGGCCATCGTCGAATCGACACCGACGCTCGCACCGTGGATGCCCTGGGCGACGGCGCAGTTTTCAATGAACGATGCCCTTGCCTGGATCGCGACCTGCGAGAAAGGACTGGCGGAAGCGACGTGCTTCGAGTTCGCTATCTTCGACCGCGCATCCGGCATGTTCGTCGGCGGCTGTGGCCTGAACCAGATGAACGCAATGCATGGATTCTGCAACCTTGGTTACTGGGTGCGCCAATCGTGGCAGCGCAAAGGCGCAGCGTCGGCAGCCATCCGCGCGCTCGCCGATTACGCCTGGACCGAACTGGAGGTGCAGCGTCTCGAAATCGTGGTGGCCGTCGGTAACGACGCCAGTCTGAACGCCGCCCGCAAGGCCGGGGCATTCGACGAAGGCATCGCGCGCAAGCGGCTCAAACTGGGCCAGCAGTGGGTGGATGCCCACATGCTGTCACTCGTCAAACCGTGAGCGCAAAAAAAAGGGGCCTCACGGCCCCTTGATCCCACCAATCATCTGATCAGTCGCGGCGCTTGCGCGTCGTCTTGACCTTGGCGACCTTGCGGTTCTTGGTGGCCTGGACCTTCGACTTGACGAGCTTGGTGCGGGCTTTCGCCTTGGCCTTCACACTGCCGGCGCTGGCCTTGATCCGTGGACCGCCCGACGAGGCGCGTGCGGCGCGAGCGACGCGGGCCACCGGTGCTGCGTCGCCGGTCATGAAACGGCGGATGTTCAGTGCGTCGAGCACGCGGGCCGACGAGGCGCCGGCGTTCAGCAGCACCAGCGTTGCCTTCTTGCCGGCGGCCGTGATGTTCATGATCAGGCAACGGCCGGCTTCGTTCGTGTAGCCGGTTTTTGACAGGCCGATGTCCCAGCCCTTGGCGCCGACCAGGCGGTTGGTGTTGTGGTACTCGACGCCGCGGCCGTTGATGTCGATCATTTCCTTCGTCTCGGTGGTCATGCGCACGATATCCGGGTAGCGGACCGAGGCGACGGCCATCTTGACCAGGTCGCCTGCGGTGGAGCGGTTGTGCGGTGACAGGCCGGTCGGCTCTTCGATCGTGGTCTGGGTCATGCCGAGCGCGCGGATCTTGCGGCGCACGGCCGCCTTGAAGGCTTCGTTACCGCCCGGGTACGTGCGGGCCAGCGCGGCGGCGGCGCGGTTGTCCGAAGACATCAGCGCCAGGTGCAGCACGTCGCTGCGCGAGATGCTGGCGCCAACCGGCACGCGCGAGCTGCTGAACTTGACGCGGTCGACGTCGTCGCGGTCGATCTCGATCTGCTCGTTCATGTCGAGCTTGGCGTCGAGCACGACCATGGCCGTCATCAGCTTGGTCAGCGATGCAATCGGGACGACGGTGTCGGCATTTTTTTCAAGGAGGATTTTGCCGGTGTCGTTTTCAACGACGAGCACGGACTGGGAGCCGAACGGCACGGCGAATGCCGCGGCCGACAACGTCATCAGGGCCGTGGCGAACAGGTGTTTGATCATGTCTGTCTGGAATCTGGGTTGAGGTTGATGGAGCTGGGCGCCGGGCGGCGCGGATCAACATCTGTTTCTAGAGCAACTAGAAGGCAGGCAAGATAGCATCCATCCGCCAGGCATGTCTATGGTGCACAAGAAAATTCCCCTGTCTAAACCCAATTTTCTATCGAAATAGGGCATTGCAGGTGCATATTATTAATAGGGCATGTCGCACGGAAATGTCGATTGACTTGGTTAGTGTGACCAACTGCAAAGGCGCAGTCAACGTTAAATAGAGACTAGCTTTGAACTGACGAGTAGTTCAGTGGTCCAACCCCTGTCCCCAGCGTCAGGAGTCGATCATGAAAGCGCCACGTTTCAAAGGCTGGTTCGCAAAACTGCCTTCGCTGAACCAGCCGCAGCGCCGGCAAGTGCTCGATGCCCTGCATCCTGCAGCCGGGCTCGATCAGGTGGTTGCGCTCATCACTGAGGTCAGAGCGCCAGGCCGTTGTTGCCCCAGATGCGGCAACGGGCACTGCTACCGGCATGGGTTC